>CAYLIG010000004.1:0-189179 GCA_964383635.1 uncultured Christensenella sp. | reverse complement strand
ACTTGTCGGAGTATCCCGTTGCCGTCACGTTCATTGTCGCCGGATTGATCGTCAGCAGACCAGTCGCGGTCGTCACATTATATTGATAGGTAACGTCCGTCGTACCGCTCATAACGACAACCGTGCCAAGCGTAACGGTGGTCGTATAAGTACCCGCGTTCGTACCGCTGCCGGAAACGGTATACCCACTCACCGTCAGGCTGGGATCGGATAGCGTGCCTGTCGTAACAGACTTCTCCGTTCCGTCATACGTATAGCTTTTGCTGTCCGCCGTAATTACAAGCGTCTTGTTTTGAACATATGTTGCAGCAATCGTTGTGTTTTCAGTCAGATCGTTTGCCGATGCGGGATTATATTCGCCCGTCCAATAATAGTTCACGCCGCTCGCGGTCACGCTCTGCGGCGGGGTTACGTTATAGGTTGCATCTCCCGTTCCATATGCCACCCACTCGGTGCCGATCACCGCGCCGGTTGCGCTGACGATATACGTCACCTGCGGATTCACGGTCAACTGGCCGCCCGCCCAGGTAACGATGTATCGATCCGTCACATTTTCTCCGCCGCTTGTCAGCACGAGGCTCGCCTGATTGACAAAGCTCGTTGCGTAAACGCCCGGCTCCGTGCCGCTTGCGCTCGCGCTCGCGCCGGATATGGTCAGCCCGGCGATGCTGGAGGAAATACCGGAGACGCTCTTAACGGTTCCGTCATAGTTCGCTGTCGCGCTATTTGCCGTCAGCGTCAGCGCCATTTTTTCCGCCCAGACCGCATACAGTGTCAGATCGGCGCTTGGCATGACGACGCTGCTGCCCGGTGCATATGCCGGGTCGGCCGTCGTCGCGGCGGGATCCGTGCTCCAGCCAAGGAAGTAATACCCGCTCTTCATGAACGAATTCGCATCCACGCTGAAGCTCGTGCCCATCGTCTTCGTCGTGCTGTAGCTCGCGTTTCCGCCAACCGTTCCGCCGTTGCCGTTATAGGTCAGGGTAAAGAGCGTCATCTGCGTGTTGATCACGATTGCGTGGTCTTCCAGAATGCCGCTGATGGCATAGCTGTTGCCCGCGTAAGACGCGGCGGGCACCAAAATTCCGTTGTCCGTAATACTTGTGATTTCGTATCCAGTCGCAAGCATCCAGTTCACGGTCACGTTCGTGCCGTATACATACGTACCGGCGCCGCTCTTTGCCGTCACGCCTGCTGTCGGTGCGGCGGTAACGCTTACATCGAATGTCTCGTCTTCCCAGATGGCGTAGAGCGTTCCGGGCGCACCAACCACGCTCACACCCAGCAGTACGCTGTCATTCGGATAATACCAGGTTCCTGTTCCGGCCGATGCCGTATTCCAACCCACGAATACTTTGCCGGTATACAGAAAACTGTTCCCTTGCACCGTATGGTAGGTGTTGTTCACCGCTCCGCCGGTAAACGTCGTTGCGCCACCGGATGTTGCGCCGCCGTTTCCATTATAGGTAATCGTAACGTAAACCGAAGAATACACCCAGACCGCGGTCAGCGTTGTGTCCGCCGTGATCGTGATTGCACTCTTGGGATAGTAGATTTTACTGTCGACGCTCGAACGCCAGCCAATGAATACTTTATCCGCCGGCGGCGTTACCAACGAGGAAGTATACGCCTTGACCTCCGCCTGACTTCCGGGCGCATACCCCATGGTATCCGTCGGTGCGGTTCCGGTCGCTTCACCGAGGCTGTAGCTGACAGAATAGCTCAGCGAGCTGATCCAGATCGGATACAGCACCACATCCTCGTAGATTTGCATACTCGCATTGAATAATACGAGTGAGCCGTTCTTCAAAATGAGCCAGCCGCCAAATGTGTCTGTTTCATTTGGTTTGTCCGCCTCGGCTGCCGCTTGCGCAGCCGAAAGAGCGGCGGCACTGATTGTTCCGCCATACTCGATCGTTCCAAGGTCAACGGTGATTCCGCCTGAGGTGCCAAAGGAAACCGAGTGCGCAATGCCTGAAAACGTAGGCGTTTTCCACACGCCGTAAACAATCAGGTCGTGCGCAGGCATCGTTGAGCTCCAGTCCACTTCGCTGCCTGCATACCCTTGCTGCGTGGTATACCAGCCCGCCCAAATGTAATCGGACGGGATACCGCTCGGGCGGCTTGGCTGCGCCGGCTGATAGGTGCTCAGCGGTTTTTCATATAGTACGCTTGTCGTGTTCAGAAGCGTATTGAAGTTATAAACCGTCAAATCATAGCTGTTTCTGGTGTGACGGATGTTCAGTGTATTGTTAATATAGGAAACAGACGTGCTGCCCGCGACAGCCGTCGTCCAAGCACCGCCATCCTTCTGATACTGATAAGCAGTGAATCCTTCAAAACGATTGTTGATCAGGAAAGAGCCGCTGCTGTATGCATATGCGACCTGGCTCGGAGAGGAAGGCCAGGAACCATCCAGGTTCTGACGGTAGTGGTTTATGGTATAGCTCAGCGAAACGTTATATTGATAGATGCCGTACAGGTTCATGACGCCGCTGTTAAACATGGTCGACCCGCCGTCGTCATAGATCTCCAGATACGTCAGATACGTTCCGTTGTACGCCGTGTTAATCATCCAGTTTGTAAAGCTGTATCCGCTTGTTCCGCCGCTGTAATAGCTGTTTGTCTCCGTCGCACCCGGCCAATAGTTCAGCTTGGAGCCGTAGCGTCCGGAAATCGTGTTCCAAACCGTATAGCTGTTGTTGTTATTATACGTATAGCTGCTGGTTCTTGTTTTCAGCAGAAAGTTGACCGTCCAAATCTGGCGATCATAATAAACGTTCAGAATTGTACTTCCGTCGCCCATTACGGTAACGGAAACCGATTTTGTCGCGTTATAATTAAACCCTTTGTAGGATTTCGTTGTGTCCTCAGGCGCAGGGGAAACAGTCGATCCGGAAAGCGCCGTACGGCTGGTTACGGTATCCACCGCAACGACAGCATAGGAGTCGCCAACGACGGCCTGCTGCCAGAACAGCACTGTGTATCCAACACTATTCGCCGTCCAGTTGGCGCTCAGCGTAACATTCTCCGTCGGTGTATTGCCAAAGGTGAACCCGGACCAGCTTGAGAATGTATACCCGGGCTTTTCAATGGCCGAAAGCCCCGTTTCCGAAAGGACATGCGCATCCACGGCGGCCTGTGTAAGCGCCTCGTTGGGCGCGATATGCATCGGCGAGACATATGTTCCGCCGACGGAATCAAACGTAATCCAGATGACGTTCTCGATGATTGGATAGAGATCGATATTCGCGCCGTCGATCGTCACGCTGGCGCCGACATCCGTCGTTCCGCCCGAAACGGTCGACCAACCGATCAGCGCTTCAGTGGAGGCAAGCTGAAGCTCTGTAATATTGGACGTGGATACAAGATTGTTGGCATCCGGCGTACGCGTCTCGATGACGGCGCCGAACTGGTTATGGAAAAAGACATAATAGGCCGTAACAAACTTCGCGGTCAACGTGGTCGCTCCGTCCTCCGTAACTGTCTGAACGCCAAAGGAATCGAATAGCACATCGGAGGCGGTATACCAGCCGATAAACGTCTGCCCGTCCGGAGCAGTTGGCATTGCGGGTTCTTCGAGCGTATCGCCATCGGCTACAATTTTCGTGTCAACCGTTGCTCCGCCCGCAACGAACGTATAGGTCCAGAGCGGGGTATCCTCGGGAAGAATTCCACCTTCCATCGAAAAGGCGGAAAACAGAATCTCTTCATCCGCGACGATTGGCTCTTCTTCGACATCCGGCGCTTCGTCCGTCAGCCCAAACTGTGCATACAGCACAAGGTTTCCGGTAACCGGCGTCGAGAAGTTATATGCTTCGTTCGGCTTGGCATACCAGTAGAGAAATACCTGATCGGCAAACTCATCCCCTTCCGGCGTGGCCGGATTGCTCGGCGCGATCGCGGTCTGGCCCTCTTCCACCGTCTGCTGCAGGCTCACATTGGTCACCCCGTTGATCACGAAGTTCACAACATACATGACAGGCGTAGCTTCGGGCGTCTCTTCCGCAGCGCTCTCCGTTGGCAGCGGCGTCTCTTCCGCAGCGCTCTCCGTCGGCAGCGGCGTTTCTTCCGCATCCGCAGACGGCGCAGGCGTAATATCCGCGGCAGGCGTCGGCGCAGCCGATGCTTCCGTCGTAGCCGTTTCGGTCGGTGTCGCCGTAGCAGCCGGAGCTGTCGTCGTTTCAGGTGTCGTTGTATCTTCCGCCAAAGTGTTGGTCGGAAGCAACGTTAACACCATCAAGGCGCACAGCGCTAAGCTGAGGACTCGTTTGATTTGCGACCAGTTCATGAGTATGCCTCCTTCTAGGTAGCGCGTACAGGCTTAACCCGTAGCTGAACGAATATTTTTGTAACTGTATCATATTTTAGAAATTATTAATTACATAGCCGTTGCTTTGCGGTTTTATACATATGTTTTTTTTGTGAACTTTAGTACGTTTTTTGAGTTTTTTATCCGTTTCCTATTTTTTTGTTACATCCGTGTTGCTTGATTTGCCGTCGCCTGCCGGAAGCAAATTGTTACATCGACACAATTTACAGCAAATGCCTCTTCTTGCTGTTTTTCAAAATTGTTTCGACGTAACTTGAAAACTCGCATAAAGTCTAAAAAAATAAGTCGTCATCCGAATTGGATGACGACTGAATGAAAAGCGTTTTCGTTACAAAAGTGTTACACCGGCATGCTCGCATAATGCCATGGTCTCGGCATCCCACAGAGAGCTTTGCACCTCTCCGATATGGGCTTTATTCAATAATAACATGCATAAACGCGACTGCCCGATACCACCACCAATCGTCTGCGGAAGCTTCTCCTCCAACAACATCTTGTGAAATGGCAACGAACGCCTGTTGTCGCATCCGGCCAGGGAAAGCTGTTTATCCAGTGTTACAGCGTCCACGCGAACGCCCATGCTGGAGATTTCAAAAGCGCAGTCGAGCAGCGGATTATAGAACAAAATATCCCCGTTTATCTGCCAGTCGTCATAGTCCGGCGCGCGCCCGTCATGCGGTTTGCCGTCGGTCAATTTTGCGCCAATCCCCATGACAAACGTCGTCGGGTGTTGCTTAACAAAGCGATATTCACGTTCTTTTGGGTCACAATCCGGGTACAAATCAAGCAATTCCTGCGCGGTAACGAAGGTAACGTCCCGGCTGACGAACGGCGTGAGCGCGTCGTATTTCGCGCAGACGACCTGCTGGGTATAATAGATCGCGTCAACAATGTTCAGCACTGTCTGTTTCAGCGTTTCTTCATTGCGCTCTTCGGGCGTGATCACCTTCTCCCAGTCCCACTGATCAACATAGACGGAGTGCAGATTATCCAGCGCCTCGTCGCGGCGAATGGCGTTCATGTCGGTCACGAGCCCTTTCCCCGGGCGGAATCCATAGCGGCCGAGCGCAAAGCGCTTCCACTTGGCAAGAGACTGCACCACCTCGCCAACGCCGCCTGTCGCGGGAATGTCGAACGCAACAGGGCGCTCGACGCCGTTGAGGTTGTCATTGAGTCCCTCCGCGGGGTTTACGAACAGCGGCGCGGATACGCGCTTGAGCCGCAGCACCGCCGAGAGCGATTCTAAAAACGTAGTCTTGATGATTTCGATGGCATTCTGTGTGTCATAGAGCCCCAAACGGGAATGGTAGCCCTGCGGGATAGACGACTTGGACATGCTTTCTCCTCCTTTTACCAATAAGGGTTACAAATTAGTTTAGCCTTGCTGAAAAAAGATTGTCAAGGAATTTATCCGCCCGTGCGGCAAGGATCGATCTGTGATATACTCAATCTGCGTTCTAATTGACATCTATTATTTATAGTCGGAGGTATTTCATGAAAACTGCTAATATGACCCCGCACATCGGCTGCAGTCCGGAGGACTTTGCAAAAACCGTCCTCATGCCGGGCGATCCGCTGCGTGCAAAGCACATCGCCGACACATACCTGACAGACTGTGAGCTCGTCAATAATGTGCGCGGCGTTCAGGGGTATACCGGTTTCTACGAAGGCAAGCGGGTTTCCGTCATGGCCAGCGGCATGGGAATGCCGAGTATGGGCATCTATTCCTACGAATTGTTTAATTTCTTCGGCGTGGAAACCATCATCCGCATCGGTTCGGCGGGCGGAATGCACCCGGACCTGAAGCTGTTCGACATCGTGCTCGGTCAGGGCGCCTGCACAAACTCCGCTTATTTCTCGCAATACGGCATAGCGGGTTCCTATGCCCCCATCGCGGATTACGGCACATTGCGCCGCGCGGTGGACGAATGCGAAAAACGCGGCCTGAACTACAAGGTCGGCAACATTCTCTCGAGCGACGTATTTTATTCCGAAAAAGGAATGGACGGCACGCTGGAATGGGCGAAACTCGGCGTGCTCGCCGTGGAGATGGAGGCCGCCGCGCTCTATATGAACGCCGCGCGCGCGGGTAAAAAAGCGCTGGCCATCTGTACGATTTCGGACCTGCTCATCGGCGGGGCGGTAACCACGGCGGAAGAACGCCAGACCGCGTTCCACGATATGATGCAGGTTGCGCTAACGATTGCCGAATAACAGAGCCATATCCACTCGGACAAGAGGATGCTTTATGTATCCTCTTTTTTCTTATCACTTTTTTATACGCACATTTTCTGGCGACGCCGTTTCTTATGGCGGCATTTTGTCATTTTGTAGCGCCGGTTGTGAATTTACTGTTGCATTTTGCAGGGATTCTTGCTTTTTCAAGGCACTTGCGTCTATCATCAAACAGCGCAATCCGCATCGGCGGACTGCATGCCCGGTACATCGGAAAGGACCTTCGCTATGAACCACAAAAAGCCGCTGCCCATCTTTTGGGTTATCCTGTTGGATATCCTGGGCATCGGCGCCATGCTCGGCGTTTTTTATCTGTTTGCGTTCGTGTTGAAAACCGATGCAACCCAGCCGTTACGAACCATCTTTTTGGAAGCAACGGCGACTCCCGCTGCCAGCACCGTAACGCCTGAACCGAACGCGACCGAGACCCCGGCCATAACGCCGCAGCCCACGCCTACCCCAACCCCGTCTCCAACCCCCGCACCCGGCGACTTTTCGGCAACTTTTCCGACCGGCGCGCTCAACACAGAAGGTGCGCTCGGCAGCTATGCGGACGACAATCTGCGCATCGTTGTAACGCAGTATCGAACCGACACCGCGGTCTACTATATTGCCGATGTTTGGGTTCGCAATATTCTGGGGTTTAAAACCGCTTTTGCGGGCGGATCGTATCCCGGCGGATATGCCCTGCCCAGCGAAATGGCAAGCGACAACAACGCCATCTTAGCGCTCTCCGGCGACTGCAACCGGGCTCGCCCCGAAGGCCTTGTCATTCGAAACGGCACGCTCTATCGCGACTCGATCGCGGGAGACGTCTGCATCCTGTATGGCGACGGCGTGATGGAGAGCTATTATGAGTCCGATTTTGATCTGAACGCGGCAATTGCCCGCGGCGCATATCAGAGTTGGTCTTTCGGCCCGAAGTTGATCGACAACGGCCAGGTGCCGAGCAGCTACAACACCACGAATGCCATCATCGCGCATAACCCGCGCGCCGCTCTCGGTTATTTTGAGCCCGGACACTATTGTCTGGTCTACGCAGATGGCCGACAGGGCGAAACTTCCAACGGCCTGACGCTGGATGAGCTCTCTCAGATCATGATCTCCCTTGGCTGCGTAGACGCCTATAATCTCGACGGCGGACAGTCCTCCATGATGATTTTTCAGGGCGAAGTGATCGGAAATCCTTATAAGGGCGGACGCAACATCAGCGACATTATCTACTTTGGAGGCGACGATCCACAATAATGCCGTTCCGGCTATTGTTCAATCGTTCCATCCAATATCAAAGGAGCTGTTCTATTATGCGAAAGTTTCGCAGCATTGCTTCCCATGTTTCGGTCATTTTTTCCGGCGTGTTCCTCACGCTGGCAATTTTAAACCAGTACAACCCCGGCATGGGCTTTCTTACAAGCGGGGTCAGCTTCATATTCATCCTGATCTTCTGCCTTACGGTCGTGGCGCTTGCGGTTGCAACCATAGCGGACAACCGTCACCATGCAAAACTCATGCACCGGCGCGCGGAAGAAGCCTCTTACGAAAAGAAATCCGGACTCCAGCTGCAGCCGCCGCATAAAACAATCGACCCCGAACCATAACGTCAAACGAAATAAAGGCGCTGCTTTATCTGCAGCGCCTTTTGATATGCGGACGAATTACATCTCCATGTTGCTCGTTGTGCGCGGAAATGGCAGCACGTCCCGAATGTTCTGCATCCCGGTCATATACATGATGATGCGCTCGAACCCGAGGCCAAATCCCGCATGCTTCACCCCGCCGTATTTGCGAAGTTCCAGATACCAGCCGTATTGACTCATCTCCATACCCAGCTCCGCGATGCGCTTCTCGATCATATCCAGCCGCTCCTCACGCTGGCTGCCGCCGATGATCTCGCCGACGCCCGGCACCAGCAGATCCGCCGCGGCGACGGTCCTGCCGTCGTCGTTGAGGCGCATATAAAACGCCTTGACGTCTTTCGGATAATCCGTTACAAACACCGGACACCGATAGATCTGTTCGGTGAGATACCGTTCGTGTTCGGTCTGCAGTTCCAGGCCCCATTCCACGGGATACTTGAACTCCGCACCGCTCTTGAGCAGCTGCTCGACAGCGTCGGTATAGCTCAGCCGGACAAAATCGTTGTTCAGCACGACATCCAGCCGCTCTAAAAGACCGGGATCGATGAACTTGTTGAAGAACTCCATTTCAGCCGGGCAGCGATCCAGCGCGGTTTTGATGATGTATTTGATCATCGCCTCGGCAACGTCCATATCACCCGCAAGATCGCAGAACGCCATCTCCGGTTCGATCATCCAAAACTCCGCGGCATGGCGCGCCGTGAAGCTGTATTCCGCGCGGAATGTCGGGCCGAATGTGTAGATATCCCGAAACGCAAGCGCAAACGCCTCGCCATAGAGCTGGCCGGAGACGGTCAGGTTTGCGGCCTTGCCAAAAAAGTCGCCCGAAAAGTCGACGTTGCCGTCGGCGTCCTTCGGAATTTCTTTGAGCGGCAGCGTGGTCACCTGGAACATTTCGCCCGCGCCTTCGCAGTCCGAGCCGGTGATCAGCGGCGTATGCACATAGACAAAGCCGTTCTGCTGAAAAAACTCGTGAATCGCCGCGGCAACCACCGAACGCACCCGGAACGTCGCCTGAAAGGTATTTGTTCTGGGGCGCAGATGCTGGATGGTGCGCAGGTATTCGAGCGTGTGACGCTTTTTCTGGAGCGGATAGTCCGGCGGGCAGGCGCCTTCAATGGCGATTTCCTCCGCGCGAATTTCAAACGGCTGCGGTGCGTCCGGCGTTAGCACCAGCTCGCCGGAAACGGCGATTGCGCACCCTGTGGAAAGCCCATTGCCCAAATTTCGATCGTCGCGCTCATAGACGACCTGAACGGGAGAAAAGCAGGTGCCGTCGGTCAGTTCGACAAAGCCGAGGGTTTTCCCCTCGCGCACGGTGCGCACCCAACCGCATACGGCGATTGCGCCGGCATACGATTCCGGCGATTTTTGAATCTGAGATAATTTGAGCGCCATAATAAAAATACCTCTCTGTTTATATTCGGGTTTTGGGTTAAGGGATAGTATACCACATTTTGCCGCCAAGAAAACCCCGATACGGCGCATTTTGTTTGAATTTTGGTCGAATTGCAAACGATCATGAAATCCGCTGTTCCCGCGCAGCGGATATGGTATACTTGCAGCAGAATACAGGAGGGGAATTACTATGTATTTCGGCTATGGATCGGGAGACGGGATCTACATCATCCTGCTTCTCGTTGTAATGGGCATCAGCTTTTATGCACAGAGCAAAGTGCAGAAAACCTTCAATCAATTTGCGCAGACGCCGGTTTCCTCCGGCTACCGCGCCGAAGAGATTGCGCAGCAGCTATTGAACCGCGCGGGCAGCAGCGTCCAGATTACGGCCGTACAGGGCTCTCTGACCGACCACTACGACCCAAAAAACGGCGTCGTGGGCTTGAGCACGCAGGTGTATGGCCAGAGCAGCATCGCCGCCATCGCGGTCGCCGCGCATGAAATCGGTCACGTGATGCAGTATCAGGAGGGCTACGTGCCGATTCGTCTGAGAAACGCGATACTTCCCGTCGCCTCCATCGGCTCTTTCGCCGCGCCTTGGATCGTCATCCTCGGGCTGATGATGGGAAGCTACAACCTCGCGATGATCGGCGTCATATTATTCGGCGCCATGCTGGTGTTTCAGGTTGCAACGCTTCCGGTGGAGTTCAACGCTTCGTCCCGCGCGCTGCGAATGCTGGAAGAAGGCAACTATATTACCTACGACGAGAGCGACGGCGCGCGAAGGGTGCTCAATGCCGCGGCAATGACCTATGTCTGGGCGGCGGTCGCGTCGCTGATCAGCTTTTTGCGTCTCCTCGCGCTGGCAAATCGGTCGCGGAGGAATTAAAAAACGACCCGTATCAATCAACCATGGATTTCAAAGTATACAAAAGACGAAAGCGACTGCTCTCGTCTTTTTTTACATGGCTCTGCGGTGTTGAAGTAACGCGCCGTTTGCTATAGAATAGAGTCCAGAGTGCATAAGGAGGTTCAATATGCGTGATGAACGACTCGATCGGCTCGCCGATCTATTGCTGAACTATTCCCTCGGGCTCCAAAGAGGCGAGCTTTTTGAAATCAACGGCGGCATTCCCGCAAAACCCCTCATCAAATCCCTGCAGCGTCGCGCGCACGCCATCGGCGCCGTGCCATATGTTAAACTTTCGGACGACGAAATCAGCCGCCAGTTCTTCGGCTTCATCGATCCGGAGCATCCGGAAGAGTCCCGCGCGGCCATCGACGCGCAGCTTGAATGGGAGCTGAAATACTGGGATCACCTCGCGGCGCATGTGGATATCGGCGTGGACGAAAACGACGCGGAGCTCTCCGCCGTGGACGCCCGCGCGCTGACCTATTACCGCGACCAGCGCCGCGCACTGCGCGACTTGATCATCGACGAGCGCAGATGGGTCTATCTGCACTGGCCGACCATGGCCGACGCGCAAAAGGCCGGCATGTGCTACGACGATTTTTATGAATTTTTCCTTTCCGCCGCGCTGGTGGACTATGAGAAGATGGGCCGCGATATGGAGCCGCTCGTCGAGCTCATGGAAAAGACCGACATGGTGCGTCTTGTCGGGCCCGGCACAGATCTTACCTTCTCGATCAAGGACATCCCCGTCATTCCGTGCAACGGGCAGATGAACATCCCCGACGGCGAAGTCTACACCGCGCCCGTGCGGGACAGCGCAAACGGCGTTGTCAAATACAACACGCCCGCCATGCGCTATGGCAAAAAATTCGACAATCCGCGCCTTGTCTTCAAAAACGGGCATATCGACGAAGCAAGCTGCGACGGCGATTCCGCGGGCTTTAACGAAATGCTGGACGCGGACGAGGGCGCGCGCTATCTCGGCGAGTTTGCCATCGGCGTGAACAACGCGGTGACAAAGTCCATCGGCAACACGCTCTATGACGAAAAGATCGGCGGATCGTTCCATCTTACCCCCGGCTGCTCCTATGCCGACGCGTTCAACGGCAACAAGAGCCAGCTGCACCTCGACATCGTCTGCATCCAGACGGCTGCGTTCGGCGGCGGCGAGATCTGGTTTGACGGCAAAATGATCCGCAAGGACGGCCTGTTCCTGCCCGATTCGCTCAAGGGGCTGAACCCGTAACAACTCGATACGTTCGGCGCGGGATTATTTTCCCGCGCCGCATTTTTGCAGCATAAGGTCGTGATGATGATGAAACAGACTGCCCGAAACTGGGTGATCGATATTCTCGCAATTCTTGTCGGCAGCGCGCTGGTCGCGGCGGGGTTGGTGTTGTTTACCATCCCCAACAACATCGCGCCCGGCGGCGTTTCAGGCCTCTCCACCGCGCTGGCATATTTAACGCCTTTGTCCGTCGCCGTATGGTCGCTGATTTTAAACATTCCGCTCGTGGCGCTCGCCTGGTGGCGGCTGGGATTTCGCCCGCTTGCCAGAACCATATTGGCGACCCTGCTGCTCTCCGCTTTTATCGAGCTGTTTTCTTACGTCCTGCCGCCCTATACGAACAACGTCCTGCTGGCTTCCGTGCTCGGCGGCGTGCTCTGCGGCGCGGGGATGGGCGTCATATTTGTGCGCGGCGCGAGCACAGGCGGCACGGATCTGATCAGTCTGCTGCTTAACCGCGTGTTTCCCAATTTCTCGGTCGGGTCGCTGCTGCTCGTCGTCGACGCCACGGTCGTGGTGTTTGCGGTGTTCGTATTTCGCGATATCGAAGTCGCGCTGTATTCCATCGTGACCATATTCGTCACCACGCGCACGATCGACGCGATCATGCAGGGCGTCGACCACGCAAAGGTGATCTACATCGTCACGGAGCGCGGAGACGATATTCTGGCGCTTCTGGCGGAAGATCTTGGGCGGGGCGTCACCGTTTTGCAGGGGCGCGGCGGCTATACGCGGCGGGAAAAGCACGTGCTCATGCTGGTCGTGCGGCGCAATTCGTTTGCGCAGACGCTCAAGGCCGTCAAGCAGGTCGATAAGCAGGCGTTCATCTTCGTAACAAACGCGTCCGAAGTACACGGCGAAGGATTTAAACCGATGGAGTAGCCCGCCATCAGGCGGTTGGTTCAGCGCGCAGCCAAATTTTACATGACACATGACAAAAGAGAGCCTTGCGGCTCTCTTTGTAATGGAATGCGTTCGTTGTTTAAAGTCCTTTGATGAGCAGACCGAGCACCAGCAGCAGATAGGCGAGCATCGAGATAATCAGCCCGACGACTATCGGAATCGCCGGAATCACGCCCAACGACAGAACCGTGCCGATCACAAATGCAAAAATCGATACCCAGAACGTTACTTTTTTTGGCGGATTGAGTCTCATAATAGTAAACCTCCCAAATTAATGTTATTCTACGCTTCGTAATCTATCATCAACGCGCCGTTTGCAAGGAATTCATCGGCGGGTGAAGCGTCCCTTCCTTACATGAACCCGAGCTTTTTTGCCTGCTCCAGATATTTGGGCAGTTCGTCGAGCGAGATTGCAACGTCATGCTTTCTGGCAAACGACATGAATTCCATCATCGTGACTTTGCCGTCGGCAAGGATTTCGGCGACTTCTGCCTGCAGGGCCTTGTCTGTTTCATACTGTTTAACGAGTTGTTCCACTGTTGCCATATCCGTCACCTCCATGTTTGATTGAAACCAGTATAACAAATTTCATACAACTCGTATAGATGTTTCCTGGCGAAAAACCGATTCCATCGCAATTTTACAAAAAGAAAACCGCCCGCGTCCTAGCAGACGCGGGCGGTTTGTTCCTCTTCGTTCAAATAATCCCCTGTGCCATCATGGCGTCCGCCACCTTTGCAAACCCCGCGATGTTCGCGCCCGCAACGAGGTTGTACCCAAGCCCGTTTGCTTCGGCGGCCTTTGCCGAGTTGTCGTGAATATTTTTCATGATGCCGTGCAGCTTTTCGTCCACTTCCGCTTCGCTCCAGCTCAGACGCTGGCTGTTCTGACTCATCTCCAGCGCGCTGGTCGCAACGCCGCCGGCGTTTGCCGCCTTGCTGGGCGCTACGATCATGTGCTTCTGCTCCATCAAAAAGCTCAAAGCGTCGTTCGTCGTCGGCATATTCGCCACCTCGATATAATACTTCGAACCGGAGGCAGCGATCTTCTTGGCCGAGAGCATGTTCACGTCGTTCTGCGTCGCGCTGGGCATATACACGTCCGCCTTGACGCCCCAGGGCTTTTCGCCGGGATAAAACGCGCAGCCGTACCGGTCGGCATAGTCTTTCACCTTGTCGCGTCCGCTGTTTCGCATTTCGACGAGATATTCGATCTTCTTGCCCAGCACGCCCTGCGGGTCATAGACATACCCGTCCGGACCGGAGAGCGTAATCGCTGCCGCGCCAAGCTCTTCAAGTTTCTTCGCCGCGCCCCAGACCACGTTGCCAAAGCCGGACAGCGCGAATGTTTTGCCCTTGATCGTATCGCCTTCGTGTTTGAATACTTCGTTGACATAGTATACCGCGCCGTACCCCGTCGCCTCGGGACGAATCAGGCTTCCGCCAAAGCTCATGCCCTTACCCGTCAGCACACCGGGTTCGTATCCGCCCTTGATCCGGCGGTACTGCCCGAAGAGATAGCCGATTTCACGCGCGCCGACGCCGATATCGCCCGCCGGAACGTCCACATCCGGCCCGATATGCCGGTATAGCTCGTTCATAAACGCCTGACAGAAGCGCATGATTTCGCCATCGCTCTTGCCGCGCGGGTCGAAGTCGCTGCCGCCTTTACCACCGCCGATCGGCAGGCTGGTCAGGCTGTTTTTAAACGTCTGTTCAAAGCCAAGAAACTTCATGATGGACAGGTTGACCGACGGATGGAACCGCAAACCGCCTTTATACGGCCCGATTGCGCCGTTGAACTGCACGCGATAGCCGCGGTTGACCTGCACCTTGCCCGCGTCGTCCACCCAGGTGACCCGAAACGAAATCGCGCGTTCCGGCTCCGCCATGCGCTCCAGCAGACCGACCTTTTCGTACTCCGGATGCTTGTTCACCACCGCTTCCAGCGAAGAATACACTTCTTCCACCGTCTGCAGAAATTCCGGTTCGTTTGCGTTTTTCTTCTTGACTTCTTCCAGTACCCGCTGTATATAGGCGTTCATGCCTGCCCTCCTGATCAGAAAATATTAGAATTGCGGGATTCCAAATCCCTAGGTTCATCATATGCCCGCGCATCGTCAAAGTCAACGAATCCGGCGCAATATATAAAATTAATTTCGCCTGCCTGTTATTTTTTGAGTGCGTGACAAAGTTCTTGTAAAGTGAGAAAAAAACGCGCCGACGAGCGCGTTTTCTGTGATCAATGGGCCGATGATTCAAAGAAACACCGAGAGCTTGGATAGAGCCGCCACATCGTTTTTCTTTAGCGCCGTTTCAATCAACATCTTCAACGTATCTTTCGGCAGAAACGGAAACAGCGCGGAAAGCTCGCCAAGCGACTGATTGTTTTTCAGCGCCGCCTGAACAATTGTATCCAGAGCATCCTCTTCCAGAAACGGAACCAGCGCGGCGAGCTGCGCCACCCCGCCTCCGCTTTGAACCCGCTCGAGGGCGATCTTTCCAATCGCTTCCTCACTCAAAAACGGAGCAAGCGAGGCAAGCTCGCCCATTCCCGCACTGTTTCGCGCGGCGGATATGGCGATTTTATCCAGCGTTTCCTCGCTTAAAAACGGCGCAAGGGACGCAAGTTCGCCAAGCGTTGTTTTTTCTTGCATCGCCCGTAACGCCAGCCGGTCGAGCGCTTCTTCGGAGAGAAACGGCGCGAGGGACACAAGCTCAGCAAGATGCGAAGAACGAGAGAACGCCTCCCCGGCAATACGATCAAGCATCTGTTCGGAAATAAACGGGGCGAGCGCCGTGAGTTTTGAAAGCCCGACATCCGGCGCGAGGCGAAGCGCGAGCTCGTCGAGATACTCTTCGTCGAGAAACGGGGCGATGGAGATGAGACTGTCGACGGAAAACCCGTCGTGCGCAGTGCGCGCGGCTTTATCCGCGTCTTCGCTCTTCGTCTCCCGCCTTTCGCTTTCTTCTTCAATCGTCTTGACGATGCGCGTCACCTGCCTCGGCTTGAGCAGCGGCGCCGCCTCGCCCGCCTCCGAAAGCGTTACGCGCTCCTGCCGGACAAACGTCTCCTCCGAGCCGTCGAGCACGCTGCGGATGAGTTCCCCGCCGCGTCCGCCGCCGAGCAGCTCATCCACGGTAACCCCCAGCACCTGCGCCAGTTCCGGCAGTTTGCTGATGTCCGGCATCGAGGCGCCGCGCTCCCAGTTGCTGACCGCCTGAAAGCTCACGCCCATAATGTCCGCCAGCGCCGGCTGGGTCATATCCCTTTCTTTTCTCAAGCGCGATATGCGCCGTCCGATCTCCACCGAATCAAACATCGTTTCGTCTCCTTTCAAATCCACGGCAGTTGCATCCGCAGGCAGAGCGCCTGGGTTTTGCACGTTTCATACGCCTGATCCGCAAGCATTTGCCGATATGCCCGCTCCAGCTGTTCCGGGGTTCTCGTCCAAACCCATCTTTTTTTCAATAAGAATCGCATGCTCTGATGCCACCGCCTTTCGTTCGGTACGCATTCAGCATACTGGTTGAGCGCGGGTCAACGCCAGCAAGCAATGCTTGAGTTGCGGTTTTGCGCGACTCAAGCATCGGTTGAGTGCAGAGAACAAGCCGGTATTTGGCGAAAAACAGCGGCAAAAGCGCCGCTGTTTTTCGTAATGGATCACTGGATTATTTCAGATACCCCTGCAGCAGCGCATCGACGTACGTCATCAGCGCGGCGAGCGTCGCCGTCAGCGCCTGCTTCGTCTTTGCGCGCGCGCCGATGTAGAGCTTCAGCTTCGGCTCGGTGCCGCTGGGACGAACGACAATCCAGCTCTCGTCCGCGAGCAGCCATCGAAGCGTATCCGACTGCGGCAGAGATATGTCGCAGGCCGTGCCGTCGCTGTTTTGGCAGCGGCGCGCGAGGTAGTCCTCGCTTGTCAGCACCGCCGTGTCCGCAAATGCCGTCGGCAGCGTTTCGCGCAGGTGCGCCATCGCCCCGGCGATCTTCTCCATGCCCTCCTTGCCCTCGAGCGTATAGCTCTTCACGCTCTCGCTGTAAAATCCATAGGTCGCGTAGATTTCATCCAGCGCGTCGGAGAGCGTCATGCCGCGCTCCGCATAAGCGATGCAAGCCTCCGCCGCGAGCATGGCGGCGCAGACCGCGTCCTTATCCCGCGCGAGGCCGCCCGCGAGGAACCCGAAGCTTTCCTCAAAGCCAAAGAGAAACGTCTTTTCCCCGCTGGTCTGATATTCGTCCACCTTTTCGCCGATAAACCGAAACCCGGTCATCACATTTTCGAGCGATACGCCGTATGCCGCGCAGATCGCGTCCGCAAGGCGTGTGGATACGATGGACTTGATCACCACGCCGTTATCCGGCAGGCGCTTTTGACGATGCAGCGAAGACAGGATATGCTCGAGCAGAATACAGCCGATCTGGTTGCCCGTCAGCGTGAGCCATTGGTCGTCCTTTGTCTTGATTGCGACGCCGAGCCGGTCCGCGTCCGGGTCGGTTGCAAGGCAAACGCGCGCGCCCTTTTCCTCCGCCAGCGCGATGGCGAGGCGAAACGCGTTCGGATCCTCGGGGTTTGGCGCGGTGACGGTTGGAAAGTGCCCATCCGGCGCGGCCTGTTGCGGTACCGTGAACACATTCGTCAACCCAACGCGGGTAAGCAACTCGCGCACGGGCACCGCGCCGGTGCCGTGCAGCGGGGTATACACAATCGGCAGACTGCCGCCGCGCCGCCGCACCAGATCAGGGTTGAGCAGCAGTCCCTCCGTCGCGGCATAATACGCTTCGTCTTCTTCTTTGCCAACCAGCTTGATCATGCCGGACGCGAGCGCCGCGTCGTACTCCATCGTATGCGCGCCGAACATCGGCACGCTCTGAATTTCGCCATAGATAGCCGCCGCCTGTTCGGGCGCAACCTGTCCGCCATAGGACCAGTATACTTTGTAGCCGTTGTATTTGCTCGGGTTATGCGAGGCGGTGATCACCACGCCCGCAATGCAGCCGAGATGCCGCACCGCAAACGAAAGCTGCGGCACGGAGTGCAGCGTTGAAAACAGATATACCTGAATGCCGTTTGCCGCGAGTACGCAGGCAGTTTCTTTTGCAAACTCCGCCGAAAACAGGCGCGAGTCATATGCGATGCACACCCCGCGCTCCTTTGCCCCCTCGCAGCCGAGCAGAAAGTTGCTCAATCCCTGCGTAGCGCGGCGCACGACATAGATGTTCATGCGGTTTGTCCCCGCGCCGAGAATCCCGCGCAACCCCGCGGTGCCAAACTCCAGCTCGCGGTAAAAGCGCTCCTCTTTTTCGTCCGGGTCGTTTTGAATCGCCAGCAGTTCCGCGCGGCTCGTTTCGTCCAGAGATGGCTCGTTCAGCCAGGATTCGTAGGCAGTTCGGGTATCCATATGACAGATCCTTTCCCTATTTCCCCCTCAACACAGAGGGATAATTTTGTTCTATTATAGAATAGCCATGTATAAAATAGCCACGGCCGCAGCGCCTGAAACGCTCTCGCCTGTTGCCAAAGCGGCGTGTTTCGTTCGCAGTCCGGCTGCTTACGCTTCGTTCAGCGAATCTAAAAACCCTTCCACCGCGGTCCAATATTCCGCATGGTTCAACGTCGCTTCAAAAAGCGCGCTGGATCCATGCGTTCCCCTGCCTTCCGGAACGAAGAAAACGCTCCCTTCCGAATGGATCTGATCCGCAATCTTTCTCCAGGAGGCTTCCTCCGATAGCGCGGAGGTGATAAACACCGGCTGTTTGATCGTCGCCGCAAATTCGGCGATGGTCCGGCCCTCAAAGCGGAAATATTCCCCTGGCGAAAACGACAGCGCCGCCTGAATCTCCTCTGGATGCTCCGCCGCCAGAATCAGCACAAGCGACGCGGAGTAAGAGCTCCCCCATACGATCAGTTTTTGCGGAGCGTATTGTTTAACGACGTAGCCCAGCGCCGCCTCCAGATCCGGATACGCGTCGGCATAGAGCGTTGGCAGTCCTTTGGCTTTTGCCGCCGTATAGGTTTCGTTGGCAACGCCGTTGAACGTCTTGCCCGAACGCTGGTCCACGGCAAGGCAGTTATACCCCATCGCATTCAGCTTCGGCGCAATCTCGAGATATTCTCCGCGGCTGTAGCCGGCCTGATGGAAGAGCAGAATAAACGGCGCGTCGCTGTTTGCGGTCAGATACAGATCCGCCGTTATGGTCAGATCGTCCGGGGATTGAAACGTAACCGTCTCCATGGGCAGACTCGCACTCTCCGCCGGAGCAGGCTGCTGCTGTGCCGTTGGTTCCGGGACGGCCGCAGGCTGCGCGGTGGAGGGTACATCGGCAGATTGCTCGACTGCCGTATTGCCGGCGCTTCTGTTCGGATGCATCAGCAGCAGTGCGGCGACCAACGCCGCAAGCACCAGCAAACCGCCCGCCAGAAACCAAATTGTCCCCGCTTTCATGCGCTTCGCTCCTTTATATTCATCGATGTTCCATGGTTCCGTCGGACCGTTCTGCTAAGATCCGGTCGGTATTCCCCCCTGCCGCGGTGCATCCTTTTCGCAACGCTCCCCTCACGCAAAGACGGTTGCGGCCGTTGCGCTGATTACTAAGACGTCCGGTGCGTGTGTTCGCCGCCGAATCGGGCGAATGCGCCGCGAAAAAGACTCGCCTTGCATTCGGAAAAGCTGATCAACGCGGGGCGCAATGCCCTCATTTGATTATACCCGCCGTCGTGTTGCATGGCAAGGCGGGCTGTGCTATCATACCCCTATGGAACGGCGCGTACAACCCAAGAAGCGCTATCAATCCGCCAGCTATGTCACAAGCGGGGCGGTTTTTTACGGTACGCTGCTGTTTTCCATCGCGCGCGTGTTTTCGCTGATTCAGCTCTTTGCGGACGCGCACTCACGCAAACAGCTCGGTCAGGCGCCGCCGGAAGATTTCACGTTCTGGGGCATCATGGGCTATGTGTTCATGCTCGCTCTCGTCGGGCTGGCGCTTTATCTGCTGCTGCAGAACCGGCAGGGCAAGCTGCGCATGAAGAAGGGGAATTTCTATCTGCTTCTCAACGCGCTCTTTGCACTTTGGGGGATCATCAACGCCATCAGTTATTTTGTAGAGATGGTGCTCTTTTTTGAGTTCGTCTATCTGCTCGATTTTATTGCGCTGATCACCGCGCTGGTCGTGCCGAGCGTGCTCTATCAGCTCTCCGATCGAAAGCAGGACATCCCGCAGGACAACGCGCTTTTTGCCTCCGCTCTGGCCGCAACGGGGTTCTCCGTCATCGCGACGCTCATCGTCGCGCTTGTTTTGAGAAACAGTTATAAGGATAATCTTTTTGCGCTCGTACGCGAGCTGGTATTCCGCGCCGGGGTCATTCTCTTCGGCGTCGGCGGTCTGCTAAAGGCGATCCGTCTGCGTGCAGAGCTGCCCGCGCTCGTCGCTTCCATGCCGAAACCGGAGCCAAAACCGGTCAAAAAACAACCGGAGCCAAAGCCGAAAAAGCCGGATCGCAAGGGAAGAATCGAATGTCCGGACTGCGGAAAGAAGCTCGCGCCGGACGTGAAAATCTGCCCCAGATGCGGCTTTGACATCGACACACCAAACCTCTTTGACGACGAAGACGAATTTGACGACGAACCGGACGAAGAATACGACGACGAGTTTGACGATGAACCGGAAGATGATCTGACCGAAGCGGCGGAAGACGAATTTGAAGACCCCTTTGAGGACGAAGCGTTCGCGGAAACGCCCGCGCCCGCCGAGCCGGAACGCGAAGGATTGCCGAAGGTGGTCTGTCCCCGCTGCGGCAAAAAGAGGCCGCCGTTTCTGACCAAGTGCCCGCACTGCGGTTATTATCCCGGCGACCCGACCGAGCAGGCGGAGGCGGAGGCGGAGGCCGAACGGCAGCGGCTCGCCGCCGAGCAGGCCGAAGCCGAGCGGCAGAAAACCGCGGAAACGACTCGCGAAGAAGCGTCCCGGGATCTCTGCCCCCGCTGCGGAAAAACAAAACCGCCGTTTCTCGCCACCTGCCCGCACTGCGGCTATTTCCCAGGCGACCCGGTTGAGGAACCGGAGCCAGAGACCGAGCAGCAGACGGCCGAACCGGTTGAGCCGCGGCCGGCGCAGCCCAAGCAGGATCCCGTCTGCGAAAACTGCGGCAAGAAAATTCCCGGCGGGCTTGCCACCTGTCCCTATTGCGGCTATCATCCCAGCGACGCAGCCGAGGAAGCCTCGCCGACCTCCGGCCAGGAGCGTCAGGCCGCGCCGGTCCGTCAGCCGCAGCCGGATCCGAGATGTGAAAACTGCGGCAGGAAAATCCCCGGCGGACTTGCCACCTGCCCCTATTGCGGCCATTATCGGGGTGAAACGCAAGCGCCCCCGCAGAATAAAGAAGTGACATCCCTCTTTGATGAGGAGGAAACCAACTATATCTTCTGCCCCCACTGTAACAACGAGATCGTGAGCGGCACGCAAACCTGCCCGCATTGCGGCCATCCCATCTCCACGCATCGCGAAACAGGGCGCATCCGCCGGCCGACGCAGAGGTTGCCGCGCGTGCCCGATCCCAAGCGGCTGACGGCGAAGAACTCCATCGAATGCCCCGAGTGCGGCAGGCGATATTCCGCTGCAAGAGACGTCTGCCCCTACTGCGGATTTGGATTATACGACGATTAAAGAGGTTCGCAATGTTGCGAACCTCTTTTCTTACAGTTCCAGTTCCCTTAAACTTTCAAACACATGCCCGTCGATTTCCAGACGCTTGGCAAGAAGCTGCTGCGTCCTCTTTTTGCGAAGTTTATTGAATGCGCGGTCGCCGTATTTGTCGTCTCCTAGCACGGGATGCCCGATCGCCGCCATCTGCACGCGAATCTGATGTGTCCGCCCGGTGAACAGTTCGATTTCGACCAGGCTCGCCTCGCCGTCACTCTTCAGCACGCGATAGCGCAGCTCGCACCGAAGCGCCCCCGGCTCCCCCTCGCGGCAGAGGCGGACAAACGATTCGTCCTCATCTTTAAGCACCCAGTGCACAAGCGTTTCTTCATCCCGCGGCACGCCGCAAACGACGGCGTGATAGAGTTTCGTTAATTCGTGCGTATAAAATATCTGTTCATAGCGCGCGGCATCCTCTTCCGTTCGCGCAAAGAGCACCAGCCCTTCGGTATTCGCGTCCAGACGATGCACGGGGTATACGTCGCCCAGCAGAGATTCCAGCTCGCCGAGCAGCTCGCCCTCCGTCTCCACGCCCGCGTTTTTGTCGACAACGACGCAATGCCCGTCCAGATACACCCCCCGGCAGACGGAAAACGCGGGCAGCAGCGCAATCTGGGCAGAAAACGCTTCCTCGTTCCACGGCGGCGCGGAAAAGAACGTCATGGACTCTTTTTGCGTGGGGTGCGTGAGCGTCAGCGCGTATGCCCAGAGCCGGATCTGTTCGCCGGCATTCGTTCCCGGCGCATACCGCTGATCGCCATAGATGGGATATCCGGCGTTTAGCAGCTGCACGCGAATCTGATGCGGCCTGCCGGTAAAGAGCTCCACATCCAGCAGAGCGGTTTGAGCCGCCTGCCCGATCAGCGCGTAGCGAAGGCGCGCCTCCTTTGCGCCTTGCGTCCCCGCAGACACCACGCGGGAGGAAAACGTGGTTTCATCCTTGTAAAGCCAGTCCGTCCGGCTCTCCTGCGCTTTGGGTCGTCCGTGGACGATCGCGGCGTATCGTTTTTTCGCTTCGTGCGATTGAAACTGCGCGGTGAGGCGCGCGGCGGCCTTGCTGGTTTTGGCAAACACCATCACGCCGCCGACAGGGCGGTCCAGCCGGTGCACCAGGCCGAGATATGCCTCGCCGGGCTTATCGTAGCGCGCGCGCAGATATGCCCTGAGCAGCGTGAGCAGATCCTCGTCGCCGGAGCTGTCTGCCTGCACAGGCAGATTGACGGGTTTCTCAACAACGAGCAGGTGGTTGTCCTCATATAAAATTCGAATGCCGCTCTCCGTTCGTTCGTCGCGCCGGAGTTTGGATGTATTTTGCTGTTCTTCCAATTTTGAATTCGCTTTCTGTTGAATCGCTTTATCCCCGGCAGTTCCGCCTGCTGATTCTATCGATTCGGCGTCCAGCGCCCGCTCGCACCGCAGGGCAGCACCAGATTGTCCCGCTCGATCGGCAGGCCGACCTCGTCGGACACGGCGTCCCCCGCCGGAAGCGCGACGCGGAGCACGTTTTTCAGCACGCTCGCAGCCAGACCGGTGGTGTAGGAATTGATCAGAAAAAACGCGGGCTCGTCGCTGAGCAGACCGGCGCAGTCGGCAACGAGCGGATACAGATCGTTTTCGATTTTCCATAGCTCGCCCGTCGGCCCCCTGCCGTAGCTCGGCGGATCCATGACGATGCCGTCGTATCGGTTGCCGCGGCGCAGTTCGCGTTTGACGAACTTAACGCAGTCGTCAACGATGTAGCGCACGGGCGCGTCCTTCAGTCCGCTCTCGGCGGCGTTGTCCTTTGCCCAGGCGACCATGCCCTTCGCCGCGTCCACATGGACGACCTCCGCCCCCTCCGCCGCGCAGGCGACGCTCGCCCCACCGGTGTAGGCAAAGAGGTTGAGCACCCTTGGCGCACGATTATGACTCTGTTCCCAGCGCGCGAGCTCGCCGCGCATCCAGTCCCAGTTGACCGCCTGCTCCGGGAAAAGCCCCGTGTGCTTAAAGCCCGTCGGACGAACAAGAAACGTCAGATCGCGGTATCGCACCGTCCACGATTCCGGCAGCTGCTTCTGCATCTGCCAGTGTCCGCCGCCGGTTTCCGAGCGAATATAGACCGCGTCCGCCTCGCGCTCGGCCATCGGCCAGACGGCCTGCGGGTCGGGGCGCAGCAGCGTCACCTGTTTCCAGCGCTCCAGCTTCATGCCGCCGCCCGCGTCCAGTACGCGAAACTCTTTCCATCCGTCCGCTAAAAACATGGTTCCCCTCCGCGCGGCCCGATCTTCGCCGCTTTTCCCTGCTTCATCAATGCTCTTTATCATATACTGAAATGCTCTTTATAGTATACCGATTTCCCTTACAAACGAAAAGGACGGATTTCTGCCGTGCGGAGATCCCCGTTCAACAACCGGACGCAAGTGTGTTGCTCTTTGAGTCCGTTTTCGGTATACTCAATGCCATGGATGGGGATATGAAGGGAAAAGTTGTCATCGTGACGGGCGCGAATGCCGGAATCGGCAAAGCGACCGCCGCGCAAATTGCCGACCGGGGCGCAACGGTCGTTCTTGCCTGCCGCTGCAAGGAGCGCGGAGAGGCCGCCATGCATGAGCTCATGTGCGTCGGCGGGCGCTGCTTTGACCTCATGCGGCTCGATCTTGCGGACTTCGACAGCATCCGGGCGTTTGCCTCGGCGTTTCTTTCGAAATACGGCAGGCTGGATGTGCTGATCAACAACGCGGGGATCCTTGGCCGCCGCCGCGCGGAAACGAAGCAGGGCTTCGAGTTGACCTTCGGCGTCAATTATCTCGGCGCTTTTCTGCTTTCAATGCTGCTGCTTCCGTTGCTGGAGCAAAGCGAGCAGGGCCGGATTGTCATGATGACCAGCGTTGCGCATGGATGGATGGACGTCCGCTTTGACGATTTAAACATGACGCGCGGCTACAACCGCTTTGCCGCCTATGGACAGAGTAAGCTGTGCAACCTGCTCTTTGCGCGCGCGCTTGCGCAGAAGCTGCGCGCACGCGGCAGCCGCGTCACCATCAACGCCGTGCACCCGGGCATCGTCGCCACGGACATCGTGGTCAACCGCGCCAACGGCCGGTTTCGCTGGGTCGCGGCCGCCATGAAGCTGCTGTTTATGACGAGCGAGGAAGGCGCAAAAACCAGCGTATACCTCGCCTGCGAGCCCGCGCTTGCAGCCGTCAGCGGGGAGTATTTCTATCGCAGCCGGATCGAACCTTCCAGCAAGGCTTCAAAAAGCCTCGAAAGCGCAAACCGGCTCTACGACGTCAGCCTGCGTCTTTGCGGCATCGCCGATCCGCTGGCGCTCCCGCCGCTGTAATTTTCTGCCCGATTGATCCGGCATATATGAATTTCAGTCCAACTGTAGTGTTACAATAAAAAAACGGACAAGAAAAACGCCTGTGGCATCATAAACTGCAGGTTTTTTTCTTCACATTTTGCCGTTTCTTCCCGCCAATCGTGGCAGGAATATTAATTTTTATCGGTTTTACTTCCCCGTCACGGCGCATTTGGTATAATATCATTGCTTTACCGGGGGGTAATTTACACAAGGATTTGGAATCATTCATGAAACGTTTTCTCGCATTTTTAATCGCCACAGCCATGCTGAGCGTAACGATTTTAAGCACGGGGTGCGCAATCGTTACACGCGGCAGCGATTATTGCTACCGATTTTTAGACTACATCTGCGCGGGGTCGTTCGACAAGGCGTACGAAATGCTGGCGGACAGCATCAAGGCCCCGGAAACCGAAAAAGAGCGCGAAGACCGCCTTGCCGCGGAAGCGAAAGAAAAAGAAGAAAACCGGAAAATCTGGCGTCAGGTATTCGGGCTGGACAAGGCGGAAACCCCTGCCCCGACGCCGACGGAAGAAACGCCGGCACCGGAGGATTCCGGCACGCCGACGCCGGAACTGATGACGCCTACCCCCGTAATCGAAAACGGCTTCACGCCGGACCCCGCGACAGGCGAATATCCAACCTCGCTGGAAAGCCCGACGCCGGATCCGGACGCTACGATTGACCCGAATGCAACACCGGCGATGACGCCCGATCCCGCCATGGCAAACGAGGACGAGCTGCCCGCAGATCAGCGCGACACGGATATGACGCCGGCGCCGGGCGAAACCGCGACGACGGAAGTCAGCGAATCGCCGGACCCCAACGCAACGCCGGATCCCAACGCATCGCCAACCCCGACCCCCGATCCCAACGCAACGCCAACCGCAACGCCGGAAGCAACGGCGGACGAGGTTGAACAGACCATTACAAAGGTCGAGTTCATCGAGCGGTATCAGAGCATATTTGACGAGCTGGAGCTCACCGGCATCGATTATTCCGCCACCAACGTGCTTGACGGCGAGATCATCGCGCAGGTCAACTATACGCTTACCTATCACAGCGAGCGCGCGGACGAAGACCTCACCTATGATTTCGTCATCACGGCAAACCGCATCGAACATCGCTGGACGATTGAATGGTCCCCCAGTCTCATCTTCCCGGAGATGGAGTGGGGCGACAGCCTCCGCGTCGGCGTTTTGCAGGCAAACCGCGGCGAGATTCTGGCTTATGGCGAACCTTACGCGCAAAACGTCAACGCCGTCACTGTGTTCTGTGTTCCAAGCACCATTCCGGATGTCGGAGAGTTTGTCCGCGCGGTTGCCAATGTGCCCGAAATGGAGATGACCGAGGACGCCGTACGCGAGGCGCTCACAAAAGTTCGAAACGACTTTGTCAAGCTGAAAACATTCTACCCTGACGAAGCGACGATGGACCTGAAAACGCGCCTGCTCGCCATAGAAGGCCTTGCCATCGACACCGCAAACTATGGAACATTGCGATACTATCCGAATGGAAGCTCGCTTTGCCATATCATAGGATACGCCGGAATCATCTCTAAAAAAGAGAAGATCAACTACGAAACCTACGGCGACATCCGCTATGACGCGGCGAACGACCGCTACGTCACAACGCCGACACGCTACAACGGCGACAGCTACATCGGCAAATACGGCCTGGAGCAGCTCTATGAAGATCAGCTTCTGGGTACCAACGGCCGCTTTACCTACATCCAGACGAAGGATGGCGGCAGCCGCGGCATGCTCTACTCCACCAAAGCGGTGGACGGAGACGACCTGCACCTGACCATCATCCCCGAGCTGCAGGAGCGGCTTGAGGACGTTATCGACACCGTGGTATACGACGACAGCATCCATGGCAGCGTTGTCGTGCTCAACCCCAAGACCGGCGCGATCCAGGCCATGACATCCTGGCCGGGCTTTGACCTGAACGACCTGAGCCGAGGCCTCCCGCTCGAAGAGTGGAACGCGATGCAGCAAGACGAAATCAACCTGCCGCTTTACAACCGCTCCACACAGGGTTTGTATACGCCTGGCTCGGTGTTCAAGCTCATGACCAGCGCCGCGCTGATCGAAACAAATACCATGACGGTCAACGACGAATTTCCCGCCTCGGAAGAAATCCATAACGATCAGTGGTTCCCTTCCGAAACGTTCCTCGCAAACCTTGCCGACCGCGCGAGCACCGCCACATGGAAAGAGCAGAGCAACGACCACGCGCTCAAACGTACCCGAAGCGACAGCCGTCCTTCGCCGATGAACATGATCAACTCGATCATCTCGTCGGATAACCTGTTCTTCGCCTATTCAGCGATGCGCATGGGCTGGACGAAATTTGCCGCGTACATGGATTCCATCGGCTGGAACACGCCGATTCCGCTGGAAACGGAAGGCACACAGGCACGCATTTACTGGCAGGTGAACTCGGCGGATACGGAAAAGGTCGCATGGTTAAACCTTGCGGAGGGCGGCGTCCCCATCTGGCAGGAAAACGCGGACGGTTCTTACAGCGAAGTTCCGGGTGTCGGGCTCGTGCTGGATAAGAAATTATACGGTCTCGACGTGAGTACGCCGCAGCTGGCCAACCAGCGTACGGAAGCTACCCCGCTGAACGAATACGACCTTGCGGTCAGCGGCTACGGCCAGGGCGAAATTTTGATGTCCCCACTGCAGATGGCCTGTTATGCCTCGGCCTACGCAAACGACGGAACGATCATGCAGCCGTATGTTGTGGACTCCATCTGGCACGCGGACGGCACGGACTATACCCTTGTTGAACAGCGCGAACCGAAAATTTATCGCACAGTTTTTCAAAAAGGCACCGTGGACAATATCTACCCCGCGCTGCTGAAAGTCTGCACGGAAGGAACCGCGCGGTATCTGACCAAGAGCTTTCTGACGCGCAATCCGCTCGATCTGGGTTACACCATGGCCGGTAAGACGGGTACCGCCGAGCTCACCGACGACGACACGAAGGAACTCGCGTGGTTCGTCTGCTGGCGGGACAGCAAGGGCGGCGAAAAGGTCACGGCAGAAAACGCGCGCCTTGTATGCATCATGTTGGAAATCGATATGACGCGGCCCGTGGAAGAATGGACGCAGATGAAATTCGACATTGCCCGCGCGCTGTTAAAGGACGACATCCTCAACGAAACAGAGGGCTGACGCAGCCGCAAGTTTCTGTGGACAAACCATTCAATCGGGCATACACTGAAAAAAGATGAATCGTACAAACGCCACACGATCGGTTCGCGCCGGTCGTGTGGTTTTTCGGGAGAGGGACGGACTGGCTTATGGAATCTCTTGTTCAGGATAAAAAGCGGATTATCTTCACCGGCGGCGGAACCGCCGGGCATGTTACCCCAAATATCGCCTTGATCGAGCCGCTTTTAAAAGAGGGCTGGGAGATACACTACATCGGCTCCGAAAACGGCATGGAGAAGAACCTGATCGCCTCGATCGACGGCGTTACCTATCATGGTATTGCCTCCGGCAAGCTCCGGCGCTATTTCTCCTGGCAAAACTTCGTCGATCCTTTTCGCGTGATCAAGGGATATTTTCAGGCGCGAAAACTGATTCGCAGCATTCGTCCGGACGTGATCTTCAGCAAGGGCGGCTTCGTCTCCGTCCCCGTCGTGCTCGGCGCCGGAAAAGTGCCTGTCGTCGCGCACGAATCGGATTTTTCGCCCGGGCTGAGCAACCGCATCGCCAGTCGTTTTACGGACAAGGTCTGCGTAAGCTTCGAAGATACGCTTCCGCATATTCCCCATCAAAAAGGCGTCTTCACAGGCACGCCCATCCGCCCAGCGCTCTACGACGGAGACCGCAAGCGCGCGCTCCTTTTCACCGGGTTAACCGGCGAAAAACCCGTGCTGCTCGTCATGGGCGGCAGCCTCGGCGCGCAGAAGCTCAACGAACTCGTTCGCGCGGCGCTGCCGAAGCTCGGCGAAACGTTTGACGTCGTTCATCTCTGCGGGCGCGGCAAGCACGATTGCGACTGCGTCGCCTGCGGCTATAACCAATACGAGTATATCGACAAAGAACTGCCCGATCTCTTTGCGTTGAGCGACGTCGTTCTCTCGCGCGCGGGTGCGAACAGCGTGTTTGAACTGCTCGCGCTGAATAAGCCCAGCATACTCGTACCGCTCACCTCCGCCAGCACGCGCGGGGATCAGCTGCTCAACGCCGAATACTTCCAGAAAAAAGGATACGCGGAGGTTGTCGATCAAAACACCGCCACGCCCGAATCGCTTTGCGCCGCCATACTGCGCGTATATGCCGAGCGGGAGCGCTACGCCTCGGCGATGTGTAAAGATACAAGGTCCGACGGAACGGAGGCCATTCTGGCAATCATTCGGGAAACAGCCAGCCATGCATAACGACCAGAACCACAACCGGGCATCTTCCCATAGACAGCACGCTCCGCAAAGCGCCCCGCCTCCTGGTGAACAGGAGCTTTCGGAACTGATTGACGCGCTTTCTGACGACCCCGTCGGCGCGCTTTCCGCGCTGAGCGCACACGCAAAGAAACAGGCCGCGCGGGAAAGCATCGATCGTCTGCTCGGCGATCGCTCCAACGTCTATGCCGCGCTGAAAAGCGACGAACCGAAAGCACGGAAAAACGCCGCGCGTCTGCTCGGCGAACTCATGCACGGCGAGGATGCAGCCGTGCTGGCGGACGCGCTGAAGGCAGAGCAAACGCGGTTTGTCGTGCCCTCCATCCTCCTCGCACTCGGCAGCGCGGGCGGGCCGGGCGCCAAAGCCGCGCTTGACACGTATACCCCTCCCGTCGCGGCGGACGATACCGAGCGAAAGTATACGGAAGAAATCATTTCCGCGCATCAGAAGGCTCTCGCCGCGCTCTCGCGCGATCTGCCGCTTCCCGCGCAGAAGAAACTGCCCGCCGCGCAGGAAATTTTCGCCGTCGCCCCCGCGGGTTTTGCGCCCGTTCTTCAAAAAGAGCTGGCCTCATTGGGATTTTCCGGCACGCTTACGGCAAACGGCGTGCTTGTCCAAACGGACGACATCGCGCGCCTTCACCGCGCGCGCTGCATGGTTGAAGCGCTGCTGCCCGCCGCCTCGGGCATTGCGGCGGATCCCGTGCAAATCTCCGGCTCGGCGGAAAAACTTCTGAATAAGCCTTATCGCATCGAGCTGCGCAACTATTCAGGCGAGCGGTCGGCGTTCATCCGCGCGCTCTCCGCGGCGCTCGGCGGCGGAGACAATCCCTCGCGCTATCTAGACGAACTTCGCGTAGTCTGTGCGGCGGATGCGCGCTGCGACGTATTCGTCCGGCACTGCAACGTACCGGATCAGCGGTTCAACTATCGAAAGCAGGCCATCGCCGCCTCCATCGCCCCGAGTCTGGCCGCGTGTCTTGCGCGCTTTGCGCTCCCTTACGTCTCCGCCGAGCACATCTTCGCGCTGGATCCCTTCTGCGGCAGCGGCACGCTGCTCTTCGAGTTGGAAAAAGCCGCGCCGGGCTGCAGTGTACTTGGCGTGGATGTCTCCGCCGCGGCGCTTGCGGCCGCCCGGACAAACGCGCAGGCCGCAAAGAGCCGCGCGCACTTCGTCCAGAAGGATATCCTTCGATTTGAGCCGAAAACCGCATTTGATCTCGTCATTACCAATATGCCGTTCGGAAACCGCGTCGGGTCGCATGAGACAAACGAGCCGCTCTATCGCGGGTTCATCCGGCTTTTGCCGCGCCTGCTCGCGCCGGGCGGCGTCGCGCTGCTTTATACGATGGAGCACCGTCTGCTGTTGTCCTGCCTCAAGCGCGAACCAACCCTGACCATTGCCGCGGAGCTGACCACCGAAGCGGGCGGCCTGAATCCGCGTGTAACGATCGTTCGGAAAAAATAGAACGAAAAAAATATAAGATGTGTATAAAAAACCCGCCCGATCAAACGATCAGGCGGGGTTTTCTGTTAGCGCTTTAGATGGGTAGTTATTCTGCGCCGCGTCTTAATTGAAGTCTACTTTTACCTCGTTGAAGCTGGAATCGTAATAGTATTTATACGTCCAGACAAACTTGCTTGAGGAGTAGCCAAACTCCTGCGCAAGGCTTAATGCGTTCGTCTTCACATGAGAAGCGTAATCGGAAACGTCCTGCCTGGCCTGTTTGAGGTCGTTGGTCTTCCCCGCCGCATACTTCGCGGCTTCTTTGCGGGCAATCGCCTGCGCCTCTTCCAGCGCGTCCAGCGACATGAGATAGTCGCTGAACAGCTGTCTGGTATATTCGGAATACTGCCTGTAAACCTCTCCGTTGACAGGGCTTATCGCGCTGAGGCGAACCACGCTGATCGGATCCGAGCCTTTGCTGGCGGTGCCGGATGTGGTCGGTTCGGGCGTCGGCGCGGGGGTAACCACCACCAGCGGCGTCGGTTCGGCAGGAATCTCGGGCGTCGGCTCTTCCGTTATTTCCGGCGTGGGTTCCATCGTCGGCAGCAGGTCGTCCTCGGCAAGCGCGGCGGAAACAAATTCCGTCAAGGGCGCAACGGTCTTGAGATATTGCGTTGCGACCATATCCGCCCAGCGGTATTGCGCATAATCGGCGGTATACTCCAGCTCCTTCGGCACATCGATGCCGTACACCTGTTTGATGACTTTCACGCGGTTGCTCTGGTCCGTCAGGCAGAAGTTCCAGTCAAAGATATTGGTGATCGTTCCGCCGATGGAATACATGCCGATGTTATCCTTATCAAGTGTATACGCAAATTTCGTCAGCGCCGCCGTCTGCCCTAACGTGCAGTTTGTAAAGAGCTGACCGTCAAACGAGTTGACGATATCCGGAATCTTCAAAATCAGATTTTGTTTCTGCATCGACTCAAACAGCGCGATGAGCATCTTTTTCTGCCGGTTGATGCGGTTGAGATCTCCGCCGCTGGATATATTTTTGCGCACGCGCAAATAATCCAGCACGCCCTGGCCGTTGAGATGGTTCGGGCCCGCGCTGTAGCTGCGTCCCATCATTTTGTAGGAGAGTTCGAGATCATAGTCCACGCCGCCAACCGCGTCGACAAGCTCTTTGACCGCGGGCATCGTCACGGCATAGTAATAATTGACCGGAATTCCGCCAAGCATCCAGCTTGCCGCTTCGCATGTTTTCAGGAACCCGGCGCCGCCTTCCGCCTCGAACCCGCCGCCGCAGTTGATGGACGCGTTGAGCTTATAGATGCCCTTTACGCCGGGTATCTTTGCATAGGTATCCCGCGGAAGCGATATCAAATCAACTCGGTTTTCATCAAAGTTAATCGCCATGACCATCATCACATCCGCGTGGTATTCGTGCTTGCCGGTCCAGGTCTCGCGTTCCTCGGCATAGTCCACGCCGATGATAAGCACGTTGACGATATTCTGCATCATAGACGTGTCCGCCTGCGCGCTGATCACCGCGTAGGGATCCAGCGGCGTTGGCGTCAACGCAACAGCGCTGGGGGTGGGCGTTGCGTCTTCCGCGTCTACCGCGACCACTTCGACGGGATCCGGCGTATCGCTTACGTTTACAAACTGCGTGCTTGGATCCAGAAACATCACATAGGCAAACACGCCGCCGACGCAAAGCAGAAGAATGCCGAGCACAAGCAGCGCCGCCCATAAAGCACGCTTTTTTTTGCGCGAGTGGGCCTTTTTGCCGCGCACGATGGTCGAAGGATAAAAATCCGTGGGAACAAAAGATTCCACGCCCGTCGATTGGTCATCGTATTCGGTCAAATCGCTTCCAAAGGCATCCGCGCGTTCCGCTTCGGTTTCGCCTTCCTGCATCCGCGGTTCTATTTCTATATTCTCGTCTTTTTCATGTTTGTGATTGGATATTCGGGCCATCGCTTCGCCATGTCCTTTCCAGCTTTCAATACCGCTAATATTACAGCAGGATCAGCCGAAAATCCGCCCCTGTTTCTAATTATTACAAATAGTTTACAATGTCGTCCGGTGCACAAACGACAAAAACGCACGGATTTCGCCGAATTTTGGCAATTGCGTCCCAATTTCAAAACCGGCCTCGAATGCTTTTCACAATCGAAAAAATAAGGTATACTATACACTGCTTTTGTGTGCGGATAAAAGCGGTTGTTTTGCTTGCGCCGCCCGCCGCAAATCGCAAAACATTTCCCCTCGGCAGTACCGCAAATATCGGCACTGAACGTAACAGAAGGAGAATTTGCATGGTCGTCATCATTCCGGCTTACCAGCCAGACGAGAAGCTCTATCATCTCGTGCTTGCGCTGCGTGAAAAAACCGATTATGACCTCATCATTGTCAACGACGGCAGCGACCCGGATAAGAAAGATTTATTTGCCTCCCTGGAGTCTTACGCAAAGATACTGCACCATTCCGTGAACCGCGGCAAGGGCGCCGCGCTTAAGACCGCGCTTTCGTATATCTATGACCAGTATCCCGCCGACGAAGGCGTCGTTACCATTGACGCGGACGGACAGCACCTGCCCGAGGATATCATCCGCGTCAGCGAGGCCTGGGAAGCCGCGCCGGAAAAGCTGGTGCTCGGCAGCAGGCAGTTCACCGGAACCGTGCCGTTTAAAAGCCGCGCCGGAAATGCGATTACGCGCTTTGTGTTCGCGCTTTCAACGGGCGTTAAAATCTTCGATACGCAGACCGGCCTGAGGGCCTTTGGCGTTTTCCGCATTCCCATGATGCTCGAGATGAAGGGCGATCGATATGAGTACGAAATTAACGTACTCCTCTACGCCACGCGGCATCGAATTCCGATTGAAGAGGTACCCATCGAAACCGTGTACATAGAAGACAATAAGTCCTCCCACTTTAACCCGATTCGCGACGCCTGGCGCATCTATAAGATGATCCTGTTTTTCGTCGCGTCCTCGCTTGTTGCAATGTTGCTCGACTACGTGCTCGTGCTGCTGTTTTCTTCCGCCACGAAGGGGATGGCCGAGTCGCTGCTCATCAGCGTTGTCGGCGCGCGCATACTCAGCTCCCTTGCCAACTATTTTATGAACTGCAAGCTCGTGTTCGAAAACCGCAGCCGTTCGAGCATCCTGCGCTACTATATCCTTGTTGCGGCCATTCTTGCAGTCAACTACGGCCTGATGGTGGTAATCACACATCTGATGCCGATCGCGATCGGCAAAATTCTCGTCGAACTCGCACTCTACCCGGTGAGCTTTTATATGCAGCGAAAATATGTTTTTCCGCCGGAAAGCGAGGAACTCAACCCGGAAGACTGATGCCCGAGGCAGGCAATTTACCGTTTGATCCAAACATCAGGAGGAAAACCGGTCATTATGAGCAACCCCCTTTCCAAATCCGCTAAGCGGCTGATTCGTGCGATCATCATCGATCTGCTGGTTCTCGGCGTGTTTCTTGCCGCTTATTCCTATGTCCACTTTTTGCGCGTGCCGACATATACGCCAAAGGCGTTGAGCAGCGCGACGTCGACGCCGGTTGCCGCCTCGACCCCCCAACCGACGGATCCGGTCGCAGCGGAGCATACCCCGGCGCCGACGCCTGAAATCGTCGATACCGGCCTGCTCGGCGGTCAGTTTGCCGACAAATTTACCACCGGCGAGGTGGAGCAGACCGAGAACTCCTATCGCAGCGCAAACGTCTCCATAGAGATGACGAAGGTCACCGTCGGCACGGAAAGCAAGCCCATCGTCTACTACCTTGCGGATATCTATATCAAAGACATCTCCAGCTTCCGCACCGGCGTTGCGTTCGATTTCGAAGAACAGAATCAGGGCAGCCGCAAGAATGTGATGTCGACGCTTCAGCTTTCGCAGCTGGTCGGCTCCATCGTCGCAATTTCCGGCGATAATTTTACATACCACGACAGCATCGCCGTGCGAAACGGCGTGGAGTGGGAAAGAAAACTGCCGGTCTATGGCGACATCTGCGTGCTCTACTATGACGGAACGATGGAAACCTATCCCGAGCCGCTCAAAGGCGACACGATAGACGCCATATATGCGAAAAACCCTTATCAGATCTGGACCTTCGGGCCGGAGCTGCTCGTCGACGGTCAGGTTCCAGGCAGTTTTGCGGGCACCAAGGCAAATCCGCTGTCCGCCGTTGGGTACTATGAACCGGGCCACTATTGCTTCATTCTCGTCGACGGACGGCAGAAGGACTACTCCTGGGGCATGTCCCTTGCCGAGCTGGCGCAGGTGTTTTATGATCTCGGGTGCAAAGTTGCCTATAACCTGGACGGCGGTGACACGGCCGTTATGACCTACGACGGCGAATGGCGCAGTCAACCGCAGGATGCTTCCCCGCGCGACACCAGCGACATTCTCTATATCTGCGAGCCGACCGCGTCGGCGAGCGGGCAGTAAGGAGGAACGCAACCATGAAACGACTGATCGTCCGCGCGCTGCCGCATCTGACCATCATTCTCTCGCTGATGACGCTCGTGTTCTTCGCTGTCGATGGATTTAACCCTGTCATGGCATTTATGGCAAGCGAGCTCTCCAAGCGAATCTTCGCGGTGCTGGCCGTCTGTTCCATCGCCACCTCCGTCATGCTCATCGCACGCTTTTGGAAAGAAGACGACCGCCGCAACAGAAAAGCCGCACGCCAGCAAGACGACGACTTCGAAGACGGCGAATAAATCGATCCGCTGAAACAACAAACGAACTGCCGCATCCGGCAGTTCGTTTTTTTGATTTGCGCTTGTGTTATTTCCCGGCCGCGCGCTTCAGCGCTTCCACGCGGTTGAGCCGTTCCCATGGCAAGTCGAGATCCGGCCGCCCAAAGTGTCCGTATGCCGCCGTTCGGCGATAGATGGGCCTGCGCAGGCCGAGCGTTTCAATGATTGCCGCGGGTCTGAAATCGAATACTTTTTCAACCGCGCGTTCAATCGTCTCGTCGTCCACCACGCCGGTTCCAAACGTATCCACGCGAATGGAAACCGGACACGCCACGCCGATTGCGTAGGCAATCTGAATTTCGCACTGCCGCGCGAGCCCTGCCGCAACAACGTGTTTGGCCGCGTAGCGCGCGATGTACGCGCCGCTTCTGTCCACCTTCGTCGGGTCCTTCCCGCTGAACGCGCCGCCGCCATGCCGCGCATAGCCGCCATAGGTGTCCACGATAATCTTGCGTCCCGTCAGGCCGGAATCCCCCGTAGGACCGCCGATGACAAAATGCCCCGTCGGGTTGACCAGAATGCGCGTGTGCTCGTCCCAAAGACCTTCCGGCAGCACCGGATGAATCACTTTTTCCGCGATATCCGTGCGAAGACGATCCATGTCGATTTCGTCATGCTGCGCGCTGACCACGACGGTGTCCACATGCACGGGTTTGCCGTCTTCGTATTCCACCGTTACCTGGCTCTTACCGTCCGGGCGCAGATACGGCAGTTCTCCGCTCTTTCTTGCCTCGGTCAGTCTTCGCGTGAGCGCGTGCGCCAGCGAAATGGGCAGCGGCATATACTCCGGCGTTTCGTCGCAGGCGTAGCCGAACATCATTCCCTGATCCCCGGCGCCCGTGGAAAACAGCGCTTCCTGTTCCCCGCTTTTCTGCTCCAGCGCGCTGTCCACGCCGAGCGCGATATCCGGCGACTGCTTGTTGAGCGCGGTAATTACCACGAGAGAATTCGCGTCGAAGCCGTAGTCCGGTTTATCGTAGCCGATTTCGCGGACAACATTGCGCACGATATCGGTCACGTCCACATGCGCGGTGGTGGTCACTTCTCCCATGACGAGCACGAGGTTTGTGCTTGCCGCGCATTCACAGGCGACGCGCGCGCCGCGGTCCTGCGCAAAGATCGCGTCCAGAACCGCGTCCGAGATGCAGTCGCAAACCTTGTCGGGATGTCCTTCCGTTACAGATTCGGATGTAAAGAGTCTTGTTGCCATATTCGATTGTATCCTCCAAAGTCGGGATACAAAAAAACCTCATCCGCTGATGAGGTCTCACAAAGTCGTTGGTGCAACGCTCATCTTTCAGCTCTCGCTGTCGGAATTGGCACCTTATTTGCTGCTTGCAAACAGGTTGCCGGGCTTCACAGGGCCGGTCCCTCAGCCACTCTTGATAAGGCGGTATTCGATTTTTTTGTCCGTGGGTTATTGTAGCACGGTCTGATCGCCGCGTCAACCCCAAATGCAACGCCGTGTCTTTTTCTGCCGCCGCAGCTTCCCTTTCTCGCCGTCAGCACGTCATTGCTTGTTGCCGTTGTTGGCAACGGGGTCGTCCACGCCCGGCACCTGCTCGCTGTAGCCAAACATCAGCCCGTCCGGCACGGCGCGCTGGTAGGAGATATCATCGCTGGCGCCAAGGCGGTTTCCGGAATGGGAGTTGATCTGTTCGCCCATGAATACCATCGCCGCGGAGAGTCCGCCGTCGAGGTTATACGCAACACTGCAGCCGTACTGCGCAAAGAGATCTGCAAAATCCCAAACGGGCATTCCAACGCTGTAATCCTTCTGCCGCCCGTCCACAACGATTGCGATATAGTGGCCCGGTTCGATATAGCCGATGCCCGCGCGCGGATTGGCGCGGCGCACGCGGTGGAACTTTGCCTTTTCGTTGATCACGCCGTCCGAAATCAGCGTCGGCCCAAAGGAATAGGCGTTTTCTACGCCGTCCTCGACCAGTGTACCCGGCGTGCTCGTGTATTTGGGGATAATTTTCATGGACATATCGGGGTAGATCGCCAGCGTGTCCTCCTTGTCGGCGGACCAGAACATGCGCCCGTCGCGAATCAGGATACCTTTTTCCTCGCGTTCGCTGTTGATGAGATTGTCGCCGGTGAGCCAGAGCACAGCCTTTTCGCGCCGCGCCATGATCCAGGGATAGATTGCGCCGCGGCCGGTATGCCCCTCCGCCCCAAAGCCCGGGCGGAACTGGCTGATATCCCTCATGTGGATATCCGCAACGAAATAGGTCAGCGGTTTGCCGTCGCTGTTTTCTGTGGTGACGCGTTCAATGTCGATTCCGAGATCGTCCGAACGATAAGCCCAGTGTCCGTGCTCGTCGTCAACAACGATCACTTCGGCGGGGTCGTCCGCTTTGCGGTAGTAGTTTTCCTCAAATGCTTCAATCGGATCGATTGTCGGCTCCGCAGTCGGCGTCGGCTCTGCGGTCGGTTCGGGGCTTGCCGACGCTTCCGGCGTCTCCAGCGGCGCGGCGGAAATCACCGCCGCTTCGGCGGCGGGTTTCGCCTGCTCCGCTTTCGCGCCGGCGAGGATCGCACCGATTGCGATACCCAGCGCAAGCGGAATCAGGCAAACGCATACCGCGTCCCCCTTGCCGCGCCTGTTTTTCATCGGCCGATAGACCAGCAGGAACAACGCGAGCGTAAAAACGATCCCGGAAGCAATTGGAATCAGCGCACGCGCCGCCGCAAATCCATTGCCGCCCGACACATGCTCCTGCATCTGCGGCATAACAGCTTCCGGCGTCGTGTCCAGCGCGGGCGTCGGTGTCAATTCCGGCGTCGGGGACGGGGACGGTGTCGCGGGCGCATAAGAGATCAGGGACGCCGCCGGGATGTGTTCGAATATATCGTCCCCCGCTTCATCCGCGCCAACCGTGGTGTAAGCCAGCGTAAACGCGCCTGAGGAATCGATCTTTTGATGGAACACACGCCGCGAAACATGCAGCGCATAAGCGCTTTCGGCAATCTCCGCCGCCGTCTTGCCGTCAAATGCGTTCAGCGGCGTGCTCATATCGATTACGGTCGGCGCAGTTTCGTCCGTTTCCCCGGCGAAATACACTTTCTCGACGCTGGCGCAGTTTTGCGCGGCGGCCAGCACGCACTCCGCCGTCAGGCTGTGCGCGCCGGATGCGTCTGCGGTCGAATGCGTTACGATTACCTTTGGACTGAGCACGGTAAACTGCTGCTCCAGATACGCCGTCAATGTCTTTTTGACAAATCCGGCGACGGCCATCTTATAGGAATCATAGTTGTCGCAGGTGAATCCGCCGAAGATGGGATATGCCGTAACCCCCGCGTCCGTCAGTCCGGCGAGGGCCTCGTAGGCACGCGCGCGCTTGCCATAGTCCGAAACATACAGCACCGCGGTCGCGATGCCTTTCTCGCGCGTATAGGTCGGAATCACCGCGCCAAACTGCAAAAATTCCATGCCGGGCTCTGCGGTCACAATCAAAAGATCCGCCTGCGCAGGCGTCGGCAGAAACGCGGTTACGCCATCCGGCAGCGGTTCGTCTGCGGAATAGGCGGAAACGCCGCCCAGCGCGCCGGCAGACTGAAACAGCAGCACAAGTTGCGCACAGTTTTCGTTCAGGAAAATCAGCCGGCGCAGCTGCCCGTCCGTGATCGTATCCTCCGCCAGCGTCGCGCCTGCCGCGTCGAGCTGGGAAAGCGTATACGTCTCGGGCACATCATACCAGTTCAGCAGGATCGCCTGCGCGGGCGCGTCCGGCCGAAACGTAACCGAATCGTCCTTTTGAAACGATATTCTGGACGTGACAAATTCGTCGGTCAGGCGGTACAGATATGCCGCATCCTCTTCGGGCAGGTCGATCTGCATCGAAAGGCCGCCGCTGTCGGTCGCTTGGTCTGTTTCCTCCGCAAGCGCGGCGGCGGGAATGCCGGAAAGCATCAGGCCGAGCGCGAGCAGTGCAATGAATTTCTTCATAAATCCGTTATACTCCGGTTTTTCGTTTCCTGTTCCAAACGACGGCGATGATACCAGCGGCTGCCGCAAGCCCGATCAGTCCAAGCGCGCCGTACATCCATGGCGAGTTTGCCGCGCTGTTGTGTTCCATATCCGCCCGCTGTTCCGGCGTCGCCGTTGGGGTACTGGCCGGCGCCATTATCGGCGTGGCGGTCGGCGCGGCGGTCGGCTCCGGCGTGGGTGCGATATAGTCGCTCAGCCGGGTGGGATCGACGTGCTCGAAAAAGTCGTCCTTCGCCTCGTCCGGCCCCACCGCGGTCAACGCAAGCCCGAATTCGGCCGAGCTGTAATCCCCGCTGCCAAAGACATTCCGGTGATACTGCAGCTGCGAAACATGCATATGGTACGCGTTGTTCGCCACCTCCAGCGCGGTCTTGCCGCCAAACGCGGAAAGGGGTTCGTCCCAGTTCATCGTGATGCGGTTTTCACCATAGAGGTGCAGATAGAGCTTCTGCGCCTGCCAGACGCCATAGGTTTCGGCGGAGGCGGGATCGGCGGAAGCATCCGCGGCCAGCGGCACCGCATCCAGCATGCAGGCAGCGCTTGCCATATGCGCGCCATGTCCGTATTCGCCGTTGAGATCGTGCGTCACGATCACCTCCGGGCGAAAGCGGCATATCAGCGACACGAGCGTGTCGGTGGTCTGTTCCCTGCCCCAGCGGATCAGCGCGTCGCGCAGCGTTTCGGTATACACGTCCTTAAGCGGCAGAAACACCGGCGCGTTTCGCACGCCGCAGTGCCAGAGTCCGTTGAGCGCCTCGTCCACGCGCGTTCGATCGCCATTTGCCATGTAGGCAACCTGCACGTCTAATCCGCGCTCCCCCGCGTAATAAGGAATCGTACCGCCAAAAAACAACAGCTCATCGTCGCAGTGCGCCGCAACGACCAGTAGATCCGCCTTTTCAAGCGGCGGCTGCCAGTCATACACGCCGTCGGGCAGCGTTCCCGCCGAGTAGAGCGTCAGTTCCGCGATCGTCATGCCGTCTTGTGAAACAACGCTCAGCCCGCGCGCATCTTCCAACACGTCGCAGCAGACGTTGTAGCGCGAGGCGTCGAACGATTCGCGCGCAATCTCTTTCCCCTGCGCGTCCGTCTGCACCAGTATAGCAGAATCCGGCGGCGCATACCACTTGATCGACGCCAGCCGGACACCGGTATCCTCGCTCCAGGCAAATGAGAGCGCTTCTTCGGGCGCAAACGTGGAGTACGTTTCCACATGGGAGTCGCGTGTTCGCCGAACCGTCCTGCCGTCCTGTCCGGATACAACCGAAACCAGCGCGGTGACGTCCCGCGCCGCTTCGGACGAATCCGCATGCGAAATCGCCGGCGCGGCCAAGAGCAGCATGACCGCGCCGACGAACAGGATTGCTTTGGTTATATAGCTTTTCAGTTTCAAAGAGGAGCTATCCCCCCAAGATGATTGTTCCCGTCCGCGGTCATCCGCGCGTTTGCCTCGCGCATCTCCGCCTCGGCTTTGGCCATCTCCTTGCGGCCAAAGAGCAGCAGCAGTCCGCCGCCGCCGAAGAGAATCAGCAAGCTCAGAATGCCGACGGACGCGCGGTCGGTCATGAAATAGAACATGGCGTAGAGCAGCGGCCCGATGACGGTTGCAAACTTGCCGAACACATCGTAAAAGCCGAAATACTCCGCGCTTCTCGTCTGCGGCACGAGTTTGCCGAAATACGAACGCGACAGCGCCTGAATGCCGCCCTGAACGGTGCCGACGAGGAACGCCAGCACCCAAAAGAGCGTCGTGGCTGTCGATTTCGCGCTGTTATAAGCCGTCTGTTTGGCCGAATCCTGCGCATAGGGAATCAGAGAATCGCCGATTGTCCCGATCGCCGCGCTGGCCGTTGCGGAAGCGCCCGAACCGGAGAAGCGATAGAAGTGATCCGCCGTATCGCCGATCTTTTCGATATAGCTCATTTGAACCGCCTCAAAGGCGGCAACACGATCCTCCTCCGAGAGCGACGCGCGAATATCCTCCACGAAATCCTTTTTGACCGTATCCCAGACCTTCTGATCCTCGCTGTTCTGGAACGTCACCCCCTGCGCCGCGATGGCGCTGCGCGTCGTGGCGACGGCGTCCAGCTGATACGGTTCGACAATCCGCCCCATAAAGAAGCCGACGCCGCAGATGACAAAATACATCGCGATGGCCGCGATGATCATCTTGATTGCGCCGAATTTACCGGCCAGTTTACTAAAGAGTATCGCGCAGGGAGCTGCGACAAGCTGCGTCAGCAGCAGCGCAAAGATCATGCCCGTCGTGCCGAGCCCAAGCGTCGCGCCGTAGTTGGTCGCCAGCGAAATGACCGCGCCGACGCCGTCGATATAGAGAAAGTACGCGATGATGTAGATGAACAGGCCCTTACTGCTTACGCAGCGCTTCATCGTGTCCCAAAGGTTGGAAAACGCGTGCTTGGCCAGTTCGCTCGGCGGGGTTTCTACATAATGCTTCTGTTCGACGTTTTTCAGAATCGGAATGGAGAACACGAGCCACCAGACCGTCACGATCAGGATTGCGAACTTCATGGCAAAGGGATCGTAGTTGCGCAGAAGCATCACGGCGATGGAGATGACAAACGGGATCGTACTACCGCCGATATAGCCCATGGCGTATCCCCAGCCGGAGACGCGATCCATTCGATCCTCCGTGGTGACGTCCGTCAGGAACGAATCGTAGAATACGCACGAACCGCTGAAGCCGATATGCGAAATCACATAGCCGATCAGCATCCACTTCCAACTGCCGACAAACGCGAGCACGGCGGTGGACAGCGCGCCGATGAGGATGAACGCAAACAGCAGTTTTTTCTTGTTGCCCTTAAAGTCCGCAACCGCGCCGAGCGTCGGCGAGATGATTGCGCCGATCAGCGAGGCAATGGAAACGCCGATGCCCCACCATTTGTTGCCGATGTCCCCGGCAACGCTGGCGTAGTAGATCGGGAAGATGACCGCCATGATGTTTGTGGCGTAAACGGAGTTTGCCCAGTCGTAAAAGATCCAGCTCTTCTCCTGCTTGGTGAAGCGTTTGCTCTCGTCGCGCTGTCGCATAGAATGGTTCACCCTCTCCCAACTCAATTTTAGAATGTAAAAAACAGGAACAATTGCTGATTGCAGTATAGCATTGTTCGCAGGCCGGAACAAGAAAGTTTCCGCTCCTCTTGCCGGTAAAAGACGGTTTTGCCCAGATTTTACCGGGTCTGAACTTAGGTTTAACGCATACGGTTTCACCCGAGCAAATCATCCGCCTGCGCAAAAAAAAGAGGTCCCGCGCGAAATCGCGGAACCTCTTTTGCTCGCTATTCCTCCGTCTTCGGTGCGGGCGCCTCTTCGCCCTCGGGCGGTTGCGCTCCCGCATCGGAGTCCCCTGCGGCGGATGCCGCCTGCGCGGATTCTTCTCCCTCGACCGGTTCCTCTTCCTCCGAATGCGGAACGATCTCGACGGATACCACGCGGGTGCCTTCGTCCACGCGCATGAGCCGCACGCCCTGGGTGTTACGCGAGATGATGTTCACCTGATCCAGCGGCAGGCGGATGATGGTGCCGTCGTCGCGAATCAGCATGACGTCCTCGTCCTCCGCGGTCATCTTAAGGCACGCAAGATCGCCCGTCTTTTCGGTCAGCATTGTGGCGAGTACGCCCTTGCCGCCGCGATGATGCAGCGGATACTGATCCTCCGGCGTGCGTTTGCCCATGCCGAGCTCGGTAACGGTGAGCACGTTTCCGCCCGCGACGACCTTGACCATATCGACGACCTCGTCGTCTTCCGAAAGGTTGATGCTGCGCACGCCCATCGCGGTTCTGCCCATGGGGCGCACATCCTCTTCCGCAAAGCGGACGCACTTGCCCTTTCGGCTAGCAATAATGAACTCGTCGTCGCCCATGCTGTATTCCACGGCGATGAGCGCGTCCCCTTCGCGCAGGCTCTGCACAATCAAGCCGCCCTTGCGAATATTTTGCAACTCGCTCACCGGCGTCTTTTTGATGATGCCGTTGCGCGTCGCCATGACGAGATAGCCCTCCGTGCCCTCGCCCTCGACGGGGAACATGGCGGTGACCTTTTCCCCTTCGCCAAGCTGGAGCAGGTTGACAATCGGCATGCCCTTGGCGTTTCGTCCCGCCTCCGGAATTGCGTAGCACTTTTTCTTGAACGCGCGGCCCATATTCGTAAAGAAGAGGATATGGCTGTGCGTGCTGGTTACAAACAGCCGCTCGACAAAGTCTTCCTCGTGCGTACCCTGGCCGATGACGCCGCGGCCGCCGCGGTTCTGCGCGCGGTAGGTGTCCGGCGAGAGACGCTTGATGTAGCCGAAGTGCGTCATGGTGACGGCCATGTCCTCTTCCTGAATCACGTCGTCGAGGTCGATATCGTCGATCATCTGCGTAATCTCGGTGCGGCGCGCGTCGTTGTGGCGCGCCTTGACAGCGAGCGCTTCGTCCTTGATGATACCGAGCAGCTTATGCTCGTCGTCGAGAATGCTCTGCAGTTCCTGCACACGCTCGCGGAGCATACGATCCTCGTCCATGATCCTGTCCCGCTCCAATCCGGTGAGGCGCTGCAGACGCATGTCGAGAATCGCCTGCGCCTGACGCTCGGAGAGGCTGAAGCGGTCGATAAGCTTTTGTTTCGCCTCCGCGGGGCTGCCGCTCTTTTTGATCAAATCCACGATCTCGTCGATGTTGTCGAGCGCGATGATCAGACCCTCTAAAATATGCAGCCGCTCCTTGGCGCGGTTGAGATCGTATGTCGTGCGCCGCGTAACGACGGACTTCTGATGCTCGAGATAATAGTACAGCACGTCCCGCAGCGGAAGGATTTTCGGCTCGCCGTCCACGAGCATGAGCATAATCACGCCGAACGTGGCCTGTAAATCCGTGTGCTTATAGAGCTGGTTTAGAACGACGTTTGCGTTGACGTCCTTTTTCAGCTCGATGACGACGCGCATGCCCGTGCGGTCGGTTTCGTCGCGCAAATCCGAGATGCCTTCCACGCGCTTTTCGTGCACAAGCTCGGCGATGCGCTCGACAAGCCGTGCCTTGTTCACCTGATAGGGGATCTCCGTGATGATAATGCGGCTCTTGCCCGCGCCGTAGGCCTCGATCTCCGCGCGCGCACGAACGACGATGCGGCCCCTGCCGGTGCGGTATGCGCTTGCGATGCCGGAAAGGCCCATGATGATGCCGCCGGTCGGAAAATCCGGCCCGGGCAGCACCTGCATCAGCGCGTCGTTGTCGATGTCCGGATCGTCGATCAGCGCACAGAGCGCGTCTATGGTTTCGCCGAGGTTGTGCGGCGGGATGTTCGTCGCCATGCCGACGGCGATGCCGCCGGAGCCGTTGACGAGAATATTCGGGAAACGACTCGGCAGCACGGTCGGCTGCATGAGCGTTTCGTCGAAGTTCGGCATGAAGTCGACGGTATCCTTCTCGATATCCGCCATCATCTCACTGGCCATCTTGGACATGCGCGCTTCGGTATAACGCATGGCCGCCGCGCCGTCGCCGTCCACACTGCCGAAGTTTCCGTGGCCTTCCACGAGCATATAGCGCGTGGAGAAGTCCTGCGCAAGACGCACCATCGCGTCGTACACCGAGGAATCTCCGTGCGGATGGTATTTGCCGAGGCAGTCGCCGACGATACGCGCGCTTTTCCGAAACGGCTTGTCCGGCTGGAGACCCAGTTCGTCCATCGAATAGAGAATTCGGCGGTGGACGGGCTTCAGGCCGTCCCGCACGTCCGGCAGGGCGCGGTTGATGATGACCGCCATCGCGTAGGAGATGAAGCTCTTCTTCATCTCGTTTTCGAGCTTGATGGGGACGATGCGGTTTGTTGTCTGCGTCGGCGTCGTCGTAATCGAATCTTTTTCTTCCATACTCTTACTCTCAATTCTCCTGCGTTCGGTTTACACGTCCAGATCGACGACGAGTTTGCTGTTCTGCTCAATGAATTCCCTGCGCGGCTCGACCTTGTCGCCCATGAGCAGGGTAAAGAGCTCGTCCGCATCGATGGCGTCCTCAACCGTCACCTTGAGCATGATACGGCTTTCGGGATCCATGGTCGTTTCCCAGAGCTGATCCGGGTTCATCTCGCCGAGGCCTTTGTAGCGCTGGATGGTCGGTTTGGGTTCGCGGCCGATCTGTGTCAGCGTCTGATCCAGCTCCTCGTCGGAATATACATACTTGAGGAAGCTGCCGCGCTTGATCTGATACAGCGGCGGCTGGGCGATGTAGACATAGCCGTTGTCGATCAGCGGGCGCATGTGCCGGTAGAAGAACGTCAGCAGCAGGATGCGGATATGACTTCCGTCCACGTCCGCGTCCGTCATGCAGATGATCTTGTGATAGCGCAGCTTCTCCTCGTCGAAGTCCGCGTCCATGCCCGCGCCGAAGGCGGTGATCATCGCTTTGATCTCCGCGTTGGCAAGCACTTTGTCAAGACGCGTCTTTTCCACGTTCAGAATCTTGCCGCGCAGCGGGAGGATGGCCTGAAACGCGCGGTTTCGACCCATCTTCGCGCTGCCGCCCGCGCTGTCGCCCTCGACGATAAAGATTTCGCACTTGCTCGCGTCCTTCTCCTGACAATCCGCCAGTTTGCCGGGCAGGGAGGTGGAGTCCAGCGCGCTTTTACGCCGGGTCAGCTCGCGCGCTTTGCGCGCCGCGTCGCGCGCGCGGGATGCGGTGACGCATTTTTCGATGACGAGCTTCGCGCAGGCCGGGTTCTCTTCCAGAAAGCGCGTCAGCCCGTCCGCAACCGCGCCGTCCACGAGCGGGCGGATATCCGCGTTGCCTAGCTTGGTCTTCGTCTGCCCCTCAAACTGCGGCTCCGTGAGCTTGACGGAGACAATCGCCGTCAGACCTTCGCGGATGTCCTCGCCGGAGAGCGAAGGATCGTTGGGCTTGAGCAGATTGTATTTGCGCGCATAATCGTTGATCACACGGGTCAGCGCAGCCTTGAACCCGACGAGATGCGCGCCGCCTTCGATCGTATTGATGTTGTTGGCAAACGTAAAGATATTCTCGTTGTACCCGTCGTTGTACTGCATGGCGATTTCGACCGAGCCGGTCTCCGCGTCGTCCTCCATGCGCTTTGCGCAGAAGTAGATGGGCTCCGGGTGCAGCACCTCTTTGTTTTTGTTGAGATACTTCACAAACGAGACGATGCCGCCCTCGTAGCAGAAGGACTTGACATGCGCGGGCGTTTCGCGCTCGTCCGTGACGGAGATGCGCACGCCCGCGTTGAGAAACGCCAGCTCGCGAAAGCGGCTGCTCATCGTGTCGAATACGAAATTAACCTCGTCGAAGATCGTATGATCCGGCAGGAACGTAATGGTCGTGCCGGTGTCGTCTTCGTCCGTGTCCCGCTCGATATGCACTTCGTTGATGGGTTCGCCGCGGATGAACTCCTGCACATAGACATGTCCGTCGCGGTGCACCTCGGCGCGCAGCTGTTCGCTCAGCGCGTTGACGCAGCTCACGCCGACGCCGTGCAGACCGCCGGAGACCTTATAGCCGCCGCCGCCGAACTTGCCGCCCGCGTGAAGCATCGTCAGCGCCACGGTGAGCGCGTTTTTGCCCGTTTTTTCGTGCAGGCCGACCGGAATGCCGCGTCCGTTATCCACAACGGAGACGGAGTTGTCCGGCCGGATGAAAATTTCGATATGCGTGCAATACCCGGCGAGCGCCTCGTCGATGGAGTTGTCCACGACCTCGGTAACCAGGTGATGCAGTCCGCGCGTGTCCGTCGAGCCGATGTACATGCCCGGCCGGCGGCGCACGGCTTCCAGCCCCTCGAGCACCTGAATCTGCGACGCGTCATAGGCTTGCTTGTTTGGATGTTCCATGTTGTCCTGTCCTCTCTGTCTGTCGATCCGACCGCGGCGGAAACGGTCTGTTTCCCTTCGCCGTTAATCGTCGGAATTTGGTTCCGCTGTGGATATGGTCAGCACCGCGATTTCATTGAGATATTCGCGGCAAATTTCGCTTTTCCAGCGCTTCTCCAGCGTCGCGGATGCGATATGGGAAGCAAACACCCGCTCCCTGCCGCGCTCGCGCAGTACGACATAACTCTTTGCCTTTCCCGCGCAGGGGGTAAATCTGCGCTCGCGCCGCGCTCTGTCGAGAAACGCCTTTGTCGGCGGCGTCATTCCCTTTTCGTTGAGCACGAAGAGTATTTTGTCCAGCGGGATGCTTACGTCCGCGCCGATGTGCAGAAGCATATTGCCCGCTCCCCTCTCAAAGTTCCGTTACGCGGCGGTTTGCCACCTGGTATACCTGCATCTGTTCCACGCCCGCGCTCGCAACCTCTTCCAGATGCGTGCAGGTCAGAAATGTCTGGCAGTCCTGCGCGGCGATGAGCAGCATCTTCTGTCGGTTTCTGTCCAGCTCGGAAAATACGTCGTCCAGCAGCAGGACGGGGGCGTCGCCTTTTTCCGATCGGAGAATCTCCAGCTGCGCAAGTTTCAGGCTCAGCACCGTCGTGCGCTGCTGCCCCTGCGAACCGTAGACGCGCGCGTCCCTGCCGCCGACCTTCAGCGAAAGATCGTCCCTGTGCGGGCCGACGGAGGTGCTGCCGCGGTAAACGTCCCGCTCGGCGGTGTCCGCCAGCGCAAGGCGCAGCGATTGAATCAAATTGCTGGCCGCGTCCGGTTCGACGTTCGGCTCGTAGTTCACCAAAAGGGTTTCCGCTCCGTCGGAAAGCGTCTCGTGCTGCTCCGCCGCAATGACCGAGAGTCGTTCAACCAGTTCCGTCCGATTGATTACGATGGACGCGCCGAGCACGGCGAGCTGCTCGTCCCAGCTTTCAAGGGCGTCATAGTCCAACCCGGCCGGGTCTTTCAAAAGTGCGTTGCGCTGCTTGAGCGCGGCGTTGTATTGCTGCAGTGTGTAGTAGTAGGATGGCCGGAGCTGCGAAATCGCCATATCGAGAAAGCGCCTGCGTTCGCCTGGGCCGTCCTTGACCAGCGAAAGGTCTTCCGGCGCAAACATCACCACATTGAGGCAGCCGAGCAGCTCGCCGGAGCGGGAGATCTGCGCGCCGTCTATGGTGATCTTCTTGCGCTCGCCGGGAAAGAGCTTGCACTCTATCCGCCTTGGGCCGCCTCGGGTGTCAACGTCCACCGCAACGCCGGCAAACGCCTCCCCCGCGCGAACCATCTCGCTGTCACGCACGGTGCGGTGGCTGCGTCCAAGAGAGCATAAAAACAGCGACTCCAGCACGTTGGTCTTGCCCGCCGCGTTTTCTCCCGTCAATACGCAAAGGCCTGCGTCGGGACGCAGGGAGAGCGACGGGTAATTTCTGAAATTGACGAGCCGTAGACCGGTTACGCGCATGCGTTCGCTGCTCAAACTTCCCCTTATACTTTTGTATAGTATACCACAACATACTCATTCTGTATATATATTATAGAAAAGAACTGCCGATTTCCCGTGTGTATTCCTGAATTTTATCAGTATTTTTACGAAAATTTACACATTTGGCGTTCGCTGTCGACCCGCGGCGAACTCCGCGCGATTTTTCATAAAAAAGCAGCCGGAAAGGCGTGCTTTTCCGCCCCTCCGGCTGTTTGTGTTTCTAAACTTTGAATCGCGGTTCTTACGCGAGCAAATCCCCCTGATGGGCAACCAGAGTCGCGTCAAACACGCCCTGCACGCGCAGGAACTTGTCGACAAAGTCCGTGTCGCTCTCGCGGATGCGTAGCTCGATCGTCAGTTCGATGCCGTCGTGCTGCACGGTCTTGCTCTTGATGTGCGCCTTGGGAAGCTGGCGGATCAGACCTTTGATCTGCTGGCTTGCGCGCTCGTCAAAGTGCAGGATCAGCAAATACGGCATGGTGCTGCTCCCCTTTGCCGACGTGATGATGACCATGATCACGCCGATCACCAGCGCGCCGATGAGGCCGACGTCCACAAACCCCGCGCCGAGCGCCAGACCCTCACCCACAGCCCAGAACATGTAGACCGTATCGATGGGATCCTTGATCGCCGTACGAAAACGAACGATGGACAGCGCGCCGACCATGCCCAGCGAGAGCGTCAGGTTTGAGCTGATGAGCATGATGACCAGAGCGGAAACCATGGTCAGCAGAATCAGGCTCAGGTTAAACGAGCGCGAGTACACCACTCCGGCGAACGTCTTTTTGTAGATGAAATACAAAAATCCGCCGATAGCGAGCGCGATCACCAGGGTCAAAATGACCTGCAGCGGATTGAGCGTACTCGAAAAGAGCTCCTTGATGTTGAACGCGGTTGCGAGCGGATCGTCCGCTGCGCTCAGAAAGGTATTCATGTGTTGCCTCCTTAACCATCATCCTGATAGTAAATATATCGTTTGTGCGCGGATTGCGCAAAACTTTTTTCGTTTCGCCGTCTAAAACTCGTATTGACGGCAGAAAACGTACTTGCTCGCGGCGGTGCGCTCCGCGGCGCCGAGCGTAAGCAGCTGCTGCACATACTGCGGCAGGCTCTCGTTGAACTTGACCTCGAGTATCATGCAGTTTCGCAAATCCCAAACCGGATATGTCACCACATGTGGGTTGAACAGATCCGTGCAGCGCATAGCGGTACGCACGTCTTTGTCAAACGTGATGCGAACGTCCTCCGCGGGAAACACATACGGTTCGCGCACATAATCCACCAGCACCTTCGGCTGCAAATGATTCGCCTTGAAGATTCCATAGAACTGCATGGCAAACGGGCTGGGGTTGTTCTTGAGGCATTCAAGGTTTCCGCGCACAATCGCCTCGCAGTCCGCCCGGCTGATTGAAACGCTGTCCTTCTTGATATACTGCCCTTCCTTATGCTTGCGCTCGAGTTTAATCGCGCTGTCGGACAGATTGTAGATGCGAATACGGAACTTGTCGCGCGAGCCCACGCCGCTGGATTTTTCCCAGAGCGCGGTGTCGAACGGATCGTCAAAATACAGGCTCCGGATCATGTATTCCCCGCCGTTGACCGAAGCATGGTAATCCTGCCTGAGGCAGCCCTTGATGCGCATGCTCAGGAGTTTATGCTCCCCCTCGGAGATGACGTATTTCAGTTCGTGCCGGTATTGCTTGCCGGTCAGGTCACGCTTAGTTGCCATCGCTCGTATCTTCCAGTGTTGTTACGCGGCCGAAGATGCTCATCATCTCCGAGTCGCTGAGGCTGAAATAATTCTGCACATACTTCAGGGCGTATTCCTGATAGTGGTTGGCATAGTCGCGGATGTTGTCGCAGTGCTGCTGCCAGGTTGAATAGGTGATGCCGTCCCAAAGATCGACGTCATACTTCATCTCTTCGGCGATATTGTTCTGCAGGCGATCCACCATCGCGTTGATCTTTTCCGGCGTATACACATCGTTGAGCAGGATCGCTACTTTTTCGAGGAACATCTGCCGAAACGACGCATTGCCAAGCAGCGCGCGGATGAGCACCGTGGATGCGGCCTTGCCCGTACCGTGCCCCTCGGGATCGAAATATCTCGAGAAGAAATCCCTTCGATATCCGCTTGAGTACGCATCGGATTTGTTGTCGTTGCGATTCATGGCCCAGCAGAAATCATACAGGATCCAGCGCCATTTGTTGTCCGTCTCCGTGCTGCGCCAGTACTTGATATTGGCGGAGTCGGTATTGCCGACGATGATCTCCGTCGCGACAAATGTGGCATAGTTTTCCGCATCCATCAGCGAGCAGATATAGTCGTAGTTCGCGGCGCTGCTCAGGTCGTGGCTTCCGGCCCACTCCACCATATCGGAGTAGTCCTCCCAGCCGTTGCCTGCAAGCACGCAGTTTACGTTTCCGTTGCCGAAGAGCATATCGACCGAATCGGGGTTGCTCAGATGGAACCGCTCGGCAACGAAATCCGCCGTAATCTTTTCCATGAAATCGTATACGCCCCAATACTGTCCGTTGAGGAGCACGACCACCTGCTTATGCGCCTGCACGACGACCGCCCGATCATCCGGCAGACCGGTGTCGCCCTCGTCAAACAACGTGGTCACCAGATTGTCGCGGATGCGGCTGTATGTCGCGTCCTGCGCGCTTGCGCGCAGAATGACAGACTTGTAGCTCGATAAATCGCGATTTTCAAAGAACGGATAGTTGAACATCGAGTCGCCATACGCGCCGCGCGCAATCAAGGCGAGACCCTTTTGTTCGTTAAACCGGGAAAACTGTCCCTGTATCTGGATAACGCCGTCACCGCCGTACAGCGTTGTACCGTTTGCGTCGATGTAGTCAAAGTGCACGTCCCGCTCCCAGGTGCGTCCCAGCGGATCGGGGTGCGATTTCGGCTGCGCCCAGAAATTCAGCAAATTCCAGTTCGAGTCGTCCTTTGCAATCTTCGTCGCGCTCGGGTCTCCGCCGGTCGCCTCTGCGTAGGCTTCTCCGGCAACATAAATCCCGATTTGCGGATCCCACAGGTTATCCGGATCGGTAATGATGCTGATCACCGGCAGCGTAAAGTGATGGTTTTCTATCGTACTCGCGCCGGTATAGATGATATACGTTTCGCTCGCGGTATCACTCCCGCTGTAGCCGGATTGAAACGCGCGAACCCGCAGCGGCGTGGTTTTGGAAATCGTAATCTGGCCGTTATAGCGCGAGGAGCTTTCGGTCGGCACCGTTCCGTCCGTGGTGTAGGTGACATAGCACCCCTCCGGCACCTCGACGGTTACCATCTGCGCGCTGTCAAACGCGCCGCCGGGCGTAAGAATTTTCGGTTCCTCCGCATACCCCTGCACGCCGGAGCTGTTCGCCGCGTTCGGCGTCGGCGTTGCGTAGAAGAGCAGACTCGTGCCGGTTCTGCCATAACTGACATCCGCATGCCCTTTCGGCACCAGGAGTTTATCGAGTATGGTTCCGTCCGGTGTAAAAAGAAACACCACATCTCCATCCACGGAGAGCTTGAAGTTCGTTTCTAGATTATTTTTTTTTTGCGCGTCGGATACATTCTTGCCCGACGCCAGAACCGTTAAATATTCGCCCGCATCCAGCGTTATGTCGGGAAACGTCCATTTAGCGGGGTTCTTCGCGTTGTTGCTCAGCGCGTATCCCGCAAGAGAAATGGGTGAACCCGTCGTATTGTGGATTTCGATCCAGTCGTAATATTCCCCGTCCGGCTGTTTCAGGGTTGAAATGTTTGCGTTCAGCACTTCGGAGATGACGATCTCGCCCGTGCCGAACGAAAGCGTCTTCATGAACGCCTGAAGGCCCTTGCTGTCGTTCGTATAGCCCGGCGTGGGCTGAGAGGACACGGCCCAATCGCCCGTGCCGTCGGGATTGCGCGCAATGCTGATGTCCGTATTTGCGCGGGTATAGTCATATTCGTCGAGAATGCGCCCCTGCGGCGTGGCGAAAACCACGCTCTCCGAATATGCCGCAAGGCTAAACGGCGCTTCAATCTTATCCGCCCCGTCCGGAGTCTCCCTGCCGGTGCAGTAGATCAGCAGAACGCCGTACGCGGAAATTTTCGTCCCCTCCGGCAGCGTGTATTTCAGCGGCTGCGTCGGGGAGTCCGAAATGCCGTATCCCGAAAGATCCACATCGGAGCCTGTCGTGTTATACAGTTCGATCCAATCGCAGTATGAACCGTCCGGCCCGATCAGCGTGGACGCGTTGCTTGCCATGAACTCGTTGAGATATACCCCGATGGACTCGTCCGCGGTGGCGGAAAGCGTTGCAAGATACTGCGCCGCGCCGTCGTCCGTATTCGGATAACCGGGGCTGGGCAGCATTTCCTTCCAGCTGGTTCCGTCGTCCGCGCTGCGTCCAAGCGAATAACCGCTTGTAACCGGTTTCAGCGAGATGCTGTCCACAACTTTTCCGGAAGCGTTCGAAAGAATCACATCGTCCGAAGCGGATAGTTTAAACGGCGTGTGCAGCTTGCCGCGCGTGGCGTCACCGCTGCAGAACACGACCATATATCCGCGCGCCTGTATGACGGATCCTTCGGGAAACGTCCACTTGGCGGCGGAATAGAGATCGTCGGAAAGTCCGTAACCCGAGATGTCCAGTGCAGCGTCGGTATTGTTGTAAATCTCCACCCAATCCGGAAAATCTCCAGTTTCGTCCGGCACGGCGCCTTTATTGCTGGTCATGGCTTCGTTGATCTCAACCTGGCCTGTCCCGTCGGATTCGATCGATCTGCCGCCCTTGGTTAAATAAAGAATGAGCGCAACAAGGCAGACGGAAGCCAGCACAACAATGAGCAGCTTTCGCGCGCCGGATGCCCTCCTTCTTCGTCTTGCCATGAAACCAATGCTCCTTCCGCGAAGACGCCGTCCGCATTTTCGCAACGTCCAGTTTACCATATGGCCAATGTCCTGCCAATGATACCCCGTGAATATTCACAAATTGTCCGAAATGTCAACGCAATCGTGCCATAGCGGGAAAACTTGCTGTTTTTTGCCCAAAAGTAATCGGTTGCCGGTTGCCGTCGGTCTATAACACCCCGAGCATCAGAATAGCGACAAAGAGCGCAACCGCAAGAAAAACGCCGCCAAGTATGATGAAAATCCGCGTAAACCCGCGCATCTGGCGCGCGTCCTCTTCGATGTAGACGCACCCGATGCGCTCCGGATCGTAATAAACGCCCACGCTCTGTCCCACGAGCAGATTGTTCATGCCGGTATAGTTGGAGACATACTGCATCGGTTTGCCTTCGATGCTGAAGCTGTACACCGCGCGAAGGCCGTTCGATCCGAATTGCCCCTGCATTGCGCTCACCGTTCCTTCGGCATAAGCCGTGCATTGGCTGCGTTTTTTATTCTGCGAAACGGTGACGCCAAGCCCGATGCCAAGGAATACCAGCCCCATCAGGCCGAAGGTTCCGGAAAAAATGCCCGTGAAGATCTGCGCAAATGTGATGCCCGCCATGGTGACCGAACCCGTCATATCTCTATCCTCCCCGCCCGATGCGGCATGTTATCCTTCGTTTTTATCGCTTGTTACGGGGCTTGCTTCGCCGCGTAAAAGATCGCGCTTTTCGTGGTTTTCGCGAATCTTTGCCTCCTGTCCCTGATCGGACGGAATATAGTATCGCCGACCCTTGAGCGCGGGCGGCATATATTCCTGCCGAACCCAGTGGCCTGGAAAATCGTGCGGATAGAGATATCCTTTGCCGTGGCCGAGCTTTCCCGCGCCGGCAAACGACGTATCCCTCAGATAGACCGGCACCGGTTCGTCGAAGCTCCGCTCCGCGTCCGCCGCCGCCTCGCTCAGCGCCATCACCACGCTGTTGGACTTTGGCGATTCACAGATGAAGATGATCGCCTGCACCAGCGAAAGCCGCGCCTCCGGCAGGCCGATATGCTCCAGCGCATCCGCCGCCGCGACCGCCTGCACCATCGCCTGCGGGTTGGCGAGGCCGACATCCTCGCTCGCGTGCGCAATGAGCCGCCGCGCGATGATGCGCGGGTCGACGCCCGCATACAAAAGCCGCGAAAACCACGCGATGGCAGCGTCCGAATCCCCGCCGCGCAGGCTTTTGCAAAACGCCGAGAGCATGTCGTAAAACAGCTGTTCGTCGCACTTGATGACTTTCCTCTGGCTGGATTCGGCGGCAATGTCGCGCGTAATACGAATTTCGCCCGTCTCGTCCGCGGTCGTGGTCAAAACGGCCAGCTCCAGCGCGTTCAGGGCGTTTCGGCAATCCCCGTTTGCAATTGCGGAGATGGTATGGAGCGCCTCCTCCTCCAGCACGACGTTGAGCTTTCCAAACCCGCGCTCTTCGTCCCGCAGCGCGTTTTGCACCGCCTGCTCAACGTCCTCGCCGGTCAGCGGGTAAAACTGAAACACGCGGCAGCGCGAAACGATCGCGCTCGTCATCGCGATCATCGGATTTTCCGTTGTAGAACCAATGAAGCGAATAACGCCTTTTTCCAGCGCGGGCAGGAGCGAGTCGCTCTGCGTTTTGCTCCAGCGGTGGCACTCGTCCAGCAGCAGATACGTCGGCTGTCGGTAGAGCCGGAGCCGCTGCTCCGCTTCGTCCACGATGGCGCGCAGCTCCTTGACGCCCGCCGTAACGGCGTTGAGCTTGACAAACGCGCCGCCCGTCGCGTTTGCGACGATGGCCGCGAGCGTGGTCTTTCCCGTTCCCGGCGGACCGAAAAAAATAGACGACTGCAGCCGGTCCGTCAGTATCGCGCGGCGCAGCAGTTTCCCTTCGCCCACGATGTGCGTCTGGCCGATGAACTCGTCCAGCGTACGCGGTCGCATGCGGTCCGCCAGCGGCGCGTTTTCCTCTATATGATTTTGAAATAAATCTTCCATATATTTTCGTTACTGTTGTTCTTTTGATCGTCGGTCGTTCTTTTTTCGTATTTGCAAATTTATAAAAGCTGGTCTTATCCCGGCTGTACATCCCGTATCACCAGAATATCGCTGACGGCTCTCCCCCCGCGAAACGGGTCGTTGATCGGGCCGTCCTCGGCCATCAGCACGCTGGACTGGCCGCCGTCCAGATTATAGGCGCGCGTAAATCCGAGATCTTCGCATAGCTTGGAAAGCTGCTTCATCGTCATCCCTTTCGATTGAGACGATCGCCCGTCCACGGTTAAAAACGCATAGTGGCCCGGTTCGTAATAGCCCAGCACGGAGCGCGGATTTGCCGGCGTCACCCAGCTGCGAAAAGATGTTTTCGCGTGCCCTTCTTCGTCCAGCAGCGCCGGACCAAATACCCAGGTTTGATACGCGTTCATCCCGGCAAGCTCTTGAGCGGTCAGTTCGCGGTATGGGTAAGTAAGCAGTTCGCCGCTTGTCAACAGCACGCCGATATCCCAGGAGCTGGTCACGCGGCCTTCATATACGACGCCGTTTCGAATCACCGGCCCGTACACATGCAGAGAATAAAAATCGCCGTTGAGCGCGACGAGCGCGTCCGGCACTGATTCAAACATCGCTCGAACGCTCTCGGTGCCGCCGCCGAATTTTCCGCCGCCAAACGCGGTGGCAAAGCAGGTAATATCCTGAATATAGATATCGGCCAGCGTATAATCGCTTGCGTCGGCGCGCCCGGCGACAACCATAACCGAGACGTTTTCGCTGCGGTAGTTGCCGTTTCGTTCATCAATGATTCCGGTATAGCTGAACCGGTCAAAGAGCCGCTCGTCGCAAAGCCCGCTTGCAACGCGTTCCCCAAACGCAACCAGATCGTCAATCCCGCCGCACGCATACAGGAGCGCGGCGCGCGCGTCCGTCTTGTCGAGCTGTCCGTTTTTGGTAAAGTCCAGATCGGGACGGTTTTGCTCGTTCAGCCTGCCAAAAGCGATGCCGCGCAGCATAGCCGCCGCATCCGCCGCGGTGATGGCTCCGCCCCCGGTGAGGTCGCCGTATGCAGGCGAATCCTCCGCCCGCGCGGGTACGGTGAATATCAGAAGAAAACAGAGCAGCAGCGCCGCCGGCAGCATACGGATCGTCTTGTTCATCGTTCTCTCGTCGTCTCTGCTTCCTTTCCGTATGGTCGAACCCTCACCGCAAAAAAACACGCTCTAATCGTTTCCGGCTTATTCTTCTGCCGTAACTATCTATCCCCTCTGCGCAATCTTTTACAGTCCCCGAATAAAAACCTTGCCATTTATCATAACATGTTTTCGGGTGTTGTGGTAGAATGTTCCTGCGAGGGAGCTGTCCCGCGCAGAACCGTATGCCTTGCTCTTCAGCAAATGAAAGGATTGTTGCGATCATTATGAAAATCGGACAGTTCAGCGATTCTTTTTTGCCAATCGTGGACGGCGTCGGCCGTGTCGTTGTCAATTATGCGACGGCACTCTCCCGTTTGGGTGAAGAGTGCTATGTCATTGCGCCTATGGCGGACACCGGATTTCGCGGGGGATATCCGTTTGAGCTTGTGGACTTCATCAGCATGGAACTGCCGCGGCAGCGGCAGTACAGCACCGGCATTCCGCAGCTCGACACCCACTACGACGCGCGCATGCGCAATATATCGCTGGATATCATCCACGCGCATTCCCCGTTTATCGCCGGTCTGGAGGCGCAGCGGCTTGCCCGCCGGCGCAACATCCCGATTATCGGCATGTTTCACTCGCGCTATTACGATGATTTTTACCAGCTGACGCGAACGGAGATGCTCGCAAACATCGCCGTGGCGACCATCGTCAATTTTTATCAGCGCTGCGATGAAGTCTGGACGGTCAGCCAGAGTTCCAAGGAGACGCTGTATGATTACGGCTACGTCGGCGAGATCGTCGTCATGCCGAACGGCACGCCGGATATCGACCCGAACCCCGCGCGGGCGGCGGCGGCAAAGGCGCGCTTCAGCCTGCCGGACGAGCCAATTCTGCTTTACTGCGGACAGATGAACTGGAAAAAGAACATCCTGCGTATCCTCGAAAGCTGCGCCTGTTATCAGCAAAGCGGCAATCCCTTTACGCTTGTGCTGGCCGGACAGGGACCGGACGCAAAATCGATCCGCCAGAAAGCGGAAGAACTCGGTCTCGGCGGACGAACGCGGTTTACCGGCCACATTACGGATGAGCAGGATCTCTACGGTCTCTATGAAAATGCGGATCTATTCGTGTTTCCCTCGCTCTACGACACCTCCGGCATGGTGGTGCGCGAGGCGGCGGCCATGGGAACGCCAAGTGTCGTCGTGCGCGGCTGCGCAACCGCGGAACCGATTATCGACCGCGAGAACGGATTTTTATGCGAGGACACGACCGAAAGTCTTTGCCAAATGATCCAAATGGCGCTGAGTGATCGCGAAATGACGCGGCGCATCGGCAGCGCAGCGCGAAAGACCATCTATCTTTCCTGGGACGCGATTGCGAAAAATACGGTGGATCGTTACACCGCGTTGATCGAACGGTATCAGAAGCGTTCGTGACATATGCGTATAAAAAACGGAGCGTTTGCTCCGTTTTTTTTGTTTTACAGCTCTCTTAGCACCAGATCTGTACGGCTTTCGGAAACCGCCTCAAGCCGAAGGATTGCCGGGTGCGCGGCATATTCGCTTCGAATCATATCCCGCAGCGCGGTTCCGCCGTGATATCCGTGGATGACGTGGATGCGATACACGCCCCGGCTTCTGCGTAAAGCCGCGTCCAGCGCCACGCGTGCCTGAAATTGCGTCTTTCCATGCAAGTCGAGCGTCGCCTCCGCTGCGCCCGGTTGTCGCATCCGCTCCGGCTTACGCATAGGTGTCCGCCCAGGGAAACTGTCTCCACTCGCCGCCATGCATCCTATGCAGTTCCTCGGTTGCAAGCAGCCACTTTGCAATGCACTCCGTCTCGGGGAAGAATTCGTAAAAATCGCCGTTAAAAAACGTATAAACGCGGGACACATCCGTGCACATGCCATAGGTCGGCAATAGTTCCGGTTCCAGATGGAAGGAAAACGGCGCGCCGTCTTTGGTTCCCGTATAGGTGAACCCGCCGTGATCGAGACGGATTTCCCCTTCGCCGGCGATGCGGCTTGTATCGAGGTTTTTCAGCAGCTCAAACTTCGGCAGCACGCCGAGCCGCACGCGTTCCGTCAATCTGAAGTCTGCCGAGAGCAATTCCCGGTAAACATGCCTGCGCTCCTCATCAAACCAACGCCTGGGCGTATCCGGCAGCACACAGGTTTCGTCCAACGGGCTGAAGCTGTAATCCGCGTTCAGCCGCGCGCCGTTTCCGCAATCGAGGCAGCGGATCGTCTCCCCTTCGCCGCGCATGGTAAACTCTTTGCCGCAGCGCGGGCAGCGATAGAGCAGCGTGTGCAGCTGATGCGCAAGACGGCCTTTGCCGTCAAACGCTATCTTTGCGGTTTTGTTCCATTCGTAATCATCGTTTTGAATCGCGCTATCGAGCGCAAGCTGAATCTCGTCCGCTCTCATGTTTTTCAGCTGCTCCGGCGAAAAGAGCTTGTCGATCACCACGCGAACCTCGCCCGGCCGTTCGTCGAGGCAATACTTCGTGCTGGTGAGATAGCCGCCGGAAATTTTCGCGACATACACGGGCACGCCGAAGTGCTTGAGCAGTTTTCCGCTGCCGATGGCGCAGGGCTGGTTTCCCCCGCCGATGCTGCTCATTCCCTCCGGAAAGAGCATGATGTGTCCGCCCTTGCGAATCACGCGGGCAATCTCCTTGATCGTATAGATATCCGGCGTGAAATTTTTCTTGGGAATTACCTGCAGCAGCCGAAACACAAACGCAAGATGCGAACGGAAAAACTCGTTGTATCCCGCAACGAAGTTATAGGTGTTCGGCAGCAGCACTGCGCCGGTATAGATATAATCGAGGCGAGACGCATGATTGCTCACAACGATGTGCGCGCCTTTGCAGTCGCGCGGATCGTCTTTGATTTCAGCTTTCACCCCGAGTTTTTTTAGATAGAGCAGCCGCCAGAGATACCCCAAGATCCAATAAATCAGCGTTGGCGGCTTGTGAATCTTTCGCGCGTGAAGCGCCTCGGCAAGCGTTTTTGTGTTCTTTGCCATATGATGTCCTCCTGCTGCGTTTCATCTCATATCCGTCATTTTATCGGCGGATCGCCCGGTATGCAATCCGTATATACGCAAACGGCGGCGAAAAACGCCGCCGTAATCGTTCAAAAGGTTCATTATTTGATCTTTTCGAGGCTCGCATCGTCGCCAAGCAGATAGATCGAATCGTCTTTATGGAAAGCATCGTTCGCGTCGATATTGACCGTTACATGTCCGTCCCGGCGCAGCGCGATGATGGAAACGCCGTAGCGATTACGCACGTCGATCTGTGCAAGCGATCTTCCGACCCAGTCCTTCGGAATCTCGATCTCGTGGATGCTGTATTCTTCGGAAAGATCCAGCGAATCCAGCACGCCTTCGGTCACCAGCGAGCGCGCAAGGCGAATCCCGCCGTCGTGTTCGGGCTGCACCACGCGGTCCGCGCCGGTTTTGATCAGCAGCTTTTGGTGCAGATCATCCTGCGCTTTGGCAACGATCTTCTTTGCCCCCATCTCGCGGCAGAGCACCGTTGACAGCACCGAAGCGCGAATATCGTCCCCGATGCAGATCACCACGCAGTCGAAGTTCCGAATGCCGAGCTGCGCAATCGCGCGTTCGTCCGTCGAATCCGCCTGCACCGCGTGCAGAACGCTCTCCTTGACGGCGTTTACGCGATCCGCGCGTTTGTCGACAGCGAGAACTTCGTGCCCGAGGATGGTGAGCATGCGCGCCGTGCTCTGTCCAAAACGTCCCAGTCCAATGATGAGAAAGCTCTTGGCCATATTGATTTCTCCGCTCCTTGCAGACAAAATAGTCGTCCAGTTGTGTTCTTTCGAATCATCCGATCAGGATATCCTCCTGCGGATAATGCAGCACCGGTTCCCTGATTGTACTTTCCACGAGCGAGACTGCAACCGTAATCAGTCCGATGCGGCCCGCATACATGAGTAAAATCAAAATCACACGCGTAACCGTCGATGTCGCCGCCGTTACCCCGGTCGAAACGCCGACGGTACAAAACGCGCTCGTCGCTTCAAACATCTGGTTTAAAAATCCGAGGCTGCCCGCCGGCATGTCCTGTTCCGAAAACGAAAGCATCGTCGCCATACCGAGCAGGAACAACCCGCCCAGCAGCGTGATAGTCAGCGCGCGGCGCACCTGCTCCAGCGGAATGGTGCGTCCGAAGATCTCCGTTTCAAACTGTCCGCGAATATAAGCGCGCGCCGCAAGCAGGAGGGTAAAGATCGTTGTGATCTTGAGGCCGCCCGCCGTGCCCGCCGGCCCGCCGCCTACGAGCATGAACAAAATCGACACGCCCTTGCTCGCGTCCTGCAGGGAAACCTGATCGATGGTATTGAACCCTGCCGTGCGCAGCGTGACGGACTGAAACAGCGAATTGAGAATCTTGTCAAACAGGTTCATGTTTCCGATCGTACGGGGATTGTCAAACTCGATCCAGAGAAACATCAGCATGCCCGAGACAATCATAAACGCAGTCCCGGTCAGAACCAGCTTGCTGTGCAGCCGCAGGCGGCGCAGGTCGCGCGTGTTGCGCAGATTGATGATCACGCCAAAGCCAAGTCCGCCGCAGACAATCAGCAGCATCAAAGACAGCATCATATATGGATCGTGACTGTACTGCGTAAACGAAAGCGAGTTTCCTATGAGGTCAAATCCAGCGTTGCAAAACGCGGAGATGCTATGAAAAACGGAGAACCATATGCCCTTGATGACCCCGTACTGCGGAACGAACCGAAACGAGAGCAGCACCGTACCAAGCAGTTCGGCAAGCCCTGTCACCAACAGCGCGCCGCGCGTGAGCCGAACGATTCCCTGCAGGCGGTTTTCGCCGAGCCCCTCGGCCATGCTCATGCGATCGTGCAGCGAAATCTTTCTGCCCGTCAGCGAAAAGAGAATCATGGAAATCGTCATCAGCCCCAGGCCGCCGAGCTGAATCAGCAGCAGGATGACAATCTGTCCAAACAATGAAAAATAGGTCCCGGTGTCCACAACGGTCAGTCCGGTAACGCAGGTGGCGCTCGTCGCCGTAAACAGCGCGTTGATCAGAGGAAGCGGGGTGCCGTTTTTACTCGCAATCGGCAGCATCAACAGCGCCGTACCGATCAGGATCACGCCGATGAACCCCAACGGCAGAACATTGATCGGTTTTATTCCCGTTTTTGCCTTTCGCATAACTCCGTGGAGCCCCCCGCTGCGGATGCTATCCCGCCACATTTCCCTGTTTTAGCATGTTTCAGCTGTATTATCGCCGTTTTTATCGCCCTAGGAAGAGCTTTTTTTCATATAGGAATGGAACCGGCGGAATATACCTTACACCCGGATGCCTGATTATATCATAAAATTCATTTTTTCGCCGTGCCGCAGGAATTTATACGACGGGTTCGTCACCCGTTTCAATCAGCGCCTCTTCGCGGTCCGACGATTGAATCTGCTGAATCGGTTTGATCCAGCGCATCGTTTTATAATACGGAAGCGTGATAGACAGCTTGGATATATCGTCGACCAGCAGCATGACGATATAGGTGGTGATAAACGGCAGTTTCCACACCAGTCCGCAGAGCAGAACCGCCGGCAGAATGAACACATACTGCGACACGACGTCCGTCAAAAGTCCATAGCGCGTCTCTCCGCCCGCGCGGAAGATGCCGACGACCTCCACATACGGAATATACCGCACAACCGCGTCTATCGCGAAGATGACCAGCAGCAACTTTGCCGTATGAGACGCCGCTGCGGAAAGATCGAACAGCCCGATCAGCGGATGCCGCAGCGCAACGATGACGAGCCCAAGCACGGCGCCGAGCAGCGGAGAGAGCACCATAAAGCTGCGCGAATACTGCTTGCCGAGCTCGATGTCGCCGGAACCGATGGACTTTCCGACGAGGATGTTGCAGGCGTTGCAGATGCCGACGAAGAAGACGAACACAAGGCCCTCAATCGTGCGCTCCACGGTCAGCGCGGCATAGTTGTCCGTGCCCATCCGTCCGAACACCATATTGATGCCGATGATGGAAACGCTCCAGAAAAACTCATTGAGCAACACCGGCAGCGCGCGCCCCCAGAACAGCTTATAGAAGCCTTTCAGCGCAAAGATGCGCTTGAATGGCGCTATTACAACCGTCCGCCTGACGGCGGAAGCGATGAGCATCAAAACCGGATTGACCAGCGAAGAAATCGCGGTTGCCAGCCCCGCCCCGGCGACGCCCATGGCGGGCAGACCGAAGACGCCGAAGATGAAGATATAGTTCAGCGCGGCGTTGAGCGCAGCGGAAATGCCGCTTGTCACCATCGGGATTTTCACCTGTTCGGTGCAGCGCAGCATGGTGGAAACCGCCAGATTAATCGTCAGCGAAAGATACGATACGCAGGCAAAGTGCAGATACTTCACGCCTTCCGCGGCCAGCGCGGCGTCCTCGGTGAACAGCCGCATCACAAACTCGGGATACAGCCCCACGCCGATGGTAAAGATCAGGCCGAGCGGCACCATAAACAGCAGCATCATGCCGTAGGTTCGGAGGATGCCGTCTTTGTTGTTCGCGCCGTGATACTGCGCAACAAACACCGCCGCGCCGCTGGACATACCGAACGCGAGCAGCTCCACAAGAAACGAAGCCCACCCCGCAAGTCCGACGGCGGCGATGGAAACGTCCCCCAGACGCCCGACCATGAGCGTGTCGATCAGTCGAAACGACGTCATGAGCAGGTTTTGCAGCGCAATCGGAATGATAAGCGGAAGCGCCGCGGCCCAAAAGCCGCGGTCGAACAGATCCGCAAACCGTTTTTTCATCATGCACGCTTCCCCCGCATCAACCAACCCGCACGTTCGGGTTGGTTCGAAAGCATCGCCCGGATAGCGCAGCTATTCGGGCGACATCGTCAAGCCAGTATATCAGGTATCCAATCCGTTATCAAGCAAGTGCGTCCGCAGGGTCAGCGCCCCGTGTTTCGCGCCGTTTTTGCGATCCCGACGCCCGCAAGCGCGGCCAACGGAAGCGCATCCATCCAGACGTTCGGCGCATGGACAAACGGAAGCAGCCTTGCACAGGCGCAGCCCGCCAGCGCAAGGACGACCGGCACCGCCGCATCCTCCCTGCTAAACGTGAACCGCACCGCCAGAAACAGCAGCCCGAGCGCCAGCGCGCGCAATAGATGCGTTCGAATCAAGAGTGAAAACGTTCCCGCTAAGCGCGCGTTTTCCGTAAACAGCGGCGCGCTCTGCGGCAGGAATGCGCCCGCGGCAAACCAGGCAGCAACGGGCAGCGCCGCCATCAGCACCGCCGCAAACGTCCAGCTTCCGCGCGTTCTTTTCGGCGCGAGCAGCAGCATGCCAATGCCCGCGCCCGCCCCGGCAAACGCGGCGAACAGCCCCGCGGCGCCCGCGAGCGCAAACGCGGCTGACGAAAGATAGGCAAGCGGAACCATTTTCTGACGCACGGCAAACACGCTCATGCAGATGCCGCCCATGATCAGCGCGCGCGACAGCTCGTCGATCAGCCGCGTGTCGGCGGCGAGCAGGACGGGCACGCACGCGGCAAGCAGCAGCGCGCTTAACAGCACGCCGTCCGGCCGTGTCTCCATCTGCCGCGCGGTCAGCAACGCAAACGCGCCCGCAGCGGCAAGGCAGAGCATCCGTCCGAGCAAGATCCCGTCCCCCGCATCTGAAAACAGTCCATAGAGCGCGACGACGGTCGGCAATGCGACAACGCTCGCCAACGAGACCCACTTGGGCAGCCGAACGACGCAGAGCAAACGAAGCGCCGCCAGCGCGCAGAGTGCGATGATCAGTTCTTCAACAAACAAACCCCAGCGAAAGGGATCGACGCTCACCGTGCCGTAGACAAGCCAGGCGGCAAGCAGCACGCCCGCCGTTCCGGCGGCAAGCGCCGCAGCCGATATCTGTGATTTTTTTCTTGCGGAAGTTTTCCTCGTTTTTCGTTCCAACGCTTCTCCTGTTTACAAGGGCTGTTTGGTCGGCGTACCCGCTTTTCGCGGATATGCTTTCGGCGTTTGCCCCGTCTTTTTCAGCAGCACCAACTCCCGCACGCCATAGTCGGACGGAATCGCCACCCGCTCCGCCGTTGCGTGCAGCAGCTTCAGCGCGTTTGCGCTTGCTGCAATTTCCTCCGCCGCGTCGCCCTTGTAGGCGATGCTGACCCCGCCTGTTTTCACCAGCGGCAGCGTCAGTTCGCAAAGCACCGGCAGCGCGGAAACCGCGCGCGTCAGCGCCGCGTCGAACTGCTCGCGATAGCGCGGGCTTTGCCCCGCGTCCTCGGCGCGCATATGCGCGCACGCGGCGTTTAAGCCTAGCTCCTTGAGCACCGCGTCGAGAAAATTGAGCCGCTTTTGCAGGCTGTCCATCAGCACCAGCTTCAAATCCGACCGCACGATGAGCAGCGGCAGTCCGGGAAAGCCCGCGCCGGTGCCGACGTCTATCACGCGCGCGTTTTCCTTTAAATATGGCTCCGCCGCGAGTGAATCGAGAAAATGCTTTCTTGCCACATCCTCCGGCTTGGTGATGGCGGTGAGATTCACGCGCTCGTTCCAGTCCGCCAGCATGGTATAATAGCGTTCAAATTGCTCCAGCTGCCGCGCCGTCAGATCCGGACGCAGGGGCGCGAGAATTTCCGTAATCATGCGCGTTCCTCCGTATCGGCCGCTTTTGCCGAAAATCCCCGTTTGGCGTAGATGAGCAGCACATTTACGTCCGCCGGCGTGACGCCGGAGATGCGCCCCGCCATGCCGATGCTGGCGGGTTTATGCTTGTTCAGCTTTTGCCGCGCCTCCAGACGCAGGCCGTCCAGCGTCAGGTAGTCCACATCCTGCGGCAGAAGCGTGTTTTCCAGCGCGCGGTTTCGCTCCACCTGCTCCTGCTGCTTTTGAATATAGCCGTCGTAACGCGCGAGCGTCTCGACGCGCTCCTCCGTCTCCCAGTCCAGCGGAGCAAGCGAAGAAAAAATGGCGAGCAGATCCGTATAGCGGATGCTGCTGCGTTTGAGCAGGTCGAAGAGCTTTACACCGGAACCGGGTACGCTTTCGCCGCGATCAGTCAGCAGGGTTCGAAGCGCCTCGTTCGGCGGGGCGACTTTGTCGAGCGACGTCAGCGCGCGCGCCAGCCGTTCCCGCTTTCGCATGAGCAGTTCATAGCGTTCGCCCGAAATCAGCCCCGTGCGAACTGCTTTTTCGGTGAGCCGCTCGTCGGCGTTGTCCTGCCGCAGCAGCAGGCGGTATTCACAGCGCGACGTCATCATGCGATACGGCTCCGGCGTTCCCTTGACCGAAAGATCGTCCACGAGCACGCCGAGATACGCCTCGTCCCTTCCGAGTGTCAGGGGCTCCTCCCCGCGGCAGTAGAGCGCCGCGTTGATTCCCGCCAGCAGCCCCTGCGCGGCGGCTTCCTCATACCCGCTGGTGCCGTTGACCTGTCCTGCGAGATACAGGCCCGGTATGGCGCGAACGTTCAGCGACGCATCCAGCACCGTCGGGTCGATGCAGTCGTACTCGATGGCGTAGCCCAGACGCATCACTTTGCAGCGGTGCAGTCCGGGCATGGTGCGAAGCATCGCAACCTGCACATCCCCCGGCAGGCTCGTGCTCATGCCCTGCACATACATCTCATGCGTGGACAGTCCTTCCGGCTCGATAAAAATCTGATGCCGTTCTTTATCCGCAAAGCGCACGAGTTTATCCTCAATGCTCGGGCAATAGCGCGTTCCCGTCGCGTGGATCTGTCCGCTGTACATAGCGGAGCGGTGCAGGTTTTCGTGTATGATCCTATGCGTCTCGTCGTTGGTATACGTCAGATAGCAGGGCGTCTGCTCGCGCTCGAGCCGACCGTTGAGAAACGAAAACGCGGGGGTCGGCACGTCTCCGTCCTGCCGTTCCATTTCGTCATAGTCGAGCGTCAGCCCGTCCACGCGCGCCGGTGTGCCGGTTTTGAACCGCTGAATCGGAACGCCCAGCTCTTTCAGCGCGTCCGAAAGCGTCTCGGAGCGCAATAACCCCGCGGGGCCGCTGTTTCGCGCCAGCTCGCCGATGAGGATGCGGCTTTTCATGTAGACGCCCGCGCAGACCACCGCCGCGCGGCAGGCATAGACGAACTGCTCCGCCGTCTGCACGCCGCTGATGCGTCCCCCCTCGGTTAAAAAGCGGCTCGCTTCGCCCTGCGCAATCGTGAGATTTTCCTGCTCCTCCAGCGCGCGTTTGACGCGCTCGTGATAGCGGCGCTTGTCCATCTGCGCGCGAAGCGAATGCACGGCGGGTCCTTTTCCCGTGTTGAGCATGCGCATCTGAATCAGCGTGTCGTCCGCAGCAAGGCCCATCTCGCCGCCAAGCGCGTCGATCTCGCGCACAAGGTGTCCCTTGCCCGTCCCGCCGATGGCCGGATTGCAGGGCATCAGCCCCACCGAGTCCAGATTCAGCGTCAATAAAAGCGTCTTCTGCCCCATCCTTGCGCAGGAAAGCGCGGCTTCCACGCCCGCGTGCCCCGCGCCGATGATGACGACGTCGAATGTTTGTGTGTTCGTTGTTTCCATAGAGGTATCCATTCTTCCATTTTGCACTTCCGCACGGTTTCGCTCCATGCTTCATGCACACGCGCATTTTACCACACGCGCGGCGCACTGGCAACGCGGCGGCCAACGGCGCGCGTTCCCGGTGAAATATTTGCCGGGGAGCATGGGCTTGCCCGCAGCGCGTCCGATTGTGCTATACTGATAAAAAAGGTGTGGGTTCACGCCGTTTCACCAAGGGGGAACAACATCCATGGGCCGCATGCGTTTGCTCAACGAAAGCAACGGACAGTCGTTTGAGGGCTTTTGCCTCGTCAAGAGCGTCAGTGTCAAGACCAATATCAAGGGCGCGGAGTATCTTGATCTCATCGTAGCGGACTGCGAAGGAGACTGCGCAGCCAAGCTCTGGGACTACAGCAAGGAACTGCACGGCACATACGAGCCGGACGACGTCGTCAAGGTGCGCGGCTCCATCAATATTTGGAAAGACACCGAGCAGCTCAAGATCGATAAAATCCGCCACACCACGCCAGAGGACGACGTGGATATGTCAAAGCTCCTCCCCTGTTCGCCTTTTGATCCCGAGTGGCTCTATGACGAGCTCTTCTCGCTCGCCGAAAGTTTTCAGGACGACGACCTGCGGCGACTCGTGCAGTATATCATGCGAGAAAACAAGGACAAGCTGCTCTTCTTCCCCGCGGCGGTGAAACTGCATCACGCCACGCGCGGGGGGCTTTTGCACCACACCTGGACGCTGACCAAGCTGGCCAAATCCGTCATTTCGATCTATCCCGCGCTGGACGGGGATCTCATCTACACCGGCGCAATCCTGCACGACATCGGCAAGCTCAAGGAACTGGACACCGGAGAGCTTGGAATAGCGAGCGGTTACACCGCGCAGGGCATGCTCGTCGGCCATATTTCCATCGGCATTTCGGATGTTGCCGCCGCTTGCGAGCTGCTTGGCGTGCCGTTGGAAACCGCCATGCTTGTGGAGCATATGCTGCTGGCGCATCATGGCCAGGCGGAGTTCGGCAGTCCCAAGCTGCCGATGTTTCCGGAAGCGGAAGTGCTCGCCGAGATCGACTTGCTCGACAGCAAGATGTATGAAATGTTCGACGCACTTTCCGGCGTTTCCGTCGGCGCGTTTTCGGAGCGGCAATGGGCGCTTGATAACCGGCAGATCTATTGCCACGGACACGGGCATTTAAAAAGAGGAGAGAGCAAGTAACCAAAGGTCTTTCGTTGAAACGATGTTCTGTTGTATTTGTACTCGATTCAGCTGTTTTGATATTGACAATCGCCGTTTTTCGGCGTAATTTTCTATCATCCGTTCATATAAAAAACAAGCGACCCGGAATCACGACTCGACCGATGCAAACACGCTTCACACCGGCGGCGTGACGGGAAAGAGGAGATGGGACCATGCAGCTATTTGTTCATATCACAAACCATGAAGAAAGCGTAACTCCAATTTTCACCAAGATGATGGAGGCCGGACTTCAGGGCGCCTCCGTCGTCGACTGTCAGGGGATGCTCACCACGCTGAGCGCATGCAACAGCGAGGACGCGCCGCCGATTTTCGGCTCGCTTCGACAGTTTATCAACCCTTGCCGTCAGCAGAACAAGATGATTTTAATTGTGCTCAAAGACGAGGATGTTCCGATTGTAAAGGACATCATCCACAGCGTTGCGGGCGACCTCAAGAGCCCCAATACCGGCATACTCTTCACCGTGCCGGTGATGAATTGGGAAGGAGTTTCGCACAAGTAACATGCATACGTTATTTACAATCGCAATCGCAATGATCGCGGGGCTTTTGCTCACCCGCGTCGTTAAACTGATCAAATTGCCCAACGTCACGGGATATCTGATCGCGGGGCTTCTGATCGGGCCGTACTGCTTTAAGCTGATCTCCGCCGACGCGCTGGCGACGCTGGACATCATCTCCGTCGCCGCGCTTGGATTCATCGCGTTTTCCATCGGCAGCGAATTCAAACTTGCGCATATCAAAGCGCTCGGCGGCAAAATCCTCATCATCACCGCCTGCGAAGCACTCGGCGCGGTCATCCTCATAGACGTCGTCATCATTGCTCTCGGGTTCCCGGTTCCAATGGCGCTCTGCTTCGGCGCAATCGGCGCGGCAACGGCGCCGGCGGCGACGCTGCTCGTCGTTCGCCAGTATCACGCAAAAGGCGAACTGACCAGCACGCTTCTGCCCGTCGTCGCCATGGACGACGCGATCGGGCTCATGGCATACGCGTTGTCCGTCTCCGTGGCGAAGATGATTCAAAACGGCGACGCGTTCAACGTGATGAACACCCTTGTCAATCCGCTGCTGGAGATCATTTTCTCCCTGGGCGCCGGCGCGGTAATCGGCGTAATCGTCGCCATCTCCAACCGGTTCTTCCACAGCAAGGCAAACCGCCTTTCCATCAGCATTGCGGCGGTACTGCTCGGCGTCGGGCTGGCGCAGCAGTTCGGGCTTTCCCATCTGCTTCTTTGCATGGCCATCGGCGCAACCTATGTTAACCTGCGCGACGACGCGATTCAAACGCTCGAGCAGGCGGACACCTGGACGCCGCCGCTGTTTATGCTGTTTTTTGTCATCTCCGGCGCGGATCTCAACGTATCCGTTCTGCCGACGCTCGGCGTTGTCGGCGTCGCGTATATTCTATCGCGTGTGGTTGGCAAGTATTTCGGCGCGTTTCTTGGCTGCACCATATCCAAAGCCCCGCATAAGATACGAAAGTATCTCGGTTTTTCGTTGATTCCTCAGGCCGGTGTCGCAATCGGCATCGCGCAGCTGGTCGTAACAGAGCTGCCGGAGTACGGCTCGTCCATTCAGGCGGTCATCCTCTGCGCAACGCTGATCTATGAGCTGGTTGGGCCGATCGTCACCAAGTTCTCGCTCATCAAGGCGGGCGAGATCGAGGTGGAACCCAAGCATAAGCCCGCCGTTCCGCCGGTTGCGCAATAACGGCGACGACGGTATATTTCCCGATCGCAAAACTTGAATAAGGGTGCCTCTCCGTTTGCGAAAGGCACTCTTTTTAAAAGCCTTTGCTTTTAATAACAATAGAAGCTATGAGTTCATATGAAGCCGCGGCGGCAGTCCCGTTTCAATTGATACATTCGTTTCAACATCAACATATGAAGCCGTGACGGCATTCCCGCTTCAATTGATACATTTGTTTCAACATTTATAAAGGGAAAGAACCGATATGAAGCTGCGCGTTGTTTCGCCCGTGAACATTTTAACGATCTATTTCGGCATAGAGCTGCTCGCTGTTCCGTTTTTTATGTTGATATTATTTGAAATCGGGCCCTATGCTTTTTTGCAGGATCTGCCCTCCTACAGAATGGTCATGCTGTTCTTTTTGTCCGTCGCAATTTTGATTCCATTCCTGTTCGAATGTTACGGCTTTGGCTCGCACAGGTGTTTATTCGACGAGCGGGGCGTCAGCTATCAGATGAGGAATACCGCGTATCATCTGGACTGGAATGAGATTCGGCAGATCGCATTGATGCCCGACGCAATGGGTCAGCTTTCAAAGAGCGGATACGTCTGCTTTTTTGCCGATGAATCCCTTTCCCCCATTCTTGGCAGAAAAGGATTTTCCGAGCGTGCGTTCGGCGTGCAGTACCGAAAAGGACTGCCGGAGTTGATTGCGCGTTACTGCGGAAAAGAGATCGCTCATCTGGATGCAGTCGAGAACAAGAAGCGCGGTTAAGCGATACGCCCCTGCGTAGAAAAGGAGGACACCTGCGTGCAAAATCCCATCCATACCATAATTCGTCCGGCTGGCGCAGAAGACGCGCCTGTCATTGCGCGCATCGTCAACGCTGCATGGCGGGCCGCCTATTCCGGCATCGTTGAGCAGTCGTATCTGGATTCACTGGATGATTTGCCCCGCGCAAAGCGGTTGGCCGAGGGACTGGAGCGCGTTCCGGATATGCGGTATTACCTGTTTGAGGCGGACGGAGCCCCTGTCGGCGCAACGTGTCTGCATCGAACGCGGGACGACGACTTGCAGAATGCGGCGGAGTTTAGCTTCTTCTATTTTCTTCCGTCCGTCTGGCGGCGCGGATACGGCACGCAGTTGCTCGATCATTTGAAGAAAGAAGCGATCGAGCAGGGATTTAAACAACTCTGCTGCTGGGTATTGGAAGAAAACCGCCGGGCAATCGCCTTCTACGAATCGCAGGGCATGCTGCGCGACGGCGCGCGGCAGACGGTGACCATCGGCGATCCATTGCAGGCGGTGCGATGTGTGATAATCTTATAGACGCAAAAACCGGCGGAAATTTCCGCCGGTTTTTCAGTTCTGCCGATCTTAAAAGAAATAATGCGTTGCGAACTGGTCGACCAGCACGAGCGCGCCGAGCACGGCGGTATACACCGCAAACCCCCAGAGCTTCTTTTTCTTGATCGCCGAAATCATAAACTTGATGGCAAAATAGCCCGTCATGCCCGCAACGAGCATGCCCGCGACAAGCGTCGTCCAGTGCATGCCGCTCATGCCGGTTTCGATTGCATCCGGAATTTCGAACACCGCGCCGCCAAGAATCGCCGGAATCGACATCAGAAACGAAAAATCCGCCGCCGTTTTACGGTTAAGCCCCATAAAAAGCGCGCCGGAGATCGTGCTTCCGGAGCGGGACACCCCGGGCAGCACGCCAACGCCCTGCATGCAGCCGATGACCAGCGCGTCTTTCAGGCGCATGTTTTTCATCTTTTTCCCTTTTTTCGGAATGCGGTTGCCGTCCTCATCCATGCGCGTATGCCGGATTAAATCGCTTAAAAGCAGCAAAACAGACGTGATGAGGAACCCGTAGCCAAGATACTGTCCCGCGTCCGCGGCAGCAAAAAACGTCTCCAGAAACGCAACTTTCTTGGAAAGCAGCGCGACGACGACCGCGGGCACAGTCGCGACGATCAGCATCAGTACGGCTTTCTGAAACGGGTGGGCAACGAGCTTGAGGATGGTCTTCCAGTACACGATGAACACCGCAATCAACGTTGCCAGATGCAGCATGACGGTGAAAAACATCGCCCCTTCGGTGATGCCGAACATACGCTGCATGAGCAGCAGATGCCCGCTGCTGCTCACCGGCAGAAATTCGCAAAGGCCCTGCACCAGCCCGAGCAGCATCGCAATCCAAATCGTCATAACAGCCTCTTACTCGTCAATGTTTTTCCCGCACCATCATACACACAATCCCGCAGATTGGCAAGGCTGTGCGTCCTGTGTCTTTCGCGCTATGCCCGTTCTTTCTGTTTAGATGTCGCCCCGCAGCGCGTAGACGCAGATGCCGACGCACTCGCGCAGAAAATTGTTCAGCCGCAGATACCAGACGTCCTCCGCCGGGATGCCGACGGCGTCCACACCTTGCGCCTTTGCCACCTGTCCCGCGCGGTATACGTGAAAATTCGTGGTCACAAACGCGATGCGCGCGTCCTGACCGACGGTTTGATCGATGATCTCTTTAGAAAACTCAAAGTTTTCTTTCGTATTCTTTGCCTGCTCTTCCGCATAGATTCGCCCGGCGGCAATTCCGTGCTCCATCATATATTTCTTCATTGCGGACGCTTCGGTAACCGTTTCGCCCGCGCCCTGTCCGCCGGAGACGACGCAGATTGCGTTCGGGTGCGCTTCCAGATACGCAATCGCCGTGTTCAGCCGGTTTTCCAGCACCCAGGTAACCTTGTCCCCGTGCACCGCCGCGCCGAGTACGACCACCGCGTCCGCTTCGACATGTTCGCCCGCACTGGATGCGCGGATCATCAGAAACCCGCAGACGAGGAAAATGCCGATGGCGACAGCATAGCACGCCGCAATAAGCCACTTCAGAAAGCGAAGGAAGCCCTTGTCCATCTTCGGCAGCACCAGCGCGAGAAACACCAGCGGTACCCCGAAAAACGCGGGCAGGATCACGCCGAGATTATAGTTGGAAAGCGTGGATACGATCAGCGTCTCTACGATCAGCACCACGCCAAGAATGAGGAACACCTCCCGCAGCGCGCTGAACGAGTGCCCCCGCTTGCGCCAGATGCGGCAGCCGAAGAGCAGCACGCCGACGACGATTAGAAATACCGCGAGGATATAGAGTCTCCATCTGGTATACATGCTTGTTTGTTCCTTTCCGGCTGCTTGTCCATCCGCACGCGGGCGAAAGCGACAGACACGGCAAGATGCTTTGGTTTCAAAGGCCGGCCGCAATCGGATCGCGGGCATATGCATTATATGACAAAAAGCGGGGACGCGCCTACACGCATCCCCGTTTCGTCACAGCATTGTTACAAAACATGCTTTAAGAATTGCCCCGTATAGCTGCCCTCGACGGCGGCCACCTGCTCCGGCGTACCGGTCGCTACGACCGTGCCGCCCGCGTTACCCCCTTCGGGTCCAAGGTCAATCACATAATCCGCGCACTTGATCACGTCCAGATTGTGCTCGATGACCAGCACGCTGCTGCCGGTTTCGCAAAGCCGCTGTAAAATCTCCAGCAGCCGCTTGACGTCGTCCACGTGCAGCCCGGTCGTCGGCTCGTCGAGGATGTAGAGCGTGCGCCCCGTATCCCTGCGGCTAAGCTCCGTCGCGAGCTTGACGCGCTGCGCCTCGCCGCCGGAGAGCTGCGTGCTCGGCTGTCCAATCTTCACATACCCAAGCCCGACGTCGAACAGCGTTTGCAGCTTGCGCGCGATCTTCGGCAGCGGTTTGAAAAAGCGAAGCGCTTCCTCCACCGTCATTTCCAGCACGTCGTAAATGGTCTTGCCTTTATAATGCACCTCGAGCGTTTCGCGGTTATAGCGCTTGCCGCCGCAGACCTCGCAGGGCACGTAGATATCCGGCAAAAAATGCATCTCGATTTTAATGATGCCGTCTCCGTTGCAGGCCTCGCAGCGTCCGCCCTTGACGTTGAAGCTGAAACGGCCGTTGCTGTAGCCGCGCATGCGCGAATCCGGCGTGTTGGCAAACACCGCGCGAATCAGGTCGAACAGTCCGCAGTAGGTCGCGGGGTTACTGCGCGGCGTGCGCCCGATGGGGCTCTGGTCGATGTCGATGATTTTGTCCAGCGCGTCCACGCCCTCGATGCGGTCGTGATCGCCGGGGCGGGTATGCGCGCGGTTGAGGTCGCGCAGCAGCGATTTTTTGATGATCTCGTTGACAAGGCTCGATTTGCCGCTGCCGGAGACGCCGGTCACGCAGACGAATTTGCCAAGCGGGATCTCCACGTCGATATTTTTCAGATTATGTGCACGTGCGCCGTGCACAATCAGCGACTTGCCGCTGCCCTGGCGGCGTTCTCCGGGCACGGGAATGCTCATGCGCCCGCTTAAGTATGCGCCGGTGATGGATTTTTCGTTTGCGGCGATCTCCTCCGGTGTGCCAAGCGCGACCACTTCCCCGCCGTGTTCACCCGCTCCCGGGCCGATGTCCACCACATAGTCCGCCGTTCTGATCGTTTCTTCGTCGTGTTCCACCACAATGAGTGTGTTTCCGAGATCGCGCATGCGCTGCAGGGTCTTGAGGAGCCTCGCGTTGTCCCGCTGGTGCAGGCCGATGCTCGGTTCGTCGAGGATGTACAGCACGCCCATCAACCCGCTTCCGATCTGCGTGGCAAGCCGGATGCGCTGCGCCTCGCCGCCGGACAGCGACACCGCAGAACGCGAAAGCGTCAAATAGTCCAGTCCGACGTTGACGAGGAACCCAAGCCGTGCGTCGATCTCTTTGAGGATCTGCTCGGCGATCATCGCCTGCGTTTTGCCGAGCTTGAGGTTGCGCAAAAAATCGCGCGCGCTTCGCACCGGTAAATCGGACAGATCCGCAATGTTCATGTCCCCGACCGTGACGGCGAGGCTCTCGCGTTTGAGGCGCTTTCCGCCGCAGTCCGGGCAGGGCGTCTGCGTCATGAACCGCTCGATCTCCTGCTTGCTGTAGTCCGAGGTGCTCTCGCGGTATCGCCGCTCCATATTGACGGCAATGCCTTCAAACGGCGCGTCAAAGCTGCCGCTGCCGAATTCCTTTTTATAGGCGATGTGAAGTTTTTCCTTGCCCGTGCCGTAGAGGATGGCATTTTGCACCTCTTCCGGCAGCTCTTCAAACGGCGTTTTCATCGATACGCCGTAGTGCTTGGTCAGCGCGTCAAAATACATGCTCGCAATGGTGCCCTTCGAGCCGCTGTTCCAGCCCATCACGTTGACGCAGCCCTGCGCAAGCGAAAGTTTCCTGTCGGGAATCACAAGATCGGGATCGATCTTGAGCAGCGTGCCGAGGCCCGAGCAGGTCGGGCACGCGCCGAATGGATTATTGAACGAAAACATGCGCGGTGTCAGCTCTTCTATGCTGATTCCGCAGTCCGGACAGGCATAGTTCTGTGAAAACAGCATCTCCTCGCCGTCCACAACCGCGACGATGGCAAGCCCGCTGCCGAGTCGGAACGCCGTTTCCAGCGAGTCCGTCAGCCGCCCCTCAATGCCCTGCTTGATGACAAGACGATCGACAACCGCCTCGATGGTATGCTTATATTTTTTGTCCAGCGCGGGCGCGTCGGCGATGTCGTAAATCGTCCCGTCCACACGAACGCGCACGTAGCCTTCGCGCTTGAGTTCGTCAAAGAGTTTCTGATGCTCGCCTTTTCTGCCGCGAACGCAGGGCGCGATGATCTGCGCCTTTGTATCCTCCGGCAGGGTAAGCACGCGGTCCACCACCTGATCGATGGTCTGTTTTTCAATCGGCTGTCCGCAGTCCGGGCAGTGCGGCACGCCGCAGCGCGCGTAAAGCAGGCGCAGGTAGTCGTGGATTTCCGTAACGGTGCCTACGGTGCTGCGCGGGTTGTGGCTCGTGCTCTTTTGGTCGATGGAGATCGCCGGGGACAACCCGTCGATGCTGTCGATATCCGGCTTCTCCATCTGCCCCAAAAACTGGCGCGCGTAGGAAGAGAGGCTCTCGACATAGCGCCGCTGTCCTTCGGCATAGATGGTATCGAACGCAAGACTGGATTTCCCGCTGCCGGAAAGCCCGGTAAAAACAACAAGTTTATCGCGCGGGATCACAAGATCAATGTTTTTTAGGTTATGCTCCCTTGCCCCTTTTATGATGATATCCTTCATGAGGAATCCCTTTCCCAATGCCGCCCGGCCAATTCCGGGCGCGATGTCCCTTTTTTCGCAAACACTTGTTCGCACTATCCATGCGATTATACCAGATTATAAAAAATTCTGCTTGCTTTTTTGGCAAAATTACTTATTTTTCACAATTTCGTTGTTTCAACTGAACGGTCCGATTGCTGCACACAGAAAGCGGCAATTTCCGTCCGGTTATCCACCGATTTATCCACCGTTGTGGATAACCGCCTGTGGATGAATTGTGGAAAATGGGGATATTGAAAAACCCGCAGCCTGTATGATGCCGCGGGTTTAGGGGTCATTTTTCCGGATGAGTTCGTTTGTTCTTCGCCGGATCAGTCGTCGCAGCCGCAACCACAGCCACAGCCGCAGCCGTCCTCGCCGTCGTCCATCGATTCGAAGCGCGCTTCCACAATTTTGGAGAGTTCTTCCATCTTGTCCTCGTCCGCGGGGAGAAACTCTTCGTACTCACCGTTGACAACGATCTTCATGATATAGACTTCCGCGCCGTGTTCGTCTTCGCACTCGCACGAATCGTCGTCGCACTCACACTCGCAGCCCGATTCGGGATCGATCAATACCGCGTATTCCTGACCTTCGTAATCAAAATAGTCTACGATCTCAAGTTCAAACTCATTGCCCTCGTCGTCGGAAAATACCACTAAATCTTTCTGTTCTTCCATGCGGTTCACCACCTTTACGTTTCTGCCTGATTTCAGGTAACATCATTGTATCTTATTTCTCCCTTAAGGACAAGAAAGGAACGTGAGTTTGTTACGCAATTGTTGTGACATCTTTTTGATTTATCGCCTGATTTTTGCACGAACTGTTTTCTTTTGACGGCGCTTCGGCGTCCCCTGTTTTTCGCGCGGTTATGCGTCTTCCATAAATTTTTTTGGCATCAGCATTCTATTTATGATAGAATAAAATTAATATTTAGAGCACGAGGCAAAAAATATTTCTGGCAACATAAAATATATTTGTTTTTCTGCTTGTTTTTTTGTTATATTCTGTATATTATGTTAAGGAAGAAGGTTCGCGACATGGATCTGGAATTCTTGCAGCGGCTTGCAAAGGCCATCACCGCGGAGTTTGGCGAAAGCAGTGAGGTCGTCGTGCACAACATCTCCGGCGACGACACCGAACATACGATTGCGGTGATCGAAAACGGGCATGTTTCCCACCGCGAGGCGGGCGGGAGCGCTTCCCGGGTGGTGCTCGAAGCGCTTCAGCGAAAAAATGATCCTTCGCTTGTCGATGAACTCGGCTATCTGACCAAAACGCGCGACGGCAGAGTGCTCAAATCCAGCACGGTATATCTGCGAAACGACAGCGGCGTGATTGAGGGCGTATTGTCCATCAACTACGACATCACCGAGCTTCTGATGGCGGAGCGGGCGATTTCCTCCGTTCTTCACCACAACAGCGAGCCAAGCATGCCGGAGCGCATCCCGCAGAACGTCAACGATCTGCTGGACGACCTGATCGAGCAGAGCGTGGCAATCGTTGGCAAGCCGGTCGCGATGATGACCAAGGAAGACAAGATCGCCGCGATCCAGTTTCTCTATCAGGCAGGCGCGTTCCTGGTTACCAAGAGCGGCGACAAGGTGTCGAAATATTTCGGCATCAGCAAATATACGCTTTATTCCTACATCGACGCAAAAAAAGACTGACCCCGGCCTGCATGCTGCGGGCGCGGCCACAGCAGAAGAAAGGAAGCAAACCACCATGGATACCAGCAAGGTCAAGCAGGCGGCGCAGGCCTACGAACAGCAGATGACGAAATTCCTTCGCGATCTCATCGCCATTCCGAGCGAAAGCTGCGAAGAAGAAGGCGTCATTAAGCGCACCATCAAAGAAATGGAAGCGCTTGGTTTTGACAAAGCGGAAATCGATCCCGAAGGAAATGCGCTCGGCTGGATGGGCACAGGCGAAAAAATCATCGCTTTCGACGGACACATCGACACCGTCGGCATCGGCAACATCAACAACTGGGAAAAGGATCCCTATGAAGGGTATGAAACCGACGACGTAATCTACGGACGCGGCGGTTCCGATCAGGAAGGCGGCGTAGTCTCCGCCGTTTATGGCGCGAAGATCATGAAGGATCTCGGCCTGATTCCGGAAGGCTACAAAATCCTCGTGACGGCAACCGTTCAGGAAGAAGACTGCGACGGGCTCTGCTGGCAGTATATCCACAACGAAGACGGCATCAAGCCGGAGTTCGTCGTCTCCACCGAGCCGACGGACGGCGGCATCTACCGCGGCCACCGCGGCCGCATGGAGATCCGCGTCGACGTCAAAGGCATTTCCTGCCATGGCAGCGCGCCGGAGCGCGGCGACAACGCGATCTACAAGATGGCGGACATCCTCAAGGACGTCGAAGCCCTCAACGCCAACGGCTGTGAAACGTCCGATGAAATCAAGGGTCTTTGCAAGATGCTCGACCCCAAGTTCAATCCCGAACACTATGAGGACGCGCGCTTCTTAGGCCGCGGCACCTGCACCGTTTCGCAGATTTTCTTCACCAGCCCCTCGCGCTGCGCGGTTGCGGACAGCTGCTCGATCTCGATCGACCGCCGCATGACCGCGGGCGAAACCTGGGACAGCTGCATCAAGGAAATCGAAGCACTTCCCGCCTGCCAGAAGCACGGCGCGAAGGTGAGCATGTATCTCTACGACCGTCCCGCGTGGACCGGCCTTGTCTATGAGACGGAGTGCTACTTCCCCACATGGATCAACAAGGAAACCGCCGGCCATGTGCAGGCCGTCGCGGATGCGCACAAGGCGCTCTACGGCGACACGCGCATCGGAAACGAAGGTTCCATGCATCTGCGCAACCGTCCGTTGATCGACAAATGGACGTTCTCCACCAACGGCGTCTCCATTCAGGGCCGCTACGGCATCCCCTGCGTCGGCTTCGGCCCGGGCGCGGAGAGCCAGGCGCACGCGCCGAACGAAATCACCTGGAAACAGGACCTCGTTACCTGCGCGGCGGTGTATGCGCTCACGCCCTCGATGTATAAGGGACAGGGAGACGACGACGCCTGCCAGTTCCGCGCCGGCGGCACGGATACAAAGTCGGACAAGTCCGCCTGCTGAACAATCAGAAGAATACGGTGCAACGCGGGAGTATTCCCGTTTGCACCGCATTTTTCTCATGATACGCCACTTTTCAGCACAAAAAAGCAAACAAATTATAGGAGTACAGTTTATGGGTAAAATGGAAGACATCAAAAAGTTCACCAAGACGTTGGAAGAGCTCCAGTTCGACGACATGTATGAAGGCGACTTCTTCCTCACCTGGGAAAAATCGCGCGACGAGCTCGACGCGGTGTTCACCGTTGCCAACGCGCTGCGCAACCTCCGCGAGCGTAACATTTCCACCAAGATTTTCGATTCCGGCCTCGGCATTTCGCTGTTCCGGGACAACAGCACTCGCACGCGCTTTTCGTTTGCGTCCGCCTGCAACCTGCTCGGCCTTGAAGTGCAGGATCTCGACGAAGGCAAGAGCCAGATCGCGCACGGCGAAACCGTCCGCGAAACAGCCAACATGATCAGCTTTATGGCGGACGTCATCGGCATTCGCGACGACATGTACATCGGCAAAGGCAACGCCTACATGCACGAAGTTGTTGGCGCGGTCAAGCAGGGAAACATCGACGGCGTGCTCGAACAGAAGCCGACGCTGGTCAACCTCCAGTGCGACATCGACCATCCGACGCAGTGCATGGCCGACATGGCGCACTGCATCCGCGAATTCGGCGGCGTGGAAAACCTCAAAGGCAAGAAAATCGCCATGACCTGGGCCTACAGCCCCAGCTACGGCAAGCCGCTGTCCGTCCCGCAGGGCGTCATCGGCCTGTTCACGCGCTTTGGCATGGAAGTCGTGCTGGCGCATCCCGAGGGATACGAGGTCATGGACGACGTGGTCGAGGTTGCCAAGCGTCAGAGCGCCGAGAGCGGCGGCAAATTCACCGTCACCAACAATATGGCGGAAGCGTTTAAGGACGCGGACATCGTCTACCCCAAGAGCTGGGCGCCGTTTAAGGCCATGGAAGAGCGCACGGAGCTCTACGGCAACGGCGACACCGACGGCATCAAGGCGCTCGAAAAGAAGCTGCTCAAGCAGAACGCCGAGCACAAGGACTGGGAATGCACCGAAGAGCTCATGTCCACCACCAAGGACGGCAAGGCACTCTATCTGCACTGCCTGCCCGCCGACATCACGGGCGTCAGCTGCGAAGCGGGCGAAGTTGCCGCAACGGTGTTTGACCGCTATCGCGATCCGCTCTACAAGCAGGCTTCCTTCAAGCCCTACGTCATCGCGGCCATGATCTTCCTCGCGAAGGTCAAAGACCCCGCGGCGATGCTCAAACAGCTGGAAAAGCGCGGCACCGAGCGTCAGCTGGGTCTGAACGACTGATCCTTTCGGATTTCACACAAAACAGCAGCAAAACGGGGCTGGCCATATGGTCAGCCCCGTCTATATGGAAACGAGTTTTTCTATACTTATTGATTTGGTCTTTTCTTTTTCTTGCGCAAAATGATGGTCAGCGACAGTATCAGAACGGAGATACAAAAGATCAGCAGTTCCACATGAAAAAACGGTTTCCCGAAGAACGTCGGGTTAAACTGATCCAGTATCAAAAACGTCAGCGTCACCAGTGAAAGAATGAAACAAATATGCGGCAGCAATTTTTTCAACATTTGCGTCTCCTTGATCAGCCCGCTATATAGAGAATGTCGTTGGTGCTTCGCCCGCCGTCATACGGCTGATTGACCACATTTCCCATAAAAACCATTTCGGAGGACTGCCCGCCGTCCAGATTAAACGCAACCTTACATCCTTTGTCATAAAAGAACTGCGACAGCTCCTGAAGCGACATTCCGACCGAATAGCCCGTCTGCCGGCCGTCTACAACCAGAAAGCAGTAGTGCCCGGGTTCGTAATAACCAACCGCTGTTCTGGGGTTGGCTTTCAGCAGCGTGCTGTTAAACTTCGTCATCGGTTGCCCGTCCTGGAGCAGCATCGGGCCAAAGGTCCAAACCTGCCACGCGCCGTTGGCTTTAATCGCGTCCATGTCCAGCTGATCGGCGGAAAACGTCTGCATACTGCCGTCATAGTTCATCACGAGCGCGTCCGCAAACGTTTCGTCGCGATACAGCTGTCCGTTTCGAACGACGGGTCCACTGTTGTCTACGCAATGATCGCCGTTGATGGCAATGATTGCGTTGTTTTCCTTGGCGACGATGTTGGTCATTTCGCGTTTGCCCATGACGTCCGGCTGCACCGCAAATGCCGTTCTGAAGTATTGAATATCCGCAACATAGATATCCGCGAGATAATAGGTCACGTCGTTCTGCTGCACCTTTTCGATGCTCACATTGATGTTGGCGTTCCTGTAAGAAGTTTCCGTTTGTTCCACCGCTCCGCTGGTAAATTTATCCGCAAACTTCACCCGCAGCGAGGTCGCGTCGACCGTATCGGCGGGTTGCGTGGCTTCCTCCGGCGGCGGCGTGGTTTCGCCGGAATCCGTCTGGCCTGCGGCGTCCGTTGCGTCTGGCTGCGCGGGATCGGCCGTTTCCGCTACGGAAGCGGCGGATTGATTCGGCAGTTGGCTCCCGCTTGACTGCGTGTGAACGACATAGTTTGTAATATAGAATACAACCATGATCAAAGCCGCAATGACGACGTCAACAATAATTGCCGCAGCTTTTTTGCTGCGCTTGGGCTGCGGTTTACGGGTTTGATACGCGCTTCGATCGTTATAACTTTTGTTTGGACCGGTAGAAGGCCTGCGGCTTCTGTTTCCGGTTTCATCAAACAGTGCGATGGAATCCGGTGTTTTTTCTGTCATTTTGGGCATCGTCTTTGTCCATATCTTCCCATATAATATCGATAGTCGTTAAAAATGCGGGTTTTGGCTTTTTCGAGTCGATATCCGGCGCCTGCACGGAGAATTGCCGCATCGTTCTGTCAGTATATCACTTCATCCGTGCCCGCGACTACATGTGCTGCATATTTTGTCGCGGCGTCATTGAACAGTCCATTCTCTGTTTTATAACAACAGGACTTCTTTTATCTTCCCTTTGCCGATCACACACAGTACACAACTCGAAATCAAAGAACAGTTCGAACAAACGACTGTATGATTCTCTTTGTTTTCATCACGGTTCACTTCCATACGGTCTGATTTGGTTCAGAATGCCAAATTCCAATACTGTCATCTGCGGCCAAGCCATATCCAAATAATAGATCGTCCCGTCCCGAATCACAACATAGAAGCTGTCGTATGCTCCATTGTCATCAACCAGCGTTCCGCAATCGACAAAGCCCAGAATTTGAGCTTCCAAATCGAATTTCTGAGCAATCCACTCGCGAGCAAAATCCTTGCAGTCAATATCCATGCTTGCATAATCGAATACGGTCACATCGCCTTTACCGTTTGCCTCATGCAATAAGGCTCGCTGCTCGGCGGTCATCTCCGGCACAAGGGAATAGCTCCTGCGGGCAGAGTAAGCGACACCCGTTTCCGCGTTCACCATTGCTTGATAAAGCGGATCACCATATTGATTCTCAGATACGCTCACGCTATAAAAGAAAACGGGCAGTTCGTCACCTTTCTCCACATATTCTCCATCGACATAGCTGACTGCGGCATGTGTCCCATAGGTAACAATTGCTTCCGTTTCATTCACATCAAACACCTGATTGATGAACGTCAGGCCAGTCTTTTTTGCCTCGGTTTCCCCAATCAGTTTGGGTTTACCGGCCGAGAGAAACAGCGACACAAGCATACAAACCGTCAAGGCGGCAATCAGCCTTCTTTTCATGGATATCTCCCCTTTCTGCTCCATCTCGGAAGAGTTCACCCGCTGTGCCGGGTTCCAGTCAGGAACCTCCGACACGTCAATGCAAGCTGCCCGTAACCGTCATAAAACCGCCGATGCTTACGTGCGGCATGTAAGTAAAATCCCGAGACAATCTCCATACATAGAATCAGGTTCAATCTAACTGATCATTACGATTCGTTTCCTCATGTTATCACGCTATACGCCTTAAAGTTGTGAATCGAACGTGAAACTTGCGAGGCGCACAGGTAAACGAATTTTGAAGAATTTTTCCATGCCGCGCGTTGCTTATCTATGCGGATTGCAATCATATGACGATTTGCCTTTATCCACAGATTTATCGTAAAATGTGGATAACAAAGATACCCATTCGGAGGCGACAAACCATGATTCATATTTATTGCGGAGACGGCAAAGGCAAAACCACGGCGGCGCTGGGGCTGATCCTGCGGCACGTCGGCGCGGGCGGCCGCGCGGTGCTCGCGCAGTTTCTCAAGAGCACGCCGACGGGCGAGCTAGTCTCGCTGGAAAAGCTCGGCGTGCCCGTCTACCGAAACGAGCTGCCGCACGGGTTTTTCCCGAATATGAGCGATGAAACGAAAGAAACCGTCCGTGTTATGCACGCGCATACGCTGGCGGAGGCGACGCGTCTCGCCAGATCGAACGAATGTTCTCTTTTGGTGCTGGACGAGCTGAACGCCGCACTCTCGCTGGGGCTGGTCGACCGCGAGGCGGTGCTCTCGCTGCTGGACGATCACGGGGACGCCGAGCTGGTCATCACCGGCCGCGATCCGGACGCGGAGCTTCTCGCGCGGGCGGACTACGTCACCGAGATGCAGCGCGTCAAGCATCCCTATGAAAAGGGCGTGAAAGCAAGAAAGGGTATTGAATTTTAGTTGTTTCGCTGGAAATGCTGTCCATGATATCTAAACCAGCAAGCTATAATTCTCAATATCCCGATATTCCCCGAACTTCACGCCAACTTCCCGGATGGTTCCGCAGAACTCAAACCCGAATTTTTCGTGCAGCTTGCGGCTGGCCTCGTTTCCCGCGGTGATGACGGAGACGACGGTGTGCGTTCGTTCGTCGGCTTTCGCCTGCTCGATGATATCCGCCATGAGCGCTCCCGCGACGCCGCGGCGGCGAAACGCCGGCGCAACATAAATGGAAAGCTCCACGGTCGAACGAAACGCTTCTTTCTCGCGATAGGACGAAAGAGAGGCGTACCCGGCAACCGATCCGTCGATCTTTGCGACGATCAGCGGATGGTTTTCCACATTGTGGCGCTCAAACCAGCTTTGCCATTCTTCAACCGTCCGCGGGGTCAGATCCAGCGTCGCGACGCCGTTTTCGACCTCGTAATTATAGATTTCAAGCAATTCCAGCAGATCCTCTTGCCGTGCCGTTCGAATTTGCATACAGTTCGCCTCTTTTCATCCCGTTCCATGTTTTTTTCATTATATGGGACGGGGCTGTCTTTTGAAAACAAAAACTTCTCCTTTCGGAGAAGCCTGTGCAGCAGCTTTTTTATAAAATCATCTCAAATTTAAGAGAAATAAGCGATCTGATCAACCGGCGATACCCGAAGACGAAGCATCCCCTCGATGCGGTCGTAGGGTATGCATCCGACGCTAGCAAGACGGCTGTCGTACATTTCCGCGCGGTTGTCGCCAAGAACAAATACGCTGCCTGCAGGAACGTCTACGGGCGCCATATCGCCGACGTAATCGACGATATAACTGCTTTCATCGAGCGGGATGCTGTTGATGAACACATGCCCGCCGACAAGCTCCACGCGCTCCCCGGGCAGTCCGACGATGCGCTTGATGAATAGTCCGTCGTTTGTTTGAAAGAGGATGATATCCCCCCGCTCCGGTATCCGCAGAAACTTGCCGAATCGGTCGCAAAGCACGACTTCGCCGCTGTTGAGCGCGGGCGCCATGCTCTCGTCCGATATCCGCGTTGGAAACAGCCACACGAAAAAAACAAGGCACAGAACGGCAATCGTGACCAGCAGGGAAAACAGCCATCCTATGCGCTTTGCGTTTCTGTATGCGTGTGCACGGCCTTCGGTGCGGCGGCGTTTTTTTGTTTCGCTCAATGATACGTCACCTTGGAAAACGTTTCAAATTCGTCGAACGGATATACGACGGCAACCACATGCCCGACAATCTTTGCATACGGGATGCAGCCGACGGAAGGATTCCGGCTGTCCTTGCTTCCGTTCCGGTTGTCGCCGACAACGAACACCTCCCGCGCGCCAACGGTGACGCTCTCCATATCCCCAACGATTTCGCCTGTCCAATACGCGCTTTCATCGAGCTTTTTGTCGTCGATGTAGATTGCGCCGTCCTGAACCCGGACGGTTTCTCCGGGCAGGCCGATCACCCGCTTGACGCAGCTTTCCGTATAGCCGGGATAAAAGCAGATGATGATATCCCCCCGATCCGGGTCGTTGAACCAATAGCTCATTTTTTCAACGAGCATATCTTCGTTGTGCACCAGCGTCGGCACCATCGAATCCCCGTCCACGCGGATAGGCTCCGCGATGAAGGAGCGAATCGTCAGCGCGGTTAAAACCACAATGGCAATATAAATCAAAAACTCTACGTTCCGAAACGAACGCGAGCCGCGCATGTTTTCATATTGTTCTTCGGCATGATCGCGCAGATATCGAATCTGGCTCTGCGTAAAGGTACTACGCTTCACTCGGTTGTTCCCGTCTTGACAAAATTTTTTTACCCATTCGCACGAAATCCGCGCGATCGAGCATCACAATCCGCCCGCAATGATTGCATTTGATCTTCACATCGGCTCCAACGCGGATCACCGTCCATTCGTTGGCTCCGCAGGCGTGCGGCTTTTTCATGAGCACCACGTCGCCCAGCTCAAATTCCGCAATCATTCTGTTTCGTCCGCGAGGTTTTGCGTGTAGCGGTATACGTCGTAGCTCGGCACCGCGGGCGGAATATAACTATAGAGAATTTCAAGCAGCTTCACGGGCGCTTCTTCCTGCAGCAGATGTCCCGCGTTTCTGACGAGATAGTATCGCCCCGCGCGCAGAATGCTCTGAAAATAAACGCTGCCCGACGGCGGATGCCAGCGGTCGTTTTTCCCCCAGAGCACGAGAACCTCATGCTCCACCGGCAAAAGTCCTTCCGCAATCTGCTCCTGGTCATAGTTACGGAGCGCATACATCAGCGCCTCTCTGGCCAGTCCGTCCGAAATCGGTTCGTAGTATTGCTTTACGACGTAATCGTCGATCAGCTCCGGATCCGTGACGCATTCCTCCAACAGTTTGCGCACGTTCCCGGCGGTGTATAGATTCCTTGCAAATGTCGCTACGACCGGCTTTTGCATATTATGGATCAACGCGGGCATATACTCCGTCACGCCGCCCGGCGAAATGGCAACACAGTTAGCAACCCGAGCCGGATACAGCGAAAGGAAGCGGAACATGTACATTGCGCCGATGGAAAAACCGACGACGTGAGCGGACTTGATGTTGAGCGCATCCAGAAACGCGTTCATCACATAAGCAAACTCATCCGCCGTATAGGAGAACGTATCCGGGCGGGACGAATAGCCGTGTCCCGGTAAATCAATGGCGATCACGCGGTAGTTGTCGGAGAGTTCGGCAAAGACATTGCGCCAGGTGTAGAGCGACTGGCCAAGCGAATGAATCAGCAAAAGAGGCTCTCCAACGCCTGCTTCCAAATAGTGGATGCGCGCAATTTCGCCTTCCTCATCGTCCTCGGATACCGGTAAGGGCACTTCAACAAAATCCCCTACTTTCTCCGAGTTTATGAATAACTGACTGCGCAGCGATTCTCCCACGGGCAAATTTCCCCCGATTACTATATTTTTCTATTATTGTAAACCCTCCCAGACCCGTTTGCAATCGAACGGGCCGTTTGTCACAGATTGTTAACCCATTTCCGCTTAATTTTCGAAAAAACCGGATGTTTGTGGGGAAAACACCTTGTTTTTACGGCTATAATCTGTTTTGAGTGTAGTTTCTTCTCCATTTTTTATGCCGTTCCGCTTATTTTTTGAATATCACTATTTTTAATAGTATATTACTGGGGTTTACATGAAAAATTCTTTGTTCCCTGCCTGCGAAAATCCGGTTTCACCTTTTTTTCATCTTCGCCCGAGCCAAGCTTTTTAAGCGATGGAAGCCGGCGGACATATCGATACAAGCGCCGATGACGGCTTGTAAAAAGACACAGTTTTTGCTATGATGAAAGTTAATATAGGGGGTATATCACAATGGATCAATTGCAATCGGTTTGGGCGGCCGCACGAGAGAACATCCGTCCTCAGATGACGGGACTGTCGTTTCACGCCTGGATCGACGTGATCGTACCTCTGGCTCTCCAACGGGATATTTTGGTGCTTGAAGTTCCTACGCCCGATATCCAGAAAACGCTTGAGGACTTCTATTTTGAAAATCTTCGGGACGCGGTTAAAAACGCGAACGATACGATTATGGACATCAAAATCGTTCTGCCCGAGGATCGTGATATCTACATCAATCCCATCAGCGCGGAGCCAATCAACGTATTCGCGCTCAATCCGAAATACACGTTCGAAACATTTGTCGTCGGCGGATCCAACCACTTTGCTCACGCGGCGGCGCTTGCCGTAGCGCAAAATCCGGCGGCGGCATATAATCCGCTGTTTCTCTATGGCGGTGTGGGTCTTGGAAAAACGCACCTGATGCACGCCATCGGCCATGCGGTAAAAGGCAACGATCCTTCCGCGCGCGTAATGTACGTTACAAGCGAAACGTTTACCAACGAGCTGATCACGGCGATTCAGCTGGACAAGCGCCTTGAGTTTCGCAAGCGGTATCGCAATGTAGACGTGCTGCTCATCGACGACGTTCAGTTTATCGCAAAAAAGCAATCCGTGCAGGAAGAGTTTTTTAACACGTTCAACACGCTTCACAACGCGAATAAGCAGATTATCATCAGTTCGGATCGTCCGCCCAAGGAGATTTCCAGTCTGGAGGAGCGATTACGGTCCCGTTTCGAATGGGGTTTGATCGCGGATATTCAGCCGCCGGACATCGAAACAAGAATTGCCATATTGCGCAACCGCGCCCGCCTCGATAACCTCGACGTGGACGACGAGATAATACAGTTCATCGCCGAGCACGTCGTCAGCAACATTCGTGAGCTGGAGGGCTCCCTCACCCGCGTCGTTGCGTATTCGCAGCTGCGGCGAAGACCCCTTACGCTGGAGTTGACGATTGAAGCGCTGCGCGATTTGCTTCCCGACGTCAAGAAAAAAGAAATCACGCCGCAGATCATCAAAAGCACGGTTGCGGAATACTACTCGATTCCCGTGGAGAGTCTGCTCTCCGAGCGGCGGGATCGGGAAATCGTTCTGCCGCGTCAGGTTGCGATGTATCTGTGTCACGATATGCTGGGCATTCCATACAAACGCATCAGCACGTTGTTCGATAAAAACGACCATACGACGGCCATCAACGCCTGCAAGCGCGTGGAAGAAATGTTGAGTTCGGACAGTTCGTTTTCTTCTGTTATTGAAGACGTTAAAAAGCGGATGATATAAGGCAAGTTATCCACATTTTGTGGATGTCGACGGTGGCTTGATTGTGGACGATGTGGAGAATATGGAGTGTGTGGAAAGACGCCGTTCAATCCCCTTGCTTTTCCACCAACTGTTCCACAGGAAAAAACCCTGTTTTCTTCCGAAAAATCCATTTATCCACGCAAGCCACATATCACTACTACTGCTTCTTCTGTAACGCTATTATAAAATAAAGCTCTTTTAGAGCAAAACATGTGGATAAGTCAGAACCCGTTTTATAGAGCAAGTAATCAAAGAAAAAAAGCAATTAGCGCAGTTTGCACCAAAAGATAGAATATTCGAACATTAAGAAAGGAAGTTTGATGATATGCATTTTTACATCGACTCGAAGGAATTGACAGAGGGTATCCTTTCTGTGATCAAGGCGCTTCCCGTCCGAACAGCCATGCCCATTTTAGAAGGAATCTATATGGAGGCTACGCGGGAGGGGCTTAAAATCAAGTGTTCGGATTTAATGCTCCAAAAGGAGTGTTTGCTGCCGGCTACAATTGAGGAAGAAGGCTTTGCCATCATACCCGGAAAGCTGTTTTCCGAGATTGTCAGAAAACTTCCGGAAGCGATTGCCGAAGTAACACTGAACGGAAAATCTCTTGAAATCTCCTGCGGCCGCGCAAAAAGTAGTCTGCAGTGTGTAGAGACAACGGAAGAGTTTCCCGATATGCGGTTTACGGGAGAAACCTTCACGGTTAAAATGGATCATACCGACTGCAAAGAGATGATCAATCAAACGGTGTTTGCCACCGCACAGGACGACAGTAAACCGATTCTGACCGGCGTTTTAATGGAACTCGGAGAAGAGATTACGATTGTTGCGACGGACGCGTTTCAATTTGCCAAAAGATCGATGCCGTTGAAAAATCCGATTCCGGAAAGAAGCGTCGTCATCCCCGGCAAATCCATGACGGAAATTTCCCGCATGATGGATGAAACGGAAGAAGACGTTGAGCTGACGTTTACAAAGACGCATGTCTGCGTCAATATCAAGCATTCGCGTCTTGTCGCGCGGCTGCTCGACGGAGATTATATCAAATATAAAAATATTCTGCCGAAGGATCATACCACAAGAGTGATGATCGATAAGGCGGAACTGATGGAAAGCATCGATCGCGCGCAGCTCATGGCGAGAGAAGGAAACAATAACATCGTCATGAAGTTTCACAACAACAAGCTGACCATTTCCGCCAACAGCTTTGTCGGCCGGATCAATGAAGAAATGGATGTCCAGATCAACGGCGAAGACATCGATATCGCGTTTAATCCGCGGTTTTGCATGAATGTATTAAAGAACATCCCGGACGAAAAAATCTATATGGACTTTACGACAAGCATCAGTCCATGCGTAATCCGTCCTTCAAAGACCGAAGGGTTTTACTATTTGATTGTGCCTGTCAGAATCTATTCGAATTTTTAATCATTATTCATTGAAAAAGAAGGGACGTGAAAGCGTCTCTTCTTTATTATATTGCTATTCATAATTAACTATATTAGAAATTATGATAAATTAAGAATTAAGAATTTTGATAATATGTTTCACGTGGAACATTTTATGTAGAGAAAAGCGAAAACACGGCATTGTTTCACGTGAAACATTGAATCAACTTCACTATTCTGTTAGAATGGCGATAGCAGTAAAACCAATGATACGAAATTATAAGAATTGACAAACCGGAAGGTTATCGGAGGAAAACACGATTATGAAGATCGTAGCGGTTGCAAATCAAAAGGGCGGCGTCGGGAAAACGACCACAGCCGTGAATTTAAGCGCGTGTCTTGCCGCGCAAGGCAAAAGCGTTCTATTGGTAGACGCCGATCCGCAGGGAAACAGCACGAGCGGACTTGGCGCAAAAAAAGAAGGAAAAGGAAAATCCGTCTACGATGTGCTGATCAACGATGTTTTTGTAGACGACGCAACGCTGGATACGATGATCCCTTCCCTGAAGCTGCTGCCCGCGCATATTTCGCTGGCAGGAGCGGAAGTGGAACTGGTGAATATGCTGGCGCGCGAACAAATTTTAAAAAACGCGCTGAAATCCACAAAACATAATTATGATTATGCTTTTATCGATTGTCCCCCGTCCCTTGGGTTGCTGACGCTGAACGCCCTTACGGCGGCCGATACGCTGCTTGTGCCGATTCAGTGCGAGTTTTACGCGCTGGAAGGGCTTAGTCTGCTGATGAATACGGTAAAACTTGTTCGAAAAAGCCTCAACCCAAATCTGGATGTCGAGGGCGTTGTATTAACAATGTTTGATTCCAGAACCAATCTTTCGCAGCAGGTTGTTGAGGAAGTGAAGAAGTTCTTCAAAAACAAGGTTTACGATACGATCATTCCGCGAAGCGTTCGTCTTGGAGAAGCGCCGTCGTTCGGACTCCCGATTTCGCTCTATGCGCCAAACAGCGCGGGCGCGGCGGCATACAGCTCGCTGGCGTCCGAGATGATCGATAAGGAGGAGCGGTGATGGCAGCACAGAAATCAGGATTGGGGCGCGGACTGGACGCGCTTCTTAACCCATATTCGGGCTCGGTTGAGGAACAGGAAAAAAGCGGCGTAGGAGTACTGACCGTTGGCGTTCGGGAAATCGACACCAATGCTTTGCAGCCGAGAAAGCAATTTGATGAAAACTCTCTCAACGAACTGGCGGAATCCATCCGGATTCATGGAATCGTTCAGCCGCTGATCGTCAAACAAAAAGGCAGCCGCTATATGATCATCGCGGGAGAACGCCGGTTTCGCGCCGCGCGTCTCGCCGGGCTAACCGAAGTGCCGGTTCTCGTAACGGACTATGATGAAGCGCAGATTCATGAGGTTTCCCTGATTGAAAACATTCAGCGGGAAAATCTCAATCCCATTGAAGAAGCCGCCGCGATTCGATTCTTGATGAAACAGCACGATATGACGCAGGAAGAGGTTTCCGGGCGTCTCGGAAAAAGCCGGCCGGTGATCGCCAACTCTCTGCGGCTGCTTCAACTTCCGGACTCGGTGATAGAGATGCTCAAAAACGGCTTACTTTCCGCCGGTCACGGGCGCACGCTGGCGGGATTGACGGATCAGTCGAAAATTGAGCAACTGGCAAAGGAATGCGTTGAAAAGGAATATTCCGTCCGCGTGCTGGAAGAAAAGATCAAAGCCCTTTCCGAAAAAAAGAAACCGACGGAGAAACCGAAAAAGGAAAAACCTCCCCTGCCTTCGGAACTGCAAAATCTGGAGGAATCGTTCCGAGAGTCTCTGGGCACGAAGGTTTCCCTCTCCGGCAGCAATACGCGCGGAAAAATTACGATTGAATATTTCAGCCGCGAGGATCTGGAACGCGTCTACGAAAAGATACTGGGAAAAGAATAATTTCTCCGGTTACCAGAAAAGGGACTTTTGAACACAAAGGTCCTTTTTTAATTGACGCGGAGAATGCAAATCAGTATACTGATTTTAATCCGTTTGAAAGGGAAAAACACTTTGCATCAGCTTTGGGTTTATCAGGATATCGATCGACGGCACTTGAGCCGCTGAAGCAATTGCTTCCGGCTCGAGTGTGATTTGTTCGCGCCTGCCGGAGAAAACGTTCGGGTTGTTAACGGTCAACATCCTGCAATTCGATGAACATTCGGCAGAAAACGCCGGATGTTTTTGTTTTGAGGGGGTGATCCGATGCGGTATAGGGATGATGCCGGTAACGATGGGACAATGCGGCCAGTCAAACAATCAAAAAAGGAGAGAAATATGAAACGAACATTGATTCAACAGACGCGGTTTAACGAACCGGTACTGATACAGGGCTTTGTCGAGCACATTCGAAACACGCGATATATGGCGTTTCTCGTTCTGTCGGACCGAAGCGGAAAGCTGCAGGCGACGATTGAGAAAGGCCTGCATCCGGACTGGCTGGAACAGATTGACGCGCTTACCCCGGGATCCGTGGTGTCGCTGGAAGGAATCCTCAAAGAAAACGGGCAGGTGAAGCTGGGCGGACGGGAACTGATTCCGAGCGCGCTGCGCGTCGAGTCGCTTGCCGCTCCCCTGCCGCTGACGCAGGACGCAAACATCGATACGCGCCTGGACTATCGCTGGATCACTTTGCGCGGGGAGAAAGAACGGCTTTTGTTTGAAGTGCAGACCTGCCTTGCAGGCGCTATGCGGGAGTTCCTTCTTGAGAAGGACTTTCTCGAAATCCATACGCCAAAGCTCATTGCGGCCGCAAGCGAAAGCGGCGCGGATGTATTCGAGGTAGACTATTTCGATAGAAAAGCGTATCTTGCGCAGAGCCCGCAGTTCTATAAGCAAATGGCTATGGCGGCGGGGTTCGAGCGGATATTTGAAACCGGGCCGGTATTTCGCGCGGAAAAGTCCTATACCAACCGGCACGCGACGGAGTTTACCGGGTTCGACCTTGAACTGTCCTATATCGAATCATACCGGGACGTGATGGCGCTGGAGGCGGAGCTGCTCACGTTTGCGCTGGCACGTGTCCGGGAACGCTTTGGCGAGGCCATCGCCCGCTTATATGGATCCGAGGTCGTCGTGCCTGCGTTACCGTTTCCCGTGATCACGCTGGAAGAGCTGTATCGCGAGCTGGAGAAGCGATATGGCTATACCCTGCCGGAAAACGAGCGGGGAGATACCACCACGGAGGCAGAACAGTTGAGCTATCGATTCTCTATGGAGGAGTTCGGACACGAATTTCTGTTTGTCACGGACTTTGCCGCACACAAGCGCGCATTCTATCATATGCGGGTAAACGGCGTGCCGCAGGGATACGATCTTCTCTGGCGCGGGGTGGAGATTACGACCGGCGCGCAACGGGAGCACCGATACGATATCCTCTGCCGCCAGGCCGAAGAACGCGGGCTTGGCAAAGACGTCACATTCTATACGGAGTTTTTCCGTTACGGATGCCCGCCGCACGGCGGGTTCGGACTTGGGCTGGATCGGCTTACCATGTTGCTGCTTGGCACAAGCATCAAAGACGCGATGTTCCTCTTTCGCGGTCCGAACAGATTAACTCCGTGAATGTCTGAAACAAAAACAAAACAAAGAGCTGATTTGCATGTGCGAATCAGCTCTTTTTGCTTGCAGTTGTATCTCTGGACAGAGAAATTATTTCGTGATCACCGTTCCGGCTTTGCCGGCGAGCGCGTCGACGGCCTTATCGAGAGAGGTGATGATGGCGCGGCGGCCGGATTTGCTGTTTGCAAACTTGACCGCGGCCTGAATCTTGGGCAGCATGGAGCCGGGCGCGAAATGACCTTCGCCGATATACTGCTCCGCCTCCGCAACGGAAATGGCGGAGAGCCTCTTTTCATCCGGCTTGCCGTAGCGCAGGCAAACCTGCTCGACGGCGGTGAGAACCAGCAGCGCGTCCGCGTCTACGTCTTCGGCAAGGCGCTCGCTCGCGAGATCCTTGTCGATGACCGCCGCGGTGCCGGAGAGATTTCCGTTTTCGTCCCGAACAACCGGAATGCCGCCGCCGCCGACGGTGATGACGACGAAGCCGCCCTCGATGAGGCATTTGACTTCGGGCAGCTCGACGATTTCCACCGGCTGCGGAGACGCGACGACGCGACGCCAGCCGCGTCCGGCGTCTTCCTTAACGGCGTAACCCTTTTCAGCCTGAAGCTTTTTCGCCTCTTCTTCGCTGTAAAATGGGCCGATCGGTTTGGACGGGGCGAGGAATGCTTTGTCGTTTTTGTCCACGACGACCTGCGTGACGACGGTTGCGGCTCCGGTCTGGTTGCCGCGCGCGCGCAGTGCCTTTGTCAGACCCTGCTGCATATGATAGCCGATCATGCCCTGGCTCATGGCGCCGCAAACATCAAACGGCATCGCGGGGGTCACATTGACGGAGTTTTCATTCTGCAAAACAATCCGACCAACCTGCGGACCGTTACCGTGTGCAAGAACGACCTGATATCCTTTTTCAATGATGTCCGCAATGAAGACGGATGTTTTTTCGACGACCTCGAGCTGCGCTTCGGCGGTTGCCGGGCCGTTGCCTTCCTGCAGCGCGTTACCGCCAAGGGCGATTACCAACTTTTCCATGGAATTCCTCCCAAATCTCAAAAAAATAGAGAAATGCTAAAATAACTTTAGCATGACTGTATGCACTTGTCAATTCAAACCTTATAATTATATGGGTTTTCTAAAAAATATATTTAAAATGAAGCAAATAGACCGACGTATTGCAGAATAGGAATGCATTAAAAAAGTAAAAGCGATACATACGGGCATAAATCACACCGGTTTTTCAGGAATTATAAAACAAATCATCCGGCGGCGATGTAAGGCCATCGCTTTTATTTTGCAACGAATTTGAATGCTCGCTGCAAAAAACAGACGATTCAGAACCCGTGCAGAATGAGATTGAGAGAATTTCAGGCAAAGAATCCCAGAGCATAATGAACGGGATGTTGCGTTTTTTATACCGGTTTTCTGGCTTCATATCCGAAATCACATGATGGCCGGCGGCTTGACTTATCGGGTGGTTTCGGATAAACTGGCAATGGTATGCAGAAGGAATGGTACGAAATCAAAGGCGGTCACCGGCTCGAAGGAACCGTTACCATCAGCGGCGCAAAAAACGCCGCCGTCGCCATTATACCGGCTGCGGTTCTCGCGGGGGAAACCTGCATTTTAGAGAATCTGCCGCACATTCAGGACGTCCAGAGCCTCAAGGAAATCTTGGAGGAGCTGGGCGTTACCGTCGATTATACCGAAGGGGACTGCATGCGCATCGACTCCCGCACGCTGACGACCACAAAAGCGCTCAGCGAGGCGGTCAGCAGCATGCGCGCGTCCTATTATCTACTCGGCGCGCTGCTTGGGCGTTTTCATGAGGTCGAGCTCGCGCTGCCCGGCGGCTGCGTCATCGGCGCTCGCCCCATCGATCAGCACATCAAAGGCATGCGGGCGCTTGGCGCTGAAGTGGAGCTCGACTGCGACCACAACATCGTTCGCGCCCGGGCGGACCGGCTTGTCGGCGCGGAGATCTATTTCGACGTCGTCAGCGTAGGCGCAACGATCAATGTCATGCTTGCCGCAAGTATGGCGGAGGGCATGACGGTCTTGAGTAACGTTGCAAAAGAGCCGCATGTGGTCGACGTTGCGAACTTTCTCAACATGATGGGCGCGTCCGTCAAGGGCGCCGGAACCGACGTAATTCGCATCAGCGGGCGGTCCAGGCTGCACGGCTGCGATTATGCCATTATACCCGACCAGATTGAGACCGGTACGTTTATGATCGCCGCGGCCGCAACCATGGGAGACATGATTATTAAGAACGTGATTCCGACGCATATGGAGGCCGTATCGGCCAAGCTCATGGAAAGCGGAGCCCGCGTGATCGAAGGCGACGACGGACGGGATTTCTATATCCGCGTGATCATGAACGACAGACCCCGTCCCATCAATGTAAAAACGCTGCCCTACCCCGGCTTCCCGACCGATCTGCAGCAGCCGATGATGGCATACCTCTGCTCCTGCGCCGGAATATCGACCATCAACGAGACGATATTTGAAAACCGCTTTAACCATGTGCGGGAGCTGCGCCGTATGGGCGCGTCCATCAGCCTGAAGGATAACAGCAACGCAAAAGTAAAAGGCATCAACGCCTTGCGCGGAACGGATATCTATGCGACCGACCTTCGCGCGGGCGCGTCGCTGATTGTTGCGGGGCTGGCCGCCAGCGGAACAACCTGCGTCCATAACATTCATTTTATCGACAGAGGCTATGAATTTCTCGAAAAGAAACTGACAGCGCTGGGCGCGGACATCACAAGAATCACCCGGTAAATACGGCGCGGCTGCAACGTAAAAACGCTGCGAATCTTGCGAAGAACGAATTGGAAAACAGGCTTCCCGAGCGGAAGCTTTTTTGGTTGCACCGGGACAAACGGATTTGCAGGGAGCTGGCTGCTTTATATCACCCTGCGGGGTACTGATATTTGTATATTGTTTTTAACAAACCGTATGATAAACACGTATATTCATGTTTTCTAACAGATCATAGAGACTTATACACAGTCCAAAACGCGAAAAAACCGCGATGTGTGGATAACATTGTGGATAATGTGGATAATTGAATGTGGATAACCCATGCAGTATTTGTGTATAAGGCGGACGCATAAGGGGCTTTCACACATGGTAAACGCATGATTTCGATCGTTTTTTTGCAGGATTCACTTCATTGAAAAAGTGCGTTCCCCCACAATACGCATAAACACATCTCAAAAAGGTACGGGTATGCCCACGGCGCGGCAGCCCGATACTGGCGCGCGCGGCTGTTTTTGGATATACTGAATATAATCGATTTCTGCCGCGGACAGAGAAAGGATCTGATTGTTTACATGCGACTGTTCATCGCGATTCCCCTGCCGCCGGATATACTGCGCGCCGCCGCCGCCGCACGCGCCGCGCTGGAAACATACGGCGCTGCCGGGCGCTTTGTTCCGCGGGAAAACTACCACATCACGCTGCATTTTTTAGGCGAGACAGACGCGCTGGGCGACGTTGCCGAAGCGATGCACGAGGCGGTACGGGATATCCGCCCGTTCGTGCTGCGGCTGCAGGGATACGGTTCGTTTAAAACGGACAGTTCGCACACGGGGTTTCTTGAAACAACCTGCGACAGCGACGAGCTCAATAAGCTATATGAATCTCTGGAGTCCGCGCTCTGGGAGCGCGGCTTTGTTAAAAACCGGGGTCGGCTTTCGCCGCATATCACGCTGGGTCGGAAAATTACGGGAGACGAAGCGTTTCAACTGCCGAAACAGAAAGCGGCGTTCACCGCAAACGCCATTGTGCTTTACGAAAGCAGAAATGTGCGGGGACAAATGCAGTATACCGTCGTGCATCGGGAGATGCTGATATGAGCGGCGAACTGCATCTCATTCTGGGCCGGGCGGATACGGGAAAGACCGCGCGCATCGTCGAAGCGCTGAATTCGCATCAGGCGGCGGGCGAGCGGGCGATTTTGCTCGTGCCGGAGCAGTATACCTATGAGGCGGAGCGGCTGCTTGCCGAGGCGCTGGGCGGATTGCTCGGCGTGCAGGTGTTCAGCTTCGACCGCCTGATTGAGCGCGTGCTCTCCCTTTCGGGAGCAGCGCGCCCTTTTTTGTCCGACGAAGGGCATCGCATGGTCATCCGCCGAGCGATCGACAAACGAAAAAACGATCTGAAGCTTTTTACGCGCGCCGCCGACGGGGCGGGCTTTGCCGAAGAGGTGCAATCCATCTTTCGGGATATCAAGCGCGCGGGACTGACGCCGGACGCGCTGGACGCGCTGATTGTGCGCCTGCCGGCCGAAGCGCCGCTGACGGAAAAACTCAGTGATTTGTCCATTCTCTACCGCGAAACGGAGCAGTATCTTTCCGGCCGGTTTATCAGCCTGGACGACGCGGCGAACGAAGCGATTCGGCTGCTGCCGGAGTCTTTCGCTGCGGGTACGCCGGTCTATATCGACGGACTGGACCGGCCAAGCCAGCAGATGATGTCGCTGATGGAAACGCTGTTTGCCATCTGCCCTCGCGTGAGCGTTACGCTTCGAATGGATTGCGCGCAGAGCGCGGACGACGAGCTTTTCGAGCCAGAGCGCGAAGTGCTGATGCGGCTGCGCGCGGCAGCGGATCGCGCGGGAATGGCCGTGTCCGAAGAGCGCTTGTGCGAGCAGACCGGCCGCGTCGATCCGCTCATGCGGTATATCGAGAGAAATCTGTTTGCATATCCGGCGGAACCATACAAAGAAAACGCGGAGCATCTGACGATTTTCGGCGCGAGTTCGCGTCGGGCGGAGACCGAGTCGCTCGCGGAAGCGATCTTATCGTTTGCCCGGGACAAGGGCGTGCGCTATCGCGACATGGCGGTCATCGTTTCCGATCTTGAGGCATATGCCGGGCTGATCCGGCGATCCTGCGAGCGCAGAGGCATTCCGATCTTTCTCGACCGCAAGCGGCCGCTGACGGGACACGCGGCGACGGATGCGGTTCTGAGCGCGGTGCGCTTCTGCGCAAACGGCCTCCCCGCCGCCGAGCTGCTCAAGTTTATGAAATGCGGGTTTTCCGATTGTACCGACGAGGACACGGAAGAACTGGATCTCTACCTGAAACGAACCGGCATTCGCGGGAACGCGCTGTTTAAGCCGTTTACGCGCGCAAACCCCGGCGATGGCGCGGAGAGAGCGCGCGCTTGCGCGGCGGCGGCGCTTGAGCCGCTCGCAAAAAAACTTGCGCGCGTCGACGTTTCCGCACAGGTGCGCGCGCTCTATGATTTTCTGCTGCAGCTCGATTTACAGAAAAAACTGGAAGACCGCGCCGAAGCGCTGCGTCAGGAAGGCCGCCTTGCCGAGATGCAGGAGCACGCGCAGGTCTGGAATATACTCGTCCGCCTGCTCGACCAGCTCGACGAGATATTGGGCGATCTGAAGGTTGGGCGCGCGGGATTTCTGCGGCTGCTTGAGGAAGGATTAAGCGGCAGCAGCATCGGCATCGTGCCCGGCACGGCGGATCAGGGCGTCGTCGGCGACGCGGTGAGAACGCGCAGCCGCCGGGTCAAGGTGCTTTTCGTCGTCGGCGCGAACGACGGGCTTCTCCCCCGTCCCCGGCAAAACGACGGGCTGCTGGACGACGCGGAGCTCCGCGAACTCGACAATCAGGGGGCGCAGATTCGAAAGACGGCGCCGGAGCTCACCGCCTCGGACAGGTTGGATCTCTATACCGCCCTGAGCAAAGCGGAGCAGTATCTCTATGTCAGCTATGCCTATGGAGACGGCGGCGGCGAACTTGCGCCGAGTCCGCTTGTCGACCAGCTGAAAGCCCTCTGCCCCGGCTGCACGATCAAGAGCGACATCGAGTCGACCGATTCGCTGCCGGACTGCGTCTCCGAAGCGCTGACGCTCGCGGCGGCGGACCTGCGGCGGGCGCGCGACCAGCGATCCAAACAGATTCCGGCGCGCTTGCCCGCGCTGATCGAATGGCTGAGCAGAAACGACGAAACGCGGGAACTGACGCAGCGCATGCTGAACGAAAGCGCGGCAAATTATCCGCGCTACACGCTCTCGATTGAATCCGCCGCGGCGCTCTATGGAAAGACGGTTCCCATGAGCGCGAGCAGGCTGGAAACGTTTAATCAATGTCCGTTTCAGCACTTTGTGCGATACGGCCTTCGCGCCGAGGAAGCGCGGGAGTTTACGGAACGCGCGGCGGATCTCGGGGAGTTTTATCACGCCGTGCTCGAGCGGTTTGTGAGAGCCGTTCATGAAAGCGGAGCGCAATGGAAGCGAATATCCGACGACGAAGCGCTGGCCTTTCTGGACGAGGTTCTTCGCGAGGTAACGCCTCTGCATAACGACGGAATCTTCGTGGAAAACGAACGGCTGAAGGCGACGCTGTTTCTCTTGATCGAAACGCTGCAGCAAAGCGTTCTGGCAATCGTAAACCAGATTCGCGTGGGCAGCTTTACGCCCGTGCAGACGGAGGTGCGCTTTGGCTACGGCGCGCCGTTTCCGCCGATTCGGCTGGTGTTGCCGGACGGAACGGAGGCGCTCATCGGCGGCAAGATCGACCGCGTGGATCGGGCCGTTTCCGGCGGGCAGGAATACGTTCGCATTGTGGACTACAAAACCGGCGGAAAAGATTTCGATTTCACGGGCGTTTTACAGGGACTGACACTTCAGCTTCCGCTCTATCTCATGGCGGCGGTGCAGCAAGAGCAGACCCGCGCCGGCATGTATTATATGCCGATTTCCCAGCCGGTGGTGTCGGACGCTGCCGAGGATATCGAGGGCGCGGTCGCGGACGCGTTTCGCCTGAAAGGGCTGACGCTGAGCGATGTGTCCGTGGTGCGGGCAAGCGACAATCTGATCTCCGGCCCGTCTTCCGTGCTCTTTGGCGTTCGCTCAAACGGCGAAGATGAGGCGACGGGCAGCGTTTGCACGCGTTCGGAGATGGACGCGCTGATCGCGCTTGCGAAAAAGAAATCGGAGCGGACGCTGGCCAATATGCTGGCGGGAGACATGGCGGCCTCCCCCGCCGCGCGGAAAAAACGGCAGGAGGCGTGCGTTTACTGTGACTATAGAAGCATCTGCCGGTTCGATCCGAAAATTCCGGGCTGCCGTGTGCGGCTTTTAAAAACCATCAAGCAGGACGAGTTTTTCTCGCTGATCGACGGAGGTGATACGGATGCGCTGGACGGATGAACAACGCCTCGCAATTGAGCGTGAGGGCAACCTCATCGTATCCGCCGCGGCCGGCGCGGGAAAAACCGCCGTTCTGACCGAGCGCATTGTAACGCGCATTCAGGCCGGGGCACCCGTTGAAAACTTTCTGGTGCTGACCTTTACGCGCGCGGCGGCGGCGGAGATGAAGGGGCGCATCGCCAAGCGTCTGAACGAACTGGCGGACGAAGCGGAGCCGCAGGAGCAGCGGCGCTTTCTGCGCCGGCAGGCGCGCGGCGTGGACGGCGCGTATATCTCCACGATCCATGCGTTCTGCGCCCGCGTGATCCGGCGGCACTATCATGCTGTGGATCTGCCCGCGCGCGCGCGAACGGCGGACGAGATGGAGAGCGCGGCGCTGATCGAGACCGTGCGGGACGATCTTTTGACGGAACTTTCCACCGGCGGGGACGCGGATTATGCCGCGCTGCTCGCGGCGTTTGGCAGCGAGCAGGCGGCCTGGGACGCGGTCATGGCGGCCTATCGCTTTACGCGCGCCGAGCCGGAGCCGGAGCGATGGCTGAGCGATACCAGCGCGCGGTATGAGGACGACGCGGCGCTGAACAGAATTCTGGACGACGCCGTGACGTTTTGCAAAGGCGAACTTTCGCTGGCCATCGAACCGATCGTGCGCGAGCGGGACGCGCTTTCGCCCGAATGCGGCGGCGCGATTGCCACGCTGGACGACGAGCTCTCGCGCTACCGCGGCATGCTGCTTTGCAAACGGTATGATCAATATCGTGAAGCGCTCGGCAGCATGGACTATGGCAGGCTGACGTTTCCGCGAAGCGTGAGCAAGGAGGAAAAAGCGCCGGTGCAGGACGCGCGGGACGCGGGCAAGGCGCTGATAAAGGAGCAAAGTAAGCGGTTTTCACGACCGGAAGCGGAGGAGCTGGGCGTTCTTCGGCGTTCCGGCGAGGCGGTGCGGGCGCTTGTCGCGCTCGTTCGCCGATTCGAGGCCGCATATTCGGATGCAAAGCGGGCGCAGAATCTGCTGGATTACGACGATTTGGAGCATTTCGCGCTGCAAGCGCTGGAACACGAGGAGATTGCGCGCGAATACCGCGAGAAATTCAGCTGGATCGCGGTGGACGAATATCAGGACAGCAACCGCGTGCAGGAGGCGATTTTAAACCAAATTACACGCGGGGACAATCTGTTTTTCGTTGGCGACGTGAAACAGTCCATCTATCGCTTCCGCCAGGCGGAGCCGGGGCTGTTCCTCGAAAAACTGTCGCGATTCTCCGGCGAAGCGGGGCATCGGATTGACCTTTCGAGCAATTTTCGCTCGTCGGACGCGGTCATTTCGGCGGTGAACGAAACGTTTGAAGCGATTTTGAGCGAGCGGTCGGGAGACGTCGAGTATGACGAGCGCGCGCATCTGGTGCGCGGAACGGATCAGCCGGAGGGCGGCGCGGAGCTGGTTTTGATCGACAGGGATCGCGCCGGAAGCGACGACGATGAGGACGCGCTCGAGGATGCGGCAGATATGGAGGTGGAGGCGCGGCTGATTGCGGGGCGCATCCACGAAATCATGCGTAAGGAAACATATACCGACGCCAAGACCGGCGAGGTGCGCAACTATCGCTATTCGGATTTTGCGGTGCTGCTTCGCGCGGGCACGGAGGCGCAGACGCTCTCCCAAACGCTCGCCTCCGGCGGAGTTCCGGCCTACGCGCAGTCCAGCGGCGGCTATTTCGACGCAATCGAAGTGCAGATATTCCGAAATTTGCTGTCCGTCATCGATAACCGCAGGCAGGACGTGCCGCTGATTTCCGTGCTCTGCTCGAGCATCGGCGGGTTTACCTATGACGAGCTGGCGCATATCCGCGCCGCGCACCAGAGCGGGCCGTTTTATGAGGCGTTTGGCGCTTATGCGGAGCAGGGCGATCTCTTAGCCGGGCGGATCGGCGTGTTTTTAGAAAGACTTTCCCGATATCGCGCGGAGAGCAGGCTGGTTCCCGTGGAGGAACTGATCGGCAAACTGCTGGACGAAACGGGCTTTTACGAAGAGATGGGCGCCGGGGTCAACGGCGGGCAGCGGCAGACAAACCTGAACGCGCTGCTGGACAAAGCGCACGCGTTTGAGGGCGCGGGCGCGCGGGGCGTATGGAATTTTCTGCGCTATCTCGCGCTGGCCGAAAACAATGCGTCCGTCGGCGCGGCGCAGACGGTGACCGCGGACGTGGTGCGCATCCTCACGATTCATAAATCGAAGGGACTGGAGTTCCCCGTTGTATTCGTCGCCGGGCTGGGAAAGCAGTTTAACCGCACGGATGTGAACAACAGCCTGCAGATGCACGCGGCATACGGCATGGCGCTGCGGTTTATCGACCGGGACGGCATCCGGCGGCTCAAGCGGGATACGATCGCGCGGGTAATCCTATCCCAGCGGGTGAAGCGGGAGCAGCTTGCGGAGGAGATGCGCGTGCTCTATGTCGCAATGACCCGCGCCAGAAGAAAGCTGATTCTCACCGCCTGCATTGCAAAGCCGGAGGAAAAGCTGGCCGCTTCGCCGCAAATGCCGACCGTCTGGCAAACGATCCGCTGTTCCAGCCCGGTATGCTGGCTGCTCATGGGCGCGCATCGGTATTTGCCGGTTTCGATTTTTGAAAGAGAGGCGTTTCTCGGCGGCGCGGAGAGCGAGGAGCAGCGCGAGCTGCCGCCGTTTGATCCGGCGATACTGGAAACGATTGAACAGCGGTTGCATTGGACTTATGACCACGCCGAGGCTATGCGGATTACGGCGAAGGCCTCGGTCAGCCGCGTGATGTGCGGAGAGGAACGCCTTCCGGAATTTCAGCGGCCCGCGTTTCTCGGCGGCGAGACGAGCGCGGTGTTTGCCGGGACGGCGACGCACGCCGCCATGCAATATCTGCCGATGAACGGCGCGCTGGACGCGGGCGAGGTTTTGAACTATCTTGCCGGGTTGGTTGCAGGCGGAAGACTGACCCAAGAACAGATGGACGCGACGGACGCCGGGGCGATCGCGTGGTTTACCCACGAACCGCTGTTTGCGCGCATGACATCGGCCGCGCGGCTGGAGCGCGAACTGCCGTTTTCCTACCCCATCGGGGCGGAGCAGCTCTATGGCACGGCGGCGGACGAATCCGTGTTGCTGCAGGGCGTGCTGGATGTGTGTTTTCTCGAAGACGGCGGATGGACGATTGTGGATTACAAGACCGACCGCATCCGCCCCGGGGAAAGCGCGGAGCAGGCGGCCGCGCGTCACGCGGGCCAGCTGCGGTTGTACGCGCTCGCGCTGGAGGCGCTGACCGGACAGCCGGTTCGGCAGCTGTATGTGGTACTGCTGACGCATCGCGCGGCGATATGCGTTTCGTAATGGCGCTCGCCCGAAATATGCAGAAACGCGCTTGCAAAGAGAAATCCATCGTGGTACGATAGGCGCAACCGGTGAACGATTCGCCGGAACAGACAATTGAATCCAGCTTCGGGGCGGGGTGAGATTCCCCACCGGCGGTGATGCGGCCTAGATGCCGACGAGCCCGCGAGCCGCGTCTGCGGCCGAAACGGTGTCAATCCGTTGCCGACGGTAAAAGGACGGAAACATTCCGTCATAAGTCCGGATGAGAGAAGCAACGCCATAAAAATGGCTGTGCATATGCCCCGCGAAGAATGATCGCGGGGTTTTTTATTTAAGAAAGGAATATTACCGACATGACAGCGCAACGCACCTATATCGACCGCCTTGTAAAGCTCGGCATGCTGACCGGGCTTTCCATCATCCTTGTGTACCTGATCCATTTTCCGATCTTCCCTTCCGCTACGTTTTTGGAGTACGACATGGCGGATGTACCGATACTAATCGGCACATTCCTCTATGGCCCCTGGTGGGGACTCGGACTGACAGCCGTGGTCAGCGTGCTGCAATGGCTCCTGGTTTCGCCGCAGAGTCTCTGGGTCGGCGCGGTGATGCACTTTTTTGCGACGGGTTCCTACGTCGTCGCGGCCGGGCTGATCTATTCGCACCGCAGGACGCAGAAAGCAGCGATCATCGGTATGGCTATCGGCGCGCTGCTGCAAACACTGATGATGATCCCGATGAACCTCATTTTTACGGTGCACTTTTTCGGGGTTCCCAAAGAAGCGGTGATTGCGCTGCTGCCGACGGCAATCGTTCCGTTTAACGCAATTAAAACCGTAGCAAATTCAATCCTTACGTTTTTGCTGTATAAGCGCGTGTCCAGGCTCTTTGAGCGGAATCTGATGGAGCGCAAAAAGCAGCCGACAAAGGCGGAATAAACGGTTGCGGAACTGGAACGGGTGCGGCCGGACGAAAAATCCGAAAAGCACTTGACGAAATAAGATATATGGTATAGCATAATAACAGTAATTGTTACTATCTAATTGCCTGTTTTACATTGATAGCTGCGGCGAGAGTTTGATTATTGCAGATCTATTTTGAAAGGGGCTGGAGCCATGCGATATTCGCATCAGCGGGAACGCATTTTCCGGGCGGTTTCGGAACGATGCGACCATCCGACCGCCAACATGATCTACGAACAGCTCAAGGTGGAAATGCCGCGCCTGAGCCTTGGAACCGTATATCGCAACTTGAACCAACTGGCAGACGCGGGACGACTGAAGAAGATTCCGCTTGCGGACGGCAGCTGCCGCTTTGACAAGACGCGGGAATCCCATTCCCATATCGTCTGCGACGAGTGCGGTGCGGTTGCGGACGTCAACCTTCCGTCGTTTGAGGCGCTGGAACATGCCATCTCCGCGGAAACCGGCTACGAGCTGCGTTCCTACGATGTGGTTTTGCGCGGCGTATGTGATTCCTGCCGTATGCATATGAGCCGGGAGGCCGGTTGAGCCCTTGGCGGAAGATGCATTGCCGACACAGTTTATCGATCGGGGATTTCCCGGATAAAGCACTGATTATATGAAATACAGGAGGACGATGAACATGGAACTCAAAGGAAGCAAGACCGAAAAGAATCTGCAGGATGCATTTGCGGGTGAATCGCAGGCAAGGAACAAGTATACGTATTTTTCTTCTGTAGCAAAGAAGGCGGGTTTGGAACAGATCTCCGCAATTTTTGCCGAAACAGCCGATAACGAAAAAGAACACGCCAAACTGTGGTTCAAGGCGCTGCACGGCGGAGAACTGCCGAATGTGGAAGAAGCGCTGAAAATGGCTGCCGAAGGCGAACACTATGAGTGGACCGATATGTACAAGCGCATGTCCGAAGAAGCGAAAGCGGAAGGATTTGACAAACTTGCATACCAGTTTGCAGCGGTTGCCGAAATCGAAAAGAGCCATGAAGAGCGCTATAACCAGCTGGCGAAGAATATCAAGGACGGCGTCGTCTTCGAACGGGACGGCAAGGTTGTCTGGCAGTGCCGCAACTGCGGATATCTCTACGAAGGAACCAAGGCGCCGGAAATCTGCCCGGTCTGCGCGCATCCGAAGGCGTTTTTCGAACTGCGTAAGGTCAACTACTAAGTTTTAGTTTTTCAAAGATTGACCGGGCGGACTTGTGGAAGACGCCGGGTCAATAAAGCAAACTCCAATGCTGATTGATACGAAGCGGCGGTTCGCGTGGAATGCGGACCGCCGTTTTGTTCCGCACAACGGATAAAAAACAGTTATATTGGGCTGGAAAAAGCGGAAGAAATCCGTTAAAATAAATTTTATTAGCACTCTACCGAGTCTGATGCTAAAAGTTCACAGTCATGTGGTCGTGATGTTACATTGCGCGGCGGCGGCTGATTGCGCGGAGATGAAATTGTCGCTATACTGAATTTACGATACTGACATGATGGGATACGTCCATACATCCCGTTGTTAAATCAGACGAACGGATCGTTACACACAGGAACAATCGTGGGATGATTGACAGATTGCTCTCATCCCTGACGGAGGTGAAAAAGAATGGAACTGCATGGAATCGTTACGCTGCCGGTGATACCGCTTCGCGGCATCGCGGTTTTGCCAAACGAGGTGATGCATTGCGATATCGGACGGAAAAAGACGCTCTCCGCTATGGAGCAGGCGCTTTCGGACGAGGGGTACGCGCTGTTTGTCGCGCAAAAAAACGCAAAGGTTGTGGATGTAACGCCCGAGGAACTCTATTCCGTCGGGACGATATGCCGGATTCGGCAGGTATTCCGGATACAGAATGATACGGTTCATCTGCTGGTTACGGGCGTTGCGCGCGCAAGAATTGCTGGAATTATCTCGGAAAACCCGCACTATACCGCGCAGGTTGAGGTGATTGAAGACACCGAGCCGGACGAGTATACGGCCGAGGCGCTGCGCCGTCGGCTGAGCGACGGTTTTTCCGAGCACGCGGGTCAACGCGACCGGCTGACGCAGGATCAAAAGGACGCGGTGCTCGCGCTGTCGACCCTTTCGGAACTTACGGACGCCGTTGCGCAGCACGTGGTCAGCAAGCTTGAAGACAAGCAGAAGCTCATCGAGCAGGCGGATCTGGTTTCCCGCGCGGCGAGCTTGCTCGGCATCATCGAAAACGAACTGATGGTGATGCAGGTGGATCGCCGCATTGCCGGGAAGATTAAGGCGGCGGTCGAGCGCAACCAGAAGGAGTTTGTGCTGCGCGAGCAGCTCAAGGCCGTTCAGGAGGAGCTTGGCGAGGGCGAAGACGACGTGCTCGAGGGATACCGCGTGCGCGCCGAACAAAAGAATCTGCCGCCCGAGGTGAAAAAGGCGCTCAACAAACAACTCGACCGCTTTGCCTCCCTGCCAAACGGTTCTCACGAGGCGCCCATGGCGCAGGCGTATATCGAACTGATTCTCGACCTGCCCTGGACGGAGGAAACGGTTGACAACCTCGATCTGACGCACGCGCGGCAGGTGCTCGACCGCGATCACTTTGGTATGGACAAGGTGAAGACGCGCATCATTGAGACGCTTGCCGTGCAGCGGCTGACGCATAACCCGCAGGGGCAGATCCTCTGCCTTGTCGGCCCTCCGGGCGTCGGGAAAACGTCCATTGTGCGCGGCATCGCGGAGGCTATGGGACGGAAATTTGTCCGTATGAGCCTCGGCGGCGTGCATGACGAGGCGGAGATTCGCGGCCACCGGCGCACCTATATCGGCGCGCAGCCGGGCCGCGTGATTGAGGCCATGCGTAAATCCGGCTCCATCAATCCGGTTTTGCTGTTCGATGAAATCGATAAACTCGGCAAAGATATGCGCGGAGATCCTTCCAGCGCGATGCTCGAGGTGCTCGACAGCGCGCAGAATTTCTCCTTTACGGATCATTTTCTCGAGCTGCCGTATGATATGAGCAAAGCCATGATGATTACGACCGCAAACGACGCGGGATCCATTCCGCGCCCGCTGCTCGATCGAATGGAGCTCATTGAGGTGCCGAGCTATCTCTTTGACGAAAAGATTGAGATCGCCCGCTGCCACCTGCTGCCCAAGCAAATGGAGAAAAACGGACTGAAGAAAGGCAACCTGCGCGTTTCCGACGCGGCGCTTGGCGCGCTGATCGGCGGATATACCCGCGAGGCCGGCGTGCGTGAACTGGAGCGCGTGCTGGCGAGCGTCTGCCGCAAAGCCGCCTGCGAGCTTGCCGAGGGTAAGACGCGGCTGACGTTGAGCGAAGCGCGCATCACGGAATACCTCGGCCCGCAGAAGTTCAAGAAGACCGAACCGCTGCGCCCCGATACGGTCGGCGTAGTGACGGGTCTTGCCTGGACGAGCGTCGGCGGTGAAACGCTGGAGGTGGAGAGCGCCGCGGTGCCCGGCAAAGGCGTGCTGCAGCTCACCGGCCAGCTTGGCGACGTGATGCAGGAGTCCGCCAAGGCGGCGATGACCTATGTGCGCGCCAACACCGCGCGGTTTGGCATTGATCCGAGTTTCCTGGAAACGCTGGACGTGCACATCCATGTGCCGGAAGGCGCGGTGCCGAAGGACGGGCCGTCCGCAGGCGTTGCAATGGCAACGGCGCTGGTCTCCGCGCTCACCGGCATTCCGGTGAAAAGCTCGGTTGCCATGACGGGCGAGGTGACGCTGCGCGGCCGCGTGCTGCCAATCGGCGGGCTGCGCGAAAAGCTGCTTGCCGCCGTACGAGCCGGCGTCGACCGCGTGGTATTGCCAAAGTCCAACCGCGAGGATCTCTACGACGTTCCGGCCGACGTCAAGAGCGCGCTGAAAATCGACTATGCGGAGACCGTGGACGACGTGCTGAACGTTGCGCTCACGATGCATCCGCACGGCAGTGAACCCCGGCTGAATCTGCCGGGGCTGGATATGACGCATGAAACAGTTCGCCATTAAACAGGCTGCGTTTTACACGAGCGTGGGGCAGGGTCAAAATTACCCTGCCCCGCTGCCGTGCGAAATCGCCGTCGTCGGCCGCAGCAACGTCGGCAAAAGCAGCCTGATCAACTGTCTGACGAACAACAATAAACTGGCAAAGACATCTCAAACCCCCGGCAAGACGCGCCTGATCAACTATTTTCTGATGAACAATGCATTTTATCTGGTCGATCTGCCCGGCTATGGCTTCGCTAAACGGAGCAAGAGCGAGCAGCAGGACTGGGGCGACTTTATCGGCGGTTATGTCGCCGGCGGAAGACCGAAGCACCTGATTCTGCTGATCGACATTCGGCATGAGCCGTCCGCGGAGGATCGGCAGATGTTTCAGTGGACGCTGTATTCCGGTGTTCCATTCACGCTGGTTGCCACGAAGGCGGATAAACTGGTGAAATCCCAGCGTGCGATTGCGGCCAACAAGGCGGCGAAACTGCTTGGCGCGCCGCCGTTTGCCATCCCGTTTTCGGCGGAGGAGAAGATCGGCAAAGAAGAACTTCTCGCGCGGATCGGCCAGATTTTTGAGGACTGTCAGCAGCAGGCGGCGCGGGAAACGGCGCAGGAAACATCCACCGTCGAATAACGCGGCGAAAGAAGTTTTTTGCTTCTGAAAAAGACCGCGTAACAGGCAATTTTTCCGAAAGCGAACTTTTCCTTGACACACATAAAAATCTTTTGCATAATACCTAGCGTAATGTTTGGAATCAAAGGCAGGGCGAAAAGCTATGGCATTGCATAAGTGCCCGAAATGTGAACTGAACTATATCCGGGACGGCGAGGATTATTGCGAGGTCTGCAAGCGCGAAATGAAGCGCACGCAGGCGCGCGGCCACCATGCGGAAGAAGAGATGGAGGACGACGAAGTCATCCTGTGCTCCGAATGCGGCGAAGAGCCGGCGGTTCGCGGCGGCGATCTTTGTCTCTCCTGCCTGAAGGAGAAAAAGCGGCAGGTGGAGCTGGAGAACGCTTCCGAGCACTCCGGCGACGATGATGAGTATGACGACGAAGATCTTCTGGAGGACGACGAAGAAATCGAGTCCGAAGAGGAATAATCGGCTGTAATCCCGCCCGGTGCGGGGAGAGGAGCGAACGGATGCGGATTTACGCCATTGCGGACTTGCATCTTTCGCTTACTTCGGAAAAACCCATGGACGTGTTTGGAGAAACCTGGCGCGGACATACGGAAAAACTGGAACGGAACTGGCGCGAGACGATTTCGCAGGACGATCTTGTGCTGATTCCCGGCGATATCAGTTGGGCAATGCAGCTAAACGCAGCATTGCCCGATCTTTCGTTCATCGGCGCGCTGCCCGGCCGGAAGATATTGCTCAAAGGCAACCACGACTATTGGTGGAGCGCCATAGGCAAGGTGCGCGCCGCTTTGCCGGAGGGAATGCGCGCGCTGCAAAACGACTCGTTTACCGAAGACGGCATATCCGTCTGCGGAAGCCGTGGATGGCTCTGCCCGGGCAGTTCGAATTTTTCGGCGGACGACGAGAAGATCTATCTGCGTGAGTTGGATCGGCTGTCTCTCTCGATTCGTTCGCTGCCGCCGGATTCCGCGATCAGGATTGCGATGCTGCATTTCCCGCCGTTTTCGGATAAGGACCGTCCAAGCGGCTTTACCGAGCGGCTTGAAGCGGCGGGCGTTCGCGCCGTCGTCTACGGGCATCTTCATGGGGACGCGAACCGATATGCGTTCGAAGGCGAAAAAAACGGCATCGTCTATCACTGCGTCGCCGCGGACAAGCTGGATTTTGCGCCGAAACTGATCTATCAGGATTGACGAATTTCAACGATCAAAAACACCCGCCGGTTTGTTCCGGCGGGTGTTTTGCTGTGCTCAGGGAGTGGCAATCGGTGCGGCTGTCGGCGTTGGATCCGCCTCTTTTTGCTCGCATCGAACGAGCAGGCGGTTGGTGCCGTTGTCCTTGCAGGTCATGAGCGTGAGCCCTGCCGTACCGTGGTAACTGGTGAGTGCGCTGAATGCATCCGGCGCGATACTCTTGATCTGATAGACCACGTAGCGTACGCGCTCTCCCGTGTCGGCGTTGGTCAAATATATTTCGTCTCCGACCGAGAGCTTTTTCAGAATGCCGAAGTGCGCGCCGCTCTTGTAGTTGTGGCCGATGAGAACGAGATTGCCCTTTTCCAAAGGATCGGGTCCTTTATAGCGGCAGATCGAAATCTTCAAAAGCTTATAGGACCATTTTCCAATGATGGGCAGCTCGACTTCGTATTTGGGGATTTCAAGAATACCGATAACCCCGTCTTCGCCGGTTGCGTCTATGATCTTCTGGATGGTCTTATCCAGCGTGGAGACGACCTCCGGCGCATCCGGCTGCACATATTCGCCGGATTCCGATTCGGTTGTCACCGAACCGTCGTTGGCGAGGTGCTGGTCGGAATCCGACGCAGCGCTTGCGTCTGCTTCCGCGCTGGTCTGTTCGAAGTTCTCATCCGCCGGTTCCGGCGTGTCAAGCGGGTCATCCTGCGTCGCCGCAGCTGTCGCGGTTGGCGAGGCGGACGGCGAAGGAGATACTGTCGCTTTGGCTTTGTACGCTGCGAGCAGCGCGTCGGCATTATTGCCGGCGGCCTCGCCCTCAAAGAGCTTGACGCCAAGCAACACCAGCGCCGTGATGCCAAGCAGTATGGCGGTTAATCCCAGCGCACGGATAACGCGCAGTTCTCCGTTTTTCTTTTTGATTGGTTCGCGGTGATCGCCGCGAATGGCAGGCAGTCCGCTCGAATCGCTCCTTTTATGCTTCGATGCGTTTCTTACGGATGCCATACCAAACCCCCGCGCCGACGAGCAATGTCGCGCCGAGTCCACCAAAGATATACACCAGCGTCATGTCCTGGCCGGTTTGCGGCAGAGAGCTCAGGCCGGTGATATAGATGGTCGTGTACACGCGATTGTTGGAGTCGTCGTTGATCCAGGCGTAGAGACGCGTGCCGGAGGTCGGGGTGTTATAGCGGGCGTAGAGCTGAATATGCGCCTGACCGTCTTCCATGTCCGCGCGGCTGCTGTTGAGCGTTGCGCTGGAAAGGGCCAGATAGGAGGAAGACCAGCTCCAGTGCGCCGTGCTGGTGTCGTCGTTCACGATGTCGCCGTTCGCCTCGTGCAGCGTGAGCGTATAGTCGCCGTAGCGATCCGAACTGTTGAGCGAGGTGTCGCCTTCCAGCGTAAGGTACCGCGCGGTGCGGACGTTGATCGTGGCGGTTTTTGCAACGCTATAGCTGCCGGCGCCGGAAATCGTCGCCGTTATGAGGCTGGTTCCGTTCGTACCCGAAGAATTCGAGAGGTATGTCGCCGTGCAGAGCAGCGACGAACCGCTTGGGGTGAACGTCGTGGGAGCGCTGGTCAGCGTTCCTGCGGTTGTGTTGGAATTCTGCCAACTGACTGTGGAGGAGGACGTAATCAGTTCTCCGCCGTAGTCGACCTTCAGCTGAACGGTCCCCGGTGTGCTGGCTAGCGTGATATTCTGCGTGGTCGGCGTAATCGTAATGATCGGGCTGACCGTCACCGTGCACTGCTTGGTCTGGATGGCTGCGCCGGTGGTGGTCGGGGTATTCGTTACGGTGATGACCGCCGTGCCGCCGCCGATCGCGCTGACCAGCCCGCTGGAGTTAACCTGTGCAACGGTGGATGTTGCCGGCGCCCATGTCGTGGTGGTGCCGGACGCGACATTTCCAATTGTCAGCGTGTGCGTGGCGCCGCCGTTCATGGAAAGCGTCGTTTCGCTGATGGTCATCGCCTTTACATTGATGACAACGGAATTTGTAACCGACGTCGGGCCAACGCTGTCTGTCGCCGTTACGGTGACCGTTGTGGAGGTGCCCGGTAAAAGACCCGTGACGACGACGGTGTCGCCCGTATTCGTGTCGAGTTTTACATTGGCGGCGGATATGCCCCAGCTGTATGAAACGGAACCGTCCGGCGTACCTTCATAGGCCGCGGTGAGCGTAACCGTCCCATCTACGGGGATATCATAGCTTTGACCAGACCCCGGCGTAATGGTAACGCCGGTGATGGCGGCCAGCGCGCTTCGCGGCACGCCTACAACAACGAGCGCGAGTGCAAGCATGGTCAGCACCGCCGCTGCTTTTAGAACCAGAGATTTTTTCATTTTCCTAACTCCTTCTTTTATGCCGGGGGCATTGGGTTCGGATGATAATGGGAATTTCATGGATTGATACCATCATACAGCCTACCTATATAATGTCAACAAACATTCCGAATCGTTTTCGCTTTCTTAACCGGTTTGTAACGAATTATTCGTTATTTTGTTAAATTTGTATATATGTTTAAAGGAAAACCGCCTGTTCTCCATCCGATTGGGATGCCGAACAGAATACAGCGGGGAAGCGTGCGCGGAGCTTTATCGGTAAAACGTGTTGCCGCCGATGAACTCGCGCAGAATCGATGTCGGCGGAATTTCGTCCTCAACATTTGCCTCGACAAAGTAATTGAGAAATTTTACGATAGAGCGCGCGTCGTCAAAATACGGGCTCTCGGGCGGAACCGCGCCAAGCAGCGGGAAGATATGCTTTTTCAGCACGACGGGCTCATACGTCAGCGTCGTGTTGAAGATGGCGTCCGCGTCTTCCTGAAAGGGGAAAATCCACTTCTCTTCTCCCGCGCGAACGCTGTCCCACATGGAAAGCGTCCGCTCAATGGAGGCGCCGCGCGTTTCGTTGTCCCGCACCATGCGGCGAAGCAGCCGCAAATATGTGGTCGGCACGCGGTTGTGATCGTCGAGGTTCAGCGTCGTCAGCGCGGAGACATAGAGCCGGAAAATCAGCTTTTTATCCACGGCGCCGGGCAGCAGCATCGGGTTCAGGCCGTGGAGCCCTTCTATGACGAGCGGCGCGTTTTCATCAATGCGGATGCGCTGGCCGCGCTCGCAGCGCCGCTGACGGACAAAATCGAAAAGCGGCAATTCGACCTCTTCCCCGCGCAGCAGATTCGTCAGATCCTCCTGAAATTGTTTGATATCGAGCGTTGCGATGTCTTCCAGATCGATCTGTCCGTCCGGGCCGGGTTTGAGCTGATCGCGGTTGAGGTAATAGTTGTCCAGCGAAACCAGAACGGGCGTCTTGCCGTGCACGCGCAACTGCGTGCAGAGCCGGTTTGCGCTTGTGGTCTTGCCGCTGCTGGAGGGCCCGGCGATGACGACGGCGCGCGCGCCGCGTTCTATGATCTCGTCCGCCAGCTGTGCAAACCGTTTTTCATGCAGCGCTTCGTTGACACGGATCAGCGTTCGAATATCGCCGCTGAGCACCATGTCGTTGAGGTCCGCAACCACCGCGCAGTGCAGGAGCTTTCCCCATTCCTCGCTCTCGGAAAACACGCCGGCAAGTCTGGGAAGAGAGACATATCCTGCCGGCTTGTTCGGATCCGCGGCGGAGGGACGCAGCAACAGCAGCCCGCCTTTTTGCGCCTGCAGGTCGAATACGCTGGCATAGCCGGTGCTAGGGGCCATTTCCCCATAGAAATAGTCCACATAATCTTCCTGACGATACACGTCAAAATATGAAAAGCGCCGATAGCGAAGCAGACGAACCTTATCCTCCTGTCCGTCGCCTGAGAAAAAGTCGATGGCATCGTCGATATCGAGACGCTTGCGTTCAAGCGTGAGATCTGCGTTAACGGTTTCGCGCATGGTCTTCTTAATGCGGTCGATATCCTGCTGGCTGAGCTTCATGCCGTCTCCGACCGTGGCGAAAAGTCCGGCGCCGACAGCATAGTTGATGCGAACGCGCGTCTTGGGATAGAGCTTCCTCATGGCGAGCAAAAAGACAAACAGCATGGTGCGCTCATAAACGCGGTTTCCGCGCGCCGAATCGTAGCGAAGCAGCGAGACGACGCCGTTTGCCGCGCGCATGGCGCGGCGCAGCATGACGCGCTGACCGGATGGAAGGGTTTGCTCGCGCAGCGGCACGTAGTTGAGCGTAAATGTTTCGCCGGAGATATTTGCCGCCAACGGGCGCGTTTTCAAATCCGCGCTGTCAAGTCCAAGGCGGCGCACGATGTCCAGCAGCCGCTCTCCGCAGCACGCCTCTGTTTCGATTCCGTCGATGGTAAGTTTCATTCTGACTCCTTTTACGAGGCGGCCGCCGTTGTGCGGGTCGATCAACCCCAGATCAAAGACAACGCCGGTACAATCTGCTTCTTTCTGGAAATGACGCCCGGCAGAAACGCCGCGTTGTTTTTAAAAGAGATGTTCATCGCATGTTCCACGGCGTCCAGATCGCCGACGGCGATGAGCAGCGTGCCTTCCTTGAGTACGTCCGTGAGCATGAGCAGCATGATATCGTAGCTGTGCTGCGCCATCTCGCGCTCCATGAGATCGATGAACTCCTGTTTCTTTTTGCCGAGCGCCTCCGTGTCCAGCGAGGTGATTTGCGAGATGCCCAGCGAATGCCCGGCAATCTGAAATTGCTTGAAGTCGTCGAAATAGAGCTCATCCAGATCGGTTCCGTCCGCCGGAGAAACGGAGAAGATTTCCTGTCCGAGCTTTTCCAGCGTCAGCCCGGCGATCTTCGCCATGCGCTCCGCCATGGAGCGGTCGACCGGCGTGCTCGTTGGCGACTTAAACACGATGGTGTCCGTTACGATGGCCGCCGCAAGCAGCCCCGCGAGTTTTTTGCTGGGCATGACGCCGCGCTCGAAAAACATGCTGGTGATGATGGTACAGGTGCTGCCGACCGGCTCGTTTCGAACATAGACCGGCGCGTCCGTCTCCACCTCCGCGAGGCGGTGATGGTCGATGATTTCCAATATCTCCGCCTGCTCCAAACCGGGGACGGACTGATGCAGCTCGTTGTGGTCAACAAGCACGACGCGCTTTCTCTTGGGGCGCAGCAGATGGAACCGCGCAAGCGTGCCGACCACGCGGTCGTGTTCGTCCAGAATCGGATAACTGCGGTAGCGGGATTTCAGCGTGGTCTCGCGCACATCGTCCAGATAATCCGTCAGATGAAAGGAGACAAGGCCGTCCTTTCGGCAGATACGCGATACCGGTACGGCAAGAAACACAAGCCTTGAAGCGGCATATGCGTCAAACGGCGTAGAGACGACGCAGGTTGTGCTGTCGTTTGGAATCAGCGAGGTATCCACTTCGCTTTCGCAGACGATCAGCGCCGCGGCGCGGCGCTCAAGCGCGAGACGGACCACCTCCGGCTGGTTGCCGCAGAGAACGACGCTGTCTTGAGAGATTTCGGGAAGACCAACGTGCGTCGGAAGCGCGACAACGAGCGAACCCGAAATCTCCGTCTGTTCTGTCGCCGCGCTGATCAAGCGTCCGTCGATGCTGGCAAGCAGATTAAACAGCGGAATCCCTTCCAGCCGGCTGTTCTTGATGAAGCGCATGTCGTAGGCGGCGATTTCCTCCGGCGTCAGCATGCCGTACAGCCGACCGTCTTCGTCCGTGACCGGCAGCGTGGGGACGCCCGCCGTGTCGTTGACGATGGTTTGCCAGGCGTGGTATACGCTCACCGCCGCGGAGAGGATGGGCGGCGTGTCGTAGTCAAGATCCGACACCTGCGTTCGTACCGTATGCAGCAATTTCGGCGGCGCGAAGTCGAACTTTTTGAGCAGCATATCCGTTTGATCGCTCAGCTCGCCGATTCGCGCGGCTTGATAGGCGCGCTCGCCCAGCGCGTTTTTTAGCATGGCATAAGAAAGCGCTGCCACAATGGAGTCCGTGTCCGGATTGCGATGTCCCGTGATATAGATGGGTTCCATTCATCCTCCAGTGTTTCGGACACGGCGCTGGTACGCCGCGGGCGAAACAAAATACCGGCTGACCACCGAATTTTATTTTTCTTTTGTGTTTTAATTGTAGCGATATCGCGCTGGTAAGGCAAGTGCGGCGGCGTATTTTCGTAGATCGGGAACGGAAAAGACAAAGCAGGCGGAAGACCGCCTGCCTGTTTATGTCCGATTTTACCATGTAGCGATATCGCGCCGGTAAGGCAAGTGCGGCGGCGTATTTTCGTTGATCGGGAACGGAAAAGACAAAGCAGGCGGAAGACCGCCTGCCTGTATGCGCCGAATGTTATCGCTCGGTTCCGACGAAGAACAGCGCGATGGTTCCCGGCCCGGAATGCGCGCCGATGCTGGTACCGATGGTATCGATGTGGATCATCATATCCGGATATGTTTCATGCACGAGCGAGGCGACATACTCCGCGTCCGCCGCGGCGTCGCAGTGGCCGATGAATACGGTGTCCGTTGCGGCGGGGTCCACGGTTTTCTCCATATGCTCAAAGAGCGCGCGGAGCGACTTTTTGCGGCCCTGCACCTTTTCGACCGCGACGAGATAGCCTTCGTTATCCACATGCATGACGGGCTTAATGTTCAGTATGGTGGCGATGGCGGCGGTTGCCCCGCTGATTCTGCCGCCGCGCTTGAGATAGACGAGATCGTCTACGGTGAACCAGTGTATAAAGCGCAGCTTGTTCTCCGCCACCCACTTTGCAAGCTCGTCCAGCGGAAGGGATTGTTTTCTCGCGGCATAGTAGACGAGAAGCCCTTCGCCAAGCGAAGCGGAGCAGGAGTCGATTACGACGATTTTGCGTTCGGGATATTTCGAGGACAGTTCCTCCGCCGCGCTGAATGCGGACTGTACGGTACCCGAAAGTTTAGAGGAAAAACCGATGTAAAGCACATCCTCGCCCGCCTTGAGCACGGGTTCGAACGCTTCGATGAAAGCAAACGTGTTGACTTGCGCCGTGGTTACATCCTTGCCGGATCGCATATTTGCGTAGAATGTTTCAATCGGCATGTCCGAATGGCCGGGAATGTAAAAATACTCGGCTCCGTCCATGGTGAAAGCCATCGGGAGTACGGTAACGTTCAGCTGCTCTGCAAACTTCGTCGGCAAATCGCTTGTTGCGTCGGTGAAAATGCGGTAGCTCATGTGTTGCCTCGTTTCCGCATGCCGGTTCAAACGGCACGCTGATTAATCATGGTTTTCAGGAAAGCCGGTGCTGGGGTTAAGGAACAAGTTACTTGTATTGTACCGTGGATTTGGACGGCAGGCAAGCGTTTACCGACGGTGTGTCTTTCGTTTTGCGGCCAGTAAACGCAGAGGAAACTACTCGGCGCATTCAAAATTATGGTATAATCCTCACGACGTATGCCTTTGCCGTGCTGCGGCGCTTTCGGAATATGCCGCCGAAAAGCACTGTGTTATAATGGCTTTGCGTAAAACGGAACCATATAAATTGAAATAAAAGCTACGCGCTGTAACGTTTAGAAGAGAGGGCTTCATGAGAAAAATCATATCCGTCGGGATGGCGACGCTGGCATCCATCCTTCTGATCCTGATCGTACTGTTTACGTCCATCGGACTGGTGGTCAACGATCAGACGTTTATCAACAACGAGTTTACCAAGCTCGCCATCAGCGCCAAGATGGGGATCAGCAACGCGGATCTTGTCAAGTCATTCGACCAGCTTGTCGCCTACATGGAAGGCAACGCGGAAGATATCAATCTGGACGTCACCATCAACGGCGAAGTGAAGCCGATGTTCGACTATCCGCAGGAAGCGGAACACATGGCGGATGTTCGTCAGATCTATACGCAAATTGCTTCCTATCGGGATGTCGGCGTGCTTGTCATGCTCATCCTGTTCCTATTTGCCGCCGTGATACATTTTCGAAAGGCGCCGCAGTATCTTGCGCAGGGATACCTCTCCGGGTCGTTTGTGTTTTTGCTGGTTTTTGGATTCCTTGGCACATGGGCGGCGCTGGATTTTTCGAATTTCTGGACGTTTTTTCACGAAATGCTCTTCTGGAACGACCTTTGGCAATTTGACGCTTCGCAGAGCAACATGATCAATATGCTGCCCGAGGAAGTGTTCCAGGATATCATCGCGCGTGTCAGCGTGTATGCAGGCGCTGTAATCCTGGCGCTGATCGCGCTGAGCATCACGGCCGTTGTGCTCTCCTCGGACGGCTATAAACGCCGCCGCGCGGTTGCGCTGGCGCGTAAAAAAGCACGCGAGGACGCGGTTATCGCGCGCAAAAAAGCGCGTTACGCCGCCAAGCGCACTGCCGAAGAAGAAAAACGTCTTGCGCAGAAGCGCGAACGAATCGCCGCCGTCAAGGCGCGAAAGCAGGCGGAGGCGGAGACGGCCGCAAATGAAGCGGAGCAGGAGCGTCTGCGTGAGGAAAGACGCGCGAAAAAACGCGCCGCGGCACAGGCCGCCGCAAGGGCGGAACGCGAGCGGCAGTCCGCCGAGCCGGCGCGCGCGCCGCGCGCCGCGCAGGAGAAACCGACGCAAAAGCGGAGCGCCGCGCAAACACAGCCGCCGCAGAAGCGCACGGTAAAGCCGACAAAACAGAAGACGGGCATTCACGACGACACAGGCTTTCTGGACGATTAGGCTTTTTTGAACAGATACGGTTGGATCGGTACTATGACGCAATACGAACGCGCAGTGCAGCGCAGGCTGGAAGGATTGTCCGACAGCCTGCATGTGCGCATCCTGTCAATTGAAACCTCCTGTGACGAAACAGCCGCCGCGGTTGTGGAAAACGGCCGGACGGTGCTGAGCAACGTCGTGCATACGCAGATTCCGCTGCACATGCCATATGGCGGCGTCGTGCCGGAGATCGCATCGCGCAGCCATGTGCAGAAGATCGGCGCGGTGGTTCGCCGCGCGCTGGATGAAGCGGAACTCACGTTGGGCGAGCTGGACGCCGTCGCGGTGACAAACGGTCCGGGGCTGGTCGGCGCGCTGCTGGTCGGCCTGAGCTATGCAAAGGGACTTGCCTACGCAGCTGGTCTGCCGTTTTTAGGCGTACACCACATCGCTTCGCACATTGCGGCGAACTATCTGAGTTATCCCGAGCTGGAGCCGCCGTTTACGTGCCTCGTAGCCTCCGGCGGTCACAGCCATATCATCGTCGTGGAGGATTACGAGCGATACCGTTTGGTCGGACGCACGCGGGACGACGCGGCAGGCGAGGCGTTTGATAAAGTTGCGCGTGTGCTCGGACTTCCCTACCCCGGCGGGCCAAACCTCGAAAAACTGGCGCGGGAGGGAGATCCCACCCGTTACCGGTTTCATTCCGCGTTCAACGAAGGGGACGGATTCGATTTCAGCTTTTCCGGCATCAAGACCGCTGTGGTCAACCGCCTGCACAACGCGGAGCAGGCGGGAGAAACCGTAAACCGGGCGGATCTTGCCGCGTCGTTTCAGAAAACAGTCGTGGGTATCCTCGCGGACAAGTCGGTTCGCGCCGCGCAGATGCAGGCGGGGGCTTCGAGGAAAAAGCTTGCGCTCGCCGGGGGCGTCTCGGCCAACGGCGCATTGCGCGAGGCGATGCGCCAGCGCGCGGAGCAGGCGGGGATCGCGTTTTTCTGTCCGGATTTTGCGTATTGCACGGACAATGCGGCAATGGTTGGCAGCGCCGCATACGGCAAGCTCATGTCGGGCAAAACAGACGCGCTCTCGCTCAACGCGGTTCCGTATCTCTCGATTGAAGCGCAATCGGAAAACGGCTGATCCGGCATTTTTATGAAAACCGAATGGAACACGCGGAAACCGCCGCGTGTTTTTTTGATGTTTGGGGGATGACGATCCGAAAAAATTACGAAATTTATCAGAAATACTGATTCAGAGCAAGGCGTATTTTTCGGTTTCCGCCGACAGGACAGAAAGGCGGCGATGTTGTTTTGAAAGTAAAGCCTGCAAAAATTCAGGGACACAGTTTCGTCATAATTGCATAGCGGATGTGTGTTGTTTGATGTTTTTTGAGAATTGATTGATGACGAAATCGACCCATATTCAAAGCGGAGAGTGTGGAAAACTCACTAAAATCGCGTAACTAAACGCTAAAAAATGTGGATAAGTATGTGGATGGTGTGGATAGCACCGTGAATATACAGCAAAACGCAAGGAATATCTATACAAATCGTGAGAAAGGGAATAACTGCCGCGATGCATGGAACACTCATGTTCACTGCAAAATCCAGGTCAAATTCTCGTCAAATCTTCGGCTCCTGCTCTTCCGGCAAATCGATGTCCGGCTCGGGCAGCGGCGTGCCGGCAAGCGCCTGCGCGGCCTCTTTCCAGGCGCGGCGTCTCTCCGAGCGGCGGTAAAGCAGAATGCCGACGCCGGATGCCAGCGCGGTCGCGGCAAATACGATGGCGGCCAGCCAGTACCGCCCCAGCTCGAGCGCGTTTCCGCTGATAGTGGAGGTCAGAATGGACGGAATTCGCGCGACGCTCGTCAGAAGAATCCAGGGCAGCAGGCGAATTTTCGTAAGCCCCGCGACATAGGATAATAGGTCTTTGGGGGTGCCGGGGATTAAAAAGAGAATAAACGCGGTTGCGCCGAGCGCTTTTTCGTCGTTCAGATATTTAACGGAATCGATCTTTTCGCGCGGAAAGAACACCTCGACCGCTTTGACGCCGATCTTGCGGACGAAGAGGAATACGATCGTGGTGCCGATCACGAGCCCGATCCATACGAGCAGCGTTCCCCAAACCGCGCCGAAGGCATAGCCGGCGGCCAGTTCGAGCGGCTCCGCGGGAATGAACGCGACGACCACCTGCAATATGATCACGCCGACGAATAGAACGCGCCCCAATGCGCCGCGGGAATCGATCCACTCCCGAAACGACGCGGGATCGCCAAGCGTTCGGATCAGCGGGCCGCCTACGAATATGGCCAGAAGCGCAAGTACAATAAAAAACACCGCGATGGATAGGATGGCGGCGATCTTCTGCCCGCGCGTGTGGGGATTGATGGGTTTGGGCTGTTCAGCAGTGCTCATAGAGAAAGTATACCGGATGCGGGCGGGAAAAACCACGGAATCAAGGCAACTTTATTGTGAATCACTGTGATATCATATGCACCCATGAAACGATCCCGCCAATTTATTGAAACATTGCGCCGAAGCAGAAAAAATAGCTTTTCATTGACGAAAAAACCAGATAGAATACGCGCATGGCTACTATTTTGCTTGTTATCATTTATCTGGCGTTCATCAGCCTCGGCCTGCCGGACTCCATGCTGGGCGCGGCCTGGCCGGTTGCGTATGCGCAGCTTGGCGCGCCTGTTTCTTACGCGGGATTCGTTTCCATCGGCATTACCGTTGGAACGGTGATTTCGAGCCTGATCTCCGTGCGCGTCATTCGGCGGTTTGGCACGGGCGGGGTCACCGCGGCGTGCGTATTGCTTACGGCGAGCGCGCTGATGGCGATTTCGTTTGCGAATCGTTTTGTCGTACTGCTGCTGCTCGCGCTTCCTCTCGGGCTTGGCGGCGGCGCAATCGACGCGGCGCTGAATAACTATGTCGCGCTGCACTATAAAGCCAGCCATATGAGCTTTCTGCATAGCTTTTGGGGAGTCGGCGCAACGATCAGCCCGCTGATCATGTCGCATTTTCTAAAGCTCGGCGGTAACTGGCATGGCGGTTACCGGTTCGTCTCCGTCATTCAACTCTCGCTTGCGGTCATCATGTTTGCCACGCTGCCGCTCTGGGGAAAAGTGTCCCATGCAAAACCGGACGAACTGCTCGGCGAGCCGGCTGAGATTGATAACCGAAAGGCGATCAAAAAACGCGGCGCGATCTTTGCCGTGCTCTCGTTTTTCTTTTATTGTGCGGCGGAAGCGTCGGTCGGACTCTGGGCGGCGACGTATTTCGTCAGCGTGCGCGGGGTTGAGGCAAGCGTTGCGGCGAGCTGGGGATCGTTGTTTTTCTTCGGCATCATGGGCGGACGCATGGTCTCCGGTCTGCTGGCGATGCGGGTTAGAGAGCGAACCCTCATCTTCTCGGGCATTGCGCTCGCGGTGGCCGGCGCGCTGCTGCTGGCAATGCCGCTGCCGCAAATGTGGTCGCTTGCCGGGCTCTTGCTCTTTGGACTCGGCTGCGCGCCGGTGTTTCCAAACCTTATTCACATCACGCCAAAGCGCTTTGGCGCGGCGTATTCCCAGGCGATCATCGGCCTTGAGATGGCGTCCGCATATATCGGCAGCACGCTCATGCCTCCGCTGGTCGGCTGGGTCGGGCAGAACGCAGGCTTTGCGGGGCTGCCATATTATCTGCTCGCCTGCCTTGGAGCGATGTATGTGACCATACTCGTCTGCAACCGAAAAACAGGATTTGAACAAACGGCGGCTGCGGCGGCATAACCTGAATTTTTGCAATAGAAAACGGCGCGGATGATTCCGCGCCGTTTTGTGCCGTATTGCCGGGATTACCCGACGACGATGTTGACGATGTTTCGCACCACGATGATCTTACGAACAGTTTTGCCTTCGAGATAGGGCAGGACATCCTCGCACGCAAGCGCCGCAGCTTCGACGGACTTTGTGTCCAGCGAGGCGGGCAGCGTGACGCGTCCGCGCACCTTGCCGTTGACCTGCACGCCGTATTCCACCTTGTCCTCGACCAGCGCGCTTTCTTCATAGACCGGCCAGGAAGCGTGCTGCAGCGGCGCATATCCGAGCGTCTCGTTGATTTCTTCGCAGATATGCGGCGCAACGGGCGCGAGCAGCAACACCAGCGTGTGCAGCTCGTCCTTTGTCAGCTTGCCTTTGGCGTAGAAGTCGTTGGTCAGCGCCATCATGGCGGCGATGGCGGTGTTGAACTTCATGCGCTCGTAGTCCTCGCCGACCTTTTTGATGGTCGCGTGGACTTTCTTTTTCATCTCCGCGTCGGTGTCGCCTGTGCCGTCCAACATATCCTGCAGCGTCCAGACGCGGTCCAGGAAGCGGCGGCAGCCGCGCGTCCCCTGCTCGTTCCAGGGGATCGGCTGGTCAAACGCGCCCATGAACATGATGTAGGTGCGGAAGCTGTCCGCGCCGTACACGGGGATATAGTCGTCCGGATTGACCACGTTTCCACGGGATTTGCTCATTTTTTCGCCGTTGCTGCCGAGCACCATGCCGTGGCTGGTGCGCTTCATATACGGTTCGCTCGTCGGCACCAGCCCGAGATCGAAGAGAAACTTATGCCAGAAGCGGGAATAGAGAAGATGCAGCGTGGTGTGCTCCATCCCGCCGTTATACCAGTCGATCGGCGTCCAGTAATCCAGCGCTTCGCGGCTTGCGAACTCCTTGTCGTTGTGCGCGTCCGTATAGCGTAAAAAATACCAGCTCGAACCCGCCCAGTTGGGCATGGTGTCCGCTTCGCGCGTCGCGGGGCCGCCGCATTTGGGGCAGGTGGTGTGGAGCCAGTCCTTGGCGCGCGCCAGGCAGCTGCTGCCGTCGTCCGTGGGCGAAAAATCGTCCAGCATCGGCAATTCAAGCGGGAGTTGATCGTAGGGAATCGGCACCCAGCCGCAGGTTTCGCAGTAGACCAGCGGGATGGGCTCGCCCCAGTAGCGCTGGCGGGAGAAGACCCAGTCGCGCAGTTTGAAGTTTACCTTGCGCTCGCCAATGCCTTCTTTTACGAGATAGTCGATGATCGCGGGAATCGCTTCGGATACCTCCATGCCGTTGAGAAAGCCGGAGTTGACCATGATGCCGTGCGAACACTCGGTGTATGCTTCGGTTTCGATGTCCCCGCCGGAGACGACCTCGATGATCGGCAGGTCAAACGTCTTTGCAAAGGCGTAGTCGCGTTCGTCATGCGCGGGAACGGCCATGATCGCGCCCGTGCCGTAACCCATGAGCACATAGTCGGACGTCCACACCGGAATCTCTTCCCCGTTGACGGGGTTGACGGCGAAGATACCCTCCAGCGGCACGCCGGTTTTGTCCTTGACCAGCTCGCTGCGCTCAAAGTCACTCTTTGCCGCGGCCGCTTTTTGATAGGCGCGCACGGCGTCGATGTTTGAAATCCGCGCGGCATACTGCTCGATCAGCGGATGCTCGGGTGAGACGACCATATACGTCGCGCCGAACAGCGTATCCGGGCGCGTCGTGAAAACCGTGAGCGTCTCGTTCAATCCCGCCAGCGGGAAGTTGACAAGCGCGCCCTCGCTGCGGCCGATCCAGTTGATCTGCTGCGCTTTGATCTTTTCGAGATAGTCCACGGTGTCGAGATCGTCGATCAGCCGCTGGGCGTACGCCGTGATCTTGAGCATCCACTGGGAGCGCACCATGCGCACGACTTCGCCGCCGCAGCGCTCGCACACGCCGTCCACAACCTCTTCGTTGGCAAGGCCGACCTTGCAGCTGGTGCAGAAGTTGATCGGAATCTCCGCCTTGTAGGCAAGGCCCTTTTCATAGAACTTGAGGAAGATCCACTGCGTCCATTTATAATAACTCGGGTCGGATGTGTTGACCTCGCGCGAATAATCGAACGAATAACCGAGCCGCTGGAGCTGATTGCGAAAGCGGATGATGTTGTCGTGCGTCACCTTTGCCGGATGGATGCCGGTCTTGATGGCGTAGTTTTCCGTCGGCAGGCCGAACGCGTCGTAGCCGATGGGATACAGCACGTTGTAGCCCTCCATGCGGCGTTTGCGCGCGATGACGTCCATCGCCGTAAACGGGCGCGGATGGCCGACGTGAAGCCCCTGCCCGGAAGGGTAGGGAAACTCAATCATGGGGTAGTATTTTGTCTTCGAGGGGTCTGTTTTTGCCTCGAAGCAATGGGTGTCCGCCCAGATTTTCTGCCACTTTTCTTCAATGGCCTGTGGGTCGTAGCGTTCCTGCATGAAACATTGTCCTCCGAAACTATCCTAAATATGTAGGATATCCTCTTTAAGGTGGTTTGTCAATGAACGGGGGCGGTGACGGCGTCGAATTTGAACGGCTCAAGTCGATCAAACGGCGTTCGTAAAAAATGCGTTGCATCAAGACAGGCGCTGCGGTATAGTCAGCTGGAATCCGTTTATTCTCAACCCAAAGTTGATCAGTGGAGGAACAATGACGAACGAAACAGCGCTGTATTTCAAGCTCCTGCTGCAAACCGGCATGACGGACGAATATGCTCGGCAAACGGCGCAGCTTTTTTATACGGAGCAATCCCTCTCAGGTGTTTTGCTGGAGTTGTTTGAGTGCAAAAGCGAGGCGGACAGAGGGAATCCCGATCCGGCGATCTCCATTTTGGCGCAAGCGACGCGGGACAAAAAAATCGACACCGACGCCGTGCTGGCGCTGTTTACGGAAACGCTGCGGCTAGCTCTGGACGACGGGCGGATGACGCAGGAGGCGGTCGTGAAAGCGATGCGGCTGGCCGCCGAACAAACTGGAAAATGGGAACGCGAGCCGTGGTATTCCATGTATCACATGACGACGTATTACGCGCATGCGTTGAACGGGAAATTCGACAAAGCGCTCTTTGACGACGCGCTGCAAAATTTCCTGGTCGACCATACGCTGCTCAAAGACGCGGTTGAATCCGCGCCGGCAAACAAGGAGACGTTCCGCGAAAAGATTGCGCAGGAGAAGCAAGAGATGAACCGAATCCGGTTTGCCATGGATTATCTCGTTTTGCCCGCGTATATCCTCGCGATCATCCTGCTGATGGGCGGGATGGGCGTGTTGATGTCGATCGACCCGGCGCGGTTTGAACCGGCGGCGATCGCGCTGGTCGTTTTGTTTGCGCTGGTTACGGTCCTGCTGCTTGCCAGCGTGCCGTATGTCAGAAAGAAAGAAATTGCGCTCGAGATGGCGCGATACGATCTTTCCATTGCACCGGAAAACAGGAAAGATGCTTACGTTTTTCTTACGGACGGCGCGGAGATGAGGTTTGACGAAACCGGTATGAGCGTCGGCGATGATTTTTTCCGTTACCCGAATCTGCTGGCTGAGCTGTCGACCTCCGGACGGTCTCGCCGCGTGCACCTCGGGATCATGTTTTACACGAAATTCGAACGTGAGTTTGAGATTCCGCTTTGTCCCGATACGCTCGCCCTGCTGGATCGGTTTCAGATCAAGCTGGAGAATGACGAAGACCTGCGCTGCCTGCTGCAACATAAAAGGCAGGCGTTTCAAGATGTTCTGGCCTATGGTATCGTCCGTTCAACCCACGGTAAACAGCGCTAATTGACGGTTGTGTTGCTTTACGGCGCTATAAAATCGTGATACAATTTTATTCGCTTGAAAGCACACGAAATAGAATCTTTCCTTTCGGAACATCCATCTAATTTTATGACAGGAGGCGCAGCTATGGAACAGTATTCGGCACCGTTAACCCCGGAAGAACAGTCCCACAACAAATCCTCGGTGACCGCAATGGTGCTTGGCATCGTGAGCCTGGTCGTCACCTGGTTTCCGGTTGCCGGGCTGGTTCTGGCCATTATCGGACTCATCACAAGCCGCTCGAACCGCAAGTTTGCCGAGGCGCATGGCTTTAAGGAAAACAACATGAACACGGCGGGCTATGTGACGAGCATTGTCGGCCTTGTTGCGGGCGTCATCACGCTGCTCATCACAATCGCCGTCATCGCGGCCGGAATGGCCGCCGCCGCGGGCATCTGGAAGTACATTATCTTGCCAGAAATTATGTAAAAACGCGCACAAAGAGCGGGAGCTCTCGCTCTTTGTGCGATTACAACCAAAAACCGCATGTTAAAGGAGCACTATGTTACCATCTTTTCAGGCCTTTGGGCTGACCATTCCCATGTATGGCGTCATGTCCGCTTGCGGTATGCTCGCGGCGTTTATTCTGATTGGCGTGACGCGAAAGCACACCCGTTTTTCTGAAGATCAGGCGCTCTCCGCCGCGCTTTGGGCCATTTTGCTCGGATTTCTCGGCGCGAAAGTGCTCTATTGGGTCACGGAGCTGAAACAGATCGTCGCCAATCCGAGCTATCTGCTGCACACGCTGCGCGAGGGGTTCGTCTTTTACGGCGCGCTCATCGGTGGACTGGCCGGCGTTGCCATCTATGCCTCGAGAAAAAAACTGCCGTTTTTCTCGCTGACGGATTATTTTATCCCCGGGCTTGTGCTCGGACATGCGTTTGGACGCATCGGGTGCTTCTTTGCGGGCTGCTGCTATGGTGTCGCCTGCGAAACGCCGATCTCCATTACATTTCCCGCGGGCGGTCTGGCTCCGGCAGGCGTCGCGCTGTTGCCGACGCAGCTGATGGAGAGCGCGTTTCTCTTCATTCTCTGCATCGCGCTGGTGCTGATCCTGAAAAAGAAAAAACCGTTCGGCACCGTGACGGCCTGGTACATGGTGCTCTACGGCGTGTGGAGATTTACGATTGAATTCTTCCGAAACGATGAACGCGGGTTTGTCGGCGCGCTGTCCACAAGCCAGTTTATCAGCATATTCGTCGTGCTCGGCGGCGTCGCGTTGCTCGTCTTGATCAAGCTCGGCGTGCTGAAGAAAACGGTGCTCGATCTGCCGATGCCGGTGGAGGAAGAACCGAAGAAGAAACAGAAAAAGAGCGACGGCGCGGCAGAGGAAACGACCCCCGCGGCCGAAGCGGACACAAAGCCGGAAGAACCAGCGGCACAGCCCGAAGACCAACCTAAAGAAGATCAACCAGAAGAAAAAGAATAACCAATTCTCATGCCACACAAACAAGAACCGCCGAAAATTCGGCGGTTCTGTTTTGTTTTAATGAAAGCAAGAGTTCATTCGGTTGGTTTAAAAATAAAACCGTTTTCGAATTTCTTCCTTCACCTTTTCCCTGCGGTTGAGCAGCAGCAGCGAAGAGGCAAGAACGAGGCAGGGAAAGAGCACATACAGCGACCATGTCGGCCAGAAGATATCGTGCTGATACAGCCGGATGAAAAAATCGATTGCGACGACCAAAAGCCCGACGCAGGTGAGCGCAAAGGTGAAGCGCAAAAGCACCGGCAGGCGGCACTTCGGCGCGGCCATCAGGCTGAAAAACCAGCACATCACCGCGGTCAGCCCCGTAATCGGCAGCCCCAGCAGCAAGAGCCAGCGCCAGTCGCTCTGCGTGAGCACGCGGATGAGCAGCAGCAGCACGCCTACGGCGACCGCGTCGATTGTGGCATACAGCACCCTGGGCATGCGCGCAATCATGGGCAGCAAAAACACCGTAAAGAGCACCAGTTCCCCGCCCAGCACGAGATAACTCCACGTCAGCCCGCCGGATACCAGGATGTTGGCAAGCATCGTTGTAAACAGCGGAATCAGCAGCAGAAGCGAAATGAACGACGCGATATAGCGCCGGTCCACGGTCCGGTCGAGATGCTCCACATGGCTGGGATATGGGCGCATGGGCTTTTCTTCCACAATTTCGTTGGGGTTGATCACCTCCGTGCCGCAGAGCGGACAGCGGGGTTCGCTTTTTTGCAGCTCTACGCCGCAATTGACACAGTAACTCATAATAATCTGTACCTCCGGATATCGTACGAACAATGCATTCTGGCGCGGCGGAGAAACCAAACCTCAGCTCTGCTGGTTGCTTTCCACCTTGACAGGGATGCCGAGCTTGACAAGGCGCGTGAAAAACTCGCGCTCCAGCACCGGTTCGGCTATGGTGCGCGTAAAGTTGACGCGCAGCCTGCCGTTGTAGGTCAGCGCGGCGGAGCAAACGCGGTTATCCGCCAGCGGGCCGAGGATAAAGTCCATACGGCGGACATACTGCGCCATCTCCTCGGGCAGCTTTGCCACGCCGAGATTACTCAGCGTTGTGGAGGAGAGCGCGTCGCCCACCTGCGAGTAGACATATTTGAGCGCCATATTTTTGATAAAGAGCGGCGTCAACCGAAGCACGGCGTTGCGCTCGGAGCGGACGTTGGTCGTGATTTTGACGTTGAGCAGCTTCTTCGTAACTTCCATGGCCATGAAGTGATGCACGATGTTCAGCGTTTCGTCAAACGTATATTCGCCAAGCCGCGGATCGATACCCGGATTGACGTAATTGGCGAAGTTGCGGAGCGTTTTACTCGGAAACACGTTTCGAAGGTTGATCGGAACGGACAGCTTGACCGGTTTGTATTTATGAATGCTCGGAACATGCCGCCGCTGGATGGCATCCACGGAGAGGATCAGCGCCGCCGTGAGATATTCCGTGACGCTGACGCCTTTTTCGCGCGCCTTTGCCAGCACGTCCGCGGCGTTCATGGAGCCGGTGATGATGTGCACAAATCCGCTGCGCTCGTCGGTGCCTTTGATATGATAGGCCTTGACCTCCTTGCGGGATTGCGTGATCTTTCCGGAATGTGCGGCAAAGCTGTCCTCGGCCTCCTCGGGGCGGGACGGCTCGGCGCAGTCGAGTATCTTCTCGCTTCGCGGGATATTTACGCCGTACTTCAGGCGGAGATATTCGGCGACAAGCGTTTGGAGGAAGACCTGGCCGCCGGTTCCGTCCGTCAGCACATGAAAAAACTCTACGGCGATGCGGTTTTGATAATATCGAACCCGCATGCAAAAGCCGTCGTTTTCATTCAGGCGCATCCGTACGCAGGGGTTGGCGACGTCCTCCTCAATATGAGGCAGGTCGTCGCTGTGTTCCAAATAAAACCAAAATAGCCCGCGCTTGAGCTTGTAAGCAAACCAGGGCAGTCGGCGCAGCGTTCGCTTTTGCGCGACTTCCAGAATGTCTTCGTCGACGGGCTCCGTCAGCGTTGCGGAGAGGCGAAAGAGCGCCGTCCAGCTGCGGTTCATCGTCGCGGGATAGATGAGCGCGGCGTTGTCGAGTTTCATCCATTTTTTGGGGTTGTTACGTTTTGGCATAATGCGTTCCTTTGGTGATATCGCCGGCTTACAGATCCAGCTTCAACCTGTTACGAATAAACAGGGACATTTTTTCAAGAGCCCGTTTGCTCTCCGGCGTACCGTAGAGCGGATAGACATGCCACATGCCGTCCTCGACGATCAATTCGCTGTCCGCACCGGCCTTTAGGAGCCGCTTTTGAACGGTCTTTGCATCTGAAAGAAGGATTTCATCGCCTCCGGCAAAGAGCAGGCAGGGCGGATACCCGGAAAAGTCGCCGTATATGGGAGAGACATAGGCGTCCGCCTCGTGTCCCGCGGCGTAGGCGATGGCATAATACGCCAGCGACTCGCGAATCAGCGTAGGATCTCGCAGCACATTGTTGCTGTAGGACGAGCCGGAGAGCGTGAGATCCGCCCAGGGCGAAATGGCGACGATGCACGCCGGCATTGGCTTTCCTTCGTCCCGCAGCCGCAGGCCGAGGCTCAGCGCAAGCCCGCCGCCCGCGCTTTCGCCCGCGATGGCGATATGCTCCGGCGCATAGCCGTAGTCGAGCAGAAACTGATAGGCGGCGAGCGCGTCGTCCTGCGCCGCCGGAAATTTATGCTCCGGGGCGAGCCGGTATGCCGCACAGAATACCGTCAGCTGCGTCTGCGCTGCAAGAAGCGCGCCGAATCCTTTTGCGTAATCCAGTCCGCCGGCAGTATAGCCGCCGCCGTGCAGATAGAGCACCGCGCGGTCGCAGGGCGCTTCGCAGGCGTTGGATATGGCAAAACATGCGGAGAACTGGTCAAATTCGACCTGTTCAAAATTGACTTTTGTTTTCAGGATGGCTGCCGTCATACGACCAAGCTGGTCTTGCGCCTTTCGCGCGGCTTCGATGCCGGTGAACCGCGCAAACGGTTTTGCCAGTCGCAATTGGGCTTTGAGCAAACGTGTACCTATAGCTAAGGGCATGCGGGAGTGTTCCTCTCGTATCGATACCAGTATAGTAACACATTTTGTACCCCGGCATTCGAAATCTTTTTTGGGGACAGGCAGCTAACAGCGATCTTAACATAAGAATTTCAAAATTCAGTAAATTAAAAAGAGAAGGATGCAATATCCTTCTCAAAAACAAGCCCGACTGATCATCAACCCGGAGGCCAGGCCAGCATCCTGCCGCCCAGAACGTGAAAATGCAGGTGCGGCACGCTCTGCTGCCCGTCCCGCCCGCTGTTGACGACCACGCGATAACCCGTCTCGGACACGCCGAGTTCGAGGACGAGCTTTGAAATGACCGAATATACATGCCCGATGATGGCTTCATCCCCGGCGGTAATTTCATTGACGCCCGCAATGTGCTTTTTTGGGATCACGAGCACGTGAACAGGAGACTGCGGCTCAATGTCGTAAATGGCCAGGACCTGATCGTCCTCATAAACTTTTTTCGAGGGAATTTCGCCCGCGATGATCTTGCAGAAGATGCAGCTAGTCATGTTTTTTTCAACTCCTTTTGTCTATTCTACTCCGACCGGCCGCGGCAGTTCAATCCAAACGTGTGCCGAACGCCGTCTCGCCGTCGAATCCTTCCAGCCGGATGCGGACGATCTCGCCCTCCGGCGCGTCGGTGAAAACGCGGATATAATTTCCGCTGTAGCCCGCGCCGTCGCTTTCCGCCAGAACCTCGACCACGCTGCCGATCTGCGAATGCAAAAATTGCTTTGTCAGGCGCTTGCCGAGCGCGATGAGCTCCCTTGCCCGCGCGTCTTTCAGCGCCTTGGGCAGATGGCCGCCGAGCGATTCCGCTTTCGTTCCCTTTCGCAGGGAAAATGGGAACACATGCATCCTTGCAAACGCCGCCTGTTCGCAAAACGCAAGCGTCTCGCGGTGCTCCGCTTCCGTTTCGCCGGGAAAGCCCGCGATTACGTCCGTGGTGACGGCGCACTCCGGCATGTATTGCCGCAGCAGGCCGACGGCATAAAGATACTCTTTTGCCGTGTAGCGCCGGTTCATGCGGCTAAGGACCGTGTCCGAACCGCTTTGCAGCGAGAGATGGAACTGGCGGCAGATCTTCGGATGCTCGGAAAGCGTTCTTGCCACAGCTTCCGACACAAACATCGGTTCCAGAGAGCCGAGGCGAATGCGCCGGATGCCGTCGGGTTCGCTTGCGCGGGCGATTGCGTCCAATAGCGTCGGGTGTTCTTCTGCAAAATCGCGTCCGTAGCTCGCCAGGTGGATGCCGGTCAGCACGATCTCTTTGTATCCCTCCGCGGCAAGCGCGCTCACCTCTTCGGAGATCTCGTCCAGCGGGCGGGAGCGCAGCGGCCCGCGCGCATAGGGGATGATGCAGTAGGAGCAGAAGTTGACGCAGCCGTCCTGAATCTTCAGCGTGGCGCGTGTGCGCGAGTCGCGCACGGCGGAGAGCGGTTCAAACTCTCTCATTTCATAGATGGGGGAAACGACGGGCTCGCCCGCCCTTGCTAAGAGCGCGTCGCCTACGCGAGACACGATCTCTTTCCGCCCGTCGGTGCCGATGACGAGGCCGACGCCTTCCAGCGCGGCGACTGTCTCCGGCGCGGTCTGCGCATAGCAGCCGACGGCGACGACGAGCGCGTCCGGGTTGTTCCGGTGTGCCCGGGCGATCATCTGCCGCGACTTTGTGTCGCTCGTCTGCGTCACGGTGCAGGTGTTGACCACATAGACGTCCGCCATGCCGGAAAAATCCACGATCTCCCAGCCGCTTTGTACAAACAGTTCGCGCATGGCTTCGGTTTCGTAATGATTCACCTTGCAGCCGAGCGTGGTCAGCGCCGCCTTCATATGATTCCCCCGAATGTTAGTTTTGTGCGCGGCAATAGTTTCGTTTTCATGGCTCAACCTCGTAGAGCGTCTGCGCGAGCATCGCCATGCCCGCCGTTTCGGTGCGAAGGATGCGTTTTCCAAGGGAGACAGCGACGGCGCCCGCATCCGCCAGCCGACGGACCTCACTTTCTTCCAGTCCGCCTTCGGGGCCGATGAGCAGCGCGATTTCCTGCGGCGCGTTTGCCGCGTGAAGCGCCTGCTTGAGCGTGCGGGAAGACTCTTCCTCGTAGGCCGTTAAAAACAAATCAAACGCGGCGGGGTCGATCGCCCTGATGTCCAGAAGCGGCAGCACCTGCGGCACCAGCGCGCGGCGGCTTTGCTTGGCCGCCTCCAGCGCGACGCGTGCATAGCGCTCGCGCTTTTTGTCAAAATCTTTGCCGGGCACGACCACGCAGCGCGCGGAAACGACGGGAACGATCGCAAAAGCGCCGAGCTCCGTGCATTTTTGAACGATGGTTTCCATCTTTCCCGTCTTGGGCAGACACTGAAACAGCGTCACCCGAACGGGGCTTTCGATGTCGCTTTTGTGGCGATTGCCGACCTTGCAGATGACCGCATCCGGCGATATGGAGACGATGACTGCGTCGGCTTCGTTTCCTGCGCCGTCGCACAGGGAAAGCGCATCCCCCGCCTTCATGCGGAGCACGCGGCCGATGTGGTGCGCGTCGTCGCCCGTGATGGTTGCGTTGCCACCCGATATGCTGTCGCAGAAAAACCGGCGCATGGATGCGTTACCCCCGCGCGCGCAGCAGCATGGCCACCCAGCCTTCGCTGCGCAGTATGGTTTCAACGGAAAAGCCCGCCTCGATCACGGCGGCTTTCACCTCGTCCTCCCGCTCGTCGATGATGCCGGAGACGATGAAAGGCGCGCCCGGTTTGCAGCAGGTTCTGGCAAACGGAGCGATGGCGATGATGACGCCCGCGACGATGTTTGCCGCGACGACGTCGTATTCCCGCCGGATGCGCGCGCAAAGCGCGTCATCGCTCATCAGATCGCCGATCAGTACGTCGTATTTCGTTTGATCCACGCCGTTCATGGCCGCGTTTTCAAGGGCGACGTGCTCCGCAACCGGGTCGATATCCACCGCAACGGCGTGCTTTGCGCCAAGCAGGACGGAGGCGACGGAGAGAATGCCGCTGCCGCAGCCGAGGTCGAGCATGTCGTCGCCCGGCTGCACCACGGTTTCCAGCAGCTCGAGGCACATGCGCGTGGTGTGGTGCTCGCCGGTGCCGAAGGCAACGCCGGGATCGAGCTTCAGCGTCACCCGGCCTTCGGGCGCAATCTCTTCGATCCAGCAGGGCAGCACATACAGACGCTTTCCGATGCTGAGCGGTTTATAGTATGCCTTCCAGTTGTTTTCCCAGTCCGCGTCGTCCATTCGCCTGACTACGACGGAAAGAGACCCCGCGTCGAAGCCGAGGTTCGTTTCGCGAAGATGCGCGATTTCGCGCTTGACGTCGGCGACGACGGGCTCGCTCTCCGGCACGTCCGCCACATACGCTTTGACGCAGGGTTCGTCGACGCCGACTTTGTCCGCGTCCGCAAAGTCCCAGTAGACCGCGCGCTCGTTGAGAAACGCCATTGCGCGTTCGTGACTTTCTTCAATGCTCACCTGGTCGATCCCGGCTTTGGAAAACGCGAACGTCACCGCGTCCAGTCCCGCGTCGGTCGTGTAGACGCTCAGTTCCAGCCATTTCATATGCAATCATTCCTGTCCGTCCGCGAAAAAAACGCGGAAAAGAGTAATATCCTAGTCAGTATACCATCAGGCCGCGCGTTCGTACAGCCGCGCGCGCGCCGCGGGCGATTGACAAACCTGGTTTGCTGTGCTTAACTCAATCCGATGCTGCAACAAAATCCGACAAAAAACGCGATCGATACCACATCTTCCCCCGACCGGACGGGCTTTTTTCGCACGCCGCTGTTCCACGCGCGTCCGGCCGCCATCGCGGCGGCAGGACTGCTGTTTGGGCTGTTGATCGGGGACGGGTTTTCGCTGATCCGCGCGCTGATTGCGTCGCTTGTCCTGCTGATTGCCGCGCTGGGCGCAAGGTTTGTGAAAAAAACGATGTGGATCGTGTTCCTTTTGAGCATGGCGGCCGGGTTCGTGCGCGTTGCGCTCGCCGCGCCGTCGTCCGTGCCGGTGGGGACGGGCACGGTGCAGGGGCGCGTCTGCGAAACGCCGGAAGCGCGCGAAGACGGAAGCTGGCGGGTCTATCTTGCAAACGCGACGCTGGACGACGTTCCGATCGACGGCAAAGTTCGGCTGTTTGCGGACTTTTTTGAGCCGCCGGCGTACGGGCAGATCGTCTCCGCCTACACGGACGTCACCGGTTCATCCGAAAAATACCGCATGAGCGACCGTACGCGCGGCGTATTCGCCGTCGCGTTTGCCAGAAGCGAAGCGGCGGTGATCTCGCAAACGCCGGCGGACGCTTACGGTCGTCTTCTTTGGCTGCGGGAACAGCTTGGCAGTCGCATCGAGGCGCTCTTTCCGAACGCGCCCGGCGAGGCGAAGGGCATGATGCTCGGCGACACGTCGGATATCGACAACGAGATGCTGTCCGCATTTCGCGGTACGGGCATTGCGCATCTGCTTGCGGTGTCCGGGCTGCACGTTTCGCTGCTTGCGGCCGCGTTTTCGCTGCTCTTTCGTCGCAATGCGTGGGTGCGGTTTTTTGCGGTTATGATATTCTGCGCGCTGTATGCGGCGATTACGGCGTTTTCGCCGCCGGTGGTGCGAAGCGGCATCATGATGACCATAGGCCTGCTTGCGTTTCCGCTGCGTCGGCGGCTGGATGTGCTCAGCGCGCTGTCCGCCGCGTTTGTGCTGATTTTGCTCTGGAATCCCTATTCGCTCTGGAGCGCGGGGTTTCAGCTCTCCTTCGTCGCGGTGCTCTCGCTGATCCTGCTCGCGCCGCTGTTTCAGCGTCCGCTGGCGCGCCTCGGGTCCACGGCGTCGGGGTTGATTGGCGCGAGCGCCGCCGTGGTGGTCGGAACGCTGCCGACAAGCGCGGCCTTCTTTGAGCAGGCCCAGCTGCTCTCCGTTGTAACAAATCTGTTTGTGCTGCCAATCGCAGGGGTGTTCCTCATTCCCGCGTTTGCAGGCGTGCTGCTTTCCTTTCTCTGGTATCCGCTGGGCGGCGCTGTTTGCGCCGTCGGCCGCGCCGCGCTGGACGTGATCCTCGCCGTCGCGCGATACGGCGGAAGCGTTACGCTCGTGCTGCCGCCTCCGCCTGCGGCGGCATACCTGCTCTGGCTTGCGGCAATGTTTTTTGCCTCGCGGCTGTGCCTGCGCGGCGCGAAACAGCGCATGCTGTTTTCCGGCGCGCTCTTTGCCGCGTCCGCCGCGCTCTGGGCGCTGCTTTAGTTGGCGCGAAACCCCCTGGCTGTGGATAACTCTGTGCGCTTGGTGAACAACCGTTTGGTGCGGGCGCCGGGTTTTTCATCGGAAAATGTCGCTATCGAGGGCGATTTTCGCATGTGGCTCGCTTTTTTCCCCTGTTATCCACAGAGTTATCCCCCGAATGTGGAAAACTTTGTGGAAACGGAGCGGGCGTTTCCCGAGAGCAGTTTTTATGATTTTGCATAGGATAAGCTGATTCACCCGATAATTTTGAGAACAATCGTTTGCAAGAAGTGTGAGGGATGGTATAATAACCTCTATGGATGGAATTGCATTTTTAAGTGGACTGGCGGGTGGCAACTCCGTCGGCGGCGCATATTACTTTTGCGGCGAGGATCCGTACAGCCTCAACAAAGGCGTGCGCGCGGTCGTTGAGCGCACAAATCCCGATCTGCGGGAGATGAATACGACGTTTTTGAAGACGCCGCTGCCGTCGGAGATACAGGCTGCGGCGGAAACGCTGCCTTTTTTTGATGAACTTCGTGTGGTTGTCGTTCAGGAGTTTGACGCGGATACCGCCAATACGCTGGAAAAGTATGTCAAAACCGTGCCGGACACTACGGTGCTGCTGTTCGTGCGCGCGGGAAAGCCGCCGAAGACAAACCCGCTGTATAAAGCGCTGGAGTCGCTGAATCGCGCGGTGTCGTTCAATCCGCTCGAACCCGCGCAGGCGCAGGCGTTTTTGCAAAAGCGCGCGAAGGAAAACGGCATTCCGCTGGACGGCATGGCGGCGAACCTGATGATACAGTATCTTGGCGTGGATCTCGGCGCGCTGGAAAACACGCTTCTGATGCTCGGCGCGTATGTCGGCTTTGGCGGCCGCGTGACGATGCAGGCGGTGGAGGCCTGCGTGAAGCCGTCGAGCGAATATGAGGTGTTTAAAATCATGGATCCGCTCTGGAGCGGAAACAAACGAGAGGGAATTCGGATTCTTACGACGCTTTTGAGCGATCCTTCCGAGAGCGCGATCGGACTTGCGACGCTATTCGAGCGAAACGTGCGCGGCGTGCTGGGCGCAAAGCAGCTGCTCATGGGCGGGAAAAACGAGGCGCAGATTGCCAGCACGCTGGGCATGAAGCCGTATCCCGCCAAGAAAGCGGTCGCCAGCGCGAAAAAACGCAGCTATGAACAACTGGTGAAAATGCTGGACGACTTTATTCTTGTTGAATGGAAGCAGAAGCAAGGTCTGGCAAAGGCGGAAGAATCGCTGATACTGGCGTGTCAGGAACATTTTTAAATCATCACAATAATAAGGAGACCAGAAGTATGATTAAGCACATTGTCTTTACGAAATTTGAAAATCCGGACGAACAGGCGCCCGTCGCCAGCGAGATGCTGCTCGCGCTCAAGGACACCGTTACCCAGATTCGCAGCATCGAAACAGGCCGGGACTTCAAGCACAGCGAGCGCAGCTTTGATCTCGCGCTGATCGTCACGTTTGATACAAAGGAAGACCTCGCGATCTACGACCGCCACCCGGAGCACGAAAAAGCGCGCGCCTATATCAAGGCGCACCGCACGGCGACGGCGACGGTCGATTTTGAGTTTTAAACGTTGATCCGCGTGCGCCTCGGAAATACCCGCGGCGCAGCGTTTTCGAAAGGAGCGCCCATATGCTCAAATATATCGTTCTTTTTAAGTTTCGCGATCCCGAGGAGTGCCTGCCGACCGTCATCGAAAAACTGCATGGCATGGTCGGCAAAATTCCGGAAATCCTCTCCATGGAGACCGGCGCGGATATCTGGCACAACGGCGCGCGCAGCTACGACCTTGCGCTGACGTGTACGTTTGCCGACATGGACGCCATCGAGGTGTACGACAAGCACCCGGCGCACGAAGAAGCGCGGGAGTATATCTACGCGCATCGCGTCGACGGCAAGACCGTCGTTTACAAAATCGACTGACGAATCACACCCCCCGATCAACGGCGGTTCTGCCGCCAACCAAACGAAACATGAACGAATTCAAACTTGTATCCGAATACAGTCCGGCGGGCGACCAGCCGCAGGCGATCGACCGCCTCGCGGAGGGGGTTCTGCGCGGCGACAAGGCGCAGGTGCTTCTCGGCGTCACCGGCAGCGGAAAAACCTACACCATGGCAAAGGTGATCGAGCGCGTGCAAAAGCCGACGCTCGTCATTGCGCACAACAAAACGCTCGCGGCGCAGCTCTGCTCCGAGTTCCGGGAGTTTTTCCCGGACAGCGCGGTGGAGTATTTCGTGAGCTACTACGACTATTATCAGCCGGAGGCGTATATCCCCTCTTCGGACACCTACATCGAAAAGACGGTGGATATCAACGAGGAGATCGACCGCCTGCGATACAGTGCGACGAGCTCGCTCAACGAGCGGCGGGATGTGATCATCGTCGCGTCCGTTTCGTGCATCTACGCGCTCGGTGATCCCGAGGAATATATGCGCATGTCCGTCTCGCTGCGCAAGGGTATGCAGATCTCCCGCGAGGAGGTCGTTAAAAAACTCGTGGACATCCAGTTTCAGAGAAACGACCTGGATTTTTCGCGCGGGACGTTTCGCGTGCGAGGAGACGTTCTGGATATCTTCCCCGTCTCCAGCGCGGGCACGGCGGTACGCGTGGAGTTCTTTGGCGACGAGGTGGAGCGCATTACGGATGTCGACTCGCTGACCGGCGAGCTGCTCGGCGAACGCGCGCATGTCGCGGTATTCCCCGCCTCGCACTATGCCACAAGCCGCGATAAGCTCGACGCGGCGATCGACGTCATCTGGGACGACGCGCTGGCTCGCAGGGACGAGTTCAAGCGCATGGACCGGCTCATCGAGGCGCAGCGCATCGAGCAGCGCACGCAATATGACATCGAGATGATGCGCGAAATAGGCTATTGCAACGGCATTGAGAATTACTCCCGTTATTTTGACGGACGCAAACCGGGACAGCCGCCGTTTACGCTGATCGACTATTTTCCCAAGGACTTTATGGTGTTTATCGACGAGAGCCACGTCACCATTCCGCAGATCGGCGCGATGTACCGCGGCGATCTTGCGCGAAAGACGTCGCTCGTGGACTACGGATTCCGTATTCCCAGCGCGTTTGACAACCGACCGCTGAAGTTTCCGGAGTTTGAGGCGCGCATTCCGCAGATGATCTGCGTCTCCGCCACACCCGCCGAATACGAAATCAAGCGTGCTACGCAGATTGTGGAGCAAATTATCCGGCCGACAGGCCTGATTGACCCGGAAGTGGAGGTCAGACCCGTAAAAGGACAGATAGACAACCTGCTTGGGGAGGTGCGCAAACAGGCGCAGAAGGGCTACCGCACGCTGGTTACCACGCTGACCAAGCGCATGGCGGAGGATCTGACCGAGTATCTCGACGGAATGGGCGTTCGTGTGCGCTATATGCACGCGGACATTGAGACCATCGAGCGCATGGAGATCATCCGCGATTTGCGTCTGGGCGATTTTGACGTACTTGTGGGGATAAACCTGCTTCGAGAAGGACTGGATTTGCCGGAAGTGGGGCTTGTTGCGATTCTGGATGCGGATAAAGAAGGCTTTTTACGTTCGTCGACTAGCCTTGTGCAGACCATCGGCCGAGCGGCGCGAAACGTGGAAGGCAGGGTCGTTCTCTATGCGGACACCATCACGCCGTCCATGCAGTATGCGATGGACGAAACGAACCGCCGCAGGACGATCCAAAAGGCGTTTAACGAAGAACACGGCATCACGCCGCAAAGCATTAAAAAAGCGGTGCGCGAAACGCTGCTGATTACGACAAAGATCGAAGATATCGGCGACGAGATGAGTGCCGAGGAAAAGGCCGCGCGCGTGAAGATGCTTACGGACGAGATGCGCGCCGCGGCGCGCGAGCTGGAGTTTGAGCACGCGGCGAAACTGCGGGACGAGATTAAAAAACTCTCCGGCGAGGAAGCGCTTGAGCGAGCAGCCAAACCGAAGCCCGGCACCATTGGCGCCAAGCGGCGCAACAAAGGGAGATCGAGAAAGTAGACGAATTAAAAAAATGGGAGCAGATGCTCCCATTTTTTGACTACTATAATCAACCCTCCGGTTCATCCTCCGTCGAGCCGTCCGGCGCGGGGGTGCCGTCGGGCGCGGGCGTTGCAACCGGCACATAGGTCCATTCGGGCTCGATGTATTCATAAACTTTACGCAGCCCGATGTCGGAATGCATATGGCGGTTGATGTCGTTCTCCGTGAGCATGAAGTGCATCGCGTCGCAGGTGGTTTCGTAATAATATCCCCACTCAAACCCCGCGCGAAAGAACGCAAGCTCATAGAGCAGATAGTTGATGATCGACTTTGGCACCTGCTTAAATTTGCTGGTATAACTGCCATTGTAGACGAAATCGTAATACTGCGTTCCCGTTTCGTCGACGCGGATGCCATTGTAGACCAGATGGTTTTTCACATCGTCGCCAATCACCTCATGGTTGACAAGCTTGTTTTTGTTTGGCGCCATGGTGTCGTTGACGTCTATGGCCGTTCCAAACGTATGGTGGCTGATATATTCCTTGTTGGACTGGAAGCGCGGAACATAGGATACGGCTTTATCAACCAATTCGTCAAGCAACATCACATTTCCCATCACGATGTTTCCGGTATTCGGGTTCACCAGAGAAACGCGGATATAGGTGTTTTGCAGATAATGCTCGGCTGCTTCAAAGTTTGGCAGCGCGTCGACATGCACGCGGCCAAGGCTGGATTCAACCAGATACGCGTTTCGCCAGGCCTCTTCCGTGGAGATATATCTGCCGTCCCGATTGGAATAATGGAACAGGAATTTATTCGTATCCCCGCCGAAAAACGCAAGCGCATCCAGATAGTTGTCGTCGAACTGATTTTGCGTCAATAAAAATCTGTCGGTGCGGACGATGGTGCAGTCGGCGGAAAGCAGCGTGACCGGTTCGGTCTGCGCAACGGTGGTCGCCGTCAGCGTAAAGTGGTATGATCCCGCGCGCAGGGACTTCATGAAAAACAGCAGGTTCAGAGATTTGCCTTCGATGGGTTCTTCGCTGGAGGCAAGAGAGTAACTGCAGACATTCGCCGCGGGGTCGAACGTAACGACCGCGGTCTTGGAACTGCCCCAGCCGAGGTTTTCCAGCGTTGCGGTCACGTTGGTCAGGGGGCTGTCGGTATAGACCGACCCATGCAGGCTGAACTCCTGCCCCTGCTGCAGCTCCGCGCCGTCCGAAATCGGAGGCACTTCAAAGCAGGATCGAAATTGTATGCCTTCTCGTCCGACAGGCGTCTGCCCGGCGCCGGTGGCGTTTGTCAGCATCGCAATCGTCGCCTTCTTCAGAAAGCCCTGCTGGGCGGCATGCGCCAGCGCGGTATCCCAATAGTCGACGGCGGCGCTGTCTGCGCCAAGGCGGAGCATCCTGGCGGCATTGGCGGCGGAAGCTTCACTCAGCGGGTCATTCGCAATTTCCGCTACCGCCGGCGATTCGGCGATTGCAAGGCGCGCGTCCAGCTCGGCCTGGTCGATGCGGGTAAGCTGCACGGGCGCCGCAAAGCCGAAATTGCCACCCTCGGTAATGACGTAGTAGTAGCCCTTTACCTCGCCGAGAATACGAACCAGGTGTTCGCTTTCGCGGGCAAGGACGGTGCTTCCTTCTTTTGCTTCCGAGAGCAGATAGCAGCTTGCGGATCCGATGGTCGCATAGCCGGTCACGCCGCTTTTCTGCAGCGTGCTTTCGCGGGTATCCTGCGCGAGAACATACCCTGTGTCGTCGGAAAAAAGGGAACGCACCTGATAAAACAGCCTGCCGTTGGACGCGGTTACTTCCGAAAGCACGATGAATTCGCTGACGCCGCGCACGGTATGGTTGGCCAGCTTGACGCGCTGGGATTTGGTTGTGGGTTCCGGGTAAAGGAATATGGCGGATCGGGCCATCGCCACGAGATGCAGCGACGGTTGATCGGTCAGCAGGGTTTCGCGTATGCGTTGGCCGACCGAAGAGACCGGCGCTGCCGACGGTTCGGTTTCAGTGGAAGGCGCGGGCGAAGGCGTGTCTGTGCCGACCGACGGCGTCGGCGTCGGCTCGGCATAGCTTTCTTGGATGCTGCCGGTAAATACCGCTATAAACAGGGCGACCAGGCAGCTGATAAACAGAAAAGAGCGCTTCATAAACCTCCGGATGGGTCATGGCTGCCGCGGCGCGACGCCAAGAGAAAGGGCACGTCAAGTCCCATCGACTGATCTACAGTATACACGTGTGAGAATAAAAATCAAAGAATACACCGTGAACAATATCGGCTTCGGGCAAAAAAGAACGGACCCGTGCGCCCGTTCTTTTTATGCTCAGATATTTCAGACGGGCTTTTAATCCTCGTCATATTCGATGCGAATGGCGTTTGTGTAGAGCTCCTGCAGCTCGGGACGGAACCCCGCGACCAGCGTTCCGCGGTAAAAGTCCGTAACGGTTGTGGAGTGAATGACGCGCATATTGCCAAGGTAGATCATCACGTGGGAGATGCGCCCCTGTGTTTCTCCAACGAGAAAAACGAGATCGCCCCGCTCTAACAGCGATATGGTGGATTCGTCTCCCGAGCTTTTTGAAACATATTTGAGCGGGAGCTTCAGCCCGTTGTAATAGAGCAGTTCCAGATGCGCAAGGCCGGACGCCGTCGTTTCCTTAAATTGTTTGTTGCCATTTTTCAGCTGTGTCGCGCCCGCGCGGCGCAGCGCCCAGCCGACCAGACCCGAGCAATCATAGCTCGTTTCGCCCATTCGGCAGAAGTTGTTGTAAGGGGTGCCGAGCCTGTCGTAGGCCGAGGAGATCATGCTTTCCAGCAGATAGGCTTTCTGGTTTGTAATCTCGGTTTGAATACGGCGCGCGGAGTCGAAAAACTTCCAGATCGACGCGCTGCCGAGGTGCTCGATCGTTTCCACCTGCCCGCCGTTGACCCAGAGCATGGCGTCGTCGCCAAGGTAGATGCCGCAGGAGGTGATATAGCCGGAATCCGGACCGCGCAGCACGATCTCATAGGTTTCAACCTCGACGGTGTCGCCCGCGCCGTACTCGGCGAAGAAGAGCAGATCGCCGCGCTGAAGCGCGTCCCCGCGCGCAACATGCGCCCATTGCGTCGGATGATCTTCATAGTAGGCGAGGTTTCCGGCGGAGTTCCAGAGCTTGAAGATCGAGGAGTTGTAAACGTCTTCGCGATATCCGATGGGATACTGCGTCAGATCGGACAGATCTTTTTGAAAAAACTGATAGTAGCCGGGATTGAAGTAAAACCCAAGATGCGTCAGCCCGTTATAAATCAGCGCTTCTGTGGAGGCGGCGGTGGTCTGCGATTCTGCGTAGGCGATCAGTCCGTCGGCGCTGTATGGCTCGCTTGACTGCGGCGTGATACCGGAAGCAAGATAGGCCTCCAGCGATGCGCTGTCGATGATCTTGAGTTGATCGGGTTTTACGAACCCCGCGTTGCCGTCCTCGGTGATGACATAATCATAGTCTTTGTATTCGCCCAGAATTCGTGCGACATGGTAGCTCTCCTGTACGAGTACGGAGCTTTCCTCGTCCGGCGACTTCATCAGCGAACAACCGGGGCAGATCATGAACGCATAGCCGCTGACACCGCTCAGCGCAAGTTTGCTCGCGCGCGTTTCTTTTGCGAGCACATATCCCGTATCGCCGGAAAATGCGGCGCGCACCTGGTAAAACAGCTTGCCTTCGGGGGAGGTGATCTCGCTAAGTACGATCAAATCGTTGATGGAACGGTCGGTGACGCGGTTGACGAGGTCGATGCTGTCGCTGGTTGTCGTCGGTTCGGAAAAGAGCTCGATGGAACCGGCAAACGACACCAGCTGCAGCGTTTCAATGTCTGTCAGCAGGTTATCCCGCACGCGCTGTCCCATATGATCGACCGGCTCCGGCGTGGGCTCCGGCGTCGGCGTTGGGGTCGGCGAGGGAGTCGGCGTATTGGAAAATATGACGACGTGTGCCGTTGCGCTGGGCGTTGGCGTAGCAGGCGCCGGCTCCTGCGTATCGCCCGAACAGCCCGCAAAAAGCAGGAACGGCAGACAGGCGATGAGAAGATAGGGTCGCTTCATAGATCCTCCGGTGATACTGATACCAGAAAAACGAACGGCCGCTTTGGGAGAAATCCGATTGCAGTCATTCCTGATTGCGGTTTTCTGTTGAAATCAGTATACACGAGCGGACGCAAAAGTCAAAGCGGCAGCCGCAATTCCTGCAACAAGAGAATGGCAAGCAGCGGAAACAAACACGGAGCATAAAAAACAGTAAAAAGAAACGAAAGATATGCGTTTGTTACATAAAGTTATGCATCGCTATATTTTCTGTTACATTTTCCGGAGGCCATGTATCATTTTTGATGAAAAGACCTGTCGAAGAGGAGAAAACTTCTCAGTTGCAACAGAACACAATTGCCTTGCTGTGGGGAGAAAGCGTAGATTTAAACAGGAAAACAAACAAGAATGGGGAATATCACTGCTATATCAGCGAAACTATGGCGCTTGCGGAGATGCAAAGGCCTTTTCCCTCGTCGTTCATGCCCTCCGTGGTGGTCGCCTTGACGGAGACGAAATCCGGCGCAACATGCATGGCCTTGCCCAGACGCGCGCGCATGGCATCCGCATACGGTTTGATCTTCGGCCGCTCGGCAATGATGGTCGCGTCCGCATGGCCGACGCGCAGGCCGAGCGATTCGATTTTTTCAACGACGATTTCAAGCAGCGCGACGCTGTCCGCGCCCCGGTAAGCCGGATCCGTGTCGGGAAACAGCCGCCCGATGTCGCCAAGGCTCGCCGCGCCGAGCAGCGCGTCCATGATCGCATGGGTCAGCACGTCCGCGTCCGAGTGCCCGAGAAGTCCTTTTTCAAACGGGATCTCGATGCCGCCCAAGATCAGCTTTCGCCCCTCGACGAGGCGGTGCGTGTCATAGCCCGTGCCAAAGCGCGCATAGTTTGCCAGCGCAAGCTGCCAGTCCGCGCCGGTTGTGAGTTTCTCATTTGCCGCCTCGCCGTCGGTATAGACAAAGCGCGGCTCGTAGCCCGCGGCGATGTAGAGCGAACAGTCGTCCGTCACCGCGCCAAGATTGCCTTGATCATAGGCACGCTTGATGAGATCGAATTGAAACGTCTGCGGTGTTTGCATTCGCACGAGCTTGCTGCGATCCAGCGGAAGGACGCCGCCGCCTTCAAGCTGCATGATGGTGTCCGTCACCCGCCCGGCGACCACGCCGCTGCCGAATGCTTCCGCGCTTTGGACGCTTTGGCGAATGGTATCCGGCGAAACCATGCAGCGCGCCGCGTCGTGGATTGCCACGATGTCCGCGCAATCGATGTTGTCCAGCGCGTTTTTAACCGAATGCGCGCGGGTCTCCCCGCCTTCGACGATGCGCTTTTGCACGGAACAGTCCAGCGCCTCCACAAACGCGCGCGTAGCGGGGGAAACGGCAAAGACAACCTCCGCCGCGCCGCCTAAAACCAGCGCGTCCATAGAGCGCTCGATCGCGGTTTTTCCGCCGATGGGCGTGAGCAGCTTGTCAAACCCCATACGCGCAGAACCGCCCGCGCAGAGCAGAACCGCAACCGTGCGGCTCATTGCCGCGCGTCCCCGCCAAGCACGGTATACATGCCCGACGCATCTTCTTTGTGGACGCTCTCCTTCAGGCTTTCGACGCGCACCAGCAGATGCCGTCCGCCGAGCAGGATATCCAGCGTGTCGCCTTCCTTGACTTCGGCGGAAGGCTTCGCCACCTTGCCGTTGATGCTGATGCGGCCCGCGTCGGCGGCTTCGTTGGCGACGGTGCGCCGCTTGATGATGCGGGAGACTTTGAGATATTTATCCAGACGCATGGCAGTTGATTCTCTTTCTGATGGATTTTACCGGCAACTATTGCCGCCGGAGCACGAAATCATGTTACGTTGGAAGATTGTGTTTGTCAAGGTTGACAGGCGGAGAAAAAGCGAGTATTCTAGATCGCATCACGGGGGCGTCCGGAAGAACAGCCGGACTGAGATGTACCCTTGGAACCTGTTGGGTCATGCCATCGAAGGAAAGTGATACATATCGCAGCTTCTTTTTGATGGTCGTCTCACTGGCGACTATTTTTTATTGGGAAAAGGAGAAACAATCATGGAATTCAAACTGTTCAGTAAACTTGCCTCGCTCGAAGGAATCGATCTGTACATGCTGCTCGGCGCGCTGGTCGTCCTGGGTCTTTTGATCTGGGCTGTGCTGTCGTATACAAAGCGCGCCAAAGCAAAGCCCGCCGAACCGGAGGCGCCCGTCGGCAAACCAAGCCGCACACAGGTTCTCGTCTACGGCGCTCTTTCCATTACGCTGGCGTTTGTGCTGAGCTATTTCAAGCTCTTCTCCCTGCCGTTTGGGGGAACGGTCACGCTGCTGTCCATGCTGCCGATCTTTGCCTACGCGGCGTATTTCGGTCCGACATACGGCTTTACGGCGGCGTTTGCGTTTTCTCTGCTGCAGGTGGTGCAGGGCGCGTACATCGTGCATCCCATCCAGTTTATTCTCGACTACTTCGTGGCGTTCACGTGTCTTGGATTGGCCAGTTTCTTTCCGAAGAATCTCCCGCTGGGCGCGGCGGTCGGCGGTTTTGCGCGCATGATGGCATCCACGGTGTCCGGCGCCGTATTCTTTGGTTCCTATGCGGCCGACTACGGATTTACCAACGTCTGGGCGTATTCATTGGTCTACAATTTCTTCTCGATCGGCGTAGATACGATTCTTTGTATCGTCGTCGTCTCCCTGCCGCCGGTGCAGCGGCTGTTTAAGCGCGTATTCAGCAAAGCGTAAGCGTTCATATCAATAAAGGCAGACCGACCGGTCTGCCTTTATTGATTCGCTGTTTTTACAACAGCCCGGGAACCTCGCACAGGCTTTCGATCAGCGTTGTGCCGAGCGTTTCCAGGTGTGCACGGGTCTGATGCCCGGGCACGAGGAGTGCGCAGCCGCAGCCGATGGACGAGGCGATCTCAAAATCGTGATCCGTGTCCCCGACGAACAGCGCGCGCGCGGGAGAAACGCCGCTTTCATTCAGAAAATCTATGGCATAGTCCGCTTTTCCATGGGCAAGGTTGTTGCTGCCGCCGATGACGCGCTCGAAATAACGATTTAGCTCGAAGTGCCGAACCTGATCGTCCAGCTTGTCCTGACCCGTTGCGGAGAGCAGCACCTGCCTTGCGCCGGTGTCCAGCACGGCGGAGAGAGCCTCCTCGGCGCAGGTCTGCAGCGGGCAGGACGGAAAGCGCTCGGCATACATGGCGACAAACTGCCGCGAGATATTTTCAAACGGCTCGGTTTCGAAGGTATATCCCATGCGCCGGTAATAGTCGATCACCGGAAACGTGAAGATGGCGCGGTAATCCTCCAGCCGCGGCAGCGGCGCCATGCCGCGCTCCACACGCATTTCGTTGGCAATGAGATAGCACATCTTCGTGTCGTCGAGAAGCGTTCCGTTCCAGTCCCAGATGACGAGGTCGTAGTTTCGAATCTGTTTCATGCCGAATTCACCCGTTTCCGCCCGCGCGCGGCGGACATAGAGATTGTTACCACTTGTTGTGCACTTTTTCCGCAAAGCAGAGAAAGTGTTCCAGCTTGATGACTTCGCCGTCGTCCGCGGTGATTGTGCCGTCCATATAGCCGAATACCTGATGCTGATCCGACAGCAGCGGGCCGACGTTGGTATAAGCCGCCCGGTCGAGAATCGGCATAAAGGCAGTTTCAAACCGCCCGTCGTTTGAGGTAAACGTCCACGGCGAAAGGTAATCCTCTTTGCCGTCCTTGACTGGGATGTTAAACGTCAACCGGTCGAGCTTGTGGCAGACGCCGTCGATAAAGAGCATGTTTTCGGAGGCGGCGCTCACGTCCCCAAACCCGTAACCGAGGTTAAAGCCGATTACGCGGCCGTTCACGACGCCCTGGCCTGCGCCCCAGTACCAGGTGTTTTCGTAGGTCCATACGCCGCGCCCCCAGTCGAGCAGGCCGAAGGAATTCGCGGGGTCAAACGTGCGGGTCGTGCCGCCGATGGTGAAACTTCCCGCCGCGCGCATGGCTATGATCTTCTGGTTATAGTAAAACGCCGTCTTTTTTTCGGCAAACGGCGTGGCGATGACCATCGTGTCGCGCGGGGCGTTTGTCAGCAGAATATCGCAATCGAACGGCTGACCGCCGTCAAACTGATCCAGATGAAACTTCAACCGCCGCCCGCCGGGCTCATGGGTAAACGAGCCGGACGCGCCCTTGATTTGCTTGATCACATCGCCGGAGTCCGAACTTGCCGGAAAGCGCGTGTTTCCAAACGGAAGCCAGAACATCGGCGAAACGGTGTGCTCCGTCTTTGCCTCAAAATCGAGAAACGACGCGGAGAGCAGCCCCATATAGGCGTTGTCCGCAATTGTCAGCGCAACGCCGTAACGGCCGTTGTGAATCAGATAGTAATCCCATTCCTTGATGCGCGCCGCACCCCCGCGAATCGCTTTGCGGTCGTAGGCTTTTACAAGCGAGGTTGCATATCCGGCCTCGGCAAGCGCGCCGGAAGAATCGAGTAGCGGACCTTTGGAAAGAAGATGCTGCATTGAAATGACGGCCTCCTGTTCGTGAAAATACTGTCTTAAGAAGGGCGGGTTGTTTCTTCATTATACGCGCGGCAGGTTGCGCGCGCAAGAAATGCACTTGTTGGCAGGTTGAGCAAGTAAGAAACATGCCTGTTTAACTTGCTATGCGCAAAAGAAAATTTCGATCAGATTCGGTATTCTGTAAACGCGGGCGCGGAGTGTGTTATAATACCCGAATGGAAAAACGTGCCGCTCGTAACAGAATATTCGGAATCATCCTGCTTACTGCCGCTGCCGCCGTCATGTGCTGGCAGCTGGTGCTTGTCTATCTGTCCGGCATGAACCATGTTGTACACGGCTTTTTGTTGATTCTCGCGGTATGTTTGCCTCTTGTATTCGGTACACTGCTGCTTGCAAAATCGTTTTCGGAGGAAGCCGATCGCCGCCGCGTGGTGAGGACGGCGCTCTTCATTCTCTTTGGATTTTACTGCGCCGTACTCATCGGCGCGCTGATCGTCTCCCGGGTTGATTATCTCAATTTTGCGGCGTCCAAGGCGGACTATTGGGCGAATTTTGATCGCATGACGAACTTCCATCCGTTTGAAACCGTGCGGCTGTATCTCAACGCGATCAAATACGACTACATCGGCATGGAGATTCCGCTGAGTAATCTCGTCGGCAACGCGATGCTGTTCATGCCAATGGCGGTGTTTTTGCCGTGCCTGTTTCGCCCGATGCGGCGGTTTTGGCTCTTTTTTCTGACCATGACGCTCGTGCTCGTTACGGTGGAGGCGCTCCAGCTGCTGCTTGCCTGCGGCAGCTGCGACGTGGATGACGTGCTGCTCAACCTCGTGGGGACGCTGATCGTATTCGCCATCCTTAAAATCCCCGCTCTGCGGCGGGTGCTGTCGAGACTCTATCTGATGACGGACGGAAAGACTACCGCCGCGCAGGCAGAACACCCGGCGCCGCCGACCGCTACAGGGGAATAATCCGCGTGGCGATCTCGTCCACAAACGCGCGGTCGTGCTCGACAAACAGCATGGTCGGCTGAGCCGCAAGCAGCAGATCGCGCACCTGCATCCTGGAAATCACGTCCACAAAGTTCAGAGGCTCATCCCAAAGATAGAGATGCGCCCGCTCGGAAAGCGTCTTTGCAAGAAGCGCTTTTTTCTTTTGTCCGCCGGAGAAGGATCGCATGTCTTTTTCAAACTGTACGCGCGGAAAATCCAGTTTGCGCAGAATCGTCAGAAACAGCGTTTCATCCAGCCCGTTTTCCCGCGCGTAGTCGAGCACCGTTCCGGACAAAAACGACGTATCCTGTGGCATACAGGAAACGACAAGCCCGCTGGCAAGGCGAAGCGTACCCGTATGGGGAATAGGTTCGCCTGCCAGCAGCTTGACGATGCTGCTCTTGCCGCTGCCGTTGCGCCCCGTGAGTGCGACGCGCTCCCCCTGTCGAAGCGAAAAATCCAGCGGACCGCAGATTGTCCGTTCGCCGTATGCAATGGAAAGATCGGTCGCTTCCGCGAGCACATCCGCGTGATGCCGCAGCGGGGTGATCTTGAGCGTGTCGCTGCGTTCGAGGTTTTTCAGCAGCTTTTCCTTTTCCTTTGCGGCGGTTTCCTGTCGCCGTTCGGTCGCTTTTGCGCGCTTCATCATGCGCGCGGACTGCGCGCCGATGAACCCGCGATCCGCCGCGTGCTCGCCGATCTTACTGCGCTCCACCCGATCGCCCCATTCCGCGGTGCGTCTGGCGGCGGCGCGGAGTTCGTCGATTTCCTGCGTCAGCCGTTCGTTCTGTGTCAGTTCAAAATTGTCCTGCCGCCGGCGGTTCTCCTCCGAGCTTGAAAAATTACCTTTTTGCACCTCGATACCCGCGCGGTTGATCGAGAGGATATGATCGACGCAGCCGTCGAGAAACGCGCGGTCGTGGCTGACGAGGATAAACCCCTTCTTGCCGTTGAGATAGCGGCTCACCACCGCGCGCGCCTCCATGTCGAGATGGTTCGTCGGTTCGTCGATCAGCAGAAACCGCCCGCCGCGCGAGAACAACGCCGCAAGCAGCACCTTCGTCTGCTCGCCGGGGCTGAGCGTGGAAAAGGCGCGTCCGAGTACGTCGGAATCGACTTCGAGCAGATTCAGCTCCTTTTCCAGCCGCCAGGTCTGCGCGTTGGCGATGGAGAGAAACACCGCTTCCGTGGTGAGCGAAGGATCGGGTACGGGAAAAGGGAAATAATCGAACGCGACGGACGAGGAAATCGAGCCTTCAAACTCGTATTGACGCAGCAGCAGCTTGAGAAATGTGGTTTTGCCGCGTCCGTTTCGTCCGACGAAGCCGAGCTTCCAGCTTGTATCTATAGAAAAAGACGTATGCGAAAATACGTCGTCATAGCTTCCCTCGTAATGAAATGTTAAATCGTTGACCAGAATTTGGGACATAAAACACCTCCTTTTTTGGAAAAGGCGGCGATGACAAACATCCTGCGCAACAAAAAAAGAACCCGTATTCGGTTCGCGCACGCGTTTGGCATCGCTGGCAATCCGCAGACGCATATTCTGCCTCCGCACTGCCGGACAACTGCCAAGAGCGTTAACGAATCATCGGAGTCCTCCCATTGAAATAGAATTTAGATTTCGTACAATTATACACAGCTTCCGCCGGTTTTGTCAATGAATTACGTCGCGGTGCTGCATGTATGTACATATGCTATAATGAACTGCGGTTATATCCGCATATACACGGAACTGTAAAAAAATTCCTGCTCCGCCGCAACCTTCCGCTAGGATGCGAAGTGTTATGGGTGGAAGAGAGAGGTACAAAAACGGTTATGGAACAGCTGGCCAAACCTAATGTGCCGATACCGGCCGACAACGCGGACGCGCTGTTTGCGGAATATGCCGATATGGTATACCGCCTGGCGTTTCTGCGAACAAAGAGCGGAACGGATGCGGACGACATCGTGCAGGAGGTCTTCCTGCGGGCTTTGCGCGCAAAGCCCGTTTGGAACAGCCTCGAACACCAGAAAGCCTGGTTTTTGAAGGTGACCATCAATTGCTCGAAGTCGCTGCTGACCTCCGCCTGGCGGCGCAACACCGTACCGGAAGACGAAAACCTGATCGCGCAAATGCAGGAATCCACCGAGGTTTATCCTTACGTGCTGGCGCTTCCAACGAAGTTTCGCACGGTGATTCATCTGTATTACTACGAGGGGTATCGGGTTGCCGAAATCGCAAAGATCATGGGCAGCAACGAAAACACGGTGAAATCCCATCTCTTCCGCGCACGCGATATGCTGCGGGAACAGTTGAAAGGGGAGTTTCAGGATGTTTAAAGAGCAGTATATCCGTGACAACGACAAGCTGAAAGCAAAGGAGACGTTGCTCATGGAAATCAAAGAAAAAAACACGCGTGAGAAAATTGCACTCACGCCGAGACAGAAGTTCGTGCGCGTCGGCGCGGTATTTGCGGCATTCGTGCTGATCGCCGTCGGCTCGCTGGGAACCCTGCTCGTCACCGGAGGGAACAGAACAGCCGCTTCGGAAAACACAATGATGACCGCCTCGGCGGAAAGCGCGGCGGACGTATCCTCCGACGGCGTGGCCTCGGCCGCGTCGCAGGGGACCGCAGCCACAACGCAGGCGGCGATTCCTGCCAATATCGAAAGCTACGACGACATCTATGCGCTGATCGAGGCCATGCAGTCCAACTACGGGCCTTATGCCGGCGGGGTGATGCTCGAAAGTGCGGCGACGGACAGCGCGGCGGCGGCGCCGGCGGCCGGAGCGGTCAAAACGGAAACCGCGACCGCGGAAGCGCCGGTTGCGACGGACAGCGGCGTCGATTATTCCGGCACCAACGTGCAGGTCAAGGGCGTGGATGAAGCGGACATCGTGAAAACTGACGGAAGCTACATCTATTATGTAGCCGGCAGTCAGCTCAATATCCTCAAGGCGGACGGCGCGAACACAAAGCTCGTGTCCACCACCGCTCTTTCGAGCGACGACAGCTGGTGGGGCTATAACTCCGAAATGTTCCTTCTGGGCGATCGGCTCATGGTCATCACCCAGAGCTACAACACCGTATGGATCAACGACGCAAACGGCGGCTATGACAACTATACCGACCAGACCATAGCGGTGATCTACGACGTTTCGAACCCCGAAAAACCCGTGCAGGTGATATCCCTCGGGCAGAGCGGTAGCTACGTCAGCGCCCGTATGATCGGGGACTATGTCTACCTTGTGACCTCGCAGTATATCTACAGCCCGGTCAAGGGCACGCCGATCACCTACATCCCGACCACCACCGTGGGCGCGGAGAGCAAACTGCTCCAGCCGACCGACCTCTATATCGGCGGCAGCCCGCAGAGCGCGGCGTATACCGTCGTCGGCTCCATCAACCTCAAGAGCGGCGCGAACTTCGCTTCGGCCAAGGCGCTGTTTGGCGGGACGAGCCAGCTCTACGCAAACGCGGACCATATGCTGCTTGCCATCTCGCGCTATGACGAGGAAACTCTGCCCATCGCGCCGGATGAAAACGGCAAGAACGTGCAGATTACAAACGGTTCGTCGAGCACGGATCTCGTGCTGCTCGGCCTCTCCGAGGGGCAGATTACAAAGCTCGCCAGCGGCAACGTGCCCGGCAGCCTGCTGAATCAGTTCTCCATGGACGAGTATAAGAACGTGTTCCGCGTTGTAACCTCCGTCAACAGCTGGCAGCAGCGCATCTATACGGACGGCGTGGACACCTACGAATACGACAGCACGAACACCAACTCGCTCTACACCCTGGACGCGGATCTGAACATCCTCGGCAAGATCGAAAACCTCGCCAAGGACGAATATGTCCAGAGCGTGCGCTTCGACGGCGACATCGGCTACTTCGTGACCTTCCGCCAGGTCGACCCGCTGTTTGCGGTGGATCTGAGCAACCCTGCCGCGCCGCGTGTGCTGGACGCGCTGAAGATCCCGGGATTTTCCGAGTATCTGCACGTGTTCAAGGATAACCTCCTGCTCGGCATCGGCTATAATGCCGATGAGAGCACCGGCAGAACGCAGGGCGTGAAGCTCTCCATGTTCGACACCTCGAACAAGGCGAATGTGACACAAATCACGACCGCGAGTGTGGACGCGAGCTGGACCATCGTGGGCAACAACCACAAGGCCATCCTCGTGGACGCCGAGAAGAACCTGATCGCCTTCCCGGCGGACAGCAGCTACTTCATCTACCGTTATACGACGGACAAAGGCTTTGAGCTTGCGGCGAAGGTCAGCATGACCGCCGATCTTTCGAGCTGGAATCTCAGGGGTCTGTTCATCGGAAACTACTTCTATGTGCTGGGGGATTCGGGCGTCACCGTGATCTCGCTTGTCGATTTTACGACGCTGACAACCGTGAAACTCGGCTAAATCAAAACAGACACAACAAAAGCGGGCGAAAGCCCGCTTTTGTGATGTATAGTGCGGTGTTATTCGGAGATGGTGTTTGTCAGGCTGCCGATTCCCTCGATACTGCAGACGACGACGTCGCCGGGATTTAAAAACTTCGGCGGATGGAACCCCATGCCGACGCCGGCGGGCGTTCCGGTGGAGATGACGGTTCCCGCGCGAAGCGTCATGCCCTGCGACAGTTCGCTGACAATCTGCGCGATGCCTGTAATCAGCAGCGACGTATTGCTGTTTTGACGCAGCTCGCCATTGACCGCTGCGGTGATCCAAAGCGCGGGCGGAAACGCGATTTCGTCCGCGGTGACGATGCAGGGACCCATCGGCGCAAACCCGTCCAGACTTTTTCCGAAGTACCATTGCTGATGCGCGGTCTGCACATTGCGGGCGCTGACGTCGTTGAGAACGGTGTATCCGAAGATATAATCGGATACATCTTCTTCTTTTACGCAAAACGCGTTTTTGCCGATGATGACGGCGAGCTCCGCTTCGTAGTCCAGACTCTCTACGATGTTCCGATGCGCCGGGATCGGCTCTCCGTCCGCAACGGCGCGGTCGACCCGCTTTGAAAAATAGATTGGGCAGGGCCGCTCCCCGCCGAATGCGTCGGCGTGATAATCCCCGGCTTCCATGGCATGCGAGAGATAGTTGATGCCAAGGCAGATCACATCCTGCGCCGGATGCGGGATAGGGGCCAGCAGCTGCACCGCGCTTTTTTCAACGGCGCCCGCGACGGCATCGGGCGCATGTTTTGCCAGCTCGGTCAGGCGCCGCATCTGTTCCGGCGAGGCATTTTGAATCAGCTCCAGCATGGATGCATCGGGTAGATTTACTTCGGAAACGGGATATACAAAATCCTCCGATCGATTCAGAACGCCGACCTGCTCCCTGTGCTCGTGGAGAAACGTAACCAACTTCATCTTATGTCCCCTAGCCTAAAATAAATTTCGAAATCTTTTTTGCGTCCGCGTCGGAGTTTAAAACCAGAACCTGTTTCATAATGGCGTTGACCGCCTCGTCCTTTGATATTGCCGCCGCTTTGGCAAACAGCCCTTCTCCCCAGAACTGCTCCGTCGTGCAGAACACTGTGGAATACCAGCCGTATTCCTCGCCCTTTTGGGAGAGCTTCTGCTGCCTGCCGCACATGGTCAGAAACAATCGCATCTGCAGCTCGGTCAGCGCGCCGTCGAAGCGCGATTTGCTTTCCGGCCCGAATCCGGCGAGCTGTTTGATGGCGTGCAGCGGCAGCGTGCCGTACTCCTGAATCACACTGTAGATTCGCTTTGCTTCGTGGCTGACGGTTCCCGCCGCATATGCGTCCTCAAAAGCGGTTGTTCCGCGGCGCGCGGCGAGGAAATACGGCGCCCAGTCCTTTGTGATATAGCCGCTCTTTTTGAAAAACACCTTTGCGTATGCGATGTCGTTTCGTTCGTCCAGCACGCGCATGCGCCATTCCCACGGGTCGGTTTCCGCGTCTCCGGTGTGCCAGCGAACGGGCGTTGGATAAGGCGGGAGTTCGTTCCAGTTCCACGGAATCAGCGAGAATATGCCTTCGCTGTTTCCGCCGCCCATGGAGAACCCCGCCCTCAGCAGCGCGTTTGTAAAATCGGCATACTGTTGAATGTGTGGAAGCTGCATCATGTTCACCACCCTTTTTTCCAGTATACAGGAACGGAAGGAAAGCCGGTATCAATTCTTTGATGCGCGGGCGCCTTTTCCGATTGGATACTGTTTGAGACAACCGCTGCAGCGGCCGAAGTGCAGGTCGATCAGATGTCCGCAGTCCGGACAGGTATGCGTAATCAGCTGCCCTCGCATAAATTCCTCCGCGCCAAGACAGCGCAGCGCCGCAGCGTCCGCGTCGAGATCGACGCCGTATCCGTCGCGATAGCGCTTAGCGAAGGCTTTCATGCGGTTGCAGGGGTGATCCGCGCATTCCGCGCAGGTAAAAAAGCCCCGCTCCGCCGTGCAGGCGCGCATGATACATTTTCGCCGGTACACGTCCGGCTCGGACAGGCGCGCGCGGCACCCCGGACATGGGTTTTTGCCGAGATGTCGGGAGCACAGCGCGCAGTTGAGCCCGCAGGGGGCGATCAGCTCGATATCAGGATCGTTTGGTGGTTTCATGTGCTGCACCTCCGTTTCCGGGGAAGCCATCCGCATTGTATCGGCAGGGACACTCTAAAACAATTCATTTCATTCAAAGTGGTGCTCCCAGATCGCTTTGGCATACGCAGCGACGCGGGCGCGCAGTTCCTCCGGCTCCAGAATGGTTACATCCGCGCCGAACGAAAGCAGATAGCTGATTACCCATCCATCCTGCGGGAAATCCACACGGACCAGCAAGCTGCCGTCCGGATCTTTTGCGACCATGGCGGGGTCGAACTCGTCGTATACGCGGAACGCCGCGGCGGGCGAAAACAGCAGCCGCGCCCGCAGAGAGGCCGACGCTGGCGGCGGAGCCGCTTCAACGGGGGGAATATCTCCTGGCAGCTCGCTGAACCGCTCGCTTAGCACGATCAATTCAACGATGCGGTTCACCTTAAAGAGACGGTAGTTCTCCGCTTTTCGACAGTAGGCCTGCAGATACCAGCTCTTGTCTTTGAAGATGAGCTTGACCGGCAGGATCACGCGGCGGTTTGTTTCTCCGCTCGAGGAACAGTAGACGATCTCCAGCGCGCGCCTGCCGGTCAGCGCGGACTTGAGCCGCTCAAACTTCACGTCGTCTGTTTTGCTCCATCCCCAGCGGGAAAAATCGACCTCAATCCAGTTGGTATCGCACTTTTGAAAGATGCCGCCGAGCTTTTGAAGCAGCGCGTCGACGGGCTGATCCGCCGCGCGCAGGCTCTGTATCGCGTATAGAATCTGATTTTGCTCCTCGTCGGTCAGAAGCGCCTTGTCAAAGGCGTAGTTGGGCAGCAGCGATACGCCGCCGTTTTTGCCCTGCGTGGCAAAGACCGGTATGCCGGCCATTGAGAGCGACTCCACGTCCCGATAGATCGTGCGCACAGACACTTCAAGCGCGCAGCTCAGCGCCGGCGCGGTCATCGCACCGTGTTCGAGAAGAAGATACAGCAGTTGAAACAGGCGGTCATTTTTCATGATAGGTTCAGTATATACCAAAAAACCTGACAAATAAATGTCAGGTTCTGTTTTATAAAGCGATGTAAAATAGCAAACGGGGAATCTTGCCGACTAAGCGCGCCGGAGTTTCAACCGGGAGAGTTCGATGTTCTTCTCCAGAAGCGTGCGGAAGGTCTCCACGCTGGCGGCATCCGCGAACTGATCCTTCGGCATGACGTTTGCGTGCGAGTCTGTGATGAAGATATAGAACGCATGGCGCGTTTCGCGGACGGCGACGATGCGATTCCATGCCAGATCGGAGTTTCCGCGCTCGGATGCGGCGTGGATGCCCTCCTTATCTGTTGTAAACGTAACGGTAAAGTCCAGCAGCTTTTTTTGTTTATAGAAGGTGTTGATGCGCAGTATCGTGGTGGCGATGCTGATGCCGGTAAGAATCAGCGTACCCACGACGGCCATCATCAGGCCGTTGAGAATTGCGGCCGTAATGCCCGCGCCCTGCGCATATTTCAAAAGGCCGACCATAGCGAATATGATGACAAATACCAACGCGCTCGTTGCGACGAGTTTCTTCTGCATCAGAAAAAAGTTATAACGAATGTTGTCCTTTTTGGTGATTGTAAACGTATTGGAGAATTGCGTCATGACGGATATGCTCCTTTTTACGGATGCATTCATTATACATTGCGCGTCATGCGCTGTCAAAAGCGGGGAGAAATAAATCATCCCCGCGGGGGATGATGCCCGCGGGGATTGATGGGGGGATATCCGCCGCAACAGCAGCGGAATGGGAGGAGATATTCAGTTTCTTTGCAGCGCTTCAATCGGCGTCAGCTTGCTCGCCTTTGCTGCCGGATAGCTGCCAAACGCCACGCCGATGACGACGCAGAAGAGCAAGGCGACGATCGCCGCGCGCCACTCAATCGAAATAGTCATATCGGCAACAGCCGTGAAGATGCGAAGGCCGAGCGCCGAAAGCCCGAGGCCGATGAGTCCGCCGAGGATGGACAGCACGCACGCCTCAATCAGGAACTGCATCATAATGTGGCTTCTGCGCGCGCCGATGGCTTTGCGGATGCCGATTTCACGCGTGCGCTCCGCGACGGAGACGAGCATGATGTTCATAATGCCGATGCCGCCGACGAGCAGCGAGATGGCCGCGATTCCGCCAAGCATGAGGGAGAGCGTGCTCATCACGTCGTCCATGGTTTCCAGAAGCTCGCTCATGTTGTAGACGGTGTAGGAATCCTCATCCTGCGTGAGCGTCAGCATCTGATATTCCGTGAGCGCCTGCGCCATGTCCACCTGGTTGGTGGAGGCCGCCTTGACATAGGCGGTGGTAATCGCCGTGCTGTCGGAAATACGCTGCGCCGTGGTCAGCGGAATCAGAATCTGGGTGTCCGTGTCGGAGTCGGTGTTGGAAAGCAGTCCGACGATGGTGAAGGTATGTCCGCTCATCGTAAACGTCTGGCCGATCACGTCATAGCTTTCGTACAGATCGCCCGCAACGCTTGTGCCGATGACGGCGGTATAGGTGCGCCAGTCGAGGTCGGAGTCCACGATTGCGCGGCCCGCCTCCAGATCGCGCCCGGCGATGTCCATAAATTCGCTGGTCACGCCGATTGCGGAGACGCTGGTATAGTTCGAGCCGCTGCGCGCCGTGCTGCTTACGGTCAGATAAGGCGCGACGCCGGCGATGGAGTCGTATTGCTCCAGCGCGAGATAATCGTCCGCATCGAGCGTGAGATCTTCATCCGTAACGGTAACGGTCAGAAGATCCGATCCCATGGAGGAGATCGCGTTTGTGATGCTGCTGGTCGTACTCTGCGCAAGCGAAACGAGTATGATCACGCTCATCACGCCGATGATGATGCCGAGCATCGTCAGAAACGAGCGCATCTTGTTGGCCAGCGTCGAGCGGATGGCAAGGCGGAGGGAATTGAAAAACATCGTCATACCGATTCCGCCTCCTCCAGTGTGTCAAACAGCCGACCGTCGCGCACATAGACGGTGCGCTGCGCAAGCCGCGCGACTTCGTCGTTGTGCGTAATCAAAACGATGGTGTAGCTCTGCTCCGACAAATTTCCGATGAGCCGCATAATATCGTTTCCGCTCTTGCTGTCCAGGTTTCCGGTCGGTTCGTCGGCCAGGATGACGCGGGAGTTGCTCGCCAGAGCGCGGGCAATTGCCACGCGCTGCTGCTGGCCGCCGGAGAGCTGACTGGGACGGTGCTGCATCCGGTTACTGAGGCCGACTTGATCCAGGGCGGCTTTCGCGCGCTCCAGACGCTCTTTCTGGGAGTGCCGCTGGTAGATCAGCGGCAGCTCCACGTTTTCCAGCGCGCTCATCGAATCGAGCAGATTGAACTGCTGAAATACGAACCCGATCTTTTCGCTGCGAATCAGCGAGAGCTCTTTGTCGGTGCATTCGGCGATGTTCACGCCGTCCAGAATATAGTGGCCTGCGTCGGGAAGATCGAGACAGCCCATGACGTTCATCAGCGTCGTCTTACCCGAGCCGGATGGTCCGCAGATGGCTACGAATTCATGCGGCTTGACGTGCAGGGATGCGTCGTCGAGCGCATGCACCGTCTCATCTCCTACATAGTAGGTCTTAAAGATGTGTTCTAGTCGCAGCATGGCATGCTCCTTTCCCACAGCTTTGTGATTGTATTGTTGTGTGTTGCAGCATGGCTTGCTCCTTAACCGTTCGGCCCGCCGCCCATGTTGCCGCCGCCGCTGAAGTTACCGCCGCCCATATCACTCGGAGGCTGGAAGCTGCCGCTGCTGCTGCCGCCCATCATACCGCTCTGGCTGCCAAAGCTGAATGTGGTTGTCGTGGAATCGTCCTCGCTGTAGGTGGCGGTGGTTGTCCGCTCGGGCACCCAGATGAGATCGCCCGCCGCGAGACCGTCCGCCGTGATGGCGATGTATGAGCCGTCCGACATGCCCGTGGTGACGGTCAGCTTCGTCAGGCTGTCGAGATCGATCTCGCTTTCCGAAACCGAAGTGCCTGCCTGCGCATCCTCTCCGGCAAGATAGATATATGCCGTGTCGCCTTCATACTGCACAGCGGAAACGGATACGATCAACGATTCGCCGCTGGTTTCAGTGATGATTTCCGCCGACGCGCTCATGCCGGGATAAGCGCCTTCAATGGACTCTGTCGTAATCGTTGCGGTATAGCTCGTAACATAGCTGCCGCTGCCGGAGTAGGAGATGTTGGTTACGGTGCCCGTGTATTCCCCGTCCAGCGCATCCAGCGTGATGGTTGCGCTCTGTCCAAGCGCGATTGTCGCGATATCCAGCTCGTCGATCGAGAGCGACAACGTAAAGCCGCCGGTTCCGGTCAGCGTGCAAACCGACGTGCCGGACGAAACCGTGTCGCCGACGGCGACGGAGAGCGCGGTGAGGGTACAGTCATTATCCGCCTTGACCGTGAGCTGATCCTGAAGCTCGGCAATCTGCTCAAGCAGGTCGGTTTCGGTCGCTTTCAGTGCCGTATAGGCTGCGGTTGGCGCGCCCTTGGCAAGCGTGAATACCGTCGAACCCTTGCTGATCCGCTTGTTGTCTGTGACGGACACGGCAGCGATCTTGCCGGAAGCCGCTGTCACTTTGACATACTCGTTTACACGCATACTGCCGGTGCCGAGCGTGTTCCCGCTTTCGTCCTGCACGGTTGCGCTTGTGCCGATGGGGTAATAGTTATCCGTGAATACAATCGTTGCGACTTCATCTGCAATGGCGGTGATATAGCCGCTTTGCTCATCATCGCCGACGACGACGGTGACCGCGTCATACTGACGCATTCCATCTGTAACGGGAATTTGCACCTGCATCTTGCCGTCTGTCGCAATCAGGCAGAGATAGTCCATGTCGTCCACGATGGAGCCGACCTCCGCTTTGATATCCTTGATGATGCCGCTCTTGCTGGCAGTGACCTTGAGGTTGGTCAGCAGCTGTGTCGCGCTGGCGAGGGAGGAGCGCGTGTCGCTCAGTTCATCCTGCAGGTCGCTCAGCTGACTTTCGATGTCGGCGGATGTCATGGTAAGCACCACGTCACCCGCTTTGATTTCATCGCCCGGCGCAAAGTTGATTGCGCTGATGGTGGACTGCGCGGTTGTTGTGACGCTCTGGCTTTCCAGCGCGGACAGCGTGCCGCTGCCGCTGATGGTCGAGCTGATCTGACCGCTCGAAACCGAGTTTACACGATAGGAAAGCGTGCTGGTACTTTCGCCGTCTTTTTTGGCGATGTTGATGACAACAAATGCGCCGACTGCGAGAATAAGCACACCAGCGCAAATCAATATGATGTTGCGTATGCGCTTTTGCCTTTTTTTCTTTTGCTTTGCCGAGGGAAATGATGTTTCGAAAGATTCCATAAGGTTTTTCGCCTCCAAATTCATTCGCTTTTGATCATAGGCGGCGCTTGTGGCACAAACATGGCATTGAAAAGCAGAAATTATGTAGCATTCCGGCAGCCAGGGGGAAATATGCGATCGCTCGAAATGTGCGATAAAGCGTTGACTTTGCGACAAAATTTTGTCAAGTTCAGTTTTTATGATAGAACCAACGAATCATATGATCGCGCGTGTATCGGTGCGGGCTGAGATATGATCGACCAATGTGATCAAAGGATCGGGCAGATTCTGCTCGGTCTGATGCAGGGAGAAGGACAGATGAAACAGGTTTTTTCCAGAACGATTTCCCGCGTGTGCGCGGCGATGCTTGCGGCGATGTTTCTGATGGGGCTTTCGTTTGCCGGAACAGCGTCCCCCGTATTCGTAAGCAGCGCGTCAGAACTGATTACAGAGCTGAACAAAGCGGCGGACAGCGGCGACGACACAACAATTTATTATATGGCGGGCACATCGCTGATTGAACTGTCCGGTTCATCGGTGACGATTCCGTCGAACGTGACGCTCGATCTGAGTACGACGGTCGGGACGCTTCGTATCTCAAGCGGTGAGTTAAATGTATACGGTACCATCGCGGGCGGCGCAGTTGAAGTGACGGGCGGAACGCTGGTGCGCGGCGGCGGCAGCATCACCGCCTCCATTACCACCAGCGGCACAGGCATGGTGCGCGCGCCGCGTACGATCTCGCTGGAAAACCTGAATTCGGACAGCGAAGTCATCGTGGCGATCACCTATTCGGGCGTGACGGGAGCCGATACGTCCGGCTATGTGAATAAACCCGTTTCGAGTACGCTTTATACCCTGATGACTGGAACGAAGTTTTCTACCTATAGAACAATAGAAACAGTTACCACATATTTGGATTCCACCGGGAGCACATATGTTTATCGACTTGGCACAAAGTACTCCGACACGCTTTCGCTGGCGTATCTGATTACATACGGCGGACTCACGGGCGCATCCCTGTCCGAACTGAACCCGACGAGCTACACCGCCAGCGATTCGGCAATTTTGCTCAATAATCCGACGATGGACGGCTTTACGTTTGCCGGCTGGACCTGCGATGCGCTTGGAGTCACCGTTCCGGCGACCGAGATGGTTATTCCCGCAGGAACGACGGGCAACCTGACGCTGATTGCAAACTGGACGGAAGGCGCGCCAACAGGCGGCGGCAGGAGCGGCGCATCCGGCTCGAGCGGCATCACAACGACGGACACAGAGGATGCGGCGACGCAGCAGGAGGCCGCAGCGGCGGCAGATACCGCGTCAACACAAAGCACAAGCACTCGACGCACGAAAGTGGCCTCCTCTTCGACAAAGGTGTCGTTTTCGAGCAATTCGGAAACGGTGCTTCCGACGCTGGCCAGCGTAAGCAAAAAAACGTTTCCGTGGGGACTGACGCTTGGCGGACTCGCCGGGCTGGGCGCGGTGATCTATATCGCCGTAAAACTTGCGGAACGAAAGAAACAGATGTAAGCGGACAGCAAAAGGGCGGATGCAGATGCATCCGCCCTTTTGCTGTCTACGGGTTATTCGCCGTCCGATTCAGGTGCTTTGGATTCCTTTTCCTGAGCGGTTTCTTTTTTCATTTGCTCTGCGTAGGCGTGAAACGCGGTCTTGCCGTCCTCTTCCCACCAGTCGTCATAATATTCCCAGTCCTTCCATTCGCACGTTTCGTCATGCCCGCCATGGTGGTGCTTGTGATGATGATGCTTCGATCCGCCGTCTCCGGAATGGCTGGATCCGCCGAAGCCAAACAGGATGTGCGCCAGCAGGAAGAGACCTAAGCCTTCCCAAAACCCGATGGTTCTCAGCCCGAACAAGCTTGGCATGAGCCAGTTCCAAAGCCACATGATTACGTTGCCAAAGAGCAGTCCAAGCAGGAACGCTCCGGCAAGGCCGAGTACGGTATAGAGCGTGTACTTTGCCCACTTTGGTATTTTATCCATGTTTTTCTTAAAATTACTCATCATGAAACTCCTTCTGAATGCGTATTATTGTTATTTTTTCTTAAAGTTACTCATCATGAAAACTTTTCTGAATGCGTATCGTTGTCATTGTTTTTCTTATAGTTGCTCATCATGAAACCCTTTCTGAACGTGTATCGCTGTCATTGTTCTATTCACCGCGCGCTGCGCCCGCTTCCGACAGCATACGACGGAGCGCTTTGACCGCGCGGCTCTTTCGGGAGAGCAGGGTGCCGATGGGTTCGCTCCATTCCTCGGACAATTCGCGAAATGTTCTGCCGCGCAGCTCCGTGGCGATCAGTATCGCGCGCTGCCTCGGCTCAAGGCGGCCGATGGCGTCCGTGAGCAGGTTGATGCGCGCGGCGTGGTCTTCCGCCTGAAACGGTTCGGCGTTGTCGGCGGCAATGAGCTCCAGAAGCGGTAAATCGCCGTCCTCGTTTGCCATGCCGTCGAGGCTGACGGTTTTTGCGCGGCTGCGCTCATAGTCGGCGATGCGGTTGCGGAGGGAGCGATATGCATACGCGGCGATATTCTCCACGGGACCGTTTGTTTCCAGTCGGCTGACGAGCGAGAGCATCACGTCCGCAACGATATCCTCCGCGTCCATTTCGCTGATGCGCCGGACGCGGTTTTTCACGAAACGGATGAGCTTTTCACCGTCACGGGTGAAAAACGCGTACCACCTGCTGTTTTCGCTTTGCTCCATCGCCATCTTGCACATTCCTTATACTCTACAGACGGGAAACAGGGACTTTTATTGCACCGGAACATAAAAAATTATAGGTTTGTTTCAGATATACCATATTACCGCAAAAAAGCATAGAAAAAGCACGCGCTTAGACGCGTGCTTGGCCGCCGGGTTGATGATTCAGATAATCGGAGCGAGAAATCCGCCGCCGGGCAACAGATAGGACTGTCCGCCAAGATATTCGTTTTCAGCTGCGTCGGAGTCGTAATAGATATAGTATCCGTTGGACTGCACGTTCTGGTGCGTACTGTCCTCGTTGGCAAAAACGCTCAGGTAGGTATCCGCCGCGAGCGTGAGCGTGCTTGCCGCGTCGAGATATACGCTCGCCCGCGCGGGCAGTATGTCTCCGAGCGCGCCGGTGAACGAAGCGCCGTTGGTCAGCCGCAAAATCAGCGTTGCGCCTTCCGCGATTTCGGGACTGCCGGTCAGAGACATATTGTCCAGAGAGAGTTCATTTTCGCCGCTTATGACGCGCACCAGAACGCTGTTTTGTGCAAATATCGTTTCATTGCTCAAAGATACGCTGCCGCCGCCAAGCAGGATGCAGGGAGAGTCGGTCCCCTCTGTGACAAGCGTTCCGTTGGTGAAAGCCAGCGCGCCGCCATCCAGGGCGACAAGCGCGGGCGAAGAATCGCCGGCGGTGCTCAAATATGCTTTGTCAACCGTCAGGACAGATCCCGCGCCGGAGACAAACAGCCCGTATCCGCCGAGCGCGTTGGTGGTGACGTTGCTTTCCAGCAGTGTCATTTGCCCTTGCGTAATCACGGCGACGGCCGCGTTCAATCCGGTGGAAGGGTCGCCTGCTGCGTCGCCGGTTTTGTTGACGTCCGCGCTGGTCATGGTGAGGATGCCGCCGTTTTGCACAAGGATTGCGTTTTGATTCGATTCGCTGGATGAATAGATCCCGCTTTCAGATGCGTCGGTCGTTTCATCCACGCCGTAAATGCCGATGTTGTAGTCCCGGTCGCTGCCGCTGTCCGCGTCGGCGGAGGCGCTGTCGATCACGGCGTTCGCGACCGTTTTTTCGTCCAGCGCCGTTTTGCCGCATCCGAAGGCGACAATCAGTGCCGCGGCTATGCCAAGTGCCAGTATACGTTTCGAAATGGAGCGATCCATCATATAGATACCTCCTGGACATTGGGATTCGGATAGTTGTGAAATCGCAGCGGACTGCTTTTTGATTCAGTCCAAACTTCCAGTCTGATCTTATAGAACAGTTGTGTCCGGCACATGTCGGGTATATGAATCTTCTGTCAAAAAAGACCCGCGTGATTTATTCAGTCACGCGGGTCTTAACCAATTCAAAAATTCAGGCGAGTTTTTCGGCAAGCCGTCTGCGGATTTCGCGGATGAAGGCGATGCTTGTCACCGCCGCAGGCGTGATTCCCTCGCAGAGGCCGACGAGGTCTTTTGTCATGATTCCCGCGTCGAGCGTCTCGATGGACGCCTGCTCGAGCGCTTCGCCAAAGGCCGTAAGCTCGGGCAGCCGGTCCAGCTCGCCGCGCTTTTTCAGCGCGCCGCTCCAGGCGAAGATCGTCGCCATGGGGTTGGTGCTGGTCTCCTCGCCCTGCAGATATTTGTAGTAGTGGCGGGTGACCGTTCCGTGCGCCGCCTCGTATTCATAGTTGCCGTCGGGCGAAACGAGCACGCTCGTCATCATCGCAAGGCTGCCGAACGCCGTGCTGACCATGTCGCTCATCACGTCGCCGTCATAGTTTTTGCAGGCCCAGATATAGCCGCCTTCGGAGCGGATGACGCGCGCCACCGCGTCGTCGATCAGCGTGTAAAAGTAGGAGATGCCGAGCGCGTCAAATTTAGTCTTGTAGTCCTCGTCGAAGATCTCCTGAAAGATATCCTTAAACGTGTGGTCGTAGAGTTTGCTGATCGTATCCTTGGTGGAAAACCAAAGATCCTGCTTCGTGCTCAGCGCATATTGGAAACAGCTGTGCGCGAATGATCTGATCGAGGAATCCTTGTTGTACATGCCCTGCAATACGCCGGGGCATTCGAAGTCGTAGATCGTCTTTCGGAAAGACGCGCCGTTTTCGCCGGTGAACACCAGCTCCGCCTTGCCCTTTTCCGGCACGCGGTACTCCGTCGCGCGGTAGACGTCGCCATAGGCGTGACGCGCGATGGTGATTGGCTTTTTCCAGTTTTTAACCACGGGCTGAATGGAGTCGATCAGAATCGGCGCGCGAAACACCGTGCCGTCGAGGATGGCGCGGATGGTGCCGTTGGGGCTCTTCCACATTTCGCTGAGGTTATATTCCGTTACGCGCTGTGCGTTGGGGGTGATGGTTGCGCATTTGACGCCGACGCCGTATTTTTGAATCGCGTTCGCTGCGTCGGTCGTGATTTGATCCTTCGTCTTTTCGCGCTCTGGCAGGCCGAGATCGTAATACTCCGACTTGAGCTCGACAAACGGCAGGATCAGCTCATCCTTGATTTGCTGCCAGAGGATGCGGGTCATCTCATCCCCGTCCATCTCGACGAGGGGTGTTTTCATCTTGATTAAATCCATAATTGGTTCCTTCCGGTTATTCTGTTCGGATGCGATTACTTGCCGGAATGTGCGGCGTAGTAGTTCATCAGGCAGCCTTCAAGCAGTATTTCGCGCTCGTCGTCCGTCAGCGGCGAAAGATTCAGCGTGATATCCTGGGTTGTTCCGTCCTGACGGATCGCCGTTGCCGGCAGCTCGGCGCGTTTTTCAACGATTGCCGCGCGCACGTTCGGGATAAACACATGATCGCCGACCGAATAGTCAAACGACGCGCCTTGCGGCAGGGTGAACGGCAGAATGCCCCAGTTGATGCAGTTGCTGCGATAGCGCTTGGTAGCGTATTCATAGCAGATGTTCGCGGCTCCGCCGAGTACGCGCTGGCTGGAGGCGGCCTGTTCGCGCGCGCTGCCGTCGCCGGGCTTGTTGGCAAAGACGCAGGAGCCGTAGGACGTCGTCTGCAGGAGCGCGTTCGCGTCGCCGACCTTGTCGAGCAGCGCTTTCAGCGCGTCCGGCGCATGTCCGCCGCGGCGCGCGGCTTCGGCGGCGGCGACGGCCTTGCTGCGGCCGACGTAGTCCGGCGCGCGGCGCGAGAGCGCAAACTCCGCAAGGCGCAGCGGATTGCTGCGATACGAGCTCGTCTCGCCGGAGGGAATCAGCTCGTCCGTCGTGGTCACGGGATCGCGAATGACGGCGGATAGTTCCACGAGAATGCTGTCCGTCAGCGGATAGATCTTCGGCCAGTCCGCGATGTTCGGGCCAAACACGAGCTCCACGCTCGGGTCGGCCTTGCCATAGCCGTTGTAGCAGCGTTTTTCATAGGTGCTGCGGTCGTAACGATAGCGGATGCGGCGCTTGCGGTATACAACGTCCGTCGCCGGCGTGATGCGTCCGCCGTTTGCCGCGGTGGCCGCGATGCTGCGCGCGTCCATGAGCGCAACGTAGGCCAGCTGGCCCTCGCCGGGCTTGGATCCCTCGCGGTTGGGGAAGTTGCGCGTGGTATGGCGAACGGAGAACCCGTTGTTGGAGGGCACGTCCCCCGCGCCGAAGCACGGGCCGCAGAAGGACGGCTTCATAACCGCGCCCGCGCGAATCAGCGTTTCGGTCGCCTCCGCGCGCGTGAGCGCGAGGCTGACGGGCACGCTCGTCGGGTAGACGGAGAGCGAAAACGCGCCGTTGCCCGTCGAGCCGCCGCTGAGGATTTCACTTGCTTCAATGATGTTGTCGAAGAGTCCGCCGGCGCAGCCCGCGATGATGCCCTGGTCGGCATACACGCCGCCCGGCTGAACTTTGCTTCTTAGATCAAGCGAAACATTCGGGAAGCTCGCCTTTGCTTCCTCTTCAACCTTTGCCAGCAGTTCGTCTGCGCGCTCGATAAACTCGCGTATGGGGTATGCGTTGCTGGGATGGAACGGAAGCGCGATCATGCACTCGACCTTGTCGAGTTCAATGGTGATCATCGCGTCGTAATACGCGCCGTCCTCCGGGGCGAGTTTTTTATAGTCGCCCGGTCGCCCGTGCGCGCGGAAAAACTCGGCGGTCTCGCCGTCGGTCTCCCAGATGGAGCTTAGGCAGGTCGTCTCGGTGGTCATGACGTCCACGCCGTTTCGGTAATCTGCGGAGAGGTGCTTGATCCCGGGGCCGACAAACTCGAGAATCTTGTTCTTCGCGCGTCCCTGCGGGAACGCTTCCTTGACGAGCGCGAGCGCAACGTCGTGCGGGCCGACGCCGCGGCGGGGTTTGCCCGTCACATAGCAGAGCACGACCTCCGGCGCGGCGATGTCATAGGTGTTTTTCAGCAGCTGTTTGACCAGCTCCGGCCCGCCCTCGCCGATGGCGAGCGTGCCGAGCGCGCCGTAGCGCGTGTGGCTGTCCGAGCCGAGAATCATTTTGCCGCAGCCGGCAAGCTCTTCGCGCGCGTAGCTGTGGATGACGCTCAGATTTGCGGGCACATAGATACCGCCGTATTTCTTCGCTGCGGAGAGACCGAAAACGTGGTCGTCCTCATTGATCGTTCCGCCGACGGCGCAGAGACTGTTGTGGCAGTTCGTCATGGCGTATGGCACGGGAAACTCGGTCAGGCCGCTTGCGCGCGCGGTTTGAACGATGCCGACATAGGTGATGTCGTGCGAAACCAGCGCGTCAAAGCGCAGGCGCAGCTTGTCCATATCGTCGGAGACGTTATGCGCGCGGAGAATGGAATAGGCAATGGTCTTCTCGCGCGCGGCGGCGTCCGCCTTTTCCGCGGGGTGTGGCTTTCCGTTGTGCAGTGCGACCGGATGGTCATGGTAACGAATCATTGTGTCCTCCTTGGGCGGGGTAACCGTACGTTTTTCAGCGCGGATATCGCAAAGGTAAAAATCAGTCAATAGATTGTACCATGCTATTCGTGTCAAGAAAAGACGAAACCGCAGGATTGTGGACAAAACTGCCGCAGGATCGCCTGTTCTATATAGGATATCTTTGTCTTGACAGCGGGATGGACGACGGTTATAATACACCATGTGCCGCCGAAAATCGGCAATAAAACAGCATATGGCGGCGTAGCTCAGCTGGCTAGAGCATTCGGTTCATACCCGGAGTGTCATCTGTTCGAATCAGATCGCCGCTACCAAAAAAGCCCGATTTACGGGCTTTTTTCTATTTCATAGCTCGTACGATCACGTACGATAATGCGGGTTTTCTTGCCCCTTTCTTGCCAATTTCTTGCCCGGATTAAAGCGGATTTAAATCAATTATAGGGATTATTTTGTTTTTTCTTCCTTTATCAATGTTGCCAGCAAAGTGCGCATATAGGCGAAGCATTGAAGCCAAATGGGCTAGGCCGAGAATGCGTAACTCAAATAAGGTGTTCATTTATTTTCTATTAGAAGGAAATTTATTATCGAATGCTGATAAGCAGAAGCGCTTTTCACATGATTTGATATATCTATAGTGAGGATTAGCTATTTACTAAATAGCCTGAAACAATATCACGAATATTATAATAACCAAATAATATTACCATCAGCACATTTATTATTGTTCTATAAAAATGTAAATATGGTAATATATTGGTACTTCCACAAATAAATATTAGGATATTATTTTTACTCGTTATGCAGACGACATGTTTTTTTCGTGCTCTTCAGAGATCGCGGAATCCACTTTTCAGTTTATTGTTGATTTGGTAAGTGATGAACTAGCGAAAATGAAACTGCAAATCAACACAAAAAAAACGAAATTTACTGTACTTGCTAATACTGGCGATCACGTTAAATTATTAGGCGTGAATATAGTCAAAACGAAAGATAAAAATATTATCACTGTCGGAAAAAAATATATATATGATACAGCAACGTTGCTACTTAAATACATAAAAGATTCAGAAAAATTATCTCGAGAAGATAAATTCTATCAAGAGAAAATAATTGCAGGGCGAGTTGCCTATATCAAACAAATAGAAGGTCTCGATGGATACAAATTACTTAAAAATCGAGTATTAAAATCCACTCAAGGCAGAATAAGAATATCTGACGATAGAATCAATTTTGATGAGTATCAATTAAGTCAAGACAATTCGCAGATATAAATTGATGGTTAAGCCAACTATCAAGGATCAATCTGTGCGACCTAATTAGATTAAAATCTTAGAATTTTGTAACTACATTTAGTTTTTACTATTTATGAAAACGCCTTTCTCACTCTCTCCGCGTCCTTGATCTGCGTTTCATCCGCGAGGTGTGTAAAAATTCGCAGCGTTGTCGCAGGATCGGCGTATCTGAGGTACTGTTGCGCGGTTAAAACATCCGCCCCTGCACGGTAGAGGATAGACGCGTAGGATTGTTGACTCTGCACCCCTAAACCCAGGGGGGTGCATTTCTATCAGAATTAGCATTTTTTGCCACAAAAAAGCCCGTAAACATTTTGTTTGCGGGCTTTTTCTTTATATTCAGCTTGAACTCGTTTTATATGGCCCGCCACGAATCTGGCATAGTAACCTTGAAAACAATGTGTTTAGGCGGGCATGAACGCTGATTTTATTCATTCAATCTATACTACTGTTGGGGCAAAACGGTAGTATAGGTTACGGTGCTACTGATTGAAGCAGCTCTCGAACTAATTCATTGTCCATATTTCTTAAGTCGTCAAGATTGATTTCTTTCGATGCAATTTTTTCCTCTATATCGGTCAGTTTTGCTATGATTTCCGGATCAAGCTGGTTATAGTAGCTGTTTTTCACGATGCCAACCGCATTCTCGGCGATACCCAGGTAATACTCTCTGCCAAACTCCAATGTACCCGCTGCATATTGATCGATGGCCCAAAATACCGCCCCGTCATACTGTTTCACAACTGAAGTTAAAATATGGGCTGCCTTCTCGGGGGAATCCGGTTCCAGTTCTTGCGCCTGATCGATATCAACACCAATCACATATCGGTCGGCTGCTTGTGCGCCGTTAATGACACCATAGCCTGTTTGACCTGCTGCTTGGAAAATAACATCAACGCCATTTGAGTATTGGGTTACCGCATCCCGCTCTCCCAAACTCTTATTATTAAAATCATTCGAAAAAGCGATCATGATTTTAATATCTTCATTGATATATTTTGCACCTTCAATATAGCCAAGCAGATACAGATTTGTGATCGGATAGAAATCCATGCCGCCAATGAACCCGATCAGCTGTTGTTCATTCGCCAGCTCCATTCCCGATGCCGTTACCAGAGCGGCACACGCGCCCGCAAGGAATGTCGCATCATTTAAATTGTAGTTAATCTTTACAACGTTTGAAGGAATGCGTTCGCTAACCCCCCACAAAAAGATGATATTCTTTTCCGGATGTAAAGGCGCATTCGTGTCGATCAGATCTGTCATGACCCTCGTAGTTTTGTCATTTATAAAATCGTCCAGTGTAATGATTAAGTCCCAGTCTTCTTCCAGTGCACTCAAAAACGGTGCCTTCCACCCGTTTGGCTTGTTGCCCATCTCAACACATGAAATTGTCGGACCGTACTCTGACTCAACTTTCTTTAACCCCAAATACACTGCGTTGTACAAGGGATTATCCAGGGTTCCGGGGACCAGAAAAACGATCTTGATATCTTTCACCCGCTGCGCTTTTTCCAGGTGAGCTTGCGCCGCAAGTTCCGCCTCAATTCGTGCCTGCTCGGCAGCCTCTTCTTCGGGGCTCAACGTTGGCACCGGCGACAGTGTTGGTTCGAGCGTTGGCACCGGTTCAGGCGTCGACACCGGTTCGGAAGCCGGCGCTGGAATAAGGCTGCTACAGCCGGCGGTTAGCATGAAAATAACGAAAATCATTGCAATAAGTCGTCTTGCTTTCATTCGTTTTTCCTTCCTTTTCCCGTTTTAATAATACAAAATGAACCATTTCGATACAAAACCAAAGTTCTTATGAACTTGTATCTGTTGAAACATCTGGTAAAAACTAAAGTATAAACTTTATAAAAACCGCATCAGGTGGTAAGATTATAACACAATTATTGTCGATCAGGGGGATGGATTGGGCATTTTGTTTGTTCGTGACACGAGCGTTAAATAAAGAACCTTGCATAAAGTTTGCGTTTTCTGATGTTGCATAACGTTATAAAACGTTTTTTCCTGTTTCAACTCCCTCAAGCCCTTCCTTTCAAATAACCGCCGCATATGATAAAATACCCAAAGGCATATGCGTTCCACGTGAGGGTTACATTTATAATAAACAGACGCTTCAGGCGGGACATATGCTCGAGATTCGGCAGATGCCCCGCTTTTGTTTTGCCTTCGGGCACGCGCGGGGAAAATTTTCGAAGGACAGTTGACACATGCGGCGACACACGGCAAAGACGATCAAGGAAGCACTGTTTCGGGTGTTTGGCAGAGAAGCGCGCGAAGCGGCGCTTTGTCTGCGGCACAGCGGGTTCTGGCCGCGGCTGAAACACCCAAAGACATTTCAGGACAAAATCATCTGGCTGAAGCTGCACTATCGAAACCCTTTGGCACACGTGCTTGCGGACAAAAGCCGCGTGCGCGAATTGGTTGCCGGGCGCGGCGGAGAGCAATATTTAAGCAACTATTACGGCGAATACAAGTCGACGGAAGAAATTGACTATGCCGCCCTGCCGGAACGCTTTGTGCTGAAAGCCAACCATGGCAGCGGCTGGAACATCATCTGCGAGGATAAATCCAAGCTGGACCGCGTGGACGCGGCGGCGCGCATGAACACCTGGCTAAGCAGCGACTACGGACAGCTTGCGTACGAATGGTGCTATCTTGGTATAGAACCGCGCATCGTCTGCGAGGAGTATCTGCTGGATGCCGAAGGGAAGATCCCGAAGGATTTTAAGATTTTCTGCTTTGGCGGCGAACCGTATATGATTCAGGTCGACTTTTCGCGCTTTGAAACGCATCGGCAGAACTACTATGACACGGCGTGGAACCGGCTCCCGATAACGCGCTTCGTGTCCGAGTGCAGCGATACGGATGAACCAAAGCCGGAGCGCCTGACGGAGATGCTGGAACTCTCCCGCCGGTTGAGCCGCGACCTGCCGTTTGCGCGCGTCGATTTATATCTGCTGCCGGATCGGATTGTGTTTGGAGAAATCACGCTGTATCCGATGAGCGGATATACGCGATTCGTTCCGCACGAATGGAACCGCAGACTGGGGAACATGCTGGATTTGTCCCGGATACCGACAGAACACATCGAATAAGCGCCGCGCCCGACCCTGCGCGCGTTGAGCCGATTGCCGATCTGAACATCAGGAGGACGGAATGCTTCAGGACTTTGCGATACCCGCCGTGTTATTTTCGCTGATCTTTCTCGGCGTGCTGCTGCGGAAACTGCCGTTGATTCGGAAAACGCTGATTCCGGCGCCGATTATTGCCGGTATACTTGGATTTTCTCTGATGAACTCCGGCGTGCTCGATCTCGATTATGCGATTTATGAGCGTATCACGTTCCATCTCTTTACGCTGAGCTTTATCTCCATCACCTATATGGGGATCAACGCCCCAAAGCGGGACAATCAAAGCGTCTTCAAAGGAGGGCTATGGCTCGCGCTCATGTTCGGGCTGATGATCAGCGTTCAGGCGCTGCTCGGGTCCATGGTGTTCCTTGGTTACGACGCTGCAACGGGGGCGGGACTGCTGCCCGCGCTGGGCGGCATGATTGCGCACGGGTTTGCGCAGGGTCCCGGGCAGGCGGTTGCGATCGGCACCATCTGGGAAGGGTTCGGCGTGGAGAACGCGGTGCAATACGGCCTGTTTTATGCGGCGACGGGATTTGTTTTCGCGTTTATCTTCGGTGTGCCATATGCAAAACGGCTGCTCAAACGGCGGTTAGCGTCCGGAGAACACCCCGCGACGCGGGAGGAAACAACGGATCTCGAATCCGGCCTGATCGAGGCGGAAGAAAAATCGCCGCTTGGGTATCAAACCACGCATCATGCGAATCTGGACACGCTGACGCTGCATTTTGCGCTGCTCGGGGTGACGTACTTACTGGCCTATGGGTTTGCCGAAGTGTTGTCGCGTTTTTTGCTCAAAGGCGCGTCCAATCAAACGCTCATATTCGGCAATATGTTCGTCTGGGGAATCCTGTTTTCCTTCATTATTCGGGCAATACTTCGGAAGACAAAATTTACCTATATTGTCGACCCCGGTGTGCAGGGCAGCATTACGGGTTTTCTGATCGATGTTCTGACCGTTTCGTCCATGCTGGCAATCAACCTGAAACTTATCTTTTCCGGGCTTGGCGCAATGCTGATCAACATCGCGATCATTTGTGCTGCGACATTTTTCATTGTGCGATATTTTGCGCGGCGCAGCGGCGCATATGAGGACGAGCGTTTTCTGGCGGAGTTTGGCATTGTGACCGGTACCGCCGCGACGGGTCTGATTCTCCTGCGCATGGTGGATCCGCAATTCAAAACGCCCGTCGCCGGCGAAATGATCTGGTGGAACATTCTCAACCTGTTTGTCGGTATTCTGGTCGTGCTTTCGCAGATCGCCATGCCGGTTACAAACTTCCGGCTCTGGATCGGAATCCTTGCCGCAAGTGTGCCGGTGTTCCTCGTTTTGTTGAAAGTTCTGAAGCTCTGGGGGAAGAAACGTGCGAACTGACAAAAGCAATATACTCTATTTCAATGCGCGGGTATATTCCATGGCCGGCGACCGGCCGGAATTCGCGGAAGCGTTGGTCGTTTCGCGCGGTAAAATCCGCGCCATAGGCGCGCAGAGCGAACTGGAGCGTCGTTTCCCCGCCTGCCATAAAATCGATCTTCATGGAAAAACCGTATTGCCGGGGTTGATTGATGCGCATAGCCACTTCACGGTGCAGGCGATTGCAGACGCGCTGTTTGTCGGACTATATTCCGCGCCGACGGGAGGCGTGTCGTCCGTTGCGGACATCGTTCGTCTGCTCAAGGCACATAACGAAGCGTATAACCCCGCGGCGGTGATTGGGCACGGGTTTGACGACACCAAGATCGCGGAGTACCGCTTTCCGACACGGGACGAACTGGACGAGGTTTCTGCGGATAAGCCCGTCGTGGTAATCCATCAAAGCTTCCATCTGATGAGCGTGAACTCAAAGGCGCTGGAACTCTCCGGCATCAAGGAAGGATATACCCCGCCTGACGGCGGCGTTGCTTATCGCGATGAAAGCGGGCGCTTTACCGGCGTATTGGAAGAAGGGCTCGTGATCAACCGCGTCAATCGAGCGGTTGCCCTGCCGCTGATTCTGAAAAACAAGCTGTTTCAAATTCTCAAAACCGGCTCCATGCTGTATTTAAGGCAAGGATATACGACGGCAAACGAGGGCGCGGCGGCAAAGCCGCAGCTGGCGTTGTTCTTCGTCGCGTCGCTATTGGGAAAACTTAAGGGCAAGCTCGTCGTCAACCTGATGCCGGCCGCAAACGGTATGCCGCCCATTCCAAGCCGCAGGCAGGGAAAGCGCTGCGATCCGCGCGGGCTCGTAACGCTTGGCCCGGTGAAACTCTTCACGGACGGATCGATTCAAGGCTATACCGCCTATCTTCGGGAGCCGTATTACAAACAGCACAAAACGCGCACGAAAAGCGCCGACTACCGCGGGTATCTGACGGTTTCCGAATCGGACTACGAAAAAACTGTAGAGCGGCTGCACCGCGCGAATCTGCAGTATGCCGTTCACGCAAACGGGGATGCGGCGATCCAGCTCGTGCTCGACGCAGAGCGGAAGCATCGCACCGATTCGAACCTGCACAATATCGTGATCCATTGCCAGACGGCGGGTGCCGATCAGCTGGAGCAGATTCGCGGCCTTGAACTTACACCGTCCTTTTTTCCGATTCATACGTATATCTGGGGGAAGCACCACAGAAGCGTCTATCTCGGTGAAGCGCGCGCGGCGCGCATGAACCCGATTGCATCTGCTAGAAAGCTCGGCATTCCCTGCACAATTCACAGCGATTCTCCTGTGACGGCGGTCGATCCCTGGCTGCTGCTCTGGAGCGCGGTCGCGCGGCTGGATGAGGACGGCGCACCGCTTGGCGCGGATGAGTGCGTCTGTGTATACGAAGGACTGCTCGCTCTGACCCGACATGCGGCAATGCAGTTTCGTCTGAACGATCGGGGGACGCTGGAGCCGGGAAAGTGCGCGGACTTCATCGTAATCGATCGGGATCCGTTTTCAATCGATACAGCCGATCTGAAGAATATACGCGTCCTGCAGACTTACATAAACGGAAAACCGGTCTATCGACAGGAATAAATGCAAAAGAACAATTTCTAAATAAGGAGTGATTGCTTTGCCGCTGGAAATCGTTCGAAACGACATCACCAGAATGCATGTCGACGCTATCGTCAACGCGGCCAACGTCCGGCTGCTGGAGGGCGGCGGCGTTTGCGGCGCAATCTTTGCCGCCGCGGGGGCGGCGAAGCTGCAGGCGGCTTGCGAGCGCATCGGCGGGTGCGATGTTGGCAGAGCAGTCATGACGGACGGATTCCGCCTGCCGGCAAAGCACATCATCCATACCGTCGGCCCGGTCTGGCAGGGCGGCAGCTGCGGCGAAGAGGCGCTGCTTCGCTCCTGCTATATCAACTCTTTAAAGCTGGCGCTGGAAAACGGGCTGGAGTCGGTCGCGTTTCCGCTGATTTCGTCCGGCATCTACGGCTATCCCAAGGATCAGGCGCTTTCCGTTGCGATTGCGGCGATCGGATCGTTTTTGTTTGAGCACGACATGGATGTGTTTCTGGTCGTGTTCGACGCGGATTCCTATCGCCTGAGCGAGCGATTGTACAAGTCGATCGCCGCATATATCGAAGAGCGCGACGTGCGCCTTATGAAGCTGTTTCGTCGGGATGCGGACAGGGAGCGCGGCTGGGCGCTCCAGCAGAGCATGCCCGTGATGACGAGCGCGCCATGCGCGGCGCGCCCGGATCTGGAGCGCGCCGTGAAGCGGGTGGGCGAGAGCTTTACGGAAATGCTTTTTCGCCTGATCGATGAAAGAGGTCTCAGCGACCCGCAGGTGTATCAGCGCGCCAATCTGGACCGCAGGCTGTTTTCCAAGATTCGGAGCAATCCGCACTACCGCCCGGGCAAAAACACCGCGCTGGCGCTCGCCGTCGCGCTGCGTCTCAACCTTGACCAGACAGCGGATCTGCTCGCCCGCGCGGGATATGCGCTTTCACCGGCCAGCAAATTCGACCTGATTGTCGAATATTTCATCCGCGAGGGAAACTTTAACATCTTTGAAATCAACGAAGCGCTGTTTGCGTTCGACGAAAGTCTGCTGGGGGCTTGAGGATATAAACGCTACTACAAAACAGAACAGAACAGAACTGATAAAATGTCGCCTACCGGGCGACCTTTTTTATGCCGCGGATTGGTATCCTTTTTTCATCAAGACAGCGGAGGATAACAAACATGAAACAGGGACTGACGGAACTTGTGTTCATTCTGGATCGTTCGGGATCCATGAGCGGGCTGGAGAGCGATACGATCGGCGGATTTAACGCCATGCTGGACAAACAAAAGCGGGAGGCCGGAGATTGCACCGTGACAACCGTGCTGTTTGACGACAAGTACGAGCTTTTGCACGACCGCATTCCGCTTGGCGGCGTGGCGCAGATTTCCGGGCGGGAATACTTCGTCCGCGGCAGCACCGCACTGCTGGACGCAATCGGCAGGACGATCGACAAAACCGTGAACGTCCAGAAACGCACCGCGGAATCCGAGCGCGCCGAGAAGGTACTGTTCGTCATCATTACGGACGGCATGGAAAACGCAAGCCGCGAATATGGCGTCGATCGGGTAAAGGCGATGATCGAGTGGGAGCAAAAGGAGTTCGGGTGGGAATTCCTGTTTCTCGGCGCGAATATCGACGCAATTCAGGTTGCCTCGCGCTTCGGCATTCCGGCGGATCGCGCCGTGAACTACTGCCCGGACGGCGAGGGCACGCGCCTGAATTACGATGTCGTCAGCGCGACTCTGGCCAGCGTGCGCGCAGGATGCCCCGTGTCGGCAAACTGGAAACAGCAGATCGAGAAAGACTATGAAAAACGAGGCCGCAAGCAGCGGCGGTGATGCTGCCGGATGGGGATAAGCCCGCGGATACAAAAACAACCCCGGGGAATTTACCCCGGGGTGCCCGTGCGATTTGGATTCTCGATTACGCCTTTCTCAGCGCCTTTGCGACGACTTCCGCCGCCTTGATCAGCGGATATCCCGCCGGAGACGCGGTCAGGAGCGGATGCGTGCCGATCTGCGCGACCAGCAGGTCGTTGATCGTCATGTTGTTCTGAATCGCAACGCCGATTACGTTGGTCAACTCGCCGACGGTGCGGCCGCCGAGCGCCTCGCCGCCGAGGATGACGCCGTTCACCTTGGATACGATCAGTTTGACCGTCTGTTTCTGCGAGCAATCCAGGCAGCCGGGGTGCGTGTCCACACCGGTAAAGCTGCCGGTGACAACGTCGAAGCCCTCCGCGCGTGCGGTCACTTCGTTGAGCCCCGCCACGCCGCAGGCCAGTTCGCCGATGCAGGTGGAGTAGATGCCGATCGTTCCGCGGAACGTGCAGATCGTCGAGAGTGAAAACAGGTTGAGTCCCGCGACGCGCGCCTCCGCGCAGGAGGTGGAGGCGAGCATGATGCGGCTGAGTTTGCCGGTCAGGAAGTCGCGCTTTTCGGAACAGTCGCCGACGGCGAAGCAGTCTTTCAGCGATGCGCGCTTGTACTGGTCGGTCACGATGAATCCCGCCGTGTTGATCTCCGCGCCCGCTTTTTCCGCAAGCTCCGTGTTGGGCTTGTATCCAAGCGAGAGGACGACCGCGTCCGCTTCGAGCGTTTCGCCGCTCGAGAGCAGCACGCCGGAAACCTTGCCGTTTCCGAGAATTTCCTTGATGCCGATGCCGGTGAGCACTTTTACGCCGCGCGCCGTAAGCGTTTCGCTCATGGCCGCCGCGAATTCGTCGTCGAAGGCCAGCCCGAGAATACGCGGGAGAATTTCAACGATGGTCACGTCGTAGCCCTGCTTGTTGAGCTCATCGGCCACTTCCACACCGATGAAGCCCGCGCCGACGAGCACAACTTTTTTCAGTTCGCCGATCTGCCGCTGCAGGTCGTCCAGATAATCCTTGTTTTTCAGGATCGTATAGACGTTTTTCAGCTCCGCCCCCTTCAGCCACTTGGGGATGACCGGCTGCGAACCGGTGGCGAACACCAGCTTGTCGTAGCCGATGGTTTCTCCGCCAACCGTAACGGCGGTTTTCTGTTCCGCGTCGACCGATGCGATCTCGTCGATGCGGATGTCGACCCCCATCTTCTCCAGTCCGCCGTCGGGCAGAATGTTCTTGTCGCTTGTTCCGACGGTTCCGAAGATGTAGGGGATTCCGCAGGGAATCATGACCTTGCTTTCCTTGCGGACAACCATGACCTTTTTATCCGGATTGTTCGATTTCGCCGTGCCCGCGGTTACAAAACCCGCGGCACTTCCGCCGATGATGAGTACGTCTGTGTTCAACATAAAAATCTACCTCCTGCAAGACACGATATTATATTACGACATTTTAATATTATAAAATCGTAATATCATAATGAAAAAAAAGAGGAGCCGTTTCAGCTGTCTAAAAACTGCCGAACCAGCGCTTTCATCCGCTCGTCCGCGAGCGAATAGATCACTTCGGACCCAATGCGTGTTCCTTTGATGATGCCCTTATGCTTCAGAATGGAGAGATGCTGTGAAATGTTGGACTGCGACATAAGCAGACAGTCCTGCATCTGCGTGACATTGAGGTTCATATGTGTGAGCTTGTTGACAATGCAAAGACGCGCCGGATGACTGAGCGCTTTAAAAATCTCCGAGGCCTGCGTCAATTGTTCGTTAAACTCCGCCATGTATCGTCCAGCTTTAAAAAAATTGATTTGAAACCGACCCGTATGAAATCGACTCGATCTTTAAAGATCGATATCAGTATATCATAATATTGTAATTCGTCAATTTCAAATAACGATAAATGGACGAACTATTGTTGATACCCAAGGCGGGAAGGCTATGCTTTTTTATTTCCCCGGCTTCTGTCGAAAAGGAGCATATCCATGCTGCGATCGTAGGTTTTTTCGCCTTCCTTAGAGAAAAAACAGCCCGGAAATTCACCGTATGCGCGGTGATATGCCACGCATTCGCAGCACTTTCCGTGGCGCGGACAGGGATAGGTGCAGGGGCATGATGCCGCGTTAACGCAATCGTTCATCGTCGATTCCTCCGATACGGAAAAAATGATTCGATTCAATGATATCACAGCATTGCGGCGGATGCACCGGAATGTGCGATGTATCGCTTTTTAACAGGATTCGTTTGGATGACAGCGGACAGGGAAATCTGTAAACGCCAAACTATAAGAACGAGCGAAACTTTCATACATCAAGAACAAGCATAACCAATCAGCGAAGAGGCGGCGATGCAACGGAACCCATACCGGTTGTGACAAACATATTACGAAATTATTACACACAAATTCGGCGCAGACAAATCAAAAGCAACGAAACAAAACAAAATTGTAATTTTTTACGTCGCAACCCGACGAAAATCAGCGAGAACTTAATAAATACGTGTATTATTCAGAAAATCCACAAGAAATTTGAAAAAATTGATGAAAATGTTCAGAAATATTAGAATTTTGCTTGCATTGGGAACTGCTGATGATATACTAGCTACTGTACTTATTGGTAATCACATGTTCCGGCGGAATTCCGGCTTCTTATCTTCTTCCGGGGTATCTGAACATGCTTCAAAGCGATCAGGCTATTTCTATTTCAACCGATTTACGCGAACATATTCTCTCACAACTGCCCTGCGGCCTGTGCGTCTCGCAGAGGGATGAGAGGCTTTCTATCGTGTACGCAAACGAAAGCTATTATCGGATGCTGGGATATGCGGATGCCGCCGCGGCCATGACGGCGGGGACGACGGGCGCGCTCGACTGCGCGGACGCGGACTCGAAAAAACAAATTGAAACGCGGCTGCTTCCGCTCGTCAATGGCGAGGAACAGGCGGTTGCGTTTGAAGCGCGCATGAAGCGTCAGGATGGCGATACTTTCTGGGCGATGATTCGCATACGCCCGGCCGAGTCCGACGGCGGCGTCTGGATCTGCGCATTGATGGATATATCCGCCCAGAAACATGTTGAGGACGAACTTCGCGTGCGGGAGGAAGAATATCGCATTGCCGTTCAGCAGAGCGACAAACTGGTTTTTCGTTATGATATTGAACAGAAGACCATCCATCTGACGCCGGAATTTGCCGAGCAGTTTCAAAAGGATGTTATCTACGATGTTCCGGACAGCCTGTTTGCATGTGGTGTGATCAGCTCGGACAGCCAGGATGCATTCCGCGAACTGTTTGATCACATCTGCAGCGGGATCTATCCCTCCGGAAGCGCGGTGCTTCAGCTTCGACTGCATTGCGACGGCGGTTCGTTTGAATGGTATCGCGCATCCTATTCGCTGATCTATCGTGAGGACAATGTGCCGGCGCAGGCGGTTGTCTCTTTGCAAAATGTTTCTCAGCAGCATTCGCGCGAGGTGGCCTACCGGCGCTGGGAACAGACCTATATGCAGATGCCGCAGGATAATACCGCGTATCTGGAGTTTGATTTGACGCAGAACCAACTCGAAGTGCAAAAAGGCAAGCTGGTTGAACCGTTTCCCGCTCCCTGGAGCGATACGATGGAAAGCGCCGTCCGGTATTTTCTGGATCGATATGTCCATGCGGAAGATCGAGAGCAGATTCGTGTGTTTATGGCGCGGGAGCACCTTTTAACGGAATATTTTCGCGGGGCGAATCTCGAAAAACCCGAATATCGTCACCTGCGTGCGGAAGGACGATACGGATGGGTGCGCCTGAGCGTGCAGATTTTGCCGGATCCCTATTCGAGCAATATTCGCGCGTCGCTTTTGCTGCGCGATATCGACGCACCAAAGCGCGCGGAACTCATGATGAAAGACCGACTTCGCACAGACGCGCTGACGGGCGTATTGAATCGCGGCGCATTTGTAGAGTCGGCCGAAGCGCTGTTTGAGCAGGCGCACAACGGCCTTCATGCGCTGGTCATGGTGGATGTGGATCATTTCAAGCGCATCAACGACAGATTCGGGCACGGATATGGAGACCGTGTGCTGATTCGCGTGTGCGAAACGCTTCGCGCCGCGCTGCGCGCGGATGATCTCGTCGGGCGCCTTGGAGGGGACGAGTTTGCGTTGTTACTGAAAAATGTTCTGAACCTCGACGCGCTGCAGACGAAGATGGATTTTCTTTGCGAGCAGCTAGGACGGCGGGTTGCGGACGACGCAACCATTTCCTGCAGCTTTGGCGCGGCCACATGCCCGCGGGACGGCGCAACATTTGAGGAGCTTTACTGCAAGGCAGACATTGCGCTCTATGCCGCAAAAGAAGCGGGGCGAAATTGCGCCCGCATATTTGAGGATCATATGGGACGGCCCATGACGCTTTTTGAAAGCGTGCAAATGTAATTTACCGATATCAGATCACAATAATGCGCCCGGTTTTGCCGGGCGCATTGACTTTTTTCGCTATACCAGAGAAACCAGAGGATCTTTTATTTAACGGTGGTTGTGTGCTTTGGCATACCGCTGTCGGACTGCAGAACACTCCAAAGCGTGAATCCGCCGTCGATCAGCAGGCCGATGCCCGCAAGGATGGTGGCGACTTTGATGGCCGTAAATGGATTGAAGAGCAGCAGAATGCCAAACCCCAACGTAAACAGCGCGGTGATCAGCAAAACCAGCCAGTTTTTCATGCCGGTATGACGCAGATTCAGCGCAATCTGCAGGCGCAGGATGCTGTCTACGATTAACGCGATGCCGACGATGGTCGCCAGCAGTGTTACGACAAGGTTGGCTTTGATCAGCAGGAACAGCCCCAGCAGCGCGCAGGCGATGCCAAGCGCGACGCCGATCTGAACGCCGCCAAGATGCTCTTTGCGCACGAAAAACTCCACGATGCGATAACCGCCGTAGAGCAATGCTGCCGCGCCGATGGCATAGATGATGATCTGTCGTGCGGGATCCGGCCAGATGATCAAAAACAGTCCGATCACCATATAGACGACAGACGTGATAAGCATCGCTTTCTGGAATGGTTTCGTCATAATTATGCCCTCCGTATTACCTTCATGATACCAGTGTTTCGGCGGGTTGGCAAGACATGGCGCCGCTGATTCCGGGCCGGACTGCAGACGCATGAAACCATGCATAAGCCGCCTAAATGATACCGTTTTCCCGTAAAAATTCCTCTATATATACTCTGTAGGCCGACGGGTCTTTGGTATAGCAACTTGCATGCGCCGCGCCCGGAAACGTACGCATGGTTTTTGCGCCGGTCTTTGCGTTATAGTTTTCCGTCAGCATGCCGTAGGGCACAAGATCGTCCGCGTCTCCATGGACGAACAGCATCGGTACATGCGTGCTGCTTTTGAGCGCGCGCCTGGGCACGACGCTGCCGAAGAACACGCCCCCGCGCAGACGACAAAACAGACTCGCAAGCTGCAGCGTCAAAAACGCGGGCATATGATATCGATTGCGCATTACAAATCGCAGTTCGCGCTTGAGGTCGCTGTAGCCGCAGTCTTCAATGGCAAACGCGAGTCGCGGGTCTATCGCCGCGTGCAGCATAACCGTCGCCGCGCCCATGGATTCGCCATGTGTGCCCAGCACCGCGTCCTCTCCAAAGCGCTCGCGCGCCCAGGCGCAGACGAACGCGAGATCGCGCGATTCGTACGCGCCCATGGTGGTCGGCGCCCGCCCGGAAAGGCCATGGTTGCGGTGATCGTAAAAAACGCAGTCGAACCCGAAATCGTGCAGGATGGAGGCGTACTTGATGCCGCCGAGCAGGCAGTAGGTGAATCCATGTACCAGTACGGCGACACGCGCCTTTCCGTCCGAAAAAGCGGCGCCGTTTTTATGCGGCCAGATCGCACAGTGGAGATCGTATCCAAAGGGCGAACACAGCGTAAATTCCTCAAGACGAACCGTCTGGTCAAACCATTCGCGGGTGAAATTGCCGCGTTCCACCTCCTTGTCTACGGCCGTGTCATATAAAACGACTTTCGGGTGGAGGAGCATGGAGGAAATTTTCCATCCGACGGCGATGAAAAATGCTGCCGCTGCCGCAAATACGGCGATCAGCACATACCAGAATATCGGCATAATGTGCGCCTCCTGTTTGCTGCGAAAAAGATTTTGCTGCGATTGTGTTCACTGGTATTATACACGCCTGACGGATATGGAAGGTAGTCATTGTGCGACAATAGTTGATTTTTTCTGAAACAACAGCCCATCCAAGGGGTTTGCCTGGATGGGCTGTTGTGAACTTGCCTGCGTTTCGATGGCGGTCAGGATTTCAGCGCTTTTTCGAGTACGGCCTTGACGTCCGCCTTTTCAGCGTGTCCTTCGTGCAGCTTTTCCTGTCCCATATAGAAGCAGGGAACATACCAATAGTCATACTTTGCGGCACGCGCTTTTTCGGCGGATTCGTCAACCCGTTCGATCTCGATGTCCTTATACCGGGGATCCTCGGCGCAGAGATCTTCGATGCACCGCGCGGCGAGCCTGCAGTGCGGGCAGCTTGGCAGATAGAAGTAAGTGAGTTTCGGCATGGTGTTGTCCTCCAATTCAATTGAATTTCTTTATTGATTTTACGTTGATGAAAGCGATTCGTAAATCTGAAGCAGAGATTCAGGCGGTAATGCTTCGGCGCGGACGTCCGTCGAAATACCCAGCGAGTCGAGGATAGTTAGCAGGCGGTCGTTTTTTTGCAAAGTGTTGTAAAGCGTCTTGCGACGCATGGAAAACGCCTGCTTTAAAAAGGATAAAAACGCTGCGCCGTTTTGCAGTGAAACCGCATTTCGCGTAAGCCGGACGACCACAGAATCCACCTCCGGCGCGGGTTGAAAACAATTTCTCGGCGCCCGAACGACGATATCCGCCTCATATAAACATGCGGCGGCAACGGCAACCGGGCCATATACCCGCTCTTTAGGACGCGCAAAGAAGCGATCCGCCGCTTCTTTTTGAACCATCAGCGTCATGCTTTGCGGCAGCAGCGACAAAAGCCGCAGGACGATCGGCGTGGTGGCATAGTATGGAAGATTTCCTACCGCATGCCAGGGGGATGCGCCCATCAGCGCGGGGATATCCGCATCCAGCAAGTCCGCGTGAACCAGCGTCAGCCTGTCCCCAAAACGCGCTTGTAGAATTTCGCAGAGCCTGCCGTCCTTTTCCACGGCGGCGAGAAAGGATGCCCGATCCAGCAGCCCCGCCGTCAGCGCACCGCTTCCGGGCCCGATTTCAAGCACGCGCTCTTTTTCAATCTGCGCCGCGTCGAGAATCGCACCGATGACACTTTCGCTGGCCAGAAAATTCTGGCCAAGCGCTTTGTTTGGCACGAAGCCTTCCGGAACAGGATTCTGTTGCAACTGGTCTGTTACCATATCAGTATGATAGACCGGCTTACGAAAAAAAGAAAGTAAGAATGTTACAAAAAGACGAGCTTGCAAAAATGCTGTCCAAATACAAAAGGAGAATTTCCACCGAATTAATTCCGGCGGCCATGTTGATGGATGGAAAATGATATGCCATAATAATACTGGTTAAAAGATCAAAGCAAATCATACGGGTTACGAATAGCCGAACGATACGTTGTTATATAACCGGTTCGAAAGGAATCATCTGACATGCCGAAATACCTTCTAGCTCTTGACCAGGGAACCACAAGCTCCCGCGCCATCCTTTTTGACCTTGCCGGAAAGATTGTTTCCAGCGCGCAGTATGAATTCCGTCAGATCTATCCCGGCGCGGGCTATGTCGAACACGACCCGTTCGACATTCTTGAAACACAGAAGCAGGCCGCGGCGGACGTGCTCCGGCGGACGAATGTACAACCGGGCGACGTCGCCGCCATCGGTGTGACGAATCAGCGCGAAACTACCATCGTCTGGGATAAAACAACGGGACATCCCGTGTATAACGCCATCGTCTGGCAGTGCCGCCGTACGGCGCCGCTGTGTGAAACGTTGATCTCCGAAGGCTGGAGCGACTATGTCCAAAAGACCACAGGACTGCTGATCGACGCTTACTTTTCCGGCACGAAGATTCGGTATATCCTCGACCATATTGAAAACGGACAGCAACGCGCGGAAAGCGGAGAACTTCTCTTCGGCACGGTGGATACCTGGCTGATCTGGAATCTCACCGGCGAGCATGTAACGGACTATTCCAACGCGTCACGCACGATGCTTTTTGACATCCATACGCTCGATTATGACGACAAGCTGCTTGCGCGCCTGAACATTCCGCGCTGCATGCTGCCAAAGGCGCTGCCTTCGAGTTATATCTATGGTAACGTACAGCCGCGCTTGCTTGGGCTGGAGGCGCTTGGTGGCGTCCCGGTTGCCGGCGCGGCGGGAGACCAGCAGGCGGCTTTGTTCGGTCAGGCCTGCTTTGAAAAAGGCATGGCAAAGTGCACCTACGGCACGGGCGGTTTTCTGATGATGAACACGGGAACAGAACCCATCGAGAGTAAAAACCGGCTTTTGACCACAATTGCCTGGGGTGTGAAAGATCGCGTGGAATATGCGCTGGAAGGAAGCATCTTCAACGCGGGCAGTTCGATCAAATGGCTTAGGGACGATCTTGGCCTGATCTCGAGCGCGCGGGAGATTGATGTTCTGGCGGAATCCGTGCCGGACGCGGGCGGGGCATATTTTGTTTCGGCGTTCACCGGCCTCGGCGCGCCGCACTGGGATATGTATGCGCGCGGCGCAATGCTCGGACTCACCCGCGGAACGACCAAGGCGCATTTCTGCCGGGCGGTTCTCGAAGGCATCGCCTATCAGGTGCGCGATCTTGCCGAAACCATGGAGCGGGACGCGGGCACGAAGCTGAGCGAGCTCAAGGTGGACGGCGGAGCTTCCGTTTCCAATATTATGATGCAAATTCAGGCCGATCTCATCAACGCGCGTGTCAATCGTCCCAAGAGCGTGGAATCCACGGCGCTGGGCGCCGCCTGCCTTGCCGGCCTTGCGGTCGGCGTGTTCAAGAGCACGCAGGAAATCGCGGCTCAATGGGAAAGCGAGCGGGTGTTTTCCCCGCAGATCGACGAAAACGAACGCGAGCGTCGCCTCGCCGGCTGGCGGCGCGCGCTGGAACGCGCCATGTCGTGGGAGGAAAAGCAGCAGTAATATCGATTGCCAAGCGACGATAAAACCCCGAAAATCGGGGGCTGGCCGACCCGTATCTTGCGTTAAAACGGCCCTCGAAACACACGATCTGGGATGTTGACTTTTCTCTGCAAAGCCTATAAAATAAGGGATGCTACCGTGGAGGCGCATGGGTAACGCTTGTGTTCTTCACGGCAGATTTCGATGCTGATCGCCTGTTGCCATTCCGTCAGGAATGCACAGAATTGATGCTAGAAACAAGGCTTTGCCGCGCGCGCCCGCGGCGAAGGGATGCGATCGATACGCGGGTGTAGCTCAGTGGCAGAGCTCCAGCTTCCCAAGCTGGCTATGTGGGTTCGATTCCCATCACCCGCTCCAGCATCCCAAAAGGTGCACAAAATATTTTGCCCGCTGCCGTTACAAATTCCGCATGCGGGTAACAACAGATGATTTAGGAGGAATGGTTGTAATGGCAAAGGCAAAATTCGAACGGAATAAGCCGCACGTAAACATCGGCACGATCG
>CAYLIG010000003.1:211992-261861 GCA_964383635.1 uncultured Christensenella sp. | reverse complement strand
GAAAGGGGTGCCATATGGAACATAAAAAAAGCAGACTGGTGGAAAAGCTCTGCTATGGCGCGGGCGATATCTACGGCGGCGGCGCGTTTTTGATCTTCAGCCTACTCTACATGAACTTTCTCGTGCTGGTGGAAGGCCTGCCCGTGGTTGCGACGAGCATCATCGTGTTCATCGGCAAGATCTGGGACGCGGTCACCGACCCGATGATGGGGAGCATCTCGGACAGGACGCGCTCGCGCTTCGGGCGAAGACGGCTGTACTTTCTGATTGGCATCATCCCGGTCTTCGCGTCGTTTATCATGATGTTTTATTCCTTTGGCATGGAGAGCACGCTGGCGAAGGTCTTTTACTATACGTTTGCCTACATGTTTTTCGGCACGGCGTTTACCATCGTCATGGTGCCGTATAACGCGATTCTCTCCGACATGACGAGCGACTATGACGAGCGGACGAGCTTCACCACCGTGCGCATGCTGTTTTCAGGCGGCTCCGCGCTCGTCGCGGCGGTCGTGCCGGGCATGCTGATCAAAGCCGTCGGCGGCAGCGTCAACGGGCCCGCGCAAAAGGGCGGTTATCTGCTGATGGCCGTGGTGATGGCGACGCTGTTCGGCCTCTGCTGGCTTGCGACCTTCCTCGGCACGCGGGAAAAGGAAAACCTGCCCCCGCCGGAGCACATCGGCATCCGCGACTGGCTCAGCCCCTTTGCCAACAAAGCGTACCGTAACTATCTCGGCATCTTCCTCTCGTTTCAGATCGGCGTGGATCTCGTGCTGGCGTTGTTCATCTTCTATATCGACATCGTCGTGCTTAAATACGCCAGCTATGAGCTCATCATGGGCGTGCTGCTCGTGTTTTCGTTGATATTCATGGCGGTTATGGGCGCCGTTGCGAAGAAAAAAGGCAAGGTATTTCCGCTGTTTATCGGCATGCCGATGTGGATACTGACGATGATCGGCTTCCTCTTTATCCGCAGCAACACGCCCGTGGTCGTGCTCTGCATTCTCTCCGCGTTCATCGCGGTCGGTTCCTCTTCCGGCAACCTTTCGACCTGGTCGATGCTCACGGATATCTACGACATCGACGAGATACGCACCTCGCGCCGCAGGGAGGGCGTCTACAGTGGACTTACGACGTTTCTAAGGAAGTTTGCAAGCGGCGTCGCGGTGCTGCTGCTGGGCTTTGGCCTGCGCGCGTTGGGGTTCGACCAGACGCAATACAACATGCTCAAGGCGACGTCCGCAAGCTTTGATCCGGCCGTCTACGCGCAGAGCGCGATGGTTTCGGGCATCAAATGGATGTTTGTGCTCATCCCCGTTGTGTTGCTGAGCGTGTGCCTCTTTTTTGCGATTCGCAACAAGGTCAACAAACGGCGATTCGACGCGATTTTAAGCGGCATAGACGCGTTTCACATGCATGGTAACCTGTCCGCGCTGACGCAGCAGCAGCGGGAGGATATCTTTACGGTCACGGGCGAAACGGAAGAAAGCCTCTGGGGGAAAAAGAAATAGAGCAGGCCGGATTCATATGAGGTTCGGAAGAGAGGCGCGCTGGTGTGCGAGCGGCCTCTCTTTTTTTGCATTGATTTAGTTGACGTTTTTTCGGTGGAGACACGGGTTCCATGCATGGTATACTCTGTATGAAAAGGGGAGGGACCTATGACGGACGACGAAAAATACCGCGCGCTGATAGAGAAAGACCCTGCTTATGACGGCGCATTTTTCGCCGCGGTGAAGACCACCGGCATCTTCTGCCGGACAACCTGCACCGCGCGTAAACCAAAGCGGGAAAACGTGTGTTTCTACGATACGATCCAGCAGGCAATGGCCGCCGGATACCGCCCCTGCAAGATCTGCAGGCCTATGGAAAGCGCGGATAGAATACCGGAAGACATCATGAAACTATTACATGAATCGGAAAAGAATCCACAGTTTCGTATCACGGAATGGGAGCTGAGAAAGCGCGGGTTCGACCCGAATACGCTGCGCCGTTGGTTTATAAAGCACTATGGAATGACCTTTCAGGCGTACTGCCGGATGAACCGCATCAACACGGCGTTCGGCGCGATTCGGGAAGGCGGCAGCGTACTCGACGCCGCGCTGGAAAGCGGTTATTCTTCTGCAAGCGGGTTCTCCGCCGCGTTCGATAAAATCATTGGCGGCGCGCCGGGCAGGACGAAAACCGAGCCGAAAAACGTGCTCGTCTACCGCCGGTTCGACTCCCCGCTGGGGCCGTTGGTGACGGTTGCAAGCGATTCGGGCGTCTGCCTGATGGAGTTTGGCGACCGGCGAATGCTGGAATCTGAGTTTTCCGACCTGAGCAGGCGTCTCGACGCCGTGATTCTGCCGGGAAACAACCGGGTTACCGACGAAGCGGTATCACAGCTGAACGAATATTTCGACGGGACGCGGACGACGTTCGACGTGCCCCTGCATATGCCCGGCACGCCGTTTCAGCAGCGGGTATGGAATGCGCTCAGGGAGATACCATGCGGGGTAACACGCTCCTACGGCGAGATTGCCGCACAGATTGGAGAGCCGAAGGCGGTTCGCTCGGTCGGCACCGCAAACGGCATGAACCGGATCGCGATTTTGGTTCCCTGCCACCGCGTGATCGGCGCGGACGGGAAACTAACCGGTTACGGCGGCGGGCTCTGGCGCAAGGATTGGCTGCTGAAACATGAAAATGAACATATATAATGTAACAAAAGACCAAATCATTTATTAAACGTATATCGGCGATGTAAAAATCTATATTTTGCGGGAGGGCTGCCATGTTCTTCCGCTTTTTTGTACCTGTTATTCCGGTTTTTTCGCCTGCCATCCCTGAGGGACGACCTCTCCTGATAAAAACACACAGTTCAGGTGGAACCTGTCTGATTGTCAACAGATGCGCAAATGAAGTGAAGGAACGGAAAAATTCTTACTTTTTTGGGTCGCAGCCGTGTAAAATTTCGGACTGACAAACGCGGAAATGCGCGGGCGCGCGCAGTCGGCGGAAGCGGGAAATTGCTCAAAAACGGAAAAACATGTAACAGGATATGCTCAAAGACACAGATAAATGCAAAAAGTCCATATAGACCAATAATGTTTTATTTTTTGTTTGAAAAAATCGAAATGCACCGAATAAGGATTTCATCTATATATATTAAACAGATTAAGGAAAAGTACATAAATTCGGATAATGAAATAATAAAAAGCAACAGAAAAGTAACAATATTGAATTTAGAAAACGCGGAAATCAAAAAATAATAAAAAAACATATGCAAACCGATATAAATTCGAAAGAAAAAATCACAATGCAACGCTAATGTAATAATGTACGTTTATAATGTGTATCAAACGTTGGAGACTCATACTTTACTCGCTCTACCGATTCTGGAGGAATCACAATGAGACGGTCAAATATTTCAAAAATTATCAGCCTTGCGCTCAGCCTGTTGATGGTGCTGACACTGTTTCCGCTCAATGCGCGCGCGGAAAAAAGTGAAGAGCCTGTTGCTCCCGCGGCAGCCGAGTACACGGTACGATTCTATATTGACGGACGGGAAGATTCTTCGCTTCGTCAAACTGTGCTGGAGGGGGAAAAGGCATCGAAGCCTTCCGCGCCCGCCGTACCGGAAGGCAGCGAAGAAGGGACAGCCTTCTTATACTGGGGACTGAAAAATGATAAACCGTATAACTTTGACAATGCGGTGGAAAAGGATCTGTCCCTATACGCGGTGTTCGGTGTAGAGGAAGACAACTCTGCGGACGAAGAAGCGGCCGCTCCGGTCTGGACGTTCACCTTTATTGTGGATGGTAAAACGGTCGATACGAAGACCGTTGCCGACGGAGAGACTTTGGCCGAACCCACCGCGCCCGAAGCGCCGGTTGCCGGAGAGCACTTTGTCGGCTGGTATACGGAAAGCGGCGCGGCGTTCACCGCATTTGGCACACAGAGTGTAACGGAGAACGGCGAAACCGTTTTGACGGCGAAGTTCGAGTCCACTGTCTATGTCGTGCGTTTCTACGATCAGGACGGTACGACGGTAGTCGAAACGCGTGAACCGGATTCGGAAGGCGTTGTTTCTACGACCGGCGTTACGGGCGTAACGCTGGGAACGGGCGAAACGCTGACCGGCTGGTCGACCACGGCGGGGGATACCACATCGGTTGGCGACAGTGTCACCGTTTCCGATCGGGACATCGATCTGTATCCGATCGTGGAAACCGTCCGGTTGATGATGGCGATGGGTGGTCCGGGTTCTACAACCTATAGAGTTAGAATTTTCGATACCAACAGCGGCGCGATCAATATTTCGGGCGCCGGCAACTATGGGGGGAATGATTGGGCGTACATTTCTTGGGAAATGAAACCCGGTTATGAAGTTGTCAGCGTAACAGACAACTGGTGGAATGTAGATTATAGCTACGACGCGCATAGCGGTACGTACTCATATAATTGCTATATTTGGTGGAGTAATCATGATATCCGGATCAATACCCATAAAGCAACGACGGATTATACGTTGAAATATGACGGCAACGGCGGCAAACTTCCCAACAACAACACGAGTTACTCCAGCAGTGTGACCGGCGGGGATACGTTCACCGTAGATAATAATCAGTTTTCGAGAACCGGATATACATTCCTTGGCTGGAGCACGAATTCCGGCGCGACGTCCCCGGATTCGACCTATACGCCGGGCGGCACGGCTACAATGCCCGAACAGAACCTGACGCTTTATGCCGTATGGAAAGCCAAGACCGCGCTGACCCTGACGGCCAACAGCTCGACGGTGAGTTATAACGGCACCGTACAAAGCGTAACCGGATTTTCGAGCAGCGTCTCCGGCCTGACGTTTTCTAATCTGACCGCGGGTGTGACTGGAACGAATGCCGGCGAATATACATCGGACTTTGCGAACAAAGACAGCCTGATCATTTGGGACGGCACAACCAATGTGACCGATCAGTACACCGTGTCGTATGTGACCGGCAAGCTGACGATCAATAAGGCCGCCCTGACGGCGACGGCGGTCGACCGCAGCATGACCTACGGCGACACGAATACGCTCAGCCCCGCAGAGGCGGTGACCTATACCGGCTTCGTCAACGGCGAGAACGCGACGAGCGCGGGCATCGGCGGCAGCGTGAGCTATGCCTACTATAATGGAGCGACGCTTGTGACGGTGAGCAACACGCTGCCCGTCGGGGCGTATGCCATCCGCCCGAACGTGAGCGGGCTGACCGCCGCGAACTACACGATCACCGGCGCGGACGGCGAGCTGACCGTTTCCAAAGCGGCTTTAACGCTGACGGCCAACAGCGATACCGTAACCTACAACGGCACCGCACAGAGCGTGACCGGTTTTTCGAGCAGCGTCTCCGGCCTGACGTTTTCTAATTTGACCGCGGGAGCGATCGGAACGGATGCCGGCGAACGTACGTCGGACTTTGCAAACAAAGACAGCCTGATCATTTGGGACGGTACGAATAATGTGACCGATCAGTACACGGTGACGTATCTGACCGGCAAACTGACGATCAATAAGGCCGCCCTGACGGCGACGGCGGTCGACCGCAGCATGACCTACGGCGACACGAATACGCTCAGCCCCGCGGAGGCGGTGACCTACACCGGCTTCGTCAACGGCGAAGACGCTGTGAGCGCGGGCATCGGCGGCAGCGTGAGCTATTCCTATTACAGCGGAACGACGGCGGTGACGGTGAGCAACACGCTGCCCGCCGGGACGTACGCCATCCGCCCGAACGTGAGTGGGCTGACCGCCGCGAACTATACGATCACCGGCGCGGACGGCGAGCTGACCGTTTCCAAAACGGCGTTAACGCTGACGGCTAACAGCGATACCGTAACCTACAACGGCACCGCGCAGAGCGTAACCGGCTTTAGCGGCAGCATTGCGGGGCTTACATATGAAAATCTGACCGCGGGCGTGACCGGAACGAATGCCGGTGAATATACGGCGGACTTTGCGAACGAAGACAGCCTGATCATTTGGGACGGCACAACCAATGTGACCGATCAGTACACCGTGTCGTATGTGACCGGCAAGCTGACGATCAATAAGGCCGCCCTGACGGCGACGGCGGTCGACCGCAGCATGACCTACGGCGACACGAATACGCTCAGCCCCGCAGAGGCGGTGACCTATACCGGCTTCGTCAACGGCGAGAACGCGACGAGCGCGGGCATCGGCGGCAGCGTGAGCTATGCCTACTATAATGGAGCGACGCTTGTGACGGTGAGCAACACGCTGCCCGTCGGGGCGTATGCCATCCGCCCGAACGTGAGCGGGCTGACCGCCGCGAACTACACGATCACCGGCGCGGACGGCGAGCTGACCGTCTCCAAAGCGACGATGACGCTGAACGTCACCGGTTTTAGCGGCCTGTATGACGGAACGACCCACTATGTGGTCGCAATGCCAAGCGTAACCAGCGGCACGACGCTGTATTACAGCACGACGGGCGGCAACGACCTGAGCGCGTACTCGACGACAAATCCGGGCGTGAAGAACGTTTCGGAGAGTAAGACGATCTACGTCGCGGCAGTCAATCCGAACTATGAAACGAAACTTGGCAGCGCGGCGATCACGCTGACGAAGCGCAGCGTCACGCTGACCTCCGGCGATGCGAGCCGTTACTACAACGGCAGCGAGCTGACGAGCACGGCTGTGACCATCGGAGGAGACGGTTTTGCGCCGAACGAAGGCTTCGTCTCCGTGCCGGCAGCGAGCGGCACGATCACGAACGCGGGCGGCACGGCGAACATCATCGTCATCCCCGACTTGAAGACGAACACCCTGCCGGGGAACTACACGATCACCAAGACCGAAGGCACGCTGACGATCAACAAGGTCGCCCTGACGGCGACGGCGGTCGACCGCAACATGACCTACGGCGACACGAATACGCTCAGCCCCGCGGAGGCGGTGACCTACACCGGCTTCGTCAACGGCGAAGACGCTGTGAGCGCGGGCATCGGCGGCAGCGTGAGCTATGCCTACTATAACGGAGCGACGCTTGTGACGGTGAGCAACACGCTGCCCGTCGGGACATACGCCATCCGCCCGAACGTGAGCGGGCTGACCGCCGCGAACTACACGATTACCGGCGCGGACGGAAAGCTGATCGTCTCGAAGGCGACGATGACGCTGAACGTCACCGGCTATAGCGGCCTGTATGACGGAACGACCCACTACGTGGTCGCAACGCCGGGCGCGACCAGCGGCACGATACTGTATTACAGCACGACGGGGGGAACGAACCTCACCGCATATTCGACGACAAACCCGGGCGTGAAGAACGTTTCGGAGAGTAAGACGATCTACGTAGCGGCTGTCAATCCGAACTATGAGACGAAATTTGGCAGCGCGGCGATCACGCTGACAAAGCGTTCGATCGTTCTGACATCGGCCAGCGCGAGCAAGATGTATGACGGCAGCGCGCTGCAATCCACAAACGTGACCATCACGGGCGACGGATTTGTCGGCACACAGGGCTTTATGTGGGCCCCGTACGCAACCGGCCTGATTGTGAATGCCGGCTCCACGACGAACAGCATCTATCAGCCGCCGTTTAAGCTCAACACCACCAGCGGCAACTATTCGGTAACAAAGATGGAAGGCACGCTGACGATCACGAAGTCCAACCTCTTGACCGTCACGGCCGAATCCTATAACGCAAAGTACGACGGCCTGCCGCACATTCTGCTCCCGATTCCGAGCGTCATAGCGGGCACGACGATCTATTACAGCTCTGTCGGCGGCGCATACCCGGGCGACTATACATTGACGCCGCCCTACGCGCGGAATGTTGATGATAGCAAAGTTGTATTCATCGCCGCGGTGAACCCGAACTACGAAACGGCTTACTGGACCGCATCGCTGACAATTACGAAGCGCACGGTGACCCTGACGTCCGGCGACGCGAGCAAGACCTATGACGGAACGCCGCTGACCAAAGCGGGCGTCACGGTCGGCGGAGACGGATTCGTCCTGCTCGAGGGATTTAACGGCACGCCGACAGCGACCGGCACGATTACCAACGCTGGCAGCACGGCGAACACCATCGTAGTTCCGTCGCTTCGGACAGGCACGCTGACATACACGAAGGCGGTGAACTATGACATCGTCAAGGTCGAAGGCACGCTGACGGTGACGAAGGCCGCTCTGACGGCGACGGCGGTCGACCGCAGCATGACCTACGGCGATCTGTCGTCCCTGACCCCGGCGGAGGACGTGACCTACACCGGTTTCGTCAACGGCGAGGACGCGACAAGCGCGGTTATCTCCGGCGGTGTGACCTATAAATACTATAACAGCAGCAATGCCGAAGTGACGCTCGACGCCACGCTCCCGGCCGGCACCTATGCAATCCGGCCCGACGTATCCGGCCTTTCCGCCGCGAACTATTCGTTCACCGGCGCGGACGGCACGCTGACGGTCAACAAAGCCGTGCTGACGGCGACGGCGGCAAACCGCAGCATGACCTACGGCGACACGGCGACGCTGTCCCCGGCGGACAACTCGGTGAGCTACACCGGCTTTGCAAACGGCGAGGACGCGACGAGCGCGGGTATCTCCGGCAATGCAACCTACAAATACTATAACAGCAGCGATGCCGAGGTAACGCTCGACGGCACGCTTCCGGCGGGCACCTACGCAATCCGCCCAGACGTATCCGGCCTTTCCGCAGCGAACTACACGTTTACCGGCGCGGACGGCACGCTGACGGTCAACAAAGCCGTTCTGACGGCGACGGCGACCAACCGCAGCATGATCTACGGCGACACGACGACGCTGAATCCGGCGGATAACTCTGTGAGCTACACCGGCTTTGCAAACGGCGAGGACGCGACAAGCGCGGCCGTCACCGGCGATGTAACCTACAAATATTATGAAGGCGCTGCAGAAGTGACGCTGGACAACACGCTGATCGTCGGCGCCTACGCAATCCGACCCGACGTAACCGGGCTTTCCGCCGCGAACTACACGTTCACCGGCGCGGACGGCACGCTGACGGTCAACCAACGCCCGGTTCTCATCCGCGCGCTGGACGCCGCGAAGAACTTCGGCGATGCCGATCCGGCGTTTACCTATGAAGTGCCGACGGGTCTTATCGGGACGACGACATACTACGGCATCCTGGCAGACGACGTAGCAAACATCACCGTGCATGTGTTCCGCATCGGAACGGATGAAGCGGTCGGCAAGTACGCGGACGTGCTGTCCGTAAGCATGCTGACGACGGCACAGATCCTGCACAACTACAGCTTCGATACGGAGAGGGCGGACTTCACGATCAACCCGCGCGTCACCTACGACGCAAATACGACGGACGCCGTAACCGGTATGCCGGCAACCGCCTGGTTTGAATACCTCGGCAGCGCGGCCATCGCGGACGCGACCGGCGTTGCGCGGGTAGGCTATACGCTCACCGGCTGGGTGGACAAGGACACCGGCGATCCGGTCGCGCTCGGCGCGGTGATTTCGCCGATCGATCGCAACTATGATCTCGAGGCGGTCTGGCAGCCGATCGTGTATAATATCACGTATGTCCTCAACGGCGGAGCGAACGCCGCGGCCAACCCGGCGACCTATACGATCGAGAGCGCGACGATCACGCTTGCCGCTCCGACCCGCCTGGGCTATAACTTCACCGGCTGGACGCCGGGCGCGACGATTCCGGCTGGATCGACGGGCAACCGTACGTTTACGGCGACATGGTCCGATCCGATCGAGTATGATATCACATACCGGATGAACGGCGGAACCAACGCCGCGGCCAACCCGGCGACCTATACGGTTGAGAGCGCGACGATCACGCTGGCCGACCCGACGCGCGAGGGATACGACTTCGCGGGCTGGACGCCGACGGACACGATCCCGGCCGGCTCGACGGGAGACCGCGCGTTCACGGCAACATGGTCCGATCCGCTGGAATACACGGTTACCTATTATGTAACCGGCGGCACGGACAGCGGACTTGACGGCGCGACGCCGTACGCCGTGTTCTCCGGCGTTGCATACGGATCAGCTGTCCCGATGCCGGATGATCCTTCGCAGGTCGACTACACGTTCGACGGCTGGACAACCGTCATCCCGGCAACGATGCCCGCGGGCAATCTGACCATCTACGGCACGATGACGCACGTCAGCCGCTCGATTGAAACCATCGCGGAGGCGCCGGTACCGCTGGCCGCACCCGCCTGGGCGCTGCTGAACCTGATCTTCGCGGTCATCACGGCAATTGCCTCGGGCGTCCTGCTCTCCGGCCTGATGAAGAAGCGGGAAGACCTCCCGAACGTGCGGAGCAAGAAGAGCAAGGCGGTTCGCCTCTCAACCCTGCTGCCGGCAGTCGGCGCCATCGTCGCCTTCTTCCTCACGGAGAAGCTGACGAACACAACCATGGTGCTCACGGATAAATGGACGCTGATGATGGGCGGCATCATGGCGGTACAGGCAGTGCTGGCGACGCTCGGCGTGTGGTTCTCCAGAGAGAAATAAGTAAAAGAGAAATAAGCAAATTCGAAGCAAAGCAAAAAGGTGGAGTCTGACGGGGGGAGCGCTCGATTGGGGCGCTCCCTTCTTCCGTTGATCAACCCGAAGGCCAATATTGGCTGACGTCGCTTTTGAATGAACCATCGTGGCAGTAATATAATAGGAAAAAGAGTTCTTTGGCTGTACGGCGGAATCGAAACCGTGTAAAATAGCAGACAAAGCGGAAAGCAGCGAGGGAGAACGGCATGCGAATCGGAGATGTTTGCGAAGCGATGATTGCGTACAACGCGGCGGATGCGCGGCGGGTCAACCATCTCATCAAGGTATACGGGTTTGCCAAGACCATCGGTGAACGGGAGGGACTTGACGCGCGCACGCAGGAAATCCTCGAAACAGCCGCGCTGACGCACGACATCGGCATTCGCAACAGCGAGCGCAAATATGGCAACTGCGGCGGCGAACACCAGCAGATTGAGGGCCCGCCGGAGGCGGAGCGCCTGCTCGGCGCGCTGGGCGCCGACAGTGCGCTCATTGAGCGCGTGTGCTGGCTGATTGCGCATCACCACACGTATACGGACATTCAGGGCGCGGACTATCAGATTCTCGTGGAGGCGGATTTTCTCGTCAACGCGTATGAAGACGGCATGTCGAAAGACGCGGTTTTGAGCGTACGAAACAAGCTGTTTCGTACGAAGACGGGACTGCAGCTGCTCGACACGCTGTATCCGGGCGGCGAAACGCGGGCGTAACGCTATGATTTTCTCGCGCGATATGGTATGATAGCGGTTGTTTTACAGGAAAGCAGGTAATTTTTTCTCATGATCAGTGCACACAACGTATCCCTCCAGTTCGGCGGCAGACCGCTGTTTGAACATGTGGACGCGCAGTTTACAAACGGAAACTGCTATGGACTCATCGGCGCGAACGGGACGGGGAAATCGACGTTTCTCAGAATACTTTCCGGCGAACTGGAGCCCAACAAAGGCGAAATCTTCGTAACGCCCGGCGAGCGAATCGCCGTGCTGCGGCAGGATCACTATGCCTTTGACGAATACTCGGTCAAGGACACGGTCATCATGGGCTATGATCGGCTCTATGAGATCATGCAGCTCAAAGAGGAGCTCTACGCCAAGCCGGACTTTGACGACGACGACGGCATCCGCCTTGCGGAGCTCGAGGGCGAGTTTGCCGAGCTGGACGGCTGGAGCGCGGAGTCCGACGTGGAGATCCTGCTCAACGGCCTCGGCGTGCCCGCGGCGCTGCAGGAGGCGCCCATGGCGGAGCTGGACGGGCCGAACAAGGTCAAGGTGCTGCTTGCGCAGGCGCTGTTTGCCAAGCCGAACATCCTGCTGCTGGACGAGCCGACGAATAACCTCGACGTTTACGCCATCCGCTGGCTCGAAGAGTTTCTGCTGGACTTTCCGAACACGGTCATCGTGGTGTCCCACGACCGTCATTTTCTGAACAAGGTCTGCACGCACATCGTCGACATCGACTACGGTAAAATCCAGATGTACGTCGGCAACTACGACTTCTGGTATGAATACACGCAGCTGGCGGCGCGCCAGGAAAAGGACAAGCGCAAGCAAAACGAGCAGAAGGCGAAGGAGCTGCAGGAGTTCATCATGCGCTTCAGCGCGAACGCGTCCAAGTCCCGCCAGGCAACCTCGCGCAAGAAGATGCTCGACAACCTCGACATGGGCAACTTTGCGCCGTCCTCGCGGCGCTATCCGTTCATTCACTTCAAGCCCGACCGCGAGGTCGGAAACGACGTGCTGGCCGTGACGGGACTGACAAAATCCGTCGGCGGGCGCAAGGTGCTGGATAACGTGAGCTTTATCATCGACCGCACGGACAAGGTTGCGTTTGTCGGCGAGGACGAGCTCGCGCGAACGACGCTGTTTCAGATTTTGATGGGCGAGCTGGAGCCGGACGCGGGCAGTTTCAAGTGGGGCGTGACCACCACGCAGTCCTATCTGCCGAGCGACAATTCGGCGTATTTCGACGGCGTGACGTACTCGCTGATCGACTGGCTGCGGCAGTTTTCCAAAGATCAGTATGAAACCACCATCCGCGGCTGGCTGGGACGGCTGCTCTTCTCCGGGGAGGAGGCGCTCAAGGAAGCGCGCGTGCTCTCCGGCGGCGAGAAAAACCGCTGCATGATGGCAAAGATGATGCTCTCCGGCGCGAATGTGCTGATTCTCGACGAACCGACGAACCACCTCGACCTCGAGGCCATCACCGCGCTCAACGAGGGCATGACGGAGTTTACGGGCGTCATGCTGTTCACCTCACACGACCATCAGGTGATTCAGACCGTCGCCAACCGCATCCTCGAAATCCTGCCCGGCGGCGTAATCGACAGGCGCGAAAACTACGACGAGTACATTGTAAACGAGGATGTGAAACGCCTGCGGGAGCAGTGGTCATAAATTAGATACGGCGTGTATCAAGCGATATTGTGTTGAAAGGACTGGCTGGAGTTTATGAATCAACTTGGCAATCTTCTGGGTGTTCTTACGGCGGTTTTATTCGGCTTTGCGGTGATGAATTTCGTGATCAAGTGGGTCAACAGAAAATGGATCGTCCAACTGCCGAAAGAAAGCGCTCTGAAAAAACACTATCTTTCGGTGATGAAATATCTGGTGAAAAACCACCGATACTTCGGTTTTGCCGCGGTGGGGCTGATGCTGCTGCACGTCGTGCTCCAGCTCGTGTTTAAATGGGTCTCGCTGACGGGCATCGTCGCCGCCGCGTTTGCGGTGCTGGCTCTGGTGCTGGGCGTGATCCTGTTTCGGCGCAAAAAGCGCACGCCCGCGCTGCTCTGGGCGCACAGAAGCGCGGTAATCGCGCTTGCAGCGACGTTTGTGGTGCATGTTATCACGCGCAGATAGAGCGAATCACGGAGGGAATATCGCATGAAACGAGCGGTGCTGTTCTATTACTCGATCCATCACGGCAACACGAAGAAGGTTGTCGAAGCCATCGCGGAAAAACTTCCGGTTCGCCTGGTTTCCGTACCCGTGCGCGAGGAGGTAGACCTGAACGAATACGACCTTGTCGGGTTCGCTTCGGGAATCTATTTTTCCGCGTTTGGCAAGCCGATGTCCGTGCTGATCGACTCCCTTGACAATTTGGACGGAAAGGATTGTTTCGTGTTCTACACCTGCGGCGCCCCGGGCGGCAGCTATGATGCTTTCGCGCAGGCTGCGCTGCAAGCAAAAGGCGCGCGAATTGCGGGCAGCTGGCACTGCCGCGGGTTCGACACCTACGGTCCGTTCAAGTTCATCGGCGGCATCGCGAAGCGGCACCCGAACACGAAGGATCTCGAAGGAGCGGTACGGTTTGTTCAATCCCTGCTGGAACAATAACGGCGAAAGATACATACGATGCGCGCGGGGAGACCCGCGCGTTTTTGCGCGCGCCGGGTAAAACCTTGCTGCCTGAACCCGGCGCGCCTGCATGACTGGCACATGAAACTTGTGTGAAAACACTGCGTTAATTTTGTAAATTCTGTCGATCCACTGGAATTTTAGGTCGTTTTACGATCATATTGTGTTATATTGAATATACAACAAACGAAATGCCCGCGCGCATGCGCCAATCGCCGATTTTTGACTGCCCGGGCGATGCATCCGCGGGATAACCGTTAAAGAAGGAGCAAATTGCGTGGAAAAGCCCGTCCATGTGAAGTGTTATCGATGCGGCAGCGCGGCGGCACATCGGTTTGCCTACGCGCTGTTTTCGGAGCGGGAGGCGTTTCTCGGCGTCGTCTATCGCGGCGTATGCAGGCAATGCCTCAACGATTATATCGATCGCGTGAAAACGGCAAAGCGCGGCAGGGCGGAAGGGCTGCTCTGGATCGCCATCTTTCTGCCAACGGGCCTGCTGTTTGCCGGACTCGCGGCGGAACCTGTCTTTCGTGCGGTTGGTTTCGGATTCATCGCGCTGGCGCTGCTGCTGCCGGTCGCGGCGCGCATCCTGCAATGGCGGGAGGCGGCGCAGGCAAAACGCGCGGACGACGCGGAAAACGAGGCGAAATACAGCGAGCTAATCTGCCGGGAAGATGCGCATAGAACGAACCGCCATACAAAACTGGTTCAGCTGCGGCCGGAATACGCGCAGGACAGCGTCTGCGCGGAGCGCATCGGCGAGGAAAACGGCGTTTCCGCCGCGATAGGGGAAACGATCCGGCAGATTGCGGGGAAAGCGTTCGCGGCAATGCAAAGCGAGCCGCTGCCGGATGCGTAAGCGCATGGAATTGACAAGAAATGAGCGTTGTGGAATAATGAATCCGATCGAAAACCTGATCGGAATCCATGCGACATCCGGTTTGCAATCCGCCGAAACCATCTTGCAAAAAGCCGGACAAGTGAGAACCCCCGTTGGGTGAATCGAATCATACAAGGAAAATCTCCGAGCTGTCGCGACCAAATACCCTGTGGCCGCGCCGGCCGATGGGTACGGCTGGAAACGGGCGTGCCTGCCATGTTAGCAAAGGGGATTTAAGGTTTAAATTCCGCCGCTGCGGGCGCATCAGCCGCGAGACGGTCGATTTTCCTTGTTGAAAAAAAGGAGCATATGATTATGACGAAACGCATACTATCCATTGTTCTGGCACTGATGCTCGCGCTTGCCGTGTTCGGCTGTGCAAAGACGGACGTTGCCGAGACGACGGAACCGGAAACGGATCCGGTCACCATAGAGGCAGAAGAGCAGGAAGCCGCGCCGGCGATGACGCCCGGCGTCGAGGGTCTCGGTATCACGATCCTGATGGAACAAGACGACGACATGAAGAACAGCTATTCCGTCATCGCGGTGGACGACGCGGCGCCCTTTGTGGACGCAAACGGAAACGCGGTGAAGGACGTTGCCATCAATACCGTCGGCGCGAAGGCGCTCATCGACTGGCTCATGGGCGACCAGGCGGCGCAGCTGATCGCCGGATACGGCGTCGAGGAGTATGGCGAGGCGCTGTTCACGCTCTCGGAAGACAAGCCCGTCTCTACGGCGGACATTCCGCAAGCGACGGACGAGACCAAGACCATCCGCCTTTCCACGACCACGTCCGTCAACGACAGCGGCCTGCTGGCGTACCTGCTGCCCACGTTTGAGAGCGCGTTTGGTTATACGGTGGAGGTTTCCGCCGCGGGCACGGGCAAGGCCATCGCCACCGCGACCATGGGCAATGCGGATCTGATCCTCGTGCACAGCAAGTCGCAGGAGGAAGCGTTTATCGCCGACGGATATGCAAAGCAGCTCGACGGCTATGATAGCGAGCGGCTTACGTTTATGTATAACTACTTCGTGTTGGTAGGCCCGAAGGACGACCCGGCGAAATGCGCCGAGGCCGGCAGCGTGAAGGAAGCGTTTGCACGCATTGCGGAAGGCAGGTATCCCTTCGTCTCGCGCGGGGATCTGAGCGGCACGCATACGAAGGAAGTCTCCCTCTGGCCCGAGGAGCTCGGCATCACAACGGACGCGAGCAGCGTCGCCGGATATGTCTCCTGGTATCTTTCCAGCAACACCGGCATGGGCGTCTGCCTGACCATGGCAAACGAACTGGACGCCTACACGCTTTCGGACAAGGCCACGTTCCTCGCCTTTGAGGCAAACGGCGGATTCGAAGGCTGAGATCGCGTGGGCAGCGCGTTTGAGCGCGCGCTTCGCCTGCTGTTGTCCGGCGACGCGCAGCTGATCAACATCATACAAGTAACGCTGAAGATGACGCTCTTCAGTTCCTGTACGGCGCTCCTGATCGGAGCGCCGTACGGCGTGTTTCTCGCCAGCGCGCGCTTTCCCGGGCGCCGGGCGCTCATCGTGCTCAATCGCACGCTCATGGGACTGCCACCGGTCGTCTGCGGGCTGCTGTGTTATCTGTTCTTTTCCGGCGTGGGGCCGCTGCGGCGGCTCCGGCTGCTCTTTACGGTGGCTGGCATGGTGGTTGCGCAGGTACTGCTGCTCGTGCCCATCGTGGCCGGCAGCATGGAGACCGCGCTCTCGCCGCTCGTCGGGGAGATTCGCGAAACCGCGCGCGGGCTTGGGCTTTCGCGCGGGCGGACGTTTCTGCTCACGCTCAACGAAAGCAAATACGCGCTGTTTTCGACCTATCTGCTCGGCTTTGGCCGCGCGATGGCGGAGGTCGGCGCGGTGTCGATGGTCGGCGGGGCGATCGCCTACAAAACCAACGTCATGACCACCGCGATCATGCAGTATACCAACATCGGGGACTTCCCGTTCGCGCTCGCGCTCGGGGTGCTGTTGCTGCTCATCTCTCTTGCGGTCAATGTTCTGGCGCACCTGCTGCAGAGGAGCGTCGTTATATGAAACCAATGGATTTCGTGCGAAAAAACACCCTGTCAGGGAGCGTTATGCTATGATCGAACTGCAGGGGGTCAAAAAGTTTTATGACGCGCGCTGCGTGCTGGACATTCCCGCGCTGACGATTGCGCGGGGCGAACGGCTCGCGCTCATCGGCCCTAACGGCTCCGGCAAAAGCACGCTGCTTCGCCTCCTCGCGGGGACGATCCGCGCGGACGAGGGGACGGTTCTTGCGGACGCGACCGGCCGCGGCGCAGTCGGCTATCTGCCGCAGAAGCCTTACGGGTTCGATCTGAGCGTGCAGAAAAATGTGGAACTCGCGCTGGATGGCGCGCCGGACGCAAAGGCGCGCGCGCGCGAGGCGCTGGAGCGCGTTGGATTGCTGCATCTGGCAAAGGCACGCGGCAGCCGCCTCTCCGGCGGGGAGACGCAGCGCATGGCGCTTGCGCGCATCATTGCAAAAGAGCGGACGCTCATCCTGCTGGACGAGCCGACCGCGAGCGCGGACATCCGCGCCGTCGACCATATGGAGCGCGCGCTGACGGACTATCTGGAGCGGACGAGCTGCACGCTTGTGTTTTCTTCCCACGCGCCGGCGCAGGCGATGCGGCTTTCTACGCGCGTCGTCGCGTTGGACCACGGACGAATTTCGGAGCAGGGGGAGACGGAGCGCGTGCTGCGCGAACCGCAGGAAGAATCCACGCGTCTTTTTTTGCGGCACTGGAACATCTGAACGAACCAAGCGACAAAAGCGCCGCGGCATCTGCCGCGGCGTTGCTGCGCACGTTGATAGAGCTTACTTGCAGAACCTTTGATAGAGCCGGCCAAACCCCGGCATGGCGCGCACGATGGTGTCGTAAGCCACGCAGTAGGCGATGCGCACATACCCCGGACAGCCGAAGCTGCGGCCGGACACGATGAGGATATCCTCGTCCTTGGCGGCCTCGGCAAACGCGTCCCCGTCCCCGCCGGGCGCCTCAAGGAAGAGATAGAACGCCCCGTCCGGCGGCATGCAGCGATAACCGAACGCGGACAGCCCGCCATAGAGCGCGTCCCTGTTTTTGCGATAGCTAGAAAGATCCGGCAGGAGGTTTTCTCTTGCCGCGTAAGCGATGGTTTTTTGCAGCAGCGACGGCGCGCAGACATAACCCTGCACCCGCGCGCTGCCCGCGACGGCGTCGAACACGTCCTCAAAATCCGGCATAGCGTTTGGAACGAGCACATAGCCGATGCGATCGCCCGGAATCGAGAGGCTCTTGGAATAGGAATAAGAGACGATCGACGCGTCGTAATAGCGTGTCACGAACGGCACGGGCCGGTCCGTATAGTTCAGCTCGCGGTAGGGCTCATCCGAGATCAGATAGATCGTGTGCCCAAGCTCGGCGCTCTTTTTGCGCAGCAGATCGGAAAGCGCCCGGATGGTCACCTCGGAATAGATCACGCCGGAGGGGTTGTTGGGCGAGTTGATGATCACGCCCTGCGTGTGCGCGGTGATTGCGCGCTCCAGCGCGGCAAAGTCGATCTGGAAGCGCTCCATATCCGCCGGTACGACGACGAGCTTTCCGCCCGCGGTCGCGGCAAAACAGCCGTATTCGGGAAAGAACGGAGCGATGGCGATAAACTCGCTCTCCGCGTTTACCGTCAGCGCGCGCAGAACGGAGGTCAGCGCCGCCGCCGCGCCGCAGGTGATGTAAAGGTTGCGGCGGGTAAAGTCCGTGCCGAAACGGCGGTTGAGATTCTCCGCGATCGCGTCGCGCGTTTCGTTTGCGCCCGGTGCGCTGGTGTAGCCATGCAGGGCCGTTGGCGCACTGCTGCCGAGCAGGCGGGTCATCTCCGCCGTAAACGCCGCAGGCGGCGGAACGGACGGGTTGCCGAGCGAGAAGTCGTAGATGTTTTCCTCGCCGACCACGGCGGCGCGCTTTCGCCCGAACTCAAAGAGTTCGCGGATGGCGGAGCGCATGCGCCCGAGCTGTAGCATATCCTTTGATACCATGACGTTTTATTTCCTTCCCGGATACCCCGCGCGGGGGATTATGATTCTTCTTCGGTCTCCGCGAGACGATAGCCCTCGTCGAACGCGGCAATGTTGAGTGCGAGCGCTTTCGGCGGCACGGATGCGGTCAGCGCGGCGTTCCAGTCGATGGCCTCGAGCGAAAACGCGCGCACGAGCGCGCCGAGCAGCACGATGTTGGTGCAGCGGATGTTGCCGAGCGACTTGGCGACCCGGCTTGCGGGCAGCAGGCGCACGGTAAAGGCGCGCCGCATCTGTTCCACGATGTTTTTCGGATACTCCGCCGCGCCGCTGGCGACGGGGAGCGGGGCGATTTCATAGTCGTTGATCAGCGCGGTGCCGCCGGGACGGAGCAGATCCGCATACCGCACGGCCTCGAGCTTTTCAAAGGCGACGAGCACGTCCGCCTCGCCGCGGCCGATGATGGGGGAATAGACCTTTTCGCCGTAGCGCACCTGCGTGGAGACGGAACCTCCGCGCTGCGCCATGCCGTGCACTTCGCTCATCTTCACGTCGTAATCCGCCTGCACGAGGCCGTAGGTGAGGGTTTTGCTCATCAAAAGCGTGCCCTGTCCGCCGACGCCGCAGATGAGAATGCTCTTTCCGTTAAATTCCGCCATGGTCATTCTCCTTTCCGCTCTTCGCCGACGCGGGAAATTGCGCCGAATGGGCACGCCTGCGCGCAGACCTTGCAGCCCGCGCAGATCGTTTCGTCGATCTCGGTCTTGCCGTCTCTTAGGTGGATGGCAGGGCAGGCGACCTTGAGGCAGAGCTTGCAGCCGCGGCACTTGTCCCGATCCACCACGCATTTGCCGACGTCGTGCTTCATGCGCTTGATCAGAAGGCACGGCCTTCGAACGATGAGCGCGGCGGGAACCTCGCTTGCAAGCGCGTCGTCCACGGCCTGTTGCATGGCCTTGAGATCCTGCGGGTCGACGATGATGATGTTGCGATAGCCAAAGCTTTTCAGAACGTCCTCGATGGCGATCTTCGAGGCGATTTCGCCGTTGAGGTTGAAGCCGGTACCGGGGTTGTCCTGATGGCCCGTCATGCCGGTGATGGAGTTATCCAGCACGCACGGAATCATATTGCCCTTATTATATATGATTTCGACCGCGCCGGTAAGCCCGCTGTGGAAAAAAGTGGAATCGCCGACCACGCCGAATACCTTTTTATCCGTAACGCCCTGCGCGGCGAACGCCTTTGCCATGCCCATGCCGAGGGAGAAGCCGCCGCCCATGCAGGCGCAGGTGTCCATCGCCGAAAGCGGCGCGGCATAGCCGAGCGTATAGCAGCCGATGTCGCCTGTGATGACGAAGTCCTTGCGCTTGCTCATCACATAGAAAAATCCGCGGTGCGGGCAGCCGGGGCAGAGCGCGGGCGGCCTTGCGACCACGTCCACGTCCAGATCCGCCGTCACCGGCTGCGTGCCGAATACGCCGTTTCGGACGATCTCGGGATTGAGTTCAAACATATCCGGAATCGCGCTCTTGCCAACGCAGGAGATGCCCGCGGCGCGGATCTGCTCCTCCATAAACGGCTCGAGCTCTTCGACGACATAGAGCGTTTCCACCGACTCCGCAAACGCGCGGATGAGATCCATCGGCAGCGGCCAGCTGAATCCCAGCTTGAGAAACGACGTATCCTCCGGAAACACTTCCTTGGCGTATTGATAGGAGATCGACGCGGTGACGACGCCGATTTTACCGCCCCGCCGCTCCAAAGTGTTGAGCGGGCTCGTGTTGCCGTAGGCTTCGAGCGCCTTGAGCTTCTCCTCCAGCTGCGGGCGGTGCTGCCGCGCAAAGCCGGGTGTGCAGACAAACTTCGGGATATTGCGCACATATCGCGCGGGCGTGATTTCCTCGCGCTCGCCGAGGGAGACCAGGCTCTTGCTGTGGCTGACCCGCGTGGTCACGCGAAACAGCACAGGCGTGCTGAACCGCTCCGAAATGTCGTAGGCTTCCTTCATGAAGTCCTTGCACTCCTGCGAGTCCGAAGGCTCGATGAGCGGAATCTTGGCAAACTTTGCGTAGAGGCGGTTGTCCTGTTCGTTTTGCGAGGAGTGCATGCTCGGGTCATCCGCCGTGACGATGACGAACCCGGCGCCGACGCCGTTGTACGCGGCGGAAAACACCAGGTCGGCGGCGACGTTGAGGCCGACGTGCTTCATCGCCGTCAGCGAGCGCGCGTTGGCAATGCACGCGCCGTAGGCGACTTCGGTTGCGACCTTTTCGTTCGGCGCCCATTCGGCGTAGAGCGAGTCCTTGTACTGCGCGAGGTTTTCAAAGATTTCCGTGCTCGGCGTGCCGGGGTAGGCGGAGCAGACGGTGACGCCCGCCTCATATGCGCCGCGCGCGATGGCTTCGTTGCCGGTGAGCAGCGTTCGCTGTGTTTCGCTCATGCGATTGTTCCTCCTTGTATTGCGAGTGCGCCGAGCGCAAGGGATGTCAGTTTTGTGTCCGCGGTGTCCGCGCGGGATACGAGAACGATCGGGCAGCGTGCGCCGACGACGAGCCCCGCCGAGCGCGCGCCCGCGAAATAGGTGAACGACTTGCCAAGACAGTTGGCCGATTCGTAATTCGGCATCAACAGCAGATCCGCATTCCCCGCGCCGGCGGCGGTATAGCGCTTGTGCGCGCAGGCTTCGGGGCTGATCGCCAGATCGAGCGCGACCGGCCCGAACGCCGTCATGTGGTACGCGGACCAATCCAGTTCCGAAAGCGCTTTTGCGTCCGTGGTGGACGGAATCTTTTCGCTGACCACCTCGCTGCCGCTGATGCACGCCGCGTTGATCGACTCATAGCCGATCAACTGCAGAAGGCGCGCGGCGTTTTCGAGCAGAATGCGCTTGGCGGAAAGATCCGGCGCTGGGTTCATCGCCCCGTCCGTAAGCGAGAGCAGTTTGTGATAACCGTTCAGCTCGTAAAACATCACGTGCGAAAGAAGGCCGCCGAGCAGCAGATCGGAATGCACCACCGCGCGCAAAAATACCGTCGTGTTGAGAATGCCTTTCATCAGGTAGTCCGCCTCGCCCTGCTCGACGGCGCGCACCGCAGCGCGCGCGCAGGCTTCGTCCGAGCCATCCTCCGGTTCGACGATTGTAAATCCGCTTTCGTCCGCGCCGAGGGAGCCAAGCAGCGCGCGGATGGTTTCCGCTTTTCCGAAGAGCAGCGCGGAGCAGATGCCTTTTTCCCGCGCGAGGATCAGGGACTCGAGCACCTCGGCGTCGTGCGCGCATGCGACCGCGACGCGAAGATGAAGCCCCCGCGCCTGATCGACAAGATCGTTCAGGGTACGCTTCATTCGATGGATTCTCCTTCGTATCTATAGAATGGGGTTATACGGGATAGCGCTTCGCCGCTTCGCCGTGCAGCACACGCAGCGCGCCGAGAGCAAGCGCTTTCATCTCTTCTTCGCCGGGATAGCGCAAAATCGGGGCGATCTTTTCAACATAGCCCGAAAGCTCCGCGCAGAAGCGGTCGGAATACGCGATGCCTCCGGTCAAAAGAATCGCGTCCACGTTGAAGCGCAGCACCGCCGCCATCGCGCCGATGTCCTTTGCGTGCTGGTATGCCATGGCGCGGAAAATCGCGCCCGCTTCCTCGTCTCCCGCGAGCATGCGCCGCTCTACCTCCCGAAAATCGTGCGTGCCGAGATAGGAGTATACGCCGCCCTCAAACGAGAGCCTGCGCTTGACGTCCTGCTTGCTCACGCCGGAATAGCAGAGGTTGATCACCGCGTTGACCGGCAGGGAGCCGCCGCGGTCGAGGGAAAAGCTGCCCTCGTCGCGCACGTTGAACACGTCCACCACGCGGCCCTTTTCGTGCGCGGCGATGGAGACGCCGCCGCCCATATGCACGACGACCAGATTGAGCGATTCATAGGGCTTGCCCAGATCGGCTGCGGCTTTCCGCGCGACGGCCTTTTGATTGAGCGCGTGAAAAAAGCTCTCGCGCTCCATGCCTTTCATACCGGAGACGCGCGCGACGGGCTGGAGCTCGTCTACGGACGGCGGATCCTGCAAATATGCGGGTATGCCCGCTTCGTCGGCAATCGATTTTGCGATCAGCGGGCCGAGGGAGGAGGCGTGCTCGCCAAACGGCGGGTTGTAGATGTCGTGGATGACCGCGTCGTTGATGGCGTAGGTGCCGGACGGGATATGCCGGATCAGCCCGCCGCGGCTGCAGACTGCGTCAAACGAGGCAGGGGCGTATCCCGCGCGCGACAGCGCGCCGCGAACGAGCCCCTCGCGCAGCGGGAGCTGGTCGACGATGCGGACATAGCCGGAGAGCTCCTCCGGCGTATGCGCGATGCTCTCGGAATATGCTTCCGTTTCGTCTTCGTATACGGCTATTTTGGTCGAGGTCGCGCCGGGGTTGATGATCAGTATCCGCATGCCGTTTTCCCCCTAATCCCGGTGGTTTTCATGCATAATCATAGATTATACTGATATTATCCTATGCGTTGTTTTGCATGCCTGTCAACAAATCGCGTCAAAATATATAGTATATTTATTCACCGGACAAAACGATTCATCGCGCAAATCGCGGCAAACGGTCAAAGTGGATCAGCAGCGTTTCCCCGCGGGTTGTTTTCTGGCAACCGCGCCGCGCCGCAAAGACGCCGATAAAACGTCGTCCGCTTGCCAGAACACAAGAAAAGGTGTATGATTCCACTAATACAGAGACACGAAACCGGAGGAATACGATATGATTCGTATATTCATTGCCGAGGACGATGAAATCATTGCGGGCGAGGTTGCAAAAAGCCTGAACAACTGGGGCTACGAGACGGTCGTCGCGCGCTCGTTCGAGCGCATCGACGAAGAGGTGATTGAGTCCTGCCCGCAGCTCGTCATCATGGATATCTCCCTGCCGTTTTACAATGGGTATTACTGGTGCGAGCGCATCCGGCGGCAATCCAGGGTGCCGATTGTCTTTCTTTCGTCCCGCGCGGACACGGCGGACGTGGTGATGGCCGTCAGCATGGGCGGGGACGACTACATCGCAAAACCCGTCGACACGGAACTGCTGATTGCGAAAATTCAGGCGGTGCTGCGGCGCGCCTACGATTATGAAACGCCGCTGCAGCTGCGCATTTTGGGCGCGGAGTTCGATCCGGGCGCGTCCTGCCTGCTGCTCGACGGCGTGCGGCGGGAACTGACAAAGAACGAAAGCCGCATCCTATCCGCGCTTGCGGAAAAGCGCGGCGCCGTCGTCAGCCGCGAGACGCTCATGCTCCGTCTCTGGGACAGCGACGAGTTTGTGGACGACAACACGCTGACGGTCAACGTCAACCGCCTGCGCAAAACGCTTGCGGACGCGGGCCTCGGGGACTGCGTGAAGACGCACAAAGGACAGGGGTATTCTCTCGATGCGTAATGTTTCGGACTATCTGAAATCCCGCCGGGCGGTGCTGACGCTGTATGGCTTTACGCTGGCGGTGATCTTCCTGCTTGGGTATCTCGCGCGGCAGGACGCGGTGTTCGTCCGCTATGAAGCGATACTGGTCAGCTTCGTGCTTGGCTGCGTGCTGCTGACGGACGGCGCGCGCTATTGCGTGAGGCGCAGGCGGATGGCCCAAATTCAGAGGAGCGCCTCGCTCTTGCCGCGCGAGCTGCCGGAGCCGCTGGACGGACTGACTGAGGAATACGACGCGCTGATTCGCGCGCTGATTGCCGAGCGGGATCGCTTAAAAACGGAGAGCCAGCGCCGCCAGGATGAGCAGAAGGAGTATTATACGCTCTGGATACACCAGATCAAGACGCCGATTTCAGCGATGCGATTGCTGCTGCAGGAGGACGACGGCGCGCGCGCGCCGCTGATGAAGCAGGAGCTGTTCAAGGTGGATCAATATGCCGACCTCGCGCTGAAATTTGTCAAGCTGGACGACATCGCGTCGGACTTGGTCGTCGAGCGGTGCGACCTGAATGAAATCGTCCGCGAAGCGGTGAAGAAATATTCGCTGCTGTTCGTCTACAGCGGACTTTCGGTGGAAATCGGCGAGCTGGCGCGGGATGTACCGTGCGATCGGATGTGGCTGGGGTTCATCATCAGTCAACTGGTCTCCAACAGCGTGAAATACACGCGCGCGGGCGGCGTACGCCTCTTTATGAACGGCGCGGCGCTCGTCGTGGAGGACACCGGCATCGGCATTCGCAAGGAGGATCTGCCGCGCATTTTTGAAAAGGGATACTCCGGCTACAACGGGCGCATGGATACCCGCGCAAGCGGCATCGGGCTGTATCTGGCAAAGCGGGCGGCGGATGCGCTTGGCATTTCCATCTCCGTTGCGTCGGAGTTGGGGAAGGGAACGCACGTGACGCTCCGCTTTCCAAAGCTGGACGAGTTTTCGGCTTTGTGACAAAACTGTAAGGCACGCGCCGCGCCATGTAAGGCGAATCGATGGCGAGGATGCCGCAAATTTCGATACGATAGCGGCATCATGAAAGAACCGGAGGAACATCCATGTCTCTGCTACAGGTAAAAGGACTGGGAAAAATCTATAATACAAAGCTCGGGATGCGGCAGTGCGTCGCGCTGAAGAACGTGAGCTTTGATGTGATCGAAGGCGAGTATGTCGCCATCATGGGCGCAAGCGGCAGCGGGAAGACGACGCTTTTGAATATCCTCGCGTCTCTGGACAAACCTACAATGGGCGACGTGATGCTCGACGGCAAGAGCTTCTCGTCAATTCCCGACCGGGAGCTTTCGGAGTTTCGGCGCAAACACCTTGGGTTTGTGTTTCAGGACTTCAACCTGCTGGATACGTTTTCGCTCAAGGACAACATCCTGCTTCCGCTCGTATTAATGCAGACGCCGCTGAGCGAGATGGAGGCGCGGCTGCTTCCCGTGACGCGGCGGCTGGGCATTACGCAGCTGATGAACAAATATCCGTATGAGGTGTCCGGCGGCGAAAAACAGCGCGCGGCGATCGCGCGCGCGATCATCACCGACCCGCGCATTCTGCTTGCGGACGAACCGACCGGCGCGCTGGACAGCAAGGCTTCCATGGGGCTTTTGGAGCAATTTTCCGACCTGCACGAAATCGGAAAGACCATCCTCATGGTGACTCACAGCGCCATGGCGGCAAGCTATGCTTCGCGCGTGCTCTTCATTTCGGACGGCGCGCTGTTTTCGCAGCTCTACCGCGGGGAGGAGAGCAACCGCGCGTTTTTCGACCGCATTGTCGCAAACCTTTCGATTCTCGGGGGTGGGGACATTGCGTAAATTCTTCTATTTCCGGCTTGCGCTGGGCAATGTTCGCCGGAGCAAGCTGACATATGTGCCCTATCTTGTGGCAACGGCTGTGATGAGCGGCGTGTTTCTGCTCATTGCCGGGTTGCTCTTTTCCAAGAGCATGACCAACACGCCTTCCGGCGATACGGCGCGCGCGATGTTTTCGTTCGGCCTTGTGGTCTATACGCTCTTTACGTTTTTCTTCATGCTCTACATCAATAATTTCTTGATCAAGCGCAGGAAGAAAGAATTTGGCCTGTACGGAATTCTCGGCCTGGACAAGCGGCATGTCGGGCGGGTGCTCGTTTGGGAAAATCTGTTTACCATCGGCGGCGGCGTTGCCATCGGAATTGTGATTGCGCTCGTGTTCGGGCGGCTGCTGTTCCTGCTGCTGATGAAGCTCATCCATGCCGCGCCGGGCAGCTCGTTTTCCATTCCGTTCGTCGCATACGGGTTGATGCTTGGATTGTTTTTCTTTATTTTCCTATTTACCTCGGCGGTGAACATCGTCCGGGTGCATACCGCAAACCCGATTTCGCTGCTTTCGAGCGACAAAAGCGGAGAAAAGGATAAAAAAGGACTGGTGCCGCTTGCCATTCTCGGCCTGGCTTTGCTGGGCGGTGCATACTATTATGCCTGGACGACCGAAGCGCCCGGAATGGCGCTTGGCATCTTCTTTCCGCTGGCGATTCTGGTCATCATCGCGACCTATCTGCTCTTTCTATGCGGCAGCATCGTCGTGCTGCGCCTGCTGCGGATACGAAAGAGCCTGTATTACAAGCCGGATCATTTTGTAACCATCTCGAGCATGTTCCATCGCATGCGGCAAAACGCGCGGGGGCTTGCGACCATCTGCATTCTTTCGACCATGCTGGTGGTTACCGTGTCCGGAACGCTCTCGCTCTACCTCGGTCGAGAGGAGATGACGCGCGGCATGTATCCGTTCGATGCGCAGGTATACGTGCCGGATTCGGCGACGCAGGAGCAGATCGTCGCCTACGACGGAACGCTCAACCGCCTTGCTGCGCAGAATCATGTGACCCTCTCCGCCGACAGGAGCAAACTCGTTACGAAGTTATCGAATGAGAACGAATATGCGCGGAATAACTTCGTTTGGGAGGACAGCAAGTTTGTCGACGTGCCGACGCTGATTTTCTACGACGGCAGTTTTCGATTTGACGCTGCGGGAACGAACGAAGACCAGCTCGCGTTCATTCAGGCGATTCGCGATCATTATGCCGACTCGTTTTCCGAAACGCCTAATCTCATCGTTTCGGATCTTTTTACGACGACGGTGCAGGGCTATGGGTTTTATGGCGGGCTGCTGTTCATCGGCGCGTTCTTTGCGGTGCTCTTTCTCGCGGTCGCGGTGCTGATTCTCTATTTCAAGCAGGTGACGGAGGGATACGAAGACAAGGCGCGTTTCGCCATTCTCCAGCAGGTCGGCATGGACGACCATCAGGTCAGGAAAACGATCAACTCGCAGGTGCTCTGGGTGTTCTTCCTGCCGCTGGCGGCGACGGCGCTGCATATGCTCTTTGCCTCCAAAATCATGGCGCGTATGCTAAAGACGTTCATGCTTTACGACTGGGGGCTGGTGTTGGCTTGCATCGGAGGAACACTTGTTGCGTTTTCGCTGCTGTATTTCCTGATTTACCGCATCACGGCAAGGACGTATTACCGGATTGTCCGCCGTTAAAGCCCAAACGACAACCCAAGGGGGAGCTCGGCTCCTCCTTTTTTTATAGGAATCGTTTTTAAAAATTTCTTCACGCTCACGCAATTGTGCGCGGCGCGCGAATCCGCTATAATCGAACCATGGAACACACTGAGAATCGATTTTTAACCGCGCTGAAGGAACTCGGTAAAACCGCGCTTGGATTTGGCAAGGCGCAGGCGATTCTGTTCGGCGTCAATTTTGCGGTGGTCACAATCGGCATGATCGTCGCCGGTCTCGGTTGGTGGTCGCTTTTGATTGCGTTCGGCGTGTGCCTGCTGGATCTGCTGCCGGTCATTGGCTCCGGTATCGTGTTCGTGCCGTGGGCGATCATTGCTCTGATCGCGAAAAACCAGCAGATGGCGATCACGGTCGGCGCGACGTATATCGCGATGGTCGTGCTGCGCATGGTGCTCGATCCCGTCATCACGGGAAAGAGCGTCGGACTGCCGCCGCTGATCACGCTGCTGGCCTCGGTCGGCGGGCTGATTCTCTTCGGCGGCGCGGGCATCATTCTGGGACCCGTTATCGCGGCGGTTGCAAACGTGCTCTATCGCGTGTTTATTCAAAAAAAGGCAAAAAAGCCCGGGACTGGCACGGATGCTGCGCCCGAGCCGAAATCTGATATAAAAGAATAGCGCGCGGGCGTACGCCTGCACAAACTGTGAATCAACAAAAGCGAAAGGGGAACAGGCACTATGGCATTCTGGAGTTTTATCAGTTGGCTGATCGGCGGGCTGCTGGTCGGCTGGGTTGCAAGCAAGATCATGCACGGAAAAGGCGGGCTGATCCGCAACATCGTCCTCGGCGCGGCGGGCAGCGTCATCGGCGGTTGGCTTGCGCAGTACGCGGGCATCGGAAACGGCGAGGTTTGGTCCATCGTCGGGTTTCTCGTCGCCGTCGGCGGCGCGTGTGTGCTGATTTTACTCAGCAGGCTGATCGTCGGCAAACACTGATATCGACACTTCAACAAAAAAAACGGCGCCCGAAGCGGCGCTGTTTTTTTTGCGATCGAGCGGGGTTAGAGCGTTTTTGCCGCCTCGTCCACGATGCGGCGCATGGCGTCCCGGTTTGCGTCCATCTCGCGCACGAGCGCGAACTGCGTGTGCGCGCGGTCGAGGTTTTGCCCCTCGCGAGAGATGTGAAAATACACGTCTCCCGCGATGTGATCGGACAAAAAGCGCATGCCGCATTCGAGCGTCATCATCTTCGCGCCGACGGGCAGCATGGCGAGCTCGGCCTTCGTCAGGCTTTTGCCGCAGGTGGAAAGATATCCCCGGACATAGGTTTCGTAGAGCGAAAGATCGAAATGGACACGGCCGAGATCCCGCTCGTCCTCCGCGGCGGTGGACGCGCCGAAGCGGATCGCATCGCCAAAGTCGTTGACCGAAAGTCCGGGCATGACCGTGTCGAGGTCGATCACGCAGAGCGCCTTGTTGGTCTTTGCGTCGAAGAGCACGTTGTTGATCTTCGCGTCGTTGTGCGTCACGCGAAGCGGAAGCTCGCCCGCCGCCTGCAGATCGGTCAGCGTGTGCAAAAACGCCTCGTATCCGTGCACGAAGTCGATCTCCCGTTCGACCGCCGCGCATCTGCCGGACGCGTCCTGCCGCACGGCGTTTTCAAACGCGGCAAAGCGCGCGGGCGTGTCGTGAAAATGCGGGATCGTCTCGGCAAGCTGCTCCGCCGGAAAATCCGCAAGCTGGTTTTGAAAGCGCCCGAACGCGACCGCGCTCTCGTAAAACAGCGCACGGGTTGCCGACTGATATGTGATGCTGTCTAAAACCAGCTCGTATACGCGCCAGTATGCGCCGTTTTCCACGGCGAAGCTGCGTCCGTCCAGCGTCGGGACGAGGCAAAGCACGCCGCGCGGATTAGAAACCTTCGTCTTCAGATGCGCCGTAACGAGTTCGATGTTGCGCATGAGCAGCTCCGGTTCGCGAAACACCGCCGTGTTGATGCGCTGCAGAACATACTGCGCGCCGTCTGCGCAGCGCACAAGCTGCGTGCCGTTGATATGGCCGCTGCCGAACGGTTCGCTGGAAAGCGGCGCGGAAGAAAGCGCAAAGCGGGAAAGTAAGGACTGCATCAAACAGAATCCTCCGGTTGACGGGAAGTAAACGTCCACCCGATTATTTGCCGAGCAGGGCGCGAAGGCCCCGGAACAGTTTGTGGTTAAGAAGCAGAACGATGCCCTCGATCTGGCGCGGCGAAAAGCCGGATTCCATGCTCATGAGACGAAGCGGCGTGGTATACAGCACATGCTCGACGAGACCGACGTCGGTTTCATCCGTTGCAGTCGCCTTTTCGGCGATTTTGCGGCCGACAAAGACCAATAGCCGTCCCAGAAACGTATGCTTAACTTCGCTGAGCGTGACGTTGAGCGTATACGCTTCGCCCTTCTGCCGCTCGCGCGGGGGAATAGGGCGGCCGAGCACGGCGGTAAACGCGCCGTCCGGCACGTCGATACCGCCCGAAAGATCGTAATAACAGGAGGCGTTTGCGCGGTGGTCGGGCGCGTGTGCGTCGGCATCCGCCGAGGCGGTGATGCGCCCTGTGAGGCGGACGTCCCGGCTGGACGCCGAAAGGCGCAGCTCGTAGTCGCCGCCTTCGACGCGCCAGTCGCCCGCGACGACGTCGTAGAAGCTCAGATCCCGCCGCGTGAGCGCGAACGACACGCGCTTCGTCTCGCCGGGCTGCAGATGCACCTTTTCAAAGCCTTTGAGCTCCTGCTCGGGGGTAAACATCACGCCCGAACGGTGCGCAACATAGAGCTGAACGACCTCCGCGCCCGCGCGCTCGCCGGTGTTGGTTACATCAAGTGAGACGGACAGCTCTTCGTTCGAATTCAGATTGTCTCTGCTCAGGCTGAGGTTTGCGTATGCAAACGCCGTATAGGACAGCCCGTGTCCGAACGGATAGCGCACGGCTTTTTTTGCCGTGTCGTAGTAGCGATAACCGACAAATATGCTTTCGCGGTATTCCACCGTGCGTGTATAGCCGGGGAAGTAGGCGGAGCTCGGCGCGTCGCTCAATTGCAGCGGCCAGCTTTCGGTGAGCTTTCCGCCGGGGCAGGCGGCGCCCGTTAAAAGATCCGCAACCGCGCCGCCGACCGCCTCGCCGCCGAGATACGTCAGCAGGATGGACTTGACGTCCTCCGCCCAGCCGAGATCGACCACCGAGCCGCAGGCAAGCACGAGCGCAACGTTGGGGTTGACCGCGGCGACGCGGCGGATGAGCGTCGTGTGACTCTCCGGCATGTCGAGCGACGCGCGGTCGAATCCTTCGGATTCATATCGATCCGGCAGTCCGGCATAGATGACAACTACGTCGCAGCGTTTTGCCAGATCGCAGGCTTCCAAAAGCAGCGCGTCGTCCGGTTTATCGCTTTTTTCGTGATATCCCGCGGCATATTCCGCGCGCACGCCGAGTTTGACCAGCTCGTCGAACGGGCTGTCGATGTTCAGCGGAACGACTTTGCTGCTGCCCGCGCCCTGATAGCGCGGCGCTTTGGCAAACGCGCCGAGTACGGCGACGCTCGCGCCCGGTTGAAGCGGCAAAAGCCCGTCCTCGTTTTTCAGCAGCACGGCGGAGGCAGCCGCCGCGTCGCGCGCGAGCGCGTGGTGCGCCGCGGCGTCGTAAGGCGTATGCGCACGGGATTGCGCTCTTTGCACAAGCTCGACGACACGCGCCGCGCAGCGATCCACCGCCGCTTCGTCCAGCGCGCCGGAGACGACCGCGCGCTCGATCTGCCCGTCGTGGTACGCTCCGACATACGGCATCTCGAGATCGAGCCCCGCACTCACGCCCGTTACGCGGTCGTTCACCGCGCCCCAGTCGGACATCACAAGTCCGGTAAAGCCAAACTTCGTGCGGAGAACGTCCGTCAGCAGCCAGCGATTGTCGCTGGAGTTGACGCCCTTGACGCGGTTATAAGAGCACATGACCGTCCATGGCTGCACCTGACGCAGCACGCGCTCAAAACTCGCCAGATACAGCTCGAACATCGCCCGCTCGTCCACAACCGCGTCGGTTGTGAGGCGGCGGTATTCCTGATTGTTGAGTGCAAAATGCTTCATAGAGGTGCCGACGCCGAGGCTTTGAACGCCCTTGATATAAGCGGCTGCAAGATCGCCGGATACGACGGGATCCTCACTAAAATATTCAAAGTTGCGTCCGCAGAGCGGGCTTCGTTTGCAGTTCAGCCCGGGGCCGAGCAGCACATCCACATCCTCCGCGCGGCACTCTTCGGCGAGCGCCTCGCCGATGCGAAACAGCAGATCGCGGTCAAACGAGCAGCTCGTGGCACAAGCGGTTGGAAAACACGTTGAGGCAACCGTATAGAGCCCTTTTTCCGGGTCGACTGCCTCTTTTCGCAGGCCGTGCGGTCCGTCGGACACCGTGACCACTGGCAGGCCGACGCGGGGGACCGCCTTGGTGCGCCATTTGTCCGCACCGGAGAGCAGACTCGCTTTTTCCGAAAGCGTCATGGAGGAAACCAGCGCGTCCGCGCTGCCGGACGGCATAGACACCGGTGAACGCGAAGAATCGTTGTTGGTTGCATTGTCCATCTGTTTCATAGCGCACCTCCTGCATGCATAGATTATACCACGTCCGCATGTTTGCAGAAAAGAACCGGAAGTCCAGTTTGTAACAGGAATGGTTCATACGACGTAACAAATATTCAGGGAAACGATGCGCAAAATACAGCTGTAACTATTTAATTTATGCCATGTTGACCGATTTTTCAGGTTTTTCACAAATGCTGGAAAAATATTACAATTTAGTTGCATAATATATATTGACAATGTAATACGTATGTGATACTTTGATCACAGGTTTAGGAGACACCCACGAAAAAGGCAAACCCCGCGAAAGCGGGCGACGCAAAGCTAGAGGGCCTAAGGGAGCGGACATCCGCTTCGATGGCAGCCAGTTGCCGAATTGTGCATCCAACCGCAGATTGGGATATTTGCGCGGGAAACGCGGATCCGGCAGCTTGGCAAGAGAAGGCAGGCTGCCTTTTCATTGCTTCGTCGCTGGGATCTCCGAACTGAACCAAAATATGTTTCGGAGGAGAACAACCATGAAAAAGAGACTGATGAGCATCCTGATCTGCGTTCTGCTTCTCGTTATGATCATCCCCGGCATCGCAAACGCAGAAGGCGCCGACGATCCGGCGCTGGCAACCGAAAGCACGGCGACATACACGGATCAGCAGCTTCGTATCCTGATCAAGAAAGTGGATCTGGCGAACAGCAAGATTGAAAACGCGGTTTTAAAGGCACAGCTTACGCCGGAGGACGACGTGGCCCAGCTGCTTGCGACCGTTGACGGAATCGTTGCGGGCGTGATGGATTACGCAAATACAATTGGCGCAATCGTCGTTTGCGAGTATACTACGTATTATATCGACGGACAGTATGTTCTGATCGATCCTCTCCGCATAATTCCTCTTTGAATCGCGGGAAACATCTAACGGCAGGGAGCGGGCATGATATCGGGTTGCAGCGATTTTGAACGTCTTTTCGGCATGCATGCGGCGCGTATGCGCGAGATATGCCTTGCGATCTATGCCCTGCCGGATGTAGACAAAATCGTGCTGTTTGGTTCCTATGCCAAATTCAGTGCCGAGTGCGACAGCGATGTCGACCTCGCGGTGTTCTTTCATAGCACAGATGCGCGTCTGCTGCGGTATTACCGCCAGCTGGCGCGCATCTGTGCGAACCCGGAAATCGACGTTCAGGTTCAGCCGTTTCATACCTATGAATTGGATACGCCATGTGGTATTATAGAAGAAATAGAAGCGTATGGATTGGAACTCAGGCTTGACTGACGCCGAACGCAAGGCAGACGACAGCGCCGGGTGATTGGGAATGGGCGGCATACAATTTAACCGTAAGGCGGCGGCAGGCGAGCCCGCGCGGCCAAACGAAACGAATACGGCTCTGCTGGCTAAGCAGGGCGATCTGGAAATGATGCTCCATCGCATCGGCGGTGAGTCCGTTGTGTGGCTCTATCCGGCAAGCGATCCGAATGCAATCGAGTTTTTCTTTATTCACGAAGGCGGAGTTGAACTCGCACTGGACGACGGCGTTGTGTCGCTTGGCCCGGGCGAGTCATTTTCCGTTTCCGGACTGACGCAGGACATTCCCTTCAGGCTGCAGGGCGACACACAGATTCTGTATGTTACCAACTGCCCGGCATACGAGTCCCTTTCGCGTTTCGAGGAGAGCCTGAACGAACTGCTCAAGCGCGTCAATGAAAAAGACCACTACACGTATCGGCACAGCAAGGCCGTCTTGCAGTATTCGCTTGCGCTCTTCGACGGCATGCAGGATCAGTGTCCCGCCATTCTCAGGGACGATCTTGCGGTTGCCGCGCTGTTTCATGATGTAGGCAAGTGCTTTATTCCGGTCGAAATTCTGCAAAAGCCGGACAAGCTCGAGCAGGCGGAGCTAAGATACATCCTGCGCCACCCGGTGGACAGCGGACGGATGCTTCTGCCGAAATTCGGCGAGCAGATCGCCGAGATTGCGCGAAATCACCACGAGCGGCTCGACGGCAGCGGCTATCCGCGCGGACTGTTTGCCGAGGACATCAGCCTCTCGTCGCAGATTGTCGCCGTCGCGGACGTATTCGACGCAATGACGACCGATCGCGGTTACAACGAAGTCAAGACGTTTCAGCAGGCGGCCCAGGAACTTACGTCCCTGCCGGAGGAGTTTGATAAAAGGATTACGGACGTTCTCAAAAGGCTCGTTACAAGCGGCGCATTGAATGAAGGAGGAGCGGCGGGCGCATGAATAAACAGGAAAAATGCGGATATTGGCTGATGCTTTCGGACTATGACCTCGGAACAGTGGACGCGCTGATCCAGGGCGAACGGTGGGTGTATGTCGCCTATCTTTGCCAGCAGGCGGCCGAGCGGCAGCTCAAGGGCATGTATGTATACTTTCTCGAAACCGAGCCGCCAAAGACGCACAACGTCAACTTTCTCTTTTCAAAGGTTACGGGGAGCGATGCGTTTCGTGCCGAGGCGGATCTTGCGCGATTTGAAGGGCAGAAAAACAACTGCGAAGACTTTCTGATGGACGTGATGTTTTACTACATGTCCGACTACCCGTTCTCTTACAAGAACATCGCAAACCGGTTTGTCAACCGCGAGCTTGCCGTAGAGCTGTATCAAAAGGCCCGGCAGTACGTCGCCTGGCTGCGCTCGTTTCTGCCGCAGATCGATATTCCCCAAATCCCGACATGACGACGATTCAAGAAGACATGGCAAAGGCCTCCCGAAAAAACGGGAGGCCTTGTGTTTGCGTTGCTTTGATTTGAACGATCGCGACAGGGCGCTCAGCCCGCGGGGGTGGGCTCCGGCGTCGGTGTGACAAACGCGTCCGTGCCGGGCTGGCTCGTTTCGTGCGGTTCAACGGTGTCCCGCAGATAATCCGCTCCCTGGTCGAGCAGGCCCGCCGCGTCTTCGGCAATGCCGGAGTCCTGCATGAACACCAGAGTCTCCTGCCAGGCGGCTTTGCCAAGCACGCGGAGCGAACTGACGTAGTTATCCAGCTTGCCGCTGAGCAGATCCTTGCTGTCGAGATAGGACAGCACCGCCATCATCAGAATGAGCAGCACCACCAGTATGCCGATCAGGCGAAAGATAAACTTCATTGGATATTCCTCCATAAACGATAAAAAGCAAGCAGGGCATTGCTCGCAGAAAAAGTATACCACGACGCGCTGTGCCCTGCTGTGAATGTTGTGTTAAATCTGAGTGATCTTTGTCCGCTCGGGTCGGGCGGGATTATCCGATCGTGATCTGTTCGGTGTCGGCGATGGCTTTTTCGATCATCCCGGTGAAGTCCACAAGCGCCTCGCTGCGGCGGATGTCCTCGAGCTTCGGCCGCGTCACGGGGTGCTGCGGCACGAATACCGTGCAGCAGTCCTCGTAGGGTAGGATGGAGGTTTCGTAGGAGCCGATCGCCTTTGCGCGGGTCACGATCTCCTCCTTGTCAAAGCCGATCAGCGGGCGGAACACCGGGAGCGTCACCGCGTCGTTGGTCACCGTCAGGCTCTCGACGGTCTGGCTCGCCACCTGGCCGATCGATTCTCCGGTGATGAGCGCCTGCGCGCCGCAATTTTGCGCGATGCGCTCGGCAATCTGCATCATGAGCCTGCGCATGAGCACGGTTGTTTCGCTCTTGGGGCATTTTTCGTAGATGGCAAGCTGGATGTCTGTAAACGGCACGAGATAGAGCGAGAGTTCACCTGTATAGCCGGAGAGAATGCGGGTAAGCTCGATGACCTTTTCACGCGCGCGTTCGCTGGTGTAAGGATAGCTGTAAAAGTGCACGGCGGAGATGCGCACCCCACGCTTGGCAATCATATGCCCCGCGACGGGGCTGTCGATGCCGCCGGAGATGAGCAGCATGGCGTGTCCGCTGGTGCCGACGGGCATGCCGCCCGCGCCCATGAGCTCGCTTGCGAAGATGAATGCCTGCTCCTGACGCACCTCCACGCCGACGTAGAAGTCCGGCTCGTGCACGTCCACCCGCAGCGTATCAAACGCCTCGAGCAAGAGGCCGCCGAGCGTGCGGCAGATGTCCTGCGAGCGCATGAAAAACCGCTTGTCCGCGCGTCGTGCAATCACCTTGAAGCTCGCGCTGTTCAAACCCTCGATGCGTTTTCCGACGAGCGTCTTTGCGGCAAAGACCATCGCGTCCCAATCCTTTTCCACCGCGAGCGCGGGGCTGACGGAATGGATGCCGAATACGCGCGTGAGCTTGTCCGCCGAGGCGTCCATGTCGGCCTCCGGGATGCCGAAGACGAACACGCGCCCCTGCTCGCGCACGACTTTTACGGGCAGCGGGGAAAGGGCGAGGGAGATGCGCTTCATGAGGCTGCGCTCAAAATAAGGGCGGTTCAGCCCCTTGAGGTGAATTTCCGCATAGCGGACGAGCAGTACGGGTTCCATTCGAACCTCCATCGGTTGAATTTTTATTGCGCCCCAAACGGGTAAGACACAGTATATCGGTTGAATTATTTGATATTGCGCTGAATATGATTGCTTTATTATGCGTTACCTGCGCTGGAAACGGCGCAAAAACGCGACCTGTTCGCGCAGAATGTCCGCCGCCTCGTCCATCTCTTCGGGCGTGTTGAACGGACAAAGGCTGAAGCGCAGCGCGCCCTCCGCGCGCGCGCCGGTGATGCCCATTGCCGCGAGGATGCGGTTCTGGCCCTTCTTGTGCGTCGAGCAGGCGCTGCCGGTCGAGACGAACACACCCTTGACGGAGAGCGCGTTGACCAGCACCTCGCCGCGCACGCCGGGGAAGGACATATTGAGGATATGCGGCGCGCCCTGTTCCGGCGCGGGGCCGTTGACGAGCGCGTCCGGAATCGACGAGAGCTGTTCATGCAGCCGCATCTTGCAGGCGCGCATGTGTGAAATCCATTCGCTCTGCCGCTCGCGGTAGACGACGAGCGCCGCGTCGAGGCCGAGGATGCCCGGTACGTTGGTCGTGCCGGAGCGGAGGTTTCGCTCCTGACCGCCGCCGATCTGTCCGCCGGAGAATTTCACGCCGTTTCTGACAAACAACGCTCCGACGCCCTTTGGCGCATGAAACTTATGCGCGCTGACGCTGTAAAAGTCGACGGGCGGGCGCGAAAACGGGAGCTTGCAAAACGCCTGCACGCCGTCCGAATGCAGCAGCGCGTCCGGGGCGGCGAGTTTCAGCAGCGCGGCGACGGCGTTTAGGTCGTTGACCGCGCCGACTTCGTTGTTGACGTGCATGACGGACACGAACGACGTATCCGGCGTGAGCGCGTCTTCAAGCTCGGCCAGATTTACCGTTCCGTCCTGATTGAGGCCGACGAAGACGACCTGCACATCCGGCGCGCCCTCGAGCGAACGAAACGCCTCGTAGACGGACGGATGCTCGCCAAGATCCGTGAAGATGCGCTTTTTGCCGCGCATGGGCTTGAGCGCGCCGAAGAGCGCCATGTTGTTGGACTCCGTGCCGCCGGAGGTATAGAGCACCTCGTCCGCGCCGCAGCCGAGCGCGGCGGCGAGCCGGGCGCGCGCTGCTTCGACCGCCTTTTCGGCGGCGACGGCGGGCTGATACGCGCTGGCGGGGTTATAAAACTGCTCGGTCATGGCGCGGTAAGCCGCGTCCGCCGCTTCGGGCAGGACGCGCGTGGTCGCGCTGTTGTCGAGATAGATCATAGGACGTTACTCCGGGATGCGGTTGAAAGAATTACGCGCACACAAAAAGCGCGCATTGGCAGTATAGCACAATTCCGCGCTTTTTGCTCGTGTTTTGCGGATATGGCCGCAGATGCCGACTATACGAACTTCTCTTTCAGATAGCCGTACCCTTTTTCGTCCAGTTCCTCATAGGGAACAAACCGAAGCGACGCGCCGTTGATGCAGTATCGAACGCCGTTTGGCGACTCGGGATCGCCGGTGAACACGTGCCCCAGATGCGAATTTCCCGCGCGGGAGCGCACCTCTGTACGGCGCATGCCGTGGCTGCCGTCCGTGCGTTCCACGACGACCGAGGGTTCGACCGGCCTCGTAAACGAAGGCCAGCCGCAGGAGGAGCGGTACATCTCCTCCGAGGTGAAGAGCGGCTCGCCGGTGACGACGTCCACATACAGCCCGCGCCGCGTGCTGCCGTAGTATTCGCTCGTATAGGGGCGTTCGGTCGCGCTCTGCTGCGTGACGGCGAACTGCTCGGACGTAAGCGCGCTGCGGATGTCTTTGTCGTCCGGCCTGGCATACCGTCCCGCGTCGATTCTGCCCTTGGAAAGCTGCGCAATCTTCGCAAACGGGATGTGGCAGTAGCCGCCGGGGTTTTTGTCCAGATAGTCCTGATGATAGTCTTCGGCGGGATAGAAATTGACCAGCGGGCCGATTTCCACCGCGAAGCCGGGGGTACGCTCACGCTCGATGGCGGCGACGCGCTCCACGGTTTTTTGCGTTTCGGCGTCGGCATAATAGATGCCCGCTTGATACTGCGTGCCGACGTCGTGCCCCTGTTTGTTGACGGCGGTGGGGTCGACCACCTCGAAATATGCAAACAGCAGCTGGTCGAGGCTGACGCGCGCGGGGTCGTAGGTTACGCGGACGGTTTCACGAAAGCCGGTTTTTCCGGTGCATACCGTTTTATAGTCCGCGTCCTGTTCGCCCGTGCCGTTGGCGTATCCGCTTGTCGCGTCGATTACGCCGGGGATGGACTGCATGAGCTTTTCCATGCCCCAGAAGCACCCGCCCGCGAGATAGACGATGTTTTGATGTTGCGGTTCCATTTCGGAGCATCTCCTTTTTTCGCACTTCCTGCGATCTGACTGTATGATAGCATTTACGCCGCGATACGTCGAGAGACGAGGTCACACAACGCCGCACCAAACAAAAAGCGGGAGGCTGTTGTGCCTTCCGCCTGAAACTTTGGATGTGCGGTTCAGTCCGGCATTGCGCCGCCGTCGTTTTTTTCGGCGAGTACGGCCGGTTTTTTGGAAAATACGCGCCGCACCAGCACGATGCCGAGAACGGCCAGCGCGATGATGAGCAGATTGAAGTCGACGATGGCCGCGATGATGACGGCGAACGCAAATCCGCTTGGCGCATGCGCGCCGGAGGCGATTCCGCTCGCAACCGCGAGGAGCTGCCCGCCCGCAAGGGTGGCCAGAATGGCGCCGGTGCCCCAGGCAAACCATTTGACAAATGTGCGCGCAAATATGCTCGCCAGAATCAGAAGCGCGAGACCGGGCGCGACGATGAAGAATACTTCCGCCAGCATGAGATAGTCGAACAGAAACTCCTGACTCATGATGCTGCCGACGATGGACGTGAGAAACATAAACAGGATCGGTCCCCAAAGCAATATGGTTCCGCCGAGGGCGAAAATTTTGGTCAGCGTAGATTTCAGTTTTGCATTCATGGCGAGACCTCCTTTGGTCGGGCGGGCGAGAAAAGAAAAGTGAAGCGTGCCGATAAACACAGTATATCCTTTTTTGGCCGCGAATAACAGACACGGAATGCGACGGCATTCGGTTGAAGGGCTTGTTCCACGCGCGGAACGTGTGTATACTTTGAGCAGGATGTATGAAAAAGGAGAGGTTTTAAATGACGAAGCAGGAGCTTGCCGCCGCGTGGGACAAACGGGATCGGCTGATCGAAGAGCTGGCGCAAAACGGGAGGCTGCCCGTGCGCACGCTCTACATCCGCAGAGACGACGGCGGCGCGCTGGCAATCGGACTGCTTTCCGAGCGGCGCGGCATCCAGCTCATCGAATGGCACGGATCGTCCTATCAAACCTCTTTTCTGCGCCAGCCGCTCATGCAGCTGGAGGAATATGAGCAGAAAGCGGAGGGGTTCGGCGGCGTTTTCGGCATCGGGGAAAAAGGCGCTTGCGGCTGGACGCTGCGGCTTTTGGAAAACGGAGTCGCGGTTACGGAGGCGCACCTGCTGCCGGGCATTACCTCGTTTGCCGACCTGATGATCAGGGAGGATCGCTTCCTTCATGGAAAAAAAAGACCGCGGCAGATTCCGCTCTGGCAGCTCAGGCCGGAGATTGCCGGCATCTGCGAAGCGGTCATGACGCTCTGGGTGCGCCTGGTGCAGGAGGGCGGCTGAAGACAGCGAATCCCCCCTACATAAACTCAAAAAACAACCCGCCTTACGAATGAACGTAAAGCGGGTTTTATCTGTCTTTGGCTGTCGGTTCAGCCAACCTGCATGCTGAGGAAGATGGGCAGCGTCATCTGGTCGATCTGCGCCTGCAGTTCCTCAATCTCGTCCATGTGGCGGTCCTCGTCGTTGAGAATCTGAACGAGAATCTCGCGCGTGGCGTAATCCAGCACCTCGCCCGCCAGTACGATGGCGTCGTTGTAGGCTTTGATCGCGTCGACTTCCGAAAGGCGGTCGTTTTCCATCTGCTTGGGAACTTCCGCGCCGATGTGAATCTTTTTCAAGTTGGTCACGATGGGGATGCCCTCGAGGAAGAGAATGCGGCCGATCAGCTTTTCGGCGTGCTTCATCTCGTCGATGGAGCGTTTTTCAAAGTGCTTGTGCAGCTTGCCGTAACCCCAGTCCTCGCACATTTCGGCGTGCACGATATACTGGTTGATCGCGGTCAGCTCGTCGGCAAGCAGTGAATTCAGCGTTTCGATCAGTTTAGGATTTCCCTTCATAAGCTGGTGCTCCTTTCAGATTTCGGTTCTGTTCGGTTGTACAGTTGCGTTGCATGCGAGGCAAAAAGTGCGCCCAAAGAAAAGTGAATCGAACAAACTTCGATTGCTTATATTATAATAGAAAGCACCCCCGAATAAAAGGGCTGCCGGGAGATTTTAATAAGTATTCTTTTTTACTGGGCGATTCAAAGACGCTGCCGCGCCGCCAAATGATAACAAAAAGATAACAATATGAAGGCGTTGCGGACTTTCGCTTTACCAAAGAGGCCGGTACAATAGAGCTGTAGTTTGCGCAAAAGGAGAGGGTGAAGTGCCGAAGAACCGGATTCTGATTGTGGAGGACGACGGGGACATTGCCGAGAGCATCGCGCTGAATCTCGAGCTGTCCGGTTACGACAGCCTCGTTATAGACGACGGGCTTGCCGCCGCGGAACACCTGACGGGCGACCATTCCTTCGATCTCGCGCTGCTGGATATCCAGCTGCCCGGGCTGGACGGGTTCGCGCTGATGGAGCATGTGCAGCGATACAACATACCCGCGCTCTACCTGACCGCCCGCGCGGATGTGCCGTCCCGCGTCAAAGGCCTGCGCGGCGGCGCGGAGGATTACATCGTCAAGCCGTTTGAAATGCTGGAGCTGCTCGTGCGCATTGAGAAAATATTGGATCGAACGGGAAAGCTGAACAAGGTGTTGCGCTATCGGGAGATCACGATCGACACCCGGCAGCGCACGGTGACAAAGCGCGGCGAGCCCGTCGCGCTCCAGCCGCTGGAATTCGATCTGCTGGCGATGCTCGTGAAGTATAAAAACTGCACCCTTCCGCGTGAACGGCTGCTCAACGAGCTCTGGGGGATCGACTTTGCCGGCGGAACGCGGACGGTGGACATCCACATTGCGCATCTGCGAAAAAAACTGGGGCTGGAAACCGCGATACAATCCGTATCCAAGGTCGGTTACCGGCTGGAGGACTGAACGATGAAGCTGCGAACGAAGCTGACGGCGTTTTCAATTGCGCTGATCGCTATCGCGGTCGCGGTCTGCTGCGCGCTGATCCTTGCCTTTGTGCAAAGCGGCGAGCTGCGGGATGTGTCCGAGGCGGGGCTTTCGGACTATCGCGCCTTTTACGACGCTTTTACACGCGCGCTGGACACGGATTTGCCGTCTCAATCCGCCGTAAAGCGCAGCCTGCTCGTCAGCGCGTTTCGCTCTGTTGATGGATTTGATGAATTTACACTGCGGCTTAGGGACGACTATATCTGCAACAACGTAGGATTCGATATTGAAAAACTATTTCAAAAAGGCGTGTCCGAATCGGCCCGGGGGGATCTGACGATTCAGTACAGAACCGTACGCGTCGCCGGGACGGACTATTTTATCGCGCATGCCGTTCTTTGCGTGCAGTCGGAGCAATATGATATTTCGCTTGCGCGGGACATATCGGCCGTAACCGGCGGCATTCGCGCGCTTACCGTCAAATGCCTGCTGGCAGGGCTGATCGTTACGGCCGCCGGTGCGCTTGCCATGTGGCTGATCGTATACCGCGCCATGAGGCCGATCGACCGTCTCCGGGCGGGGGCGGCGGAACTTGCGCGCGGAAACTATGAAAACCGAATCGGCGTAAAAGGCAGGGATGAACTCTCCGAACTCGCGGGCGATTTCAACAGCATGGCGGACGCGATCGAGGCGAATATGGACGCGCTGCGGGACAAGTCGGATCGGCAGCAGATGTTTATCAACGATCTTTCCCACGAGCTGAAAACACCCGTTACGTCCATCCTGCTCCGCTGCGAAACGCTGCTTAGTAGAAAGGTACCGCCGGATACGCTGAATCAATCGCTGGAGCGGATTTACGACCAGGGGAAATGGCTGGAACAGCTCTCCGGAAAGCTGATGACGCTGGCGCTGATGCAAAGTAAGATTGTCACGCGGCCGGAGCGCGTTTCAAAGCTGCTCGGCGCGGTGGCGGAGACGACCGCGGACGCGCTCGGCGAGCGGGGCATGACGCTGGCGCTCGATTGCGGCATCGATACGCTGCCGATGGATTTTGACCTGATGCGCTCCGCGCTGACAAATCTCGTGATGAACGCGATGAAAGCGAGCGCGGACGGACAGACGATAACGCTCACCGCCCGCGATCGGACAATCGAGGTTGCCGACCACGGCGCGGGGATTTCGCCGGAGGATCTGTCCCGCGTGACGGAGCCGTTTTACATGGCGGATCGCTCCCGCAGCAAAAAGCACGGCGGCGCGGGACTTGGACTTGCGCTCGTGAAAAAAATTGCGGAGGCGCACGGCGCGCGGCTGGCGATTGAAAGCGTTCTTGGGCGGGGGACGACCGTCAGTATCGAATTTGGGACGGGCGGCGTCGAATGATAACAAAATGATAACGGTTTGGATACGACTTTGATCCGCGGCGATGAAATAATACCCTTACAAGATGAAAGGGGTACAAATGAAATGAAAAAAACGATTCTGATGTTACTGGCGGCGATAATGCTGCTTTCGCTCGCGGCCTGCCGGACGGAGGAAGAGATCGTTGTCGTTCCGTCGGACGCGGAGCGAATGGTGGAGCTGGCGATGGCGCCGTCCGCCGCGGAATCGGCGGATACGGCGCCGCAGGCGCCCGAAATCGAGATGGCGGAAGAACACTACGACTTTTCCACGACCGCGGCGGAGGGCAGGCTGACCGTCGAGGCGGACGCGCCGGTGCGCTATCCGGCGTCCTTGCGGCTGCCGATTGCGCGCGTATCCGCGGTGGGCTTTACGCAGGAACTGGCCAGCAAGGCGTTTGCATATTTTTTCACGGGCGAGCAGCCGATCGTGGTGGAAAGCTATGGCGCGGCCAAGATCACAAAGCAGCAGCTTCGGGATACGATTGCGCTGTATGAAAGCTATATCGTAGCGGGCACGTCGGAAACGATGACGCTGCTCGACGACGACGAACTGCGAGAGGAGATCGAACGGCTGGAAGCGCAGATTCCAAACGCGCCGGAAACGGCCTCGCCGGACGTCGTTTCGGACGGCACAATGCTGCCCGGCGTATGGGACGACAACGGCAACATAGAGCAGACGCTTGAGCTGAACGTGAACATCGAGCGGGCGAATCTATTCATCGCAACGCCGGTCGAGGCGGACGAGCATTCGCAGGGCTTTTTCTCCTACAACGCGGGCTACAAATTTTCGGATCAGGGGATGACGGCGACGGAAATCGCCGAACACTCGTCGATTGACGGAATGAACACGACATGGGACGAAGCCATGGGGCTCTGCGATTCGTTTTTTGAAATGGTCGGACTCAAGGATGTGGCGCTCGGCAAAGCGTATCAGGTCGAATGCGACAACAACATCGGGTATCAGTTCGATTTTGTCAGAACGGTTGCCGGGATTCCCATCGCGCTGAACTATGAGACAACGGCATATAAAGGGACGAACACGCCCTGGAGCTATGAGATTATTTCGATTACGATAGACGACGAAGGCTTTAGCAGCATCGGCTGGGCTTCGCCTACAAAGATGACCGAAATCGTAAACGCCGCCGCGACCGCCATGCCGTTTGCGCAGGCCGCCGAGATTTTTGAGACGATGGTGGTGGAAACATATGAATCCAAAACGACGTTTGAAGGACATGAACGAGAAATCGACGTCCGTGTGGATCGCGTCGAGCTCTCGCTGCTTCGCATCCGGGACGTCGGTACGGACGAAAGGACGGGGCTCTATGTGCCCGCGTGGTTGTTTTACGGTATGAGCTCGACAAACGGACATCCCGACAAAAAGGGATCGGACCATATCGTGTTTGCCGTCAACGCCATCGACGGCAGCGTCATCGATATGCAGAAAGGCTACTGATTTTTATCGAGAGACCATCACGCGTCCGGGAGCTCGATTTCGTCCGGATCGCTGTCGTAATGATACGTTTCCCAGGTTTCGCCGTTGGCTTCGAAGTCCGAGATGTCGCTTAGCTTCATCTTCAGATACTTCGCGCTTGCGGTTACGGCAACGGTGCCGTCCGGCAGAAGAATCTCGCCCTCGCCCGTGAAAATGCGGCGGTTGTTTTCAACCACGCGTCCGGTGACGGTCAGTTCAACGTCGTACGGCACCGGTTTTTTAAATCGCGTCGCAATCTCCACGGTGACCGCCCATGCGTCCGGCTCGATCACGTTGATGGCTCTGCCGATGGTTTCGTCCAGCAGGGCGGTGCTTACGCCGCCGTGCACGCGGCCGGGGTAACTCTGGTGATTTTCGCCGGGGGTGACGCGTGCCGCGAGGGTGCCGTCCTCCAGCTCGTAAAAATCCGTGTGCAGACCAAAGGGATTGTTGACGCCGCAGACAAAGCAGTGTCTGCCGGCGAAGTGCTTCTTTACAACGTGTTTCTTCAAAATAAAGCTCCCGGAGTCAAATCATTCAGCCGACAAGGCCGTGTTTTTTAGAATTACTTTTTCACGAAGAACAGCCCGAACGCATTCGGCCCGCCGTGGCAGGCCACCGCGGCGCAGACGGAGAGCGGGATAATCCGCTCGAAATAGTGCAGCGCGTCGATCTGCGCAATCAGACTGCTCAGCAGCGCTTCGTCCTGAATCGCATGCGAGATCATGACCGTCTCTGGCTGCATTTGCTCGTGCTGCGCCAGCGCCGCCGCGATATAGTCCCGCAGGGCGTGTTTGTAGGTTCCCATGTATTTTTTGCCGACGACGAGCTTGCCGTCGCGAATGTTGATGCTCTGACGAATCTGCAGCGTGCTCGCGCCAAGGTAGGCCAGCGTGGAGCAGCGCCCGCCCTCGTGGAGATATTGCAGCGTCTCGATGATGAAGTTGCCGATGATCCTGTCGCGATAGAGCGTCAGATAATCCGCCAGATCCTTTGCGGACATGGCGTCCTTCTGCCGGGAAGCCTCCATGGCAAGCAGCGCGCTGCCGCTGGAGATGGATTTGGAATCGACGACATATACGTTTTCCAGTTCGCTTGCGGCGATCACGGCGTTATCATAACAGCTGGACATGCCGGAACTCTTGGCGATATGGATCACCGCGTCGTGCTCCTCCAGACAGTGCCGGAAAAACTGGTCGTAATCGTTGGGGTTTGCCGCGGCGGTCTGCGGCAGCTTTCGCGTGCGCTGAAAGTAGTCGAACAGTTCGCTCTGCGGGAGGTCTGGATAGTCCAGATAATCCGTTTCACCCATGCGGACATAAGACGCGCTGACTTCAATGCCGTATTGTTGCACCATTTCGAGCGTCATATCGAAGGTGCTGTCGGCCGCTATACAGATTCGTTCCATCATGCTTCTCCTTGCTGATTGTAATAGTCAGGGGGGCGATGCGGCGCCGATAGCGTATTACAAAAATAGATAATTACAGTTACATATTATACAGGAAAGCGCGCCGAAAACAAACATAAAACGAATATATCCGTTTGCGGCGGCGCGGCTGGCGGGCGGAAATGTTATATTATCGACGCGCTATGGAAAAGCGGGAAGAACTGTGTTAAGTTGATACTGCCTCGAAGCCCTGTCTTCGGGGCGGAAAAAAAGACACAAAAAGAAATCGATCGAATCTTTTTTATATGGGAGCGAGTATGAAAAAGCTGATGATCCTGTCAACCGGCGGTACGATCGCCTGCACACAGACAAAGGACGGGTTGATTCCCACGCTGTCCGCGGACGATATCCTTGGCTACGCGCCGGGCGCAGAGAAGCGCTGGCATCTCGAGACGAAGACGATTTTCAACCTTGACAGTTCGAACATCCAGCCGGAGGAGTGGCGCGACATCGCGCGGGAGGTATACGCCTGTTTGCCGCGCTACGACGGCATCGTCGTGCTGCACGGCACGGACACGATGGCATATACCGCGTCCATGCTCTCGTTCATGCTGAAAAACGCAGACAAGCCCGTGGTCATCACCGGCTCGCAGCTGCCAATCGGGCACCCGCACACGGACGCGAAGCTGAACCTGCGGCAGGCGCTCGTGACCGCTGGAAGCGGACTGAAAGGCGTATTTGTGGTGTTCGATCATAAGATCCTGCTCGGCTGCCGCGTGGCGAAGGTGCGAACGACGAGCCAGAACGCGTTTGAGAGCATCAACCGCCCGCCGGTCGGCGTTGTCCGCGCGGGGCGCGTGCGTTTGATCGCGCCGCCGGAGAAGCCGAAAGGCGCGCCGGAGCTGGACGACGAGATTGAACCGGGCGTGTTCCTGCTCAAGCTGATTCCCGGCACGCGGCCGGAGGTGTTCGACGACATCGCTCGCCTCGGCTACCGCGGCGTGGTGATCGAAGGCTTCGGCCTAGGCGGGCTGCATTGCCTGAGGCGCAACCTGCTCGAGGGGATACAAAAGCTGCTGGATGCGGAGGTTGCGGTGCTGTTGACAACGCAGTGCCGCTATGAGCCATCCGACCCGACGGTCTACGAAACGGGACGGCTCGCGCTGGAGCTCGGCATTCTGCAGGCCTACGACATGACCAGCGAATGCGCGGTGACGAAGCTCATGTGGGTGCTGGCGCACGCAAAGACGCCCGCGGACGTCAAGCGCATGATGCTGACCAATTTCTGCGGCGAAATTTCGCTGCCGGAAGGGCAGGCACATAAAACAATAAAGCCCGAGCGCGCGAGTTGATTGGATGTCGAATGTAAATTAAGATTCGATTTTGAGAAACTGTACAGTCTGCTGCTTGAGAGAAATTTTGCCGACCTGATAGCCGAAGGCTGACAGTTCTTTTTTATAGGTGAGGAAGGCGTGATCGATTTCGATTCCCGCGATTTGATGAATTTCGTCAAATGTGAGTTGAAAGGAATCCTGCCCGCTGCTGCCGATATATTCCCATAGCGTTTGATACTTGCTCATATAGACCTCCACTGCTTTACTGCGCTTATTTTATCACAATGGCTGACAAAAGCATGTCAGGTTTCAAGCTGCGTTTTAAAGGCGCGAAGCGCAAAATCAAATAAGTTTTATTTGACAAATCCGGCGCATATGTTAATATAAAAAAGCACGAAGCGAAACAGGATCGCTTTGCTGCCAAGGCCGATTAAAAATGCCCATCGGACAGGGCTGGCCACTGCCGCGCGTGACGAGAAGCGTCACATTATTGATTGAGTTTGAAGACTCAAATTTTATAAGTTGGTTACTTCATAACCAGTGCCTGCACGGCACACCACTTGTGAAACGGTCAATAAGAGTAGCGACAGCATCCTTGCTCTACAACGCTCTGATGAAACGGTCAAGGCCATGGTTCTGCCCAATCGCGTCGTTCAACGCATGAGACGCGCCGGAAAACGGAACACAACCAGCGACAAACAGGTGGTATCGTTATATACCGCCTGTTTTTATGTATTCGGGAGCGATTCAGGCGGACGACGGGGAAGGAACGGGAATGAATCTCAGCGAGCAGAAAAAAGCGCCGATCTACGAGGCGCTCAACCGGTTTCGAAAGCAGCGGGTAGTCCCGTTTGACGTGCCGGGCCATAAGCGCGGGCGCGGCAACCCCGAGCTCGTCGAACTGCTGGGCGAAAAATGCGTCGGTATCGACGTGAACTCGATGAAGCCGCTCGACAACCTCTGCCATCCTGTCTCGGTGATCAAGGCGGCGGAGGAGCTCGCGGCGGACGCGTTCGGCGCGGCGCATGCGTTTCTGATGGTCGGCGGCACGACCTCGAGCGTGCAGAGCATGATCCTCTCCGTCTGCAAGAGCGGGGACAAGATCATCCTCCCGCGAAACGTGCACAAGAGCGCGATTAACGCGCTCGTGCTCTGCGGTGCGGTGCCGGTCTATGTCGACCCGCGCGTGGAGCCGAAGCTCGGCATCCCGCTGGGCATGGAGTTTGAGGACGTTTGCCACGCGGTGGAGGAAAACCCGGACGCGGTGGCGGTGCTCGTCAACAACCCGACGTATTACGGCGTCTGCTCCAGGCTTGCGGACATCGTGCGGCTTGCGCACGAACACGGCATGGTGGCGCTGGTGGACGAAGCGCACGGCACGCACCTCTATTTCAACGACAGCCTGCCGCTGAGCGCCATGGCAGCCGGTGCGGATATGGCGGCGGTGTCCATGCATAAATCCGGCGGGAGCCTGACGCAGAGCTCGCTTTTGCTGCTTGGGCCGAACGTCAACGCGCGGCATGTCGACCAGATCATCAACCTCACGCAGACGACGAGCGCGTCGTATCTGCTCATGAGCAGCCTCGACATCTCGCGTAGAAACCTCGCGCTGCGGGGCGAAAAATCGTTTGAAAAGGTTGCGCAGATGGCGCAGTACGCGCGCGAGGAAATCAACGAGGTCGGCGGCTACTATGCCTACGGCCGCGAAATCATCAACGGCAACAGCGTGTTCGATTTCGACGTGACAAAGCTTTCGGTCTACACGCGGGATATCGGTCTTGCGGGCATCGAGGTATACGACCTGCTTCGGGACGAATACGACATCCAGATCGAGTTCGGAGACATCAGCAACATCCTCGCCTACATCTCCATCGGTGATCGGCTGCAGGACATCGAGCGGCTCGTCGGCGCGCTGGCGGATATTAAGCGGCTCTACTCCAAGGAGCCGAGCGAACTGTTTCTCGCCGAGTACATCTCCCCGATCGTTGCGGCGACCCCGCAGGCGGCGTTCTACGCCGAAAAGGAGTCTCTGCCCATCCGCGACACCGTCGGCCGCATCTGCAGCGAGTTTGTGATGTGCTATCCGCCGGGGATTCCGATCCTCGCGCCGGGCGAGGTGATCACCAAAGAGATTGTGGACTACGTGCGCTACGCGCAGGACAAGGGCAGCAGTATGCAGGGCCCGGAAGACCCGGACATCAAATATCTCAATGTGCTGAAAGGGGGCGTCTGACGCATGGAATTCTGGCTGAACGACATGCAAACAAGAACTGTGCGACCGCCTTTTTCAGAAAAAAGGGG
>CAYLIG010000003.1:149490-211892 GCA_964383635.1 uncultured Christensenella sp. | reverse complement strand
CAAGAACTGTGCGACCGCCTTTTTCAGAAAAAAGGGGGTGCTGAATCAATGGAATTCTGGTTTAACGACATGCACACCCAGAATGTGCAGCTTTCCATTCGGGTCGATAAACAGCTTTTCAGCGGGGAGAGCGACTATCAGCGCATCGACGTGTTCGATTCCCCCGAGTTCGGGCGATTCCTCGCGTCGGACGGCAGCGTGATCTTCTCGGAAAAGGACGAGTTTACCTACGACGAGATGATCGTGCATGTGCCGATGGCGGTGCACCCGAACGTGAAGCGCGTGCTGGTCATCGGCGGCGGGGACGGCGGCGTCGCGCGTGAGCTGACGCACTACGAGGAGATCGAGTCCATCGACGTGGTCGAGCAGGACAAGCTGTTCGTGGACGTCTGCCGCAAATATTTTCCCGCAAACGCCTGCGGCCTCGACGACCCGCGCGTAAAGATCTATTATCAGGACGGGCTGCGCTTTCTGCGCTCGCGTCAGGACGACTACGACCTGATCATCAACGACGCGACCGACCCGCTCGGACACACGGCAGGACTCTTTACCAAGGAGTTTTACGGCAGCTGCTTCAAGGCGCTGCACGACGACGGCATCATGGTGTATCAGCACGGCAGTCCGTTTTTTGACGAGGATGAGGATCCCTGCCGCGCCATGCATAAGAAGGCGTACCGGAGTTTCCCGATCAGCCGCGTGTATCAGGCGCATATTCCGACCTGTCCCGCAGGCTACTGGCTCTTTGGGTTCGCGTCCAAGAAATATCACCCGCTCGAGCACTTCGACAAGAAGCGCTGGGAGGAGCGGGGCATCAAGACCTGGTACTACACGGCAAACCTGCACGTCGGCGCGTTTATGCTGCCGCGGTATGTGGAAGATTTACTGGAGGAGGAAGAAAATTCATGAACCGGAAATTGCTTGTCATCGGCTGCGGGGGCGTCGCCTCCGTCGCGATTCAGAAATGCTGCCAAAACAGCGGGATGTTCCCGGAGCTCGTGCTGGCCAGCCGCACGGTGGAAAAGTGCGACGCGCTGGTGCGCACTCTTGCGGGGAAGACGGACACCGTGCTGTCCACCGCGCAGGTGGACGCGGACAGCGTGCAGGAGGTCGTCGCGCTCATCCGCCGCGTGCAGCCGTACGCGGTGCTCAACGTCGCCCTGCCATATCAGGATCTGACCATCATGGAGGCGTGCCTGAGCTGCGGCGTGCACTACATCGACACCGCGAACTACGAGCCGGAGAACACGGAAGACCCCGCCTGGCGCGCCATCTACGACAAGCGCGTCAAAGAGGAAGGCTTCTCCGCACTGTTCGATTACAGCTGGCAGTGGGCATATCAAAAGAAGTTTGAGGACGCGGGGCTGACCGCGCTGCTCGGCACGGGCTTTGACCCGGGCGTGACCAGCGTGTTTGTTTCGTATGCAAAGAAGCACTATTTCGACCGGATCGACACCGTGGACATCCTCGACTGCAACGGCGGCGACCACGGCTATGCGTTTGCGACGAACTTCAACCCCGAGATCAACCTGCGCGAGGTCTCCGCGCCGGGCAGCTACTGGGAAAACGGCAAATGGGTCGAAATCCCCGCCATGAGCATCAAGCGCGAATACGATTTTCCCGAGGTCGGCAAAAAGGACATGTACCTGCTGCACCACGAGGAGATCGAGGCGCTCGGCAAGCACTATCCCGAGATCAAGCGGATTCGGTTTTTCATGACGTTCGGGCAGAGCTATCTGACGCATATGAAGTGCCTCGAAAACGTCGGTATGCTGTCCACCGTGCCGATCGACTTTCAGGGACAGAAGATTGTGCCGATTCAGTTTCTCAAGGCGCTGCTGCCGGATCCCGCGTCGCTCGGCCCGCGCACCAAGGGCAAGACGAACATCGGCTGCGTGATCGGCGGCGTCAAGGACGGCAAGGCGAAAACCATATTCATCTACAACGTCTGCGACCACGAGGCGTGCTATCGCGAGCTGGGCAGCCAGGCCATCAGCTATACCACGGGCGTGCCCGCGATGATCGGCGCCGCGCTGGTGCTGGAAGGCGCTTGGCGCAAGCCCGGCGTGTTTACGACGGACGAGTTCGATCCCGACCCATACATGGACATGCTCAACAAATGGGGCCTGCCCTGGGTAGTGGAAGAGCATCCCGAAACGGTGGAGTAATTAAATGCGCAGGGACGAGCTGCCAACACCGTGCTTCCTCGTAAGCGAAGCGGCGCTGCGGCACAATCTGGAGATCCTCGCCGGGGTGCAAAAGCGCACGTGCTGTAAGATCCTGCTTGCGCAGAAGGCGTTTTCGATGTTTTTCGTCTATCCGCTCATCGCAAAATACCTCTCCGGCGCGTCGGCGAGCGGGCTTTATGAAGCGCGGCTTGCGCACGAGAAAATGATTGCAGAAAAAAGCAAAGGTCAGGCAGACGAAAATAATATCGAAGCGTGCTTAGTGCACGGGAAAATGATTGCAGAACAAAGCAAAGGTCAGGCGGACGAAAATAATATCGAAGCGCGGCTTGCGCACGAGGGGACGGGCAAAGAGAACCATGTGTTTTCGCCCGCGTATACGAAAGAAGAGCTGCGCGAGCTTGTGACCATGTGCGACCATGTGATCTTCAACTCCTTTTCCCAGCTGGAGGCGCACCGCGCCGTCTGGCAGCCAAGCGGCGCAAGCATCGGCATCCGCGTCAACCCCGCCTGCAGCACGCAGGAAGGCCACGCGATCTATGACCCCTGCGCGCCGTTTTCGCGCCTCGGCGTCACGCGCGAAAACTTCCGTCCCGAGCTGCTGGACGGCGTGGAGGGGCTGCATTTTCACACGCTCTGCGAGCAGAACAGCGACGACCTCGTGAAGACGTTTGAGGCGTTCGAGCGGGAATTCGGCGAATTTCTGCCGCGCATGAAGTGGCTCAACCTCGGCGGCGGGCACCACATCACCAAACCCGACTACGATATGTACGCGCTGGATGAGCTGCTGTATTACATCCGCGCGAAGTACGGTCTGCAGGTATATCTCGAGCCCGGCGAGGCGGTCGCGCTCGACGCGGGCTGGCTGGATACAACCGTGCTGGACGTCGTGGACAACGGCATGCCGATTTTGATTCTGGACGCGTCCGCCGCCTGCCACATGCCGGACGTGCTGGAGATGCCCTACCGCCCGCCGCTTTCCGGCGCGGGCGATCCGGGCGAAAAAGCGGTCACCTGCCGCCTTGCCGCGCGCACATGCCTCGCGGGGGACGTAATCGGCGACTACAGCTTCGATCACATGCCGGCAATCGGCGATCGGCTCTCGTTTGGCGACATGGCAATTTACTCCATGGTCAAGACGAACACTTTCAACGGCATGCCGCTGCCCGCCATCGCGCTGCTGCGCGAAAGCGGCGAGTGCGAGCTGGTCAGAACGTTTGGCTACGAAGATTTTAAAGGAAGGCTCTCCTGATGGCGCGCCGAAGCGGGACACCCGCGGCCGAAGGCTTTTTCATGCCCGCCGAGTTTTCGCCGCAGGACGGCGTGCTGTTGGTCTGGCCCGTCCGCCCCGGCAGCTGGGGCAAGGACCCGACCGCCGCACAGGATGCGTTTTGCGCGGTCATGCGCGCGGCGAGCCAAAGCGAGCGGGTATTTTTGCTCGCGGACGCGGCGCATATCGAAGAAGCGCGTAAAAGGGCGGACGCGTTTGCGACGGTGCTGGAGATTCCGACCGACGACGCCTGGGCGCGGGACATCGGGCCGACGTTTGTGACCAACGGGCGCGAGGTGCGCGGCGTGAGCTGGCGCTTCAACGCCTGGGGCGGCGAATGCGACGGGCTCTATGCGGACTGGGCAAAGGACGACGCGGCGGCGGAGGCGTTCTGCCGCGCGCTCGGCGCGGATTGTTACGACGCGGGAGACTTTGTGCTGGAGGGCGGATCGATCTGCACCGACGGCGAGGGGACGCTGCTTGTTACCGAGGCCTGCCTGCTCAGCGCGGGGCGAAACCCGAACCTCACCAAGGCGCAGATCGAGCAAAAGCTGAAAGACTGGCTCGGCGCAAAAAAGGTGCTCTGGCTGCCGCGCGGAATCGTCAACGACGAGACGAACGAGCACGTGGACAACGTCTGCGCGTTCATCGCGCCTGGCGAGGTCGTGCTCGCCTGGACGGACGACGAGACCGACCCGCAGTATCCGCTCAGCCGCGCGGATTACGACTATCTTTTGCGTGAGACGGACGCGCGCGGACGCAGGCTCGCCGTGCACAAGCTGCCGATTCCCGACCGCCCGGTGCGCGTGAGCGAGCGGGACATGGCGAACTATGTGTTCGAGCCGGGGGAGGACGCGCGGGAGCTCGGCGAGCGCCTCGCCGCGAGCTATGTGAATTTTTATTTTACCAACGATGCAATTCTTTTGCCGCAGTTCGGCGGCGAAAACGCCGCCTCGGACGCGCGCGCGGCCGACATCCTGCGCCGTCTCTGCCCGGGGCGGAGGATCGTGCCGGTCTTCGCGCGGGACATCCTGCTCGGTGGCGGCAATATCCACTGCATCACGCAGCAGATTCCGAAAGGGCTGCTTTGAGCAAACAATATGACGGGCAATGCCCGACAGACGCCGAAAGGAGCGATTCAATGAGTGAAACCACCGTTGCCGCGATTCAGATGAAGATGACGGGAAACCCCGCCGAAAACCTCGCCCGCGCGGAAGCGCTCGTGCGCGAGGCGGCGAAGAAAGGCGCGAACATCGCGCTGCTGCCGGAGCTGTTCGAGCGACCGTATTTCTGCCAGCAGCGGCGGTACGATTTTCTGGACTTCGCGCTGCCGGTGACAAACAATCCGGCGGTGCTGCGGATGCGGCAGCTGGCGGCGGAGCTTGGCGTGGTGATTCCCGTGAGCTTTTACGAGCGGGACGAAAACCGCCTGTATAATTCCTGCGCGGTGATCGACGCGGACGGCGAACTGCTCGGCATCTATCGCAAAACGCATATTCCGGACGACCATTATTATCAGGAAAAGTTCTATTTTTCGCCCGGGGATACGGGTTTTCGCGTGTTTGAAACCAGATTTGGCCGTGTCGGCGTCGGCATTTGCTGGGATCAGTGGTTTCCCGAGGCCGCGCGAGCGATGGCGCTGCTCGGCGCGGACATCCTGCTCTATCCGACCGCGATCGGCTCGGAGCCCATCCTCGCTTGCGACAGCATGCCGCACTGGCGGCTCGCCATGCAGGGACACGCGGCGGCAAACATCATTCCCGTCGCCGCGGCCAACCGCGTCGGCGAGGAGCGCGTAGCCCCCTCGGCGGAAAACGGCATGCAGGAAAGCGCGCTGATCTTCTATGGCTCTTCGTTTTTCACCGACGAAACGGGGGAGATCCTCGAACAGGCGGACAGGACGGGCGAGGGCGTGCTCACCGCGCGCTATGATTTTGCGCGCATCCGCAAAGACCGGCTCAACTGGGGATTGTTTCGCGATCGGCGGCCCGAGTGCTACGCGCTTTTGTCGCGCTGAACGCGCCGGAATCCCGTCGTGTTGGCAGGGATATCCGACCGCAAATCCCAGCAATTTTTTTAGCCTGAAAAATATATTATTTAGATTGCAAAATCGGGGTTAGATGATATAATATATAAAACTTTGCAAGATGAGTTGCCCCATCTTGCAGTTTTTAACTGGAACAATGACGTTCCGAAGCCCGAGCCCTTTCCATATGGGAGCGGCACAGAGGTTCGGATCGTTTTTTATACCCAGGAGCGAAGAAATGAAGGAAAAGCTGCAAAACGTGCAGCCGATGCAGGGGCAGGCGGGATACGGTGCGCGGAACCGCGAAAGCAAACCGCGAAAAAATCTTGGGGAAGAGATGGACGCAGGCCGACCGATCCGGGGCGGCGCAGTCCGGCAGGAGTAAGATGAAACAGCAAGAACTGCAGCAAAGATGTTCGACAACCTTTCGACAGCGAGAGACCGAAAACGCGGATTCTCCGGTCGCTCCGAATCGCAGGCGGGCGGCTGGCTCGGCGGGCGCGCCGCTCTGGCGTCCCGAATTTGAGCACGACGCCTGCGGAACAGGCTTTATCGCGCATACCGATGGCGTGCGTTCGCACGAAATCATCGAAGATGCGCTCGAGATACTCAAGCGCCTCGCGCATCGCGGCGGAACGGGCTCCGACCCGGATACGGGCGACGGCGCGGGCGTGCTCGTACAGATTCCCGACGCGTTTTTCCGTAAGGTCACGGCGTTTGCGCTGCCCGAAGAAGGTGAATACGCCGTCGGCATGTTCTTTCTCCCGCTCGACCAAGCGGACTGTCTGGCCGCTCAGGCGGCAATTGAAACCATTGCAAAACAAGAGCAGTTTGCGCTGCTTGGCTGGCGGACGGTTCCGACCAACCTGCACGCCTGCGGCGCGGGCGCATGGGCCAGCGCGCCAAGCGTAAGGCAGCTGTTCATTAGCTGGAAAGAAACGGACCTTCCCGCGGATGTGCGCCTGTTTGTGCTAAGAAAGCGCATCGAGCGCGCAATGAAGGAGCAGGGTCGCGAAGCATATGTTCCGAGTCTTTCGGAAAAGACCATCGTTTACAAAGGCATGATGCAGGCGTGGCAGGTGTCGGATTTTTATCCGGATCTGCTGGACGCCGACTTTGTGTCCGCCATCGCGCTGGTGCACTCGCGCTATTCAACCAACACGTTCCCCAACTGGGAGCGCGCGCAGCCGTTTCGCATGGTTGCGCACAACGGTGAAATCAACACGCTCAAGGGCTGCGAACACGCGGTGCTCGCCGCGTCCTCGGCGATGGACGGCGGGCGGCTTGCCAAGCGCTTTGCGGACATTCTGCCGATTCTGGACACGGACGGCAGCGACTCGACCAAGTTTGATAATTTGCTGGAGTTTCTTGTGGTTGCGGGCAGATCTCTGCCGCAGGCGCTGTTTATGATGATGCCCGGCCCGTGGTCAAAGGACCCAACCATGGACGAAAACCAGCGGGAGTTCTTCCGCTATGCGGCCTGCCTCATGACGCCATGGGACGGCCCCGCCGCCATGTGCTTTACCAACGGGCGGCAGATCGGCGCTGTGCTGGACAGAAACGGCCTTCGCCCCGCGCGCTGGGTGCTCACCAAGGGCAATCTTCTGGTGCTCGCCTCGGAAAGCGGCGTCGTGGACATTCCGCCGTCCGAGGTCGTGCGCCGCGGCCGGCTCGGCCCGAACCAGATGCTGCTGCTCGACATGGAGACGGGAACGCTGCTGGAAGACCGGCAGATCAAGGATCAATACCTCGACGGCCCTTGGAAGCAGTGGCTCCCGGAGCAGGTCATCGAGCTTAAGGAACAGCCGTATACGCGCCTGAGCAAGCCCGCCGCCGATCCGACGGAGCAGCAGCGCCTCTTTGGCTGGACGTATGAAGACCGCATGGTGACGGTGCTGCCGATTGCGCAGAGCGGGCTCGACCCCGTCGGCGCGATGGGCTACGACGCGCCGATTGCGGCGCTTTCCGACAAGCCGCAGCCGCTGTTTCATTATTTTAAGCAGCTCTTTGCACAGGTGACCAATCCTCCGATCGACGCGATTCAGGAAGAGTGCGTCGTCGGCATGGATGTGTTCCTCGGTTCAAACGGCGACCCGACGCTGGACAAAGCGGACAACTGCCGGAAGATCCATCTGTCTTCGCCGATTCTCGATACGCCGAACCTAAAACACCTGCTCTCCGGCATTCCGGGCTTCGGCGCGGCGGAGCTGCACATGGTGTTCGATCCCAAGCAGGGGCTCGAGGCGGGGCTGGACGCGTTTTTCAGCGCCGCGGAACAGGCGATTCGTCAGGGCAACTCCATCCTCGTGCTCACGGACCGGACGGCCAGCGCGGAGCTCGCGCCGATTCCGTCCCTGCTTGCTACCGCGGGCGTGCATCATTATCTGATTCGCAAAGGACTGCGCGGCGGCTGCTCGTTGATTGTGGACAGCTACGAACCGCGCGAAATCCACCATGTCGCGTGCCTGGTTGGTTACGGCGCAAAGGCCGTGCATCTGCGCGGCGTATACGAGGCGGTCGAGGCGCTCTTTGACGGCGGATATCTCGAAGGCATGCCGCTTGAGGAGGCGATGCACAACGTTTTCCACGGCTACGACCACGGCATCCTCAAGGTCATGTCCAAGATGGGCATCTCCTGCGTGGACGGCTATCACAACGCGCAGATCTTCGAGGCGCTCGGGCTTTCGCAGGAGCTGGTGGACCGCTTCTTCAACGGTACGGTCACCCGCGTCGGCGGCATGAATCTGGACGATCTCGAGCGCGAGGTGCTCCGGCGGCACAAAGAGGCGCTCGAAGCGCCGATCAACGAGCTGCCCTCCGGCGGGCGCTTCCAGTATAAGCGCGACGGCGAGAAGCACCTCTACAACCCCGAAACGATCCATCTGCTCCAGACGGCGGTGCGAACAAACGACTACGCGCTGTTTCAGGAGTTTGTCAGGCGCATCGAGGGCGAAGCGCCCGTAACGCTGAGAAACCTTTTAGGCTTCCAGAACTGCCACCCGATCCCGCTGGAGGAGGTGGAGCCGGTCGAAAAGATCGTCCGCCGCTTCAAGACGGGCGCCATGTCCTATGGCTCCATCAGCAAGGAGGCGCACGAGTGCATCGCCATGGCGATGAACCAGCTCGGCGGCAAGAGCAACAGCGGCGAGGGCGGCGAGGCTGTCGAGCGGCTGTTTACCGAGAAAAACTCTGCGATCAAGCAGATCGCCTCCGGCCGCTTCGGCGTGACGGGGCCGTATCTGGCTTCGGCAAAGGAAATACAGATCAAGATGGCGCAGGGCGCAAAGCCCGGCGAGGGCGGCCAGCTGCCCGCGGGCAAGGTGTATCCGAGCATCGCGCAGACGCGGCACTCCACGCCCGGCGTGGGGCTGATCTCCCCGCCGCCGCATCACGACATCTATTCCATTGAGGATTTGGCGCAGCTGATCTTTGACCTGAAGAACGCAAACCCCGACGCGCGCATCAACGTCAAGCTCGTTTCGGAAGCGGGCGTCGGCACCATCGCGGCGGGCGTTGCCAAGGGCGGCGCGGACGTGATTCTGATCTCCGGATACGACGGCGGAACCGGCGCGAGCCCGCGCACGAGCATTCAGCACGCGGGCCTGCCCTGGGAGCTCGGCCTTGCGGAAACGCACCAGACATTGATTGCAAACGGCCTGCGCGGACGTGTGCGCGTCGAGACGGACGGAAAGCTCATGACAGGGCGTGATATCGCCATCGCCGCGCTGCTCGGCGCGGAGGAGTTCGGCTTTGCGACGCTGCCGCTGGTCTCCATCGGCTGCGTGATGATGCGCGTTTGCAACCTCGACACCTGCCCCGTCGGCGTGGCGACGCAGAATCCCGCGCTGCGCGCGCGGTTTACCGGCAAGCCGGAATATGTCATCAACCTCATGCGCTTTCTTGCGCAGAACCTCCGCGAACAGATGGCGGAGCTGGGCTTCCATACGCTGGACATGATGGTCGGCATGGCGGGACACCTCACGCAGGTGAAGCAGTCCCCCAAGACGGACGGCATGGATCTCTCCGCGCTGATCCCCGGCGACCAGCCGCTGCCCTGGCGCGACCTCAAGCCGCAGGGAGACGAGCACAACCGCCTCTTCCACGACATGATTCGCTCGCTGGTCGAGCAGGGCGACGCCGTGGTCAAGCGGCCGATCTGCAACACCGAGCGCGCGGTTGCAACGCGCGTCTCCGCCTTCATCAGCCGCGAATACGGCCGACTGCCGGACGGACGCATCCGCTTCCAGTTCAACGGCACGGCGGGGCAGAGCTTCGGCGCGTTTGCGACGGCAGGCATCGAGCTGACCATTGAAGGCGACACGAACGACTATCTCGGCAAGGGCCTCTGCGGCGCGCGCATCATCGTCAAAGCGCCGAAGGACGCCGGCTGGTCGGCAAAGGACAACCTGCTCACAGGCAACGTTGCGCTCTTTGGCGCGACGAGCGGAGAGCTGTATCTGGCCGGGCGCGCGGGCGAGCGCTTCTGTGTTCGCAACAGCGGCGCGACCGCCGTCTGCGAGGGCGTCGGCGATCACGGCTGCGAATACATGACCGGCGGAACCGCCGTCATACTGGGGCCGGTCGGGCGCAACTTTGCCAGCGGCATGTCCGGCGGCATCGCCTATGTGCTCGACGACGGAAATCTTGATCGCATGGTGAACAAAAAGATGGTCGCGCTCTATGAGCTCGACGCGCTCGACCTTGTGCTGCTCTATCGTCACCTGTCAAACCACGTGGCCTACACCGGCTCGAAGATTGCGGCGAAGATTCTGGATAAATGGTCGGCCGAACACGCGCGCTTTGTCAAGGTGCTGCCGCACGACTACCGCGACATGCTCAAGGCCATGGACACGGCGGAGCGCGAGGGCCTTGAGGGCGACGAAATGCTCGAACGCGCGTTCCAGCTCAAGACGGGCAAAGCCGAAGCGTCCGGCATCAAGCTCTAAGTCCGGCGGAAGGAGACGACAAATGGGAAAACTGAACGGTTTTTTGGAATATGATCGCAAAACTGCCGAGGAGCTGCCCTGCGATGCGCGCGTGCAAAACTGGGACGCGTTTCATCCCGCGCAGAGCGAGGAGGAGATTCGCGAGCAGGCCGCGCGCTGCATGAACTGCGGCGTGCCGTTTTGCCACGCGGGCGTGACCTGGCGCGGCGTCGGCTCCGGCTGCAGCCTCGGAAACCTGATCCCCGAATGGAACCACCTTGTCTACTCGGGACATTTTGAGGAAGCGTTTCGGCGGCTGGAAGCCACGAACCCGCTGCACGAGTGCACCTCTCGCGTTTGTCCCGCGCTCTGCGAGGGCGCCTGCACAAACGGACTGAACGGCGAACCCGTCGCCATTCGCGAGATCGAGCGCTTTTTAAGCGACATGGCCTGGGAACAGGGCTGGGTGATTCCGCGCCCGCCGAAGGAGCGGAAGGACAAGAGCGTTGCCATCATCGGCTCCGGCCCGTCCGGGCTGACCGCCGCGCATATCCTCAACCAGCGCGGGTTCCATGTCACCGTGTTTGAAAAATCCGAGGAGCCGGGCGGACTATTGATGTTCGGCATCCCGAATATGAAGCTGCCCAAGGAACTGGTGCGAAAGCGCGTGGACATCTTCCGTCAGGAGGGTGTGGAGTTCATCTGCGGCAAGGACGTCGGGCGGGATCTGCCCGTCTCCGAGCTGGATCGCTTCGACGCGGTGCTGCTCTGCGGCGGCGCGGGTCAGCCGAGGGACCTCACCGTCTCCGGCCGCACGCTGCCGGGCGTGCGCTTCGCCGTTCCGTTTCTGGCGGAGGCGACGCGCCGCGTGCTCGCGGGCGACACCGAAGATAAGCCGCTGCGCGGCCACAAGGTCGTCGTCATCGGCGGCGGCGACACCGGCAACGACTGCGTCGGAACCTCCATCCGTATGGGCGCGGACGACGTTGTTCAGCTTGAAATCATGCCGCCTGCGCCGCAGATGCGTCAGAGCAGCAATCCCTGGCCGCGCTGGCCGCTTGTGCTGAAGACCGACTACGGCCAGCAGGAAGCCATCTGGATGTTCGGAAACGACCCGCGCACCTTCGAAACCACCGCCGTCGCCATCATCGGCGACGAGACGAGTGGCGTGACCGGCATCGAAACCGCCTCGGTCGAATGGGTGACCACGGAGCGCGGACGCGTGCCGAAGGCCATCGAGTCCACGAAGCGCACGCTGGCGGCGACGGACGTGCTCATCGCCATGGGCTTTGTCGGCGCGGAGACGTATCTGCCGGAGGCGATGCAGCTCACGCTGGACAGAAGCGCCTACGCAACCTCCCGCAAGGGCGTGTTCACCGCGGGCGACATGCGCACGGGTCAGAGCCTCGTCGTGCGCGCATCGGCGGACGCAAGAACAGCCGCCGAGGAAGTCGAGCGCTACCTGAGCGAATAAACGCATCATATGAATGCAACACAAAACGCCCGGAACAAATTGTTCCGGGCGTTTTTCGCGCGCGCTACTGTGCGCCGCCGCAGACCTCGATAAAATCCAGCATCGCCGGGGTGATATATTTATCCGCGTGGTGGATGATGTGATAGTTGCGCTGGAACCCGACGTCCTCGATCTGCAGCAGCACGAGCGTATGCGCTTCAAGCTCCTCCGAAACGAGCAGATAAGGAAGAACGGACAGGCCAAGCCCCGCGTGAACCGCGCGGACGATCGCCTGCGTGCTGACGCTCTCCCAGAGCGGCTCGGGCTGGATGCCGTGCAGCGCCATGGTTAGGTCAAACAGCTCCCTTGTGCCGCTGCCTTTTTCGCGCAGGATCAGGTCGCTGGCGGCGATTTGATCGAGCGTGATTCTGCCGCCGTCTGCCAGCGGATGGTAGGGCGCGCAAACCACGACGAGCTCGTCCTTCATGAATACGCGCGAAACGATCTTCTTGTGATGCGGCACGCCCTCGATCAGCGCCAGATCCAGCTCGTTGTCCAGAAGCATGCGCTCAAGCTGTTCCGAACTGTTGATCGCCGCCTGAACGCGGATTGCGGTGTGGTTTGCCCCGAAGCGTTTGACGAAATCCGGCAGAAACCGGTTGCCGATCGTGATGCTCGCGCCGACGCGCAGAATGCCGTGTTCGCCCATGCCGCGAAGGCCGCTCTCCATTGCGTCGAACCGATTGACGAGATAGCGCGCCTGCTCGAGCAGCTGCCTGCCCGTCTCGGTGAGGTAGAGCTTTCGCGAGATCCGGTCGAACAGCCGGACGCCGTATTCGGTTTCAATGTCCGAAATCGCCGCGCTGACCGACGGCTGGGAGATAAACAGCCGCTTGGAAGCCGCCGTGATGCCGCCGCTGTCGCAGACCGCGAGAAAAATGTTCAGATGCCGAATCGTCATGGCGATTTCCTTCGAATTATAGTAAAAAGGCTATGAGAATGATAAAATAATACTATTATTATTATGGAAACACAATGATTATAATAAAAACATATGGAACATCAACAAAAACACAAAAATAGGCTCCTCAAGCTCTTTACGTCAACGATGCTGATCAGCGCGTTTACGTTTGGCGGCGGCTATGTCATCGTGCCGCTGATGAAAAAGAAATTTGTGGACGAGCTGAACTGGCTGGAGGAGGAGGAAACGCTGGACTTCATCGCGATTGCGCAGTCCTCGCCGGGGGCCGTGGCCGTCAATGCCTCGATCCTGCTGGGCTACCGCATCGCGGGCATTCCCGGCGCGCTCACGGCAATTTTGGGCACGATCCTGCCGCCGATGGTGATCTTGTCGGTGATTTCGTTCTTCTATCTGTCGTTTCAGGCAAATCCGGTGGTCAATGCCGCGCTTGGCGCGATGCGCGCAGGCGTCGCCGCGGTGATCATCAACGTCGTCGTGCGCATGGGCGGGGGAATCGTCCGGCAGAAGAAAATCATCCCCGTCGCCGTCATGCTCGCGGTGTTCGCGGCGGTATATTTTTTCAAGGTCAGCATCATATTGATCATCCTGCTCTGCGCCGCGCTTGGCGTCGCGACGGCGCTGGTCGAGTCCGCCCGGGCAAAACAGGACGACGGTTCTGACGACGGCGAGGCGGATCAGACCCGCCCGGAGGAATGAGTATGGTATATCTGAAACTGTTTCTCAGCTTCATACAGATCGGGCTTTTCAGCATCGGCGGGGGATATGCCGCGCTGCCGCTGATTCAGAATCAGGTTGTCGATCTCCACGGCTGGCTGTCGCTGTCTGAGTTTGCGGACGTGATCAGCATCGCCGAGATGACGCCCGGGCCGATTGCGGTGAACTCCGCGACGTTTGTCGGCATCCAGATTGCGGGCATTCCCGGCGCAATCGTCGCGACATTTGGCTGCATCCTGCCTTCGTGCGTCATCGTGCTGCTGCTGGCGTATCTCTACCAGAAATACAAGTCCATGTCGATCATGCAGGGCGCGCTGGCGGGCATCCGCCCCGCGGTCGTGTCCATGATCGCATCCGCCGGGCTGACGATCCTGCTGCTGGCGTTGTTCGGTTCGAGCACGGCGTCTCTGCAGAGCCTTGATCTGAAAAACGTCGGCATCGTGATCGCGGGACTCGTCATATCGTTTTTGCTCGATCCCAATCCGATCCTGATCATCGGCGGCGCGGGCGTCGTCGGGGTGTTTCTCTATGTGCAGAGCACGCTCACAGGAACGGCGCGCGTGATGTTGGATGCGGCGGCGGGCGCGCTGGTGCTGCTTTGTGTCGTGCTTCTTGCGCTCTCCCTGCGCCGCAAACGGAAGGCTTCGTAGACCGAAAGATAACGCTTCCAGATGAACCGGCAGATTCGGTTCCGGCGGTCGGCCGGAATCGGACGCCGGCTTTTTCACGCCCTTTTTACAGAAACGGGCTGATTATTGCTGCGAAATAAGATGTAATCAGCAGATGAGCCGGGCTATCTTAACTGCCACACTATTTGACTAAATAAAGTTGTTAGTTTATACTAATATATTGAACTGTTTTTGCAGTACGCAGAAAGGATTGCATATGAGTGAGGGAACATTCTCACCGCATTACCTGAAAATTGCCATCGACATCGCCGAGCGGATCGCCGGCGGAGACATGGCAGTCGGCCAGCGGGTATATGGACGATCGCTGCTGGCGTCGGAATACGGCGTTTCGCCGGAAACCATCAGACGAGCGCTCAAACTACTTTCGGACATGAAGATCGTGGAGATCAAGGACAAAAGCGGCGTCATCATCCTCTCCGCGGACAACGCAAAGCGATATCTGAAGAATTTTGAAGGCTGGAGCGAGCAGCGGGAACTGCGCAAAAAGCTGAAGGAACTGCTAACGCAAAATGTTGAGCTCAACCGTCAGATCGTGGAGATTTACGGCGCAATCGGAAAATCGCTGGACGCCGTGTCCGCCGCTGAGCGGAACCTGCCGACCTACGAGGCGCGCGTGACGGCAAACTCCGCCTGCGTCGGCCAGAGCATCGGCGGAATGCGCTTCTGGCAGTCCACCGGAGCGACCATCATCGCGATTCGCCGGGCGCACAGCGTCATTGTCTCCCCGGGGCCGTATGCGGAGCTGTATGGCGGGGATGTGATTATATTTGTCGGAGAGGCGTCCACAGTGCAGTCTGTGGAGCGCTTTCTCAACGGAACGGAGGGTCTTGAAAAGGCAGCTCCCGATTAAAACGGAGGAATGGAATGATACAATTTGAACACGTCGTCAAACGTTATGGTGAAGCAAACGTTCTCGACGACATCAGCTTTACCATCGAGGACGGACAGTTTGCCGTATTGATCGGCCCGTCCGGCTGCGGAAAAACGACAACGCTGAAGACAATCAACCGGCTGATCGAGCCGGATGGCGGGCACGTGATGATAGACGGGGAAGACACGTCTGTGATCAACCGCGTGCAGCTGCGCAGGCGGATTGGATACGTCATCCAGCAGATCGGACTGTTTCCCAACATGACGGTCGCGCAGAACATCACGGTGGTGCCAAAGCTGCTGAAATATGACAAGGAGCGCTGCGATAAAATCGTGCGCGACATGCTGGAGATGGTGGACATGCCATACGAGCAGTACGCGCATAAGTATCCCAACGAGATGTCCGGCGGGCAGCAGCAGCGAATCGGCGTACTGCGTGCGCTGGCAGCGTCGCCGCCGATCGTGCTGATGGACGAACCATTCGGCGCGCTGGATCCTCTGACGCGCAGCGCATTGCAGGACGAAATTATGCGTCTGCAGAAGAAGCTGCATAAGACCATCGTGTTTGTCACGCACGACATGGAGGAGGCGCTGAATCTCGCGGACGTGATCATCTTCATGGAAGACGGAAAGATCACGCAGATGGCGCCGCCGGAGGAGATGCTGAAAAACCCCGCCAACGATACGGTGAAAAACTTCCTCGGCAAGCATATCGCCGCCGCGGATCCGTCCGCGCTGACGGCGGCGGACTTCATGCGTACAAACGTCGCCACCGTCAGCGGCAGAAAGAGCCTTCGCACCTGTACGGCGCAGATGATGCGCAGCAGCGTGGACTCGTTGATCGTCACCGACGAAAACGACCGGTATATCGGCACGGTTTCGGTCGAGGACATCAAAGCCGCGCCGAGCGAAGACCTGAAGGCGGCGGACGTGCTGAAAAACGAGCGCGAAACCTTCCGAACAGGCGACGACGCGAAGCGCTGCTTCGACATGCTGCTTTCGACCAAAGCGAATTATGTGATCGTGCTCAACGAAAACGACACCGTGGCCGGCGTCATCACGAAGACGAGCATCGCAAAAGCGCTGGCCGAGCAGCTCTGGGGATGACGGCATGGAAAATCTGACCAAGCTGTTCAGCCTTTACGGCGCGTCGCTGCTTCGCAACATCGGTATCCATCTGCTCTATGTGTTCGCTTCCGTGTCGGCCGGGTTCGCGCTCGGGCTGACGCTCGGCATATTGCTCTCACGCTCGCAGAAGTATTCCCGGATTGTGCTGCCGGTGCTGTCGGTATTCAATACGATCCCCGGCATCGTGTTCATCGGCATCCTGTTTCTCTATCTGGGCATGGTGCCCGCAACCGTGATCATCGCGCTGTCGGTCTACGCGATGTTCCCCATATTGAAAAATACGTTTGTCGGCATTACCAATGTCGAAAACAGATATATTGAGGCGGCGCGCGGCTGCGGCATGAGCCGCAGACAGATTCTGTTCCGCGTGGAGCTGCCGCTTGCCATGCCGACGATCATCGCAGGCTTGCGCATGGCGACCATCTACACCGTCAGCTGGGCGGTGCTCGCGGCGATGATCGGCCTCGGCGGCCTTGGCGAATTCATCTATCAGGGCATCAATATTAACCGAAACGACATCATACTCCTCGGCGCGATTCCCGCGGCGATCCTCGCGATTCTGCTCGGGCTTCTGATCGACATGCTGCAGCGCAAGGTGACACCGCGCGGCATACGAAAAGAGGTGAAGTAGGCATGAGTGTTTCCGTGATTCTGGAACATCTGGCAATGGTGGTTGCCGCCGTGTTCTGCTCCGTCGTCGTCGGGCTTCCGCTCGGCATTGCGTCCTATTATTTTCCGCGCGGCAGGAAAGCGATCCTGTTCGTTTCGGACGTGCTGCAGACCGTGCCGTCTTTGGCGCTTCTTGGTATTATCATGATCTTCGTCGGCGCGGGAAAGCTCACCGTCGTCATCGGCGTGACACTCTATTCGCTCCTGCCCATCGTGCGAAACACATATCTCGGCCTGTCCGAAGTCGACCCCGGCGTAAAGGAGGCGGCGCGCGGCATGGGTATGAGCCGGTTCTACCGCCTGTTCCGGGTGGAACTGCCGCTGGCGTTTCCCGTGATGTTTACGGGCGTGCGCATCGCGGCGGTCAACGCGATCGGAACGGTCGTGTTTGCCGCGTCCGTCGGCGGCGGCGGACTTGGATCGATTATCTACAAAGGCATCCGCGTGATGAACGTCAAATGGATCGCGCTCGGCACGCTTTCGCTGATGCTGATGGCGATTGTGTTCGACGTTGCGATGGGGATGATCGAAAAACGGCTGAATAAAAAATTAGCCGGACGCTCCGTCCGAACGACGAACTGACGCGCCTGACATGAATACAGGTTTAATAAAAAAGAAAGGATAGAAACATGAAGAAGAAAATTCTATCGATCACACTTGCGGCGCTGCTCTTACTGTCCGTATTTGCGGCAGTCGGCTGCTCGAAAAAGGCGGCAAACACGGAGCTTACTCTCTACGAGGGCGACTACTCCGAAGTTACGATTACGCACTATCTCGTCAAATATCTGGTGGAGGCCAAGACCGATCTTACGGTCAACGTAAAGGATCAAATGTCTCTGACCAACCAGTTTAAGGAAGCAACCGCGGAAGATCCCGGCTGCGACATTCTGCTCAACTACGACGGCACGCTGCTGAGTCAGTGGCTCCAGCAGGACGTCGACGCTGTTCCCGAGGGCACCAGCCTGTATGATTATGTGAAGACGAATATTCAGCAGCAGTTCGGCGCCGTCATGCTTGGCAAGCTCGGCCTGAACAATACCTACGCCATCGCCGTGATGCCGAACACCGCCGAAGAGTACGGCCTTTCCAAGGCCAGCGATCTCGTGCCCGTTGCATCGGAGCTGACGTTCGGCGCGGAATCCAACTTCTTCTCGGAGGAGTTTACGGATCGCTACTGGTCGTTTACCGAGGCATACGGGATCACGTTTAAAGACTACTCGTCCATCGACATCAACCTCAAGTACACGGCGATTGCGAACGGCAATTTCGACGTGACGGAGGTGTACACGACCGACGGCCTCAACCAGAAATACAACCTCGTTATTCTGACGGACGACCTGAATTTCTTCCCGGAATACAACGGTGTTCTGGTGGTGCGCGGCGGGCTGTTTGAGGACTATGCCGAGACGGCACCGAATCTGCAGGCGGTGCTGGAAATGCTGACCGGACAGGTCAGCAGCGCGGATATGGCCGCCATGACTTATGCCGTGGATGTGGAAGAAAAGAGCCCGGCGGACGTTGCGCGCGAGTTCCTGATTTCGAAAGGCCTGATCGGAGCCTGAGTTCGGCTCAATCAAAAGAACGCAAATAAAAAACACCTGCGCGGTTTGAAATATCGCGCAGGTGTTTTTGTGAACGGGTTGGAATCAGTCTGCCGCGGCTTACCGCACCATAAAGAAATAACCGATTGCGGCGATGGCCAGCAGCACGACGAGCGCGACCGGGACGATTACGATCAGCGCGGCGAGGATCATGGCAAGCAGATCGCCCTTTTCCAGCTCGTTGGCATAGGTCGAGTAGTCCTTGTCCCGCTTTTTTTGATCCTTGTTTTTCTCGCGCAGGAAGTCCAGCGCGCGGTTAATCTTACCGTTGAACAACATCGCACCTCTCTGCAATCGTTCGATGGACGTCTAGCTTATGATGGCACGCAAAATAGTGATTTTCGCCGATCTTTTCCCATTCGGGCTTCACCTGTGTGCAGATCTCCGTGCAGTAGTCGCAGCGCGTATGGAACTTGCAGCCGCTGGGCGGGTTGACGGGACTCGGGATGTCGCCCTCCAGTATGACGAGATCCTTGCGCGTTTCGGTCGTGGGAATCGCGTTGAGCAGCGCGACGGTATAGGGGTGAACCGGGTTGGTGAAGATCTCCTCGGACGGCGCGATCTCCACGAGATTGCCCAGATACATGACGCCGATCCGGTCGCTGATGTATTTAACGACCGACAGATCGTGCGTGATGAACATATAGGTCAGGTTTTGGGATTCTTTCAAATCCTGCAAAAGGTTGATAATCTGCGACTGGATGGAGACGTCCAGCGCGGAAACCGCCTCGTCGCAGACGATGAACTTTGGCCCGACGGCAAGCGCGCGGGCAATGCCGATGCGCTGCCGCTGCCCGCCGGAGAACTGATGCGGATAGCGATGCAGAAAGTATGGCGCAAGGCCGCAGGACTCCATCACGCCGATGATCTTCTCCTGCATCCTGGCGTCGTTTCTGCGAAACAGCCCGTGCGCAATCAGGCTCTCGCCGACGATCTGGCCGACGGTCATCCTGGGGTTGAGCGAAGAATACGGATCCTGGAAGATCAGCTGCATATCGCTGCGCAGAAGGCGCATTTCGTTATAGGTCAGCCGGGCGAGGTCGATGCCGCTGTCCAGATATTGTTCGTATTTTTCGAATTCAGCGTCGCCCGCATACTGCTTGCGGATTTTATCAATCGCCGTATCGATGGCGCGTCCCTTTTCCCGGATAGACGCGATCAGCTGATCCTGCTTTTCAAGATCTTTCAGATGCTGTGTTTCACGCTTTTGAACATATGCCGTGAAATAGCCGTCGCTCTCGGCGTGTTTTATCCGGTAGGCCATGTCGTCCGCACCGCGCTTGATCAGCTTACGGCGGTCGGTCGCTTTGCGCAGTTCGCGGGAGAGGCGGTACTTTTCCAGAAACAGCTTCAGCGCGGGTTTGGGATCGCGAACGATGGCGAACCCGCCGACGATGTTCGCAAGGTTGAGCAGGGCGTCGTTCGCGTCCTTTTCGGCCTTGCTGCTTTCGTTCATCTTCGCGAATTTTTCGCGTTCAATTGCCTCTCGGTTGGTTTCGCCCGCCGTTTTTTCGCGCTCCAGCACGTCTTCCAGTGCGGCCGCCGCGGCGACGCGCTTTTTCTCCGTGTGGATCATGCCCTCGCGCAGTCTGGAATACTTCAGGATCGTGGTTTGATAGTACCGCGGCGCGATTTCATCGATCGTGCGGCCGTAGTACATCGTTCTGCCGTCGGTTTGACGGTACAGCTGAAGCAGCGTGCGTCCAAGCGTGGACTTTCCGCAGCCGGACTCGCCGACCAGTCCGAAGGTTTCGCCTTCGTAGATATCCAGCGTCACGCCGTCGTTGGCTTTAACGTACAGGCCTTTCTTTTTCAGCGGGAAATACTGTTTTAAATTGCTGATGCGCAGCAGAACTTTTTTATTTTGCATGCCGATCCTCCTTCCGCGGGTAGAAACACCGAACCTGATGATGCGGTGAAACATCCAGCATAGGCGGCGCTTCTTCTGTGCATTTGCTCGTCGCGTACTTGCAGCGCGGCGCGAATTTGCAGCCCTTGGGCAGATCGAGCGGATGGGGGACCGATCCGGGGATCGCCTCCAGCCGCTGGTTGGCCGGTGTGTCCAGCCGGGGAATCGAGTGCATCAGCCCTTCCGTATACGGATGGGAGAACGTCTGGTCGCAGAATATGGTCGATGCGGGAGCAAGTTCGACGACCTCCCCGCAGTACATGACGGCGACGTCGTCCGCCATCTGATTGATGACGCCGAGATCGTGCGTAATGAACATGATCGACGTTCCGTGTTCTTCCTTGAGCTCGTTCATCAGATGCAGAATCTGCGCCTGAATCGTAACGTCCAGCGCGGTCGTCGGTTCGTCGGCAATCAGCAGCTTCGGCCGGCAGGCCAGCGCCATGGCGATCATGACGCGCTGGCGCATCCCGCCGGAGAGTTGATGCGGATACTGCCGGGCGATGACTTCCGGGTTTGCGATCTTGACGTCCTTGAGCATGTCGATGACGTGGGCTTCCGCGTCCTTCTTGGACATGCCCTGATGGACGATGAATGGTTCGCTGACCTGTCTGCTGATGGAAAAAACGGGGTTGAGGCTGGTCATCGGCTCCTGAAAGATCACGGAAATCTTGTTACCGCGCACATGGTACATATCCTGCACCGAGAGCTTTGTCAGATCCTCGCCTTCAAAGAGGATCTCGCCGCCGTCGATAAAGCCGTTGCTGTCGATCAGCTTGATGATGCTCATGGCCGCGACGCTTTTTCCGGAACCGGACTCGCCGACGACGCCGAGCGTTCTGCCGGGCTCCACCGAATAGCTCACGCCGTTGACGGCCTTGACGATGCCGCGCTTGGTATGGAAGAAGGTTCTCAGGTTTTTCATTTCAAGCAGTGCCATTTTTCTTCTCCCTCCTTACCGGTCGCCCGACTTCGGGTCGATTGCGTCGCGCAGGCCGTCGCCGATGAGGTTGATGCAGATGGTGCAGATGCCGAAAATCAGAGCGGGGAACACCCACCTCCACCAGTAATGCTGAATGACGATGGAGTCGTTCGCGCCGGTGAGCATATTGCCCCAGGTTGGCGCGGGCAGCGGAATGCCGAACCCGAGATAGGACAGCGTGGACTCCGTAAGCATGGACGTCGCAAAGTCCAGCGTCGCCGTGACGAGTATGACCGAGATCACGTTTGGCAGGATGTGCTTGAATACGATCGTCCCTTCGCGGACGCCGAGCGCCTTTGCCGCGACGACGAACTCCATCTCGCGCACGGAGAAGATCTGCGCGCGCACGAGCCGGCAGATGCTCGGCCAGCTTAAAACGCCAAGCACCACCATAATCAGATACATGCGCTGCTCCACCGATATTCGGGTGCCGATGATGGCGGACAGGATCAGTGCGAACGGTAAGAAGGGAAGTCCGCCGACCACCTCCGCGACACGCATGACGACGAGATCCGTCGTTCCGCCGAAATACCCCGCGACGCCGCCCATCAAAACGCCGATGAACAGCGAGATAATGACCGCGACCGCGCCGACCGTCATGGTGGTTTTGCCGCCGTTGACGATGCGGGTGAGGATGTCCCTGCCGAGGTGATCCGTGCCGCAGACGTATCCTTTCAGACCCCAGGAGACGATCTGTCCGTCGCTCGTCTGCGCGTAGTTCTGATAGAACCCGACGTAGAGTTGCGTGACGGTCTGGTTCTCCAGCTTGACAGGCACTTCGGTCTGCTTGTGTTCGTCGTCACCCCAGCTGATGACCTGCCCGTTTTCCAGCAGCGCCGTGAAATGATAGCGGCCGCCGTAGATCTTTACGATTTTGCTGTCGTGCTCGGGAATTTGTCGCTCGTTGTTTGAAAGATTGCCCCAGATGACGAGGCTTCCGTCCTCCTTGAGCGCCGCGCAGGCCGTGCTCGTCGTGGCGATATCCACAACATCGCTCTGCGCTTCTTCGGGAATCGTCGAATACGCGTTGCTTTCAAAGCCGGCGTATGCAACCTCTCCGGTTTTCAAAAGAACGATATACGTGTTGATGTTTGTCGCAACCTTGGCGATGTTCCCCTGATATTTCTTGCGAATCTTCAGGTCGTTCATGTTGGAGTTGCCCCAAAGATAGAGCGTGCCGTCCTCCGTCAGCGCCGCGGAAAACTGATAGGACGCCTCAAGCTGAATGTAATTCAGGTCTTTCTTCAGGCGGTTGGCGTTGTCCATATCGAGCGGAAGAATCTGCTGGCCGAGGCGGTCGTTGCCCCAGACATACACCTTGCCGTTTTCATCCGCCGCGACAATGTGGTCGTATCCGACGGCGATGTCGACAATTTTAGCATTCAACACCTCTTCCGGGATGTCTTTCAGATCGATGACGTCCGTAATTTTGGTATATCCCCAGACATACACCTTGCCGTCGTTGGAAACGCCGGCGGCGAACGTCGTGCCCGGTGAGATCTTTTTCACGTTGCCGGCCAGTTCTTTCGGCACGGTCAGCATGTTCAGACCCGGCGGAACGTTTTTCTGCGTATTGTCCTGATAGGAAAGATCAATCGGCCAGACGGAGGGCCCGATGAACACAAACAGAAAGATCAAAATCAACATGACGAGCCCGAACATCGCGAGGCGGTTGCCCGCGAAATTGTTGACGACGGTCCGGATCGGCCCCTGAATCTGCTCTTCTTCAAGAAAACTCAGTTCTTTGGTTTTGCCGAGAATCATCCTGCGCAGCCAGACTGCGATGCGGGAGCGTTTTTTCTTATTTTCCATCACTGCATCCCTCCCCGTCACTTGTTGATGCGGACGCGCGGATCGACCAGACCGTAACTCAGGTCGATGACGAGCGAACCAACAAGACTGACGATCGTGTAAAACATCATCATTGCGAGCACCAGCTCAAAATCGTTGTTGTTCAGGCCCTGGATATAGAGATATCCCATGCCGTTGAGCGAAAATGTGCTTTCGATGATGATGGAGCCGCTAAAGATGCCGAGGAACCATCCGATGATCACCGTGACGATCGGCAAAAGCGCGTTGCGCCACGCATGCGAGTAGATGACGACCTTTTCATGCAGTCCTTTCGCGCGGGCGGTCCGGATATAGTCCATGCTCAAAGATTCGATCATGGCGGCGCGGACATACCGCGTCATGCCGCCGAGCGCGGCGAACGTCATGACGATAATCGGGAGCGAGACGTAATAGAGCTTCTCCAGAAACGCCGGGAATCCGGTCAGAGAGGAGCCCGGCGCCTTCATGCCCATCACGGGGAATATGCGCAAGAGCACCGCGAAAAGATAGATGAACACCAGCGCGATGATATAGATTGGTATGCTGTAACCTATAATGGTAAACACCTGCACGGAGCTGTCGAACTTGCTTCGCTTATGAACCGCACAGACAATGCCGAGCGGAATGGTGACCGCAAGCGCGAGTATCGTTGAAAAGATGTTGATGAATATGGTGTTTTTCATCGGCTCGGCGATGATGTTGCGAACCTCGGTCTTGCGATAGTTGGAATAGCCGAAATCACCCTGGAACAGCCCGCTGAACGTGCCGTCCCTTTCCGGCAAAAAACCAAGCCATCGTCCGTATCGAACGAGCATCGGATCGTCCAGCCCCATACTTTCCCGTAACTGGAGATACATCTGCTCGTATTCTTCGGGTTTTAGCTTGGTTTTCATCGGCTCCAACTCCGCGCGGGCGGGGTCGGAAGGGATCAGATTGTAAAGCATATACAACAGAAGCGATAAAATAAGGAACACGACAATCATGTAAATCAAACGCTTGACTATATACTTCGCCATCGTGTGACCAACCTTTCAGCAATCATTCAGCCGTCGGTCCAACCGGTCATGCCGCCTGAATGGAATATCCTGTAAACGTCCGCCAAAACCCGGCGGAATCGGATTTTTCAAATTTAATTGGGCGTTATTGAATCGATGTTACGACATGTGGGGACGGACTTCGTGTCCGTCCCCACATGCATCGTTCGTCAGTTTGTCAACTGTCTTGCTTATGCCTGGGGAACTTCATCAACCCAAGCATAAACGATGGCGTTTTCGAAATCCCAGAGGCTGCTCTGTTCATAGCCTTTGAGGAAGTCGGAGTAGACCGTGTAATACACGTTGGAATAGAGCGGCACTTCGGGCAGCAGCTCGTTCCAGCGGATGACGTAATCGGTCCAGAGTCTCAGGTAGCCGGCATCGTCGCCCGGCTCAACTGTGTAGACCATATCCATGGAGAGCTTGTCGAGCTGATCGTCAAACAGGAAGTTGACGTTCCAGCCCTGCGCAACGAGATCCGGATCGGACGTCCAGCTGTAGGACATGTCGTAGATCGGCGTGAAGTTCGTCGCGAGGTTGTACATGCCATAGGTGGGCACGCCGTACTGGTCGCCCTGAGACACATCGCGGTACATGTAGTTCAGCAGCTCGGAGAACGTCATGACGTTCTGGTTGATCTGCATACCGGCGGTGGCTACGTCGGGGTTGTTCGCCAGCATGGTGGCGAGCAGTTCGGAGACGGAGTTGCCTTCGGAGGAAGACCACTCGATGATCAGCGGCATGAGGATGCGGCCGTCGGCCAGCGTTACGTTGTGCACATAAGTGCCGGCTTCTTCAGCGGTGACTTCCTTATAGCGGATGCCGCTTGTGTAGGCGTTGCCGCTGGCGTCAAGCACCCAGCCGTCCGCTTCGAGAGCGGCAACCGCGCTGTCGAGGCTGTATGGATAGGTATTGAGCTTGTCGTTGAGTTCTTCTTCGGCTTCCTTATACATCCACATCGCAAGGCCGTAAGGGCCGTTGACCAGAGAGCCGTAACCCTGGCAGAACGTGTTGGCGAATTCGGGACGGTCGAGCAGATAGGCGACCGACTGGCGGACCGCAAGGAACTGCGTCGGGCCAAAGTCGCACTGGAACATCAGCTTGCCGTAGCCGTTACGCTCGAAGTTGCTGTAGCTGTATCCGCCTGCATCCACGAGGTCGAGCGCGGCGTTGATGTTGTCGCCGCCGGTCAGCGTGTCGAGCAGGTTGATGGTGTTGGTCTTGAGCGCGTCGATCATGGTTTCCTGTTCGGCTTTCACGACGACGAGCTTCTGGACGTGAGGCATCTGTCCTTCGAAGTTGCCCTTATAGTTCGGGTTGATTTCGAGGACGGCCTGGAGGGTCGATTTGTCGAAGCTGACAAGCTGGTATGGGCCCGCGCTGATGCGGCCTTCGCTGAGCCAGCGGGCGGCTTCCACTTTGTCGCCGATCGCGGCTGCGCTCATGTCGCCAACGAAATAGCAGCCCTGACCGTCGTCCTTGACGCTGTAGCCCTCGCCGAGCCACATCGAAATCGGAAGCGGGAGAACGCTCGGGTAAGAAGCGTCATAGAAGTAAGGAAGTTTATCGGCGTATACGGTTACGGCATAGGTATAGGTGTCGATCAGGCGAACGCCGCTCCACACATCCGCGGTGCCGTCCGAATATTCGGAACCGCCGACAAAATACAACTGACTGGTGGCTTTGGAACCTGCTTCAATCAGCGTGGGATTGCTGAAGAGAAGAATACCGGCGACATAGTTCTCCGCGGTGATCGGATCGCCGTTGTTGAAAACGAGATCTTCTGCAAGATGAACCGTAAATGTCTTGGTGCCGTCATCGTTGTTTACGGTGTCGATGCCGGTGCAGACGCTCTGGTTGACGACCATGTTGCCGCCCTGATCAAACGATACCGGCGTGTAATCGTTGATGAGGTTACGAACCATGTTGTCGGCCGCGTTGTTTGTCCAGATTGCACTGAGCGCCCAGTCGCCGGACAGCTCGGTGGTCGAGCCGTAAACGAGTTCGCCGCCGACTGCGGGAACCATGACCGGTTCCGCCGTTGCGGCGGCTTCGGTTGGCGCAGCCGTCGCTTCTGCGGTCGGCGAGGTGGTGGTGGTCGTGGTGGTGCCGCATGCAAGCGCGGAAAATACCATCAGACCCGCCATGAGCAGAAGTACGAACTTTTTGGAAAGCCTCTTTGTCATCTGTATTCCTCCTTAGATATTTAGATACACATTACGTATCTTATTATGTATTGATTTTAGCAAAAGTGAATACTACTATCAAGAGAATTTGCCGTAATTTCAAAGAATATGATATGAATTTGATCCGTATGCGTCAAAATAAGGACAAAAATACACCAAAGCACGCAGTTACGGACGAATAAGCGGAACCGGGTATACACGCAAACCTCAAACGGCGACGCGCGCCGGACACGCTATTCCTCAAACGGATAGATCAAATTCAGCTGCCGCCGGCAGTCGTCCATGATGCGCATAACATCCAGCGTCGCGCTAGGCGGCACAAGGCGACTCTGCGTCAGCCCTTCGCGAATTTCAACGGAAACGAGATCAAATTCGTTCAGGTACCAGCCGCTGCCTTTGACCTTTTCGTTTTTCCCGTGTTTGCGGACGAGCTTTGCCCCGTTTGCGGCGTGGTAAAACGGAATATCGACCTTTGCCGCGCTTCCGTTGATCCTTAGCCGCTCCAATCCCTTGAAATCCTTCATGGAGATAGTGGCGGTGCACGTCAGCCCGTTTTCAAACGTCATCGTCACATCCTCGCACATGTCTATACCGGCCTCGAGCGTTCCTGCGCATTCCGTGCGGACGGGATACCCGAACAGGCGGTATAGATACGTGATCGGATACACGCCGATATCAAGCAGCGCTCCGCCGGCCTGGTTCGGGCTGGTCCACCTTCCGCCGCGGCCGCGCAAATCCGTGTGATAGCTGATGTCGAGGGATTCAATCGTGCCGAACTCTCCGTTGTCGAGCCAGGTTTTCACCCGGTTTGCAGCCGGCGCAAACCATGTCCACATCGCCTCCGTCAGATAGAGCTTCTGTTCAGCGGCGTAGGCAAACAGCTCTTGCGTTTCTTTTGCCGTAATGGTAAAGGGCTTTTCGCATAAAACAGGCTTTCCCAGGGAAAGCGCGAGCCGGGCATAGTCGTAATGACTGTTGTGCGGGGTCACGATATAAACCGCGTCCACGCCCGGCGCGCTGATGGCTTCCTTTGCGGATTCATAAGCCGTTGCGTGATATTTTTTCGCGAACGCCTGCCCTTTTTCCAGCCTTCTGGTGTAAACCGAGGTGATCCGGTGCCTGCCGGAGGGGAGGATCGATTTGGCGACGGTGTTCGCCAGACCACCCGCGCCGATGAAACACCACTGGAATGCTTTGGGTTCATTCATGTTCGTTACTTCCTTTAATTCATATAATTTTTTCGCTCATGATCCGTATAATTCATATAATTTTTTTCTCACGAATCGTATTGTGATTTATAGTTCGGAATGGCTCCGATCCCGCGGGAGAAAGCGGCGGAGCAGGGCTCCGGCAGGAAGACGCGTGACGGCAAAAAAAAACGCGGCCCGATTCGATTGTAGTATCGAATCCGGTGCCGCGTCAACTGTTTATATCAGTTCGTCTTTCAGAAGGAAGCGGTCAAAGTGCGTTTGCCGCGCTGCGTTACTGCATGGCGGCGCCGATGTCGGCCGCCGTCGGGATGACGACCGTGTCCCCGGCGGACAGGCCGGAGAGAATCTCGACGCTGCGTCCGTCCGAAAGGCCGACCTGCACGGGTACTTTCGTCTGCGGGCTGTCTTTGAGCGTGACATAGCTGCCGTCGGCGTCTTCCGAAACCGCCTCAACCGGCAGGATCAGTACGCCCGAGCGCTGGCCGACGACGATGCTCACGGTGCCGTTCAGGCCGGATCTCAGCGTGCCGTCGTCGATGACGCTCAGCGTGAGCGCGTAGGTGGTAAATCCGTTTGCGACCTGACCGGCGGAGGAGATCTTCGTGACCGTCGCGTCAAATGTCTTGTCGGGGATTCCGTCAAACTGGACCTCGGCGGACTGTCCGACCGCGACGCTGAAGACGTCCAGCTCGTCCACGGATACGGTGAACTCAAACTGACCCGCCGGATACAGTGATACGACGTCCGTGCCGCTTGGATACGTTCCCTTCGGAAGCACGGAGGCGACGACGCCGTCCTGACCGGCTAGAATCGCGCCCTGATCACGGAGCGCTTTTGCGGCGGCAAGGTCGCTTTGGGTCTTCGTCAGCTGATCCAGCACCGCCCGGTAGGATTCGTTCATCGCGATGTACTTGATGTGTACAACGGGGGTAAACGGTGTGAGTTGGTCGTTTGCCTTGACTTTGACGTCGGTGACGATGCCGCTCTCCGCGGGGAGCAGGTAGGGCAGGTCGATCTGAGCCGCGCCGGAGCCGATCAGCGATCCGCCGCGGTACACGCTCACGGTGCTGCCGTAGAGGATCTTCGCGTCGGTAAAGGTGATCGTAATCGAAGTGCCGTCCGCTCTGGACACGTTGCCCTTGCAGCTGTAGCTGTCCGAAACGACGGTAACTTCGTCGTCCGCCGCGACGCCGCTGCCTGCAAACGTGACCGTCATCAGCCCGTCGACGGAGATCAGCGCGATGCCGCCCTTCTCGGCGACGACGTCCTCAATCGAATCGCCTTCATTGACATAGACTTCCTTGACGCGGCCTTTCATGCCTGCGTAAAGTGTCTTTTCCGTCTGAAACGAAAGCGCGAGACCCTGTTCCTGCTGCTGCAGCTGGGTCACGCTTGCGGAAAGGTTCGCGATGGAGGCGGAGAGCAGAGTCGCGTCAAAGCTCGCGATCGTATCGCCCGTCTGAACCGTGTCGCCCGCCTTGACGGCGACGTTTGTAATCTTCACGTCGGCGGGGAGCTGCTGCTCCACCGAATCGACGAACTTCAGCACGCCGGAGCCGGACACGGCCTTCACGACGTCTCCCGTCGTCACCGAAACGCTTTGAACCGACGGCACGCCGGAAGCTGCGCCGCCTGCGATCGCCGAGCATCCCGCCAGCGCAACGGCTGCGGCGAGGCTCAGCGCGATGATCATAGTTTTCTTGTTCATATCCGTCATCCTCCGGTCAGTCGAGTTCGATCGTCACGGTCGCGTTGGTGCCGATCAGGTTGTCCAGATCCACGGCGTCGGTGATCTGAATTTTCACGGGGATCAGCTGGGTCACCTTCGTATACGTGCCGCTGGTGCTGTAGCTCATGGTGTTGCCGGAGATGGCGGTCTGCGTCGTCCGGTCGATTTCGCGCACAAACCCGTTGAATGTCATGCCCGGATACGCGTCGAGCTTGAGCTTGACGCTCTGTCCGATTTTGATCTTGGCAATCTCGGTTTCTTCGATGTTCGCCTGCACATAGATGTCCCGGGTATCGGCGACGACGGCGGCGATTGTAGTCGCGCCGACCATCTGGTTGACCGAGACGTTGGCCTGCACGACCTCCCCGTCGATCGGGGAGCGCAGATAGCCGACGTTGTCGACCTTTCCGATGATCTCGTTTGCTTTGACCGCGCTGCCGACATGGACGGTGAGCTTGGAGAGCTTTCCCGCGCCCATGGGGGTGATGGCGTAAAACTTCGCGGTCACCTTGGCGTTGTCGGTCGTCAGCTGGTGCGCGCCGTTCCAGACGAAATAGGCGCCGATGCCGCCGCCGATCAGGATCAAAAGAGCCAGTATGCCGGCGATTCTTGCGCCGAGCCTGCTTTTCTTTTTCGGGGCCGCTTCAGGGTTGGTTGACGTGGCAGTTTCCATGGTAATACTCCTTTTCCAGCGCTGAGGCGCTGTGTGAACGATACGGGTTTCCGTTTGGCGGAAAAGCCGCCTTATTCGGGGTTAAACTGGGAATGATACAGGTCGGCGTAGAAGCCGTTTGCCGCGAGAAGCGCCGCGTGGTTGCCCTGCTCCACGATGTCGCCGTCCCGCATGACGAGGATGAGATCCGCGTTTTTAATCGTGGAGAGCCGGTGCGCGATGATGAAGCTTGTCCGCCCGTGCATCAGCGTGTCCATCGCGCTTTGAATCAATATCTCCGTGCGCGTGTCGACCGAGCTCGTCGCTTCGTCCAGAATCAGAATCTTCGGGTTGGAGAGCACGACGCGGGCGATGGTCAAAAGCTGCTTCTGCCCCTGGGAGAGGTTGCTGGCCTCCTCGTTGAGCTCCATCTGATAGCCGCCGGGCAGCGCCATGATGAATTCGTGGCAGCGCGCGGCCTTGGCCGCGGCAATCACCTGCTCGTCTGTGGCGCCAAACGTGCCGTAGCGGATGTTGTCCATCACGGTTCCGTTATACAGCCAGGTGTCCTGAAGAACCATGCCGAAGTGCGCGCGGAGGTCGTTTCGCGTGTAGTGCAGGATGTCCTCGCCGTCGATGAGGATATGCCCGCTGTTGATGTCGTAGAAGCGCATCAGCAGCTTGACGATGGTTGTCTTTCCCGCGCCGGTCGGGCCGACGATAGCGATTTTCTGCCCGGGGCTGACGTCGGCGGAGAAATCCTTGATGATGATCGTTTCCGGGTTATAGCCAAAGCGCACATGCTCGAAGCGCACCGCGCCCCGGGTCGCCATGGCGGTATTTTCGGCGGGCGTATCCTTGGACTCCTCCGGCTCGTCCAGAAACGCAAACACGCGCTCGGCCGCGGCGGAGGTGGACTGCAGCGTGTTGGAGATGGACGAAAGCTGCGAAATCGGCTGCGTAAAGCTGCGCATGTACTGAATGAAGGACTGGATGTCTCCGATCTCGACTACCTTTTTCACGGCCAGATATCCGCCCAGAATGCAGACCGCGACGTAGCCGAGGTTGCCGACGGCGTTCATGGCGGGCATCATGATGCCCGTAAAAAACTGGGACTTGACCGCGACGGTGCGGAGCTTGCCGTTTGTCTCCTCAAATTTCTTGAGGGACTCCGCCTCGCCGTTGAAGGCCTGCACGATATTGTGCCCGCCGTACATCTCCTCCACATGTCCGTTCAGCTCGCCAAGGTGCTTCTGCTGCGCGGCAAAGAAGATCTGCGAGCGCTTCACGATGCCCATGACGATGATTGTGGACAGCGGCAGAACGAACAGCGCGAGCAGCGTCATGAACACATTGATGGACAGCATCATCCCGAGGATGCCGAGGATCATTGTTGCGGACGTGACGAGCTGCGTCAGGCTCTGGCTAAGCGACTGGTTGATCAGATCCACGTCGTTGGTGATGTGGCTGAGCACCTCGCCGTGCGTGCGCGTGTCGTAGTATTTCAGCGGCAGGCGGTTCATCTTTTCGGAGATGGCGCGCCGCAGGTCGTAGGTGACGTTGTTGGACACCTTGGCCATGATGAAGCCCTGCAAAAAGGTGCATACGGCGGAGAGCACGTAAAGCCCGATCAGCCAGGCGACGATCCTGCCCATATACGCAAAGTCCGTATACAGTCCCGTGCCCGAGAGGTAGGCGAGCAAACCCTCGACGAGTTTGGTCGTCACCTTTCCAAGCAGCTTGGGGCCGACGATGGAAAACACCGTTGAAACGATTGCGATGAGGATGACCGCGATGATCTTGGTTTTATACGGCGCGAGGTAGTTCACCAGCGTCCGCATGGTTTTTTTGAAATCCTTCGGTTTTTCGGCGGGGCCCCGTCCCATCATGCCCGGACCTATTCCGGGGCCTTGCCGCTGTTGCGCGGTGTTGTTCTGCTGTGTTCTGCTTTCGCTCATTCCGTAAGTTCCTCCGCGCTCAGCTGGGAGGAAGCGATTTCATAATAGATGCCGCAATTCTCCAGTAGTTCTTTGTGCGTCCCGATGCCGACGATCCTGCCGTGGTCCAGCACGACGATCTGGTCGGCGTACATGATCGTGCTCACGCGCTGCGCAACCAGCAGTATCGTGCTGTCCTTGAGGTTTCGTGCGATGGCCTCGCGAAGCCGCCGGTCGGTCTTGAGATCCAGCGCGGAAAACGTGTCGTCAAACACATAGATCGGGGCGTGCTTTGCCAGCGCCCGCGCGATGGAGAGGCGCTGCTTCTGCCCGCCGGACACGTTCGTGCCGCCCTGCGCGATATGGGAATCGTAGCGCTCTTCCTTCTCCTCGATAAACTCCGTTGCCTGCGCGATTTCTGCGGCCTGCTCAACGCGCTCCTGCGGCATGGTTTCGTCCGCATAGGCGATGTTCTGCCCGATCGTACCGGAAAAGAGCACGCTTTTTTGCGGCACATAGCCGATCTTTTCGCGAAGATCGTGCTTGGTCACGTCGCGGATGTCCGTGCCGGAGACAAGAATCGAACCGCTCGAAACGTCGTAAAAACGCATTAAAAGACTGACGATCGTCGTCTTGCCCGCGCCCGTCGCGCCGATAAACGCGGTCGTCTGCCCGGGCTTTGCCGTGAAGCTGACGGAGGAAAGCACACCGTCCTCGCCGCCGGGATAGCGGAAGTCCACATTCCGGAATTCGACGGTGGGGTCAAACCGCGCCGGAAATTGTCTGGGATCGTCCCGATTCAGCACGGTCTCTTTGCGATCCAGCACTTCCTGAATACGGTTGGCGGAGACGACCGCGCGCGGGATGATGATGAACATCATGGCAAGGAACATAAACGACATAATGATCTGCATGGCGTACTGCATGTATGCCATCATGCTGCCGATGTTCATGGAGAAGGCGGACACCTCGTGCGCACCGATCCAGACGATGAACACCGTCGTCAGGTTCATAATCAGCATGATGATGGGCATCATGCTCGCCATGGATCGGTTGACGAACAGACTCGTGTCCGCGAGGTTGCGGTTTGCCGTGTCGAAGCGCTTCTCCTCAAATTTCTGCGTGTTGAACGCGCGGATGACCAGCATGCCCTCGAGATTTTCGCGGGAGACCAGATTGAGCCGGTCGATGAGCTTTTGCATGCTCTGCATCCGCGGCATGACGACGAGAAACGCCGTGATGATTACGGCCAGCATGCAAAGTATCGTAACGGCGATGATCCAGGTCATGGAGGTGCTCTCGTCCAGCGCTTTGATGAGTCCGCCGATGCCGAGAATCGGCGCGTAGAACACCATGCGGATGGACATGACGAGCAGCATTTGAATCTGCGTGATGTCGTTGGTTGTTCGCGTGATCAGCGACGCGGTGGAGAAATGGTCGAATTCCGCGTTGGAGAAGGACTGCACCTTGGAAAACACGCCGGTGCGCAGATCGGACCCCACGTTTGCGGCGACTTTCGCGGCGAAATATCCCATGGCAATCGAACAGGCGGCACCCGCCAGAGAGACAAGCATCATGACGCCGCCGGTGCGCCAGATATAGGGGATATCGCCGTTGAGGATGCCGGTGTTGACAATGTCGGACATGTAGCTGGGAAGCGCGAGGTCGCACTGCGCCTGCAAAAACAGCAGCGCAACGGCGAGCAGGATATATCCCCAATACACCTTTAAGGCGCGAAACAGTGTTTTCAACCTAACCTCCCATAAAGGACAATCGAATCAAAAAACAATCGAATCAAAGGGCAACCGAATCAAAGGGCAATCGAATCAATGACAATCGAATAATGAACTACCGAACAAAAGGCAAACGAACTGCGGCGTGAATTACGGTTCATTGCGCCTGGTATCCGCAGGCGACGCGTTCGCGGGATCGGCAATGGAACCGGTTTGGTCCATCTGCGCCTGCAGATCGGAAAAGTGATCCAGGAATTCGTTCATCAGATCGAACATCTGTGAAATCTTTTCTTCGCCCATCTTTTTTGCGACGCCGTCCGCAAGAGCGTTCATGGTTCGACTCATGCGCGCAAGAATTTGCTCGCCGCTTGGCGTAAGCGTGACGCACAGGCGCCTTCGGTCGCTGGCGTCCGGCGTGCGGTTGACATAGCCCTTTTCCACGAGCGAATCGATCATCTGGGAGACGGCGGATTTTGTAACCTGAAGCTCCTCCTGAATCTCCGTGTTTCCGATGCACGCGCCGCGATCGCGCGTCGCCAGATCGATTCTGCGCAGCGCCCAGATTTCGTTCATCCTAAGATCGCTGCTGGTGGAAAAACTGCTTTTCAGTTTTTTGAGCCGGATGTTTAGCTGCATCCAGTTTTTGACCAAACCTGTGTTCATATGATGCCCCCGTCAAGTGGTTCGCGCGTCGGGTCTTAAATAGTTCACAGCTGAACAGTTCAGCGCTTGACGAACCAATGCCTGACATTCTAGCATCATTTTCTCACTCGCACAAGAGTCAAATTGATATGACTTCGCATGCCGCGCAGACATGGCTCGCCAAACGGCGCGTACATTCCGAAAAGGTATTTTAAGTATTCAAAAACAGCTATTGCAAATTAAAAAAATAAGCATAGAGTGATGGTGTTGGGCACCCGTATTTACACAGAGAAATGCGTGACAAAAATCCAGATAATAAAATAGATAAGTGAGGGAAGAAATATGCTTTTTTATTCGATTGCCGCATTGGCGGCCATTCTCTTTTTTGCGGGAATCCGCATCGTCCGGCCGACCAGCCGCGGGCTAATCGAAACCCTCGGCAAGTATACGAAATATGCGCAGCCGGGGTTCCACTGGATTATTCCGATCATACAGAAGATCTATCTGGTCAACGTGACCGAACAGATGTTCAGCGCGGAACCGCAGATCATCATCACAAACGACAACCTGAACGCAACGGTCGACGCGCAGGTATATTTTCGCGTGAAGTCGGATGAAGAGAGCGTGAAAAGCGCCATCTACAACGTCAACGACTATAAGTTCCAAATCATCAACCTTGCACGAACCACGCTCCGCAACATCATCGGCACGCTGACGCTCAAGTCCGCCAACAGCGAGCGCGGCAAGATCAACAACGAGCTGCTGAACACGCTCAAAGAGGAGACGGGCAAGTGGGGCATCGACATCGTGCGCACGGAGCTTCGCGAAATCGACCCGCCAAAGGACGTACAGGAAACCATGAACAAGGTGGTTAAGGCGGAAAACGAGAAAGTCGCCGCGGTCGACTTCGCAACGGCCGCCGAGACGACGGCGGACGGCATCAAGCGCGCGGAGATCAAGAAAGCCGAGGGCAGCAAGCAGGCAAAGATCCTGGAAGCGGAAGGCGAGGCCCAGGCGATCAAGCTGGTCAACGAAGCGGCGCAGCAGTATTTCGTCGGCAACGCCCAGCTGCTGCGCAGGCTTGAGGCAACGGAGACGGCCCTGAAGGACAACGCAAAGATCGTCGTGCCCGGAAACGCGGAGCTGATCAACGTCGTCGGTGAGATGGCGGGGATTCTGCCGGTTCCAGTTAAAAAAGCATAAATAATCCGTAAAAAGGCTGGATCACCCGATCAATGGGCCATTTCGGCTGGGGTATGGATCCTGCGGCGCCGTGCGAAGGAGCTTTTCGAAAAGTTTCTCCGTCGGCGCTTTTTTTGCTGCGATGCGTAAGCGTATCAATTTTATGGAGCGGGCGCCGCGTGGCGCGGTTTTCTGTTGACAAACCGGCTCGGGAAGACTATAATCGTATCAACGAAATCGTTTAAGTAAAACTGAATTTTACTTACTTTTTATTCCCATTAATTCTTTGCAAACTTCCGTATCTCCAGATACCCGGCCTAAAAATAAAAATGAGGCTATATTTTGCAAACTTCTGTATCTCCAGATACCCGGCCTAAAAATAAAAATATGGCTATTCTTTGCGAACTTCCGAATCCCCAAATACCCGACCAAAAATAAAAATAAGGGACAGGCGGCAATCATGGTTACGATCAAAGACATTTCCGAACGCTGTGGCGTCTCCCGCGCAACGGTGAGCAAGGCGCTCAACGGACACACGGATATCGGCGCGGATACCATCGCGCAGATTCGCCGCGTCGCCAAGGAGATGGGCTATCTGCCCAACGCGACGGCGCGCACGCTCAAACTCGGGCGTTCGCACAACATCGGCGTGCTGTTTGTCGACAAGACTGGCTCCGGCCTGAAACACGAATATTTTTCGTCCATTCTCGAAAGCCTGAAGGTGGAGGCCGAGCGGCGGGGCTACGACATCACCTTTATCAGCAAGGACATCGGCGAGTTTTCGATGGACTATTACGAACACGCGAAATACCGCAACTGCGACGGCGTCATCATCGCATCCGTGGATTTTTCCGATCCGGCGGTGATCAAGCTCATCGCCAGCGAGATCCCCACGGTTACGCTTGATTTTGTCTACGACAACCGCACCTCCGTGCTTTCGGACAACATCGGCGGTATGTCCGCGCTCGTGCACTATGTCTATGAGATGGGTCACAGGCGCATCGCCATGATCCACGGCGAGGATACGTCCGTTACGCAAAAACGTCTCATCAGCTTTCACAAGACCTGTTCCAGCCTCGGCATCCGCGTGCCGGAATACTATGTTCGCCCGGCGATCTATCACGACCCGAAGTCGAGCGGGCTCGCCACGCGGGAGCTGCTTTCCTTGTCCGACCGGCCGACCTGCATCCTCTATCCCGACGATTTCTCCTTCATCGGCGGCATGAACGAGCTGGAGCGACAGGGGATTTCCATTCCAAACGACATGAGCGTCGCGGGATACGACGGAATCCTGCTTTCGCAGGTGCTTCGCCCGCGTCTGACCACCTTCCGGCAGGACGCGCAGACGATGGGCCAGGAGGCCGCCGCGCGGCTGGTGGAGGCCATCGAGCAGCCGAAGACCTGCCTGCCTCAGCAGATCATGGTTTCCGGCCAGCTGCTCAAAGGCGACACCGTAAAAGACATCAACGACTGAACCTGACAACCCTGACTGAACCTGACAACCCTGCGGCGCGTTCGCGCCGTATCACACCGCGTTGGGAGGCGCATCCCATGGAGAGTATCACAACCATGCAGACCAATGCCGATCAGGAAGGCTTTTCGGCCTGCTTCAAGCCCCGCGCGGGCAGGAGCGCGCTGCCGGGCGAGAGCAGTACGGGCGTCATGACGCAGGCGCTTTTGAAAGCCGTCGGGCGCATGTTTTATCTGCAGCGCTGCGGCGTTGCAATCAGCGGCGCGCACGCGGGGGAATTCGCGCATCCGGCGTGCCATACCTCGAGCGCCCGCATCTTTAAAACGGACACGTTTATCAATGTCTCCGGCGGCTGGCACGACGCGGGGGACTATGGACGGTATGTGGTGCCCGCCTGCAAGGCGGTTGCCGATTTGCTGCTGGCGTTTCGGGCCGCGCCCGAGGCGTTTGGCGACGACTGGGACATTCCGGAGAGCGGCAACGGCGTTGCGGACGTTCTGGACGAAGTGCGCGTTGAACTCGAGTGGCTTCTGAAAATGCAGCGCTCGGACGGCGGCGTATACCATAAGGTCACGGGCGCGTATTTTCCGGATCTGGCGGCGCTTCCGCAGAGGGAAATTGCGGAGCTGTTCGTCTTTCCCGTCTCCACGGCGGCGACGGGGGATTTTTCCGCCGTCATGGCGATGGCGTATCCGCTCTACGACCCCATCGACCGCGCGTTTGCCAAGAAGTGCCTGCGCGCCTCCGTCAACGCATATGAGTTTTTAAAGCATGCCGAACCGATGTGCTTTCATAACCCGCCAGGCGTGGTCACGGGCGAATATGACGACGAAAACGACGCGGACGAGCGTTATTTCGCCGCCTGCGCGCTGTATCAGGCAACCGGGCAGGCGTATTACCTTTCGGACGCGTCCGCGCTCTACAAAAGCGGCCGCTCCGCGGATTTCGGCTGGGCGGATATGGGCGGATACGGCAACGCGGTTCTGTATTTCGGCGCGCGCGCCTGCGAGGACGATATCCTCGTTGGGCGGATCCGTTCCGACCTGATCGCGGCGGCGGAGCGCATCTGCAAGAGAACCGAACAGAATCCCTATGGCATTTCGATTGCGGAATTCGCCTGGGGCAGCAATATGTATCTGCTCAATAACGCCATGGCGCTGCTGATGGCGAACGACGCGCAGGAAAACGAACGCTTTGTCGCTGCGGCGTGTTCGCATTTGGACTATATCCTCGGAAACAACCCGCTGGGCGTTAATTTCATCACGGGGGTGAGCGCGTCCTCCGCGAAAAACCCGCATCACCGTCCCTCGGTGGCGGCAGGCACCGCGATGCCCGGCATGCTCGTCGGCGGGCCGGACGAATACCTGCATGATCTTTCGGCAAAGACGCTGCTTTCCGGCAAGCCCGCCGCGGAGCGATATCTCGACTCTGCTGAGAGCTACTCCACAAACGAAGTCGCCATCTACTGGAACAGCGTTTTGCTGTATGTCCTCTCGCGCCTAAGCAGGCTCAGTTGATTCAAAATCCAATCCGTATGACAATCATAACGGCGGGGCAATGTGCTCCGCCGTTTTTTGTGCGTTTGTGCAATTTGTCCGGGACGGGGCTTAGCTTACAGCCGCACCTCGATTTTAACAGGGGATACGCCCGTGAGCGCGCGGCTGCGCGCGTCGGGCCCGCTTGTCCCGACATACAGCGAATACCGTCCGCCGGGGAAGAACCGATTGCCGTCGTCGTCCACGACCGTCAGCGAGGCGGGGGAAACGGCAAACTCGACCGGGGTCGATTCGCCCGCGCCCAGCCGGACGCGCATAAACCCGCAGAGTACGGGGTTCGGCGGGGCAAACGGCGAATCCTCCGCCTTGACGTAGAGCTGCACGACGTCCTCCGTTTCAACTGCGCCGAGGTTCTGCGCTCGTGCGCGGACGACGAGTCCGCCGTCCGGCGCTTGTTCGGCGTCCGCGGCGAGCACGCGCACATCCGCGTATGTCAGCCCGTAGCCGAATGGATACAGCGGCGCGCGCTCGAGATAGCGGTAGGTTCGCCCTCGCATCGAATAGTCCGTAAACTCCGGCAGGTGCAGCAGATCCTCGTCGTGATAAAACGTAACCGGCAGCTTGCCGGAGGGGGAGACCTTGCCAAAGAGAATGTCGGCAACCGCCTTGCCGCCGCGCGCGCCGGGATACCAGGCGCAGAAGACCGCGTTTGCGCGCTCCTGCGCGGCGGTCAGATCGATGGAACTGCCCGCAAGCAGCACCACGACGGTTGGCTTGCCGACGGCGAGCACGCGCTCCATCAGCGCGCGCTGCACGCCCGGCAGCAGGAGATCCGGCTTGTCCCCGGCTTCCATGCTGTTGCCGTCGTCGGGCGCTTCGCCCTCGAGCGTTTCGTCCAGACCGAGCACAAGCAGCACCGCGTCGCTGTGTTCGGCAACGGTGACTGCCTCCGCGAGGCGATCGCCGTTGAAAGCGAGCGTCTCCGTTTTGCTGCGGAAGAGGTCGCAGCCGGGCGCGTAGAGCACGCGAACGTCGTCCCCGCATTCGTCCGCAATGCCTTCCAGAATCGTGACATAGCGCGAGGAAGTCCCGTGATAATTGCCCGTCAGCGCGACGCGGCTGTCCGCGTTCGGGCCGATGACGCCGATCGTGCCGAGCTGCTCTTTATGCAGCGGCAGGATGCCGTCGTTTTTCAGCAGCACGCAGGATTTCAGCGCGGTCTGCTGCGCCAGCGCGAGGTGTTCGCGACATTCCACGGCTTCGTAGGGTACGCTGTCATACGCGCTGCCCTCGCCGAGGATGCCGAGCAGATACCGCGTGGTCATCACGCGCTCGGCGGCGAGCGTAACCTGTTCCTCCGTGATCAACCCCTGATCGAACGCGGACTGAAGCAGCAGGAAGACCGACCCGCAATTGAGATCGCAGCCGCAGGCCATGGCGAGCGCCGCGCTCTCTTCGGGGCTGCTTGTTACGCCGTGGCCGGTGTGAAAGTCCACAAGCGCCCAGCAATCCGAGACGACGAACCCCTGAAATCCCCATTTGCCGCGGAGGATGTCCACCAGCAGCGTTTTGCTGCCGCAGCAGGGCTCTCCATTGACGCGATTATAGGCACCCATGACGCTTTCGACGTTCGCCTGCGTGACCAGCGCCTCAAACGCGGGCAGATACGTCTCCCAGAGGTCCTTTTGGCTGGCAAGCGCGTTGAAGTGATGGCGGATGGCCTCCGGCCCGCTGTGCGCGGCGTAATGTTTGGCGCAGGCGCTTGCGGTCATGACGTCGCCCTCGCCCTGCATGCCCGTGACGAACGCTGTGCCGAGTTCGGCGGTCAGATAAGGATCCTCGCCGAGCGTTTCGTGGCCGCGGCCCCAGCGCGGGTCGCGAAAGATGTTGATGTTCGGCGAGAAAAACGTCAATCCCTTATAGATGTCCCGGTCGCCGTGCCGGGAGGATTCGTTATATTTTGCGCGGCCTTCGAGCGCCGTCGTCTCGCTGACGCGGCGCAGCGTTTCCCGGTCAAACATGGCGGCCAGCGCAATGGCCTGCGGAAAACTCGTGGCGACGCCCGCGCGCGCCACGCCGTGCAGGCCTTCGTTCCACCAGTTGTAGGCGGGCACGCCGAGACGCTCCACGGCGGACGCGCCGTAAACCAGTTGGGACATCTTCTCCTCCAACGTCATTTCGGCGACGAGCGCGCGCGCTCTTTCCCGCGCTGTTTCACGATTCCACATAGCTGCCTCCACTGAAATTAATTAAGTGAACAATTAAGTTGCGTCCATCAGATCAAATTGTTATTATATAAAACGAAAACGATTACGTTTATCGCGCGATCTATTTCACTTAATTTTGTCGGGAACCCGGTCGAAAAGCGTATTGTTTCGTCTGCCTGCACGCGATTTTGACCCATTGCGAGCAGCACGTGAGAGGGTTCGCGGTCCGTTCCGGCACACGCCGCTCGCGCGGACGCGCAGATCCCGGCGGCGTCCAGCAGCGGCAGCAGCCGTTCGCCCTGCACGCCGGGAATCGCGATGCTCAGAATGTGCGGCAGGCGCGGTGCGTTCGCGCCGTTGACACGCGTGTCCGGCAGAAGCGTGACCAGCCGCGCCTCGAGACGATCCCGCGCGGCGGAGGATGCGGGCAGCGCCGCGCAGGTCAGCGCCCTGGCAAAGCCGGCGATGGCTGGCAGGTTCTCGGTGCCGGGACGCAGCGAACGCTCCTGTAAACCGCCGCAGAACAGCGGAGCGATGGGGATTTCGTTGCGGACATACAAAAAACCAATGCCTTTGGGTCCTCCAAACTTATGCGCGGCGGCGGATAACAGATCGATGTTCAGCGCGCGCGCGTCGATCGAGACATGCCCAAAGGCCGCCGTGGCGTCGCAGTGCAGCGGGACGCGATGTGCGCGCGTGATCGCTCCGATCTCTCCGATTGGTTGCAGCACGCCCGTTTCGTTGTTGGAAAGATGGAGACTGACCAGCGCCGTATCCGGACAAATCGTCCGATCCAGCGCCTCCGGATCGTAACGCCCGTCCGAATCGCAGGGTAGAACAGTCAGTCGCACGCCTTCGCGCTCCAGCGCGCGCGCCGCGTGCAGCACGCTGTGATGCTCCGTACTGCCGACGATGAGGTGCCGTCCGCGCCGGGAAGCGCGCACAACACCGAAGAGAGCAAGGTTGTTCGCTTCCGTACCGCCGGAAGTGAAAACGATTTCGTCGTGTTCGACATTGATCGACCGGGCAAGCGCGGCGCGGCTTTCCTGCAAAAGCCGCCTTGCGTCATAGCCGATGCTATATAAAGATGAAGAATTCGCATAAAAACTCCGCGCGACGGCGTTCATTTCTGCAAGCACCTCGCGAAAAACAGGCGAAGTGGCCGCGTAGTCAAGGTAGATCATTCGCTCCATTTGCCCCGTTTCACCCCTTTTTCTATTTTGCCTCATCGTGGCTCTTTCGTCAAGCGATCTACTGCGAAAATTAACTTAACTAAATTAATTACAAAAACAATCTTGACTAAAACTTAAGCTGAATCTATAATAATCATGTCACTTCCCTGTACACATCGTGACGAAATATAATTTTCCTAAAAATCGAACATAATCGTTTTCGCTGTGCACATCGTGACGCATTTTAATAAGGAGGAGTATCAAGAAGCAATGAAAAAATCAATCGCGATTCTTCTTTCCCTCGTGCTGGCTCTGGCCACCCTGGCCGGCTGCGCAAGCACGCCCGCGGCAACGACGACAGAGGCGGCTACCCAGGCGCCCGCCGCGGCCGCTACCGAAGCCCCAGCCGCTGAAACCGCGGCGGCCGGAGAAAAAGGTGTTATCAACATCTATACGTTTACGGACGAGGTTCCGAAGATGCTGGATAAATATATCGAACTGCATCCGGACTTCGGCTACACCATCAACGCGACCATCATCGCCACCACCGACGGTCTGTATCAGCCCGCGTTGGATCAGGCGCTGGCAGCCGGCGGAGCGGACGCTCCGGACATGTACTGCTGCGAATCCGCGTTTGTTCTGAAATATACGCAGGGTGACATGAGCAGCTATGCCGCCAAGTACAGCGACCTCGGCATCGACGTAACCGCCGAAACAGCGGCCGCCGACATCGCGCAGTACACCATGGACATCGGCACCCGTCCGAGCGACGGCGCTCTGGTCGGCCTCGGCTATCAGGCAACCGGCGGTGCGTTCATCTATCGTCGCTCGCTGGCGAAAGACACCTGGGGCACGGATGATCCCGCTGTCATCGCCACCAAGGTTGGCCCGGGCTGGGATCAGTTCTTCGCAGCCGCGGCTGAACTCAAAGCCAAGGGTTACGGCATTGTCTCCGGCGACGGCGACATCTGGCACGCAGTGGAAAACAGCTCCGAAAAGGGCTGGATCGTGGACGGCAAGCTCTACATTGACCCCGCCCGCGAAGCGTTCCTCGATCTGTCCATGCAACTCAAAGAGGGCGGCTATTACAACGACACCAAAGACTGGACCGACGCGTGGTATGCCGACATGCAGGGCATCGGCGCGCAGCCGATCTTCGGCTTCTTCGGACCGGCGTGGCTGATCAACTACGTTATGGCTGGCAACTCCGGCGGCACACAGGCCGGCGAAGGCACCTATGGCGATTGGGCAGTCTGCGAACCGCCGATCGGCTTCTTCTGGGGCGGCACGTGGGTTCTGGCCAACAAGGATTCCACGAAGCTGGCGGCTGTCGGCGAACTCATCGACTGGATCACCCTCCAGACTGATGAAAACAGCCTGCAGTATATGTGGGCCAACGGCACGCTCAACGGCGAAGGCGGCACGAAAGACACCGTCGCTTCCGGTACCGTCATGGCGAAATCCAACGGCGAACTCCCGTTCCTCGGCGGTCAGAACATGTTTGACGTGTTCGTACCGGCCAACCAGTTTGCAAACGGCAAGAACCTGACCCAGTACGACGAGACCATCAACAACATCTGGCGTGACCAGGTTCGTCAGTACACGGCCGGCAACATCACCCGCGACGAAGCGATTGCCGCGTTCAAGCAGAGCGTCCTCGACACGCTGGGCATCGAAGCCGCAGAGTAAGAGACAACTGTTTTCACCAATCACAAAAACGTGTATGATGGATGTGGACGGACGGAGTTCTTCCGTCCGTCCATCTCCGCATTCGCACAAGGACAAAATCAGTGCCTGAGGGGGAAACGGCCATGCCTCGAAAGACAAACCAGCACAAGGGCGTCAGCTACGCCAAATACGGCTATCTGTTCAGTCTGCCGTTCATTCTTGCGTTTCTCGTATTTATGCTCTATCCAACGCTGTTTACGGCGGTAATCGGATTTACGGACTTTAAAGGCGTCGCCACGACGACGTTTAAGATTCTGGAGCATCCGTTCGACAACTTTGTCAGCATCTTCAATAATAAGACGTTTCGCACGTCGCTTGTCAACACAATCGTAATCTGGGTGATCAACTTCATCCCGCAGATCGGCCTTGCGCTGCTTCTGACGGCGTGGTTTACCAACCGCAGCCGGAAGATTCGCGGACAGGGCGCGTTCAAGGTTCTCTTTTATCTGCCGAATATCATCACCGCGGCAACCGTGGCGATTCTTTTTGCGTCAATCTTCGGCTATCCGGTCAGCCCGGTCAACGACATTTTGCAGACGCTGGGACTAACGACAAAGCCGTTTGATTTTTCAACGAGCCCCTGGGCGGCAAAGCTCGTTGTCGCATTCATACAATTCTGGATGTGGTACGGCTATACGACCATCATCCTGATCTCCGGCGTGCTGGGGATCAATCCGGAGCTTTTCGAAGCGGCGGAGATCGACGGCGCGACGCCCACGCAGACGTTCTTCAGAGTGACGCTGCCGTGCATGCGCACGATTCTCATCTTCACGCTGATTACGAGCCTTGTCGGCGGGTTGAATATGTTCGATATTCCGAAGCTGTACATCTGGAACGGCGGCCCGGCAAACGCGACCATGACCACAAGCGTGTTTATCTACGCGCAGGCGTTCTCCGGCAGCTACCTGTACAACAAAGCGGCCGCGGCGAGCATGATCATGTTTGTCATCATCGCGATTCTGTCGGCGATTACGTTCTATGTCATGCGGGATCGCACGGAAGTGCGCGCCAAGCGAGACATGAAGCGGCTTGAGAAGCTTTCAAAGGGGGCGGCGGTATGAAACGCAGGAAGAAGCACAACCTCGTCATCTATATCGTCTGCATCCTGCTCGGCATTCTGAGCATATTGCCGTTCTGGATCATGATCGCCAACGCGACGCGCAGCACCTATCAGATTCAGCAGCACGCGATTTCGCTGCTGCCCTCGACGCATTTGGCGGAGAACCTCAAGGTGCTGACCGGCAAGACGTTCAATCCGTTCACGGGATTCTGGAACTCGCTGATCATCTCCACCGGCGCGACTGCTTGCGCGGTTTATTTTTCAACGCTGACGGCCTATGCGCTCGTTGCCTACAGCTGGAAGCTGCGGCAGCCGTTCTTCGGGTTGATTCTGGCGGTCATGATGATTCCGACGCAGGTCATCAGCATCGGCTTTTATCAGTTCATGTATCGCATCCATATGACGAACAACCTGCTGGCGCTGATCCTGCCTGCCATTGCAGCGCCGATGACGGTGTTTTTCATGCGGCAGTATATGCTGCCGTCCCTGAATCTGGACATCGTCGCATCGGCGCGCATCGACGGCGCGGGAGAGTTTCGCACCTTCAACAGCATCGTGCTGCCGATTATGAAACCCGCCATGGCGACGCAGGCGATCTTCACCTATGTGACCAGCTGGAACAACCTGTTTTTGCCGATGATCCTGCTGACCAAAAAGGAGAACTACACCATGCCGATCATGGTCAGCTTGCTCAAAGGCGACATCTACAAGACGGAGTACGGCGCGGTGTATCTCGCGCTGACCATGTCCGTGCTGCCGCTGTTCGTGGTGTATTTCCTGCTGTCCAAGTACATCATTGCGGGCGTTGCGCTCGGCTCGGTCAAAGAGTAAACTAATTCTGTGAATTCCGCTTGGGACGCCTGTCCCCGTTTCGGGGACAGGCGCTTTTATTACAGGAGTTGGAGGAGGTGACGCGGGATGAAGGAACGCTTTCGCCTGCTGAGCGCGGGCCTGAAAAACACGCTGTCCTTTTTGGGCGATCTGATCATATTAAACCTTTTGTTCCTGCTCTGTTCGCTGCCGCTGTTTACCATCGGCGCGGCGGCGTCGGCTAGCTATGCGGGCGTATACCGCATGCTGCGGAAAAAGGAGACGGGGCTGTTGCTGCGCTCGTTTTTCAGCGACTTTCGCGCGGCGTTTGCGCAGGCAACGGCCGGATGGCTGCTGCAGCTGCTCGTCGTATTCGTGCTGGCGGGGGATATCTGGTTCGCCGTCGTCTACTCCGAGCCGGACAATAAATTTTTCCTGATCTTTGCAATCGTGCTCGCCGCGGCGCTTTTGCTGGCGGCCATGTGGTTTTATCCGCTGACCGCGCGGTTTAAAAACGCCTTTGGCGCGCAGCTGAAAAATGCGTTTCTGCTGGCGTTTGCGCAGCTGCCTAGGACGCTGCTTGCGCTGATTATCTGGGCGGCGGTTCTCGGACTGCCGGTGTTGCTGCTTGATATAGCTGTCTACTTCGGCTGGTTCTGGCTGCTCTGCGGCGTGTCTTTGCCGATGTATCTCACGGCGAAGCTGTTTCAAAAGATGCTGCAAATTGATCCCGCGAAGGAAGACGCGGCAGGGGAAGACTAGCTTTTTGCCATGCAAACAAACGGACGCCGGGTTTCCGGCGTCCGTTTTGCTGTGTCTGCTTGCTGGTTCAGAGGGTTTCGCCGTTGCTTTCGATGACGGAGCGATACCAGAGCGCGCTGTCCTTTGGGTGCCGCGCGAGCGTCGTGTAATCCATATAGTACAGGCCGAAGCGCTCTTCGTATCCGTGGCTCCATTCAAAATTGTCCAGAAGACTCCAGTGAAAATATCCGCGAATGTCCACGCCCGCCTCTGCCGCGCGCCTGAGCTCGCGCAGATAGCGCCGCAGAAAATCGATTCGGTCCGCGTCGTGAACGCGCCCGTCCAGATAGAGCTTGTCGTTGCAGCTCAGTCCGTTTTCCGTGATGTAGAGCGGCAGGCCGTAGCGTTCATAGATGAACTTGGCGCCGTAATACATCATCTCGGGCGTGATCGGCCAGCGCATCGCCGTGCGCGGAAATCCACGGTGGAACGGTACGAGCTCCGGCCCTTTTTCGCCCGCGCGGATGACGTGCGCGTTATAGAAGTTCAGGCCGATATAGTCGAGCGGCTGGCGGATGATTGAAAAATCTTCCGCCGGAATCTCCGCGCGCCTGAAAAACGGATGATCGGGGTATCGCCCCGTCAACAGCGGATCGAGAAACGCGTTTTGCGAAAACAGCGGCATCTCGGCAAATTTGCCAAAGGAAAACATCGCCACGCGCGCGCTGTTCTCATCTGCGGCAGAGTCGCTTTCAGGAATGCAGACGAGTCCCGCCGACGCGACGCCGACTTTTGCGTCGGGATCCGCCGCGCGGACGGCTTGCGCCATGAGCCCGTGCGCAAGCATTGCGTTGTGCCAGCAGGAGAAGAGCGCCTCGCCGGAGAGTTTCTTGCCCGGCGCGTGGATGCCGAGCTCGTAGCCGAGCCCGATGAAGCACTGCGGTTCGTTGAGCGTGAAATAATGGGAAACGCGCCCTTTGAAATGCGCGGCGACGGCGGCGGAAAACTTAGCGAGCAGCTCCGCCGTCTCGCGGTTCTGCCAGCCGCCCGCGTCCTCGAGCGTCTGCGGCGTGTCCCAGTGAAAGAGCGTGATCCACGGCGAGACGCCGTTTTGCAGCAGCAGATCCACAACTTTGTCGTAGTAAGAAAACCCCGTCTCGTTCAGCGTCCGCCCGTCCGGAAAGATGCGCGTCCAGCCGACGCCGAAGCGGTAATGTTTTACGCCGAGCGCGAGAAGCGCGGTCAGGTCTTCTTCAAAGCGGTGATAGCTGTCGCAGGCGATATCGCCCGTATGCCCGCCGAAGGTCTTGCCCGCCGTATGGGAAAACGTGTCCCAGATGGTCGTTCCGCGGCCGTCCTCGTTCACTGCGCCTTCAATTTGGTAGGCCGCGCTTGCCGCGCCCCAGACAAAATCGTTCGGAAAAGACATATTCGCTCCTGTTCAGCCCATTACGACGGTCACGCTGCATTCCGGCGCATTGCTAAGCGGAATGATGTTTCCGTCTACGGGCTTGCCGTCCACCGTCATCCGGCACACGCCTTTGCAAACGCCGTCCGGATTTTCAACGGAGATCTGATACCGCACGCCGCGGAAAAGACGCTCACAGGTGAAACCGCGCAGCTCGGGCGGCAGGCACGGATCGACGCAGAGTCCGTCCATCGTCGGGCGTATGCCGAGGATATACTGGCTGACGTTGACGAACGTCCAGGCGGCGGTGCCGGTCAGCCAGCTGTTCTTGCCCTCGCCGAATGTGGGCGCGTCCCGCCCGGCGATCATTTGACAGTATACATACGGCTCCGTCCGGCGGATGTCGCTGATCTCCTCCGCATAGGCGGGGCAGGTGCGCCGGTATACCTCAAACGCGCGCTCGCCGTGGCCCAAGACGGTCTCCGCGCAGCTGATCCAGGGGTTGTTGTGGCAGAAGATGCCCGCGTTTTCCTTGTATCCCGGCGGGTAGGAGCTGATCTCTCCGAGTTCGACATAATAGCGCGTATACGCGGGCTGATGCAGGACGATGCCGTACTGCGTGTCGAGCCGACGCTTCACGCTCTCAAGCGCGCGCTCGGCAAGGCCTTCTTCCACGCCGATGCCCGCCATGACGCACATGCCCTGCGGTTCGATGTAGATCTGACCTTCGTGGCAGACGCTGCTGCCGATGGGCTCGCCGTATGCATCGTATGCGCGGCGGAACCATTCGCCGTCCCAGCCCGCGTCCAGCACTGCGCGATACATGGATTCCACCTCGCTTCGCGCGTGGGCGGCCTCTTGCGAAAGGCCGAGCAGGCTGCAGATTGCGGCGTATTCCTCGCCGTATTTGACAAACATGCCTGCGATAAAGACGCTTTCGGCGACGGGCCCGTCGTTCGAACCAAAGGTTTGAAAGCTCTCGCCGGGTTCTGTGGAAAAGCAGTTCAGGTTCAGGCAGTCGTTCCAGTCCGCGCGGCCGATGAGCGGCAGCGCGTGAGGGCCCTTGTGTGTAACGGTAAACTGGAAGCTCCTGCGCAGGTGCTCCATGAGCGGCTGGGCTAGCTTGGCGTTGTTGTCGAAGTCCACGATTTCATGGAGAATGGAGACGTCGCCGGTCTCGCGCAGGTAGGCCGCCACCGCGGCGATGAGCCAGAGCGGGTCGTCGTTGAATCCTGTGCCGACGTCCGCGTTTCCGCGCTTGGTCAGCGGTTGATATTGATGATATGCGCCTCCGTCGGGGAACTGCGTCGCCGCGATGTCGAGAATACGCTCCCGCGCGCGCTCCGGAATCAGATGCACAAATCCCAGCAGATCCTGACAGGAATCGCGAAATCCCATGCCGCGCCCGAGCCCGCTTTCAAAATAGCTCGCGCTGCGGCTGATGTTGAAGGTGACCATGCATTGATATTGATGCCAGATGTTTACCATGCGGTCGAGTTTGTCGTCGCCGCTCTTGACGACAAAGCGGGAGAGCAGATCCTCCCAGTACTCTTTGAGATCGGAGAACGCCGCGTCAAACTGCGCGTCGGTTTCATATTTTGCGCAGAGCAGGTCGGCGGGAGCTTTGTTGATTACGTCCGGGGCGGAGTACTTTTCATCCTCCGCGTTTTCGCAAAAGCCCAGCAGAAAGATCAGCCGCCTAGTCTCGCCCGGAGCGAGCGTCAGGCGGATGTGATGGCTGCCGATGGGCTGCCAGCCGTGGGCGACGCTGTTTTTGCTTTCCCCGAAAAAAACGGCTTCGGGGTCGGAAAACCCGCGATACGCACCACAAAACGCCGTGCGATCCGTGTCAAACCCGTCCAAAGGCGCATTGACAGCAAACACCGCGTAATGGTTGCGCCGCTCGCGGTATTCGGTTTTGTGATAGATGCGGCTGCCCTCAACCTCGACCTCGCCGATGGAATAATTGCGCTGGAAATTGCTCATGTCGTCCAGCGCGTTCCAGAGGCAGAACTCGACCGCCGAAAAGAGATCCACGGTTTTGTCCGCGCCCGATTCGTTGCTGAGCGTGACGCGGGTGAGTTCGCAAGGGTCGCCGTTTGGCACAAATGTTTCCTGCGTTGCCGCGAGACCGTCCTTCGCGCTTTCAATGATCGTATAGCCCAGCCCGTGCCGGCAGCGATAGCGATCCAGCTCCGCGCGCACCGGCTGCCAGCCGATGTTCCAGACGGAGGAACCGTCTTTGATATAGAAATAGTGTCCGTTGTTGTCGAGCGGGTTTTCGTTGTAGCGATATCGCGTGACGCGCAGCAGCTTTGCGTCCTTATAGAAGCAGTAGCCGCCCGCGGTGTTGGAGATCAAACGAAAAAAGTCCCGCGAACCAAGGTAGTTGATCCACGGGAGCGGCGTCTTTGGCGTTTCGATCACGTATTCCCGGGCAAGGTCGTTGAAAAACCCGTATTTCATCTAAGGGCCCCCCTGTATTGTTTCAGATATCGGCGCGGGCGGTAAAGCAGCGGCGGAACATAGCCGGGATGCAGTTCGGCAAGGCGATCGCGAAGCAGAACACTGTCCGTTCGTTTACCCGTTTTGCTGCGAAAGAAGGCTGCGGCGCGGATTTTCATCTGCGGGAAAAGGCCGATGCTTTTAGAGATTGCGTCCGATATATTTTGAATCTGATTTCGTATTAAATTAATTATATTATATGAGATTTAAGTTTTAATGTAAAGATATATATGAAGAATTTGCCGTTTTTGAGATAATTTTCGGTTAAATATGCGAAAAATGCCGAAAAAATGCATTATTACGTTAAGTAAATTAAGTAAGTTAATTTTATTTGATTGAAAAATAATTAAGCAAATATTGACGGCTTCAGCCGCCTTTTTTGGAAACCGCCGTTGACAAGCTGCAAGCGAAATATTATGATGATTTTAACGCCACACGTGTGGCTTTTAGACGCAACAAGACACTTCAAATCCTAAAACACCTGCGGAATCCGCCGCCGGACGGCAAGGAGAAAATCGCGATGAAAACAACATATTCCATCAATGACGGATGGCTTTATCTGCCGCAATACCGCGAGGGAATGGAAAAACCCGGCGCGGACGAATCGGCGTTTGCGGCTGTGCGCCTGCCGCACACAAACCTCGAACTTCCGCTGAACAACTTTGACGAGCGGGACAGCCAGTTTGTCAGCTGTTACAGAAAGCATTTCTCTTGGGAGGAGCATCCGAAACGGCGCGTATTCCTGCGCTTTGAGGGTGTGATGGCCGCCGCGAAGGTCTATCTAGACGGCGAGCTGATGACGGAGCATCTCGGCGGATATACGCCGTTTTCCTGCGAACTGACGGGCAGGCTCGGCGGCAAAGAGCATGTGCTCGCCGTCGTCGTGGACTCTCGCGAGAGGGCGGACATTCCGCCGTTTGGGTATGTAATCGACTATCTCACCTACGGCGGCATCTACCGCGAGGTTTGTCTGGAGGAGACGGACGAGGTATTCGTGCAAAACGCGCAGGTCAGACCGGAACGGCAGGACGGGCGCTGGCACGTCGGAACGGACGTCTACATCGACAACGGCGCCGGCGCTTCGGGCGAGGCGACGCTGCGGCTTGCCATGCGCGGGCCGGACGGCGACGGCGCGGCGCTGGAACTGCCCGTACAGATCAACGGCGAGGCGAGGCAGACCGTCTCGGCCTCGTTCGACGCGGGCGAGGTGCGCTTATGGGATATCGACGAGCCGAACCTCTATGACATGACGGTTTCGCTCGGGTTCGGGGAGTGCGCGGACGCGCTCGACTGCCGGTTCGGATTCCGGGAGGCGAAGTTTACCCCGGACGGGTTTTATCTCAACGGAAAAAAGATCAAGCTGCGCGGCCTGAACCGGCACCAGAGTTACCCGTATGTCGGCAACGCCATGCCGAAGCGCGCGCAGGAAAACGACGCGGAATTGCTCAAAAAGAGCCTGGGCGTGAACCTCGTGCGCACGTCGCACTACCCGCAGTCCCGGCATTTTCTCAACCGCTGCGACGAACTGGGTCTGCTTGTATTTGAAGAGATCCCCGGCTGGCAGCATATCGGCGGGGAAGACTGGAAGCAGAACACGATGCGCGCGCTTACCGAGATGATCGAACGGGACTGGAACCATCCGAGCATTGTTCTCTGGGGCGTTCGCATCAACGAATCCCCGGACGACGACGCGTTTTATACGCAGACCAACGCGCTGGCGCATCGACTGGACGCGACGCGGCAGACGGGCGGCGTGCGTAACTTTGAAAACAGCCGCCTGTTGGAGGACGTCTACACCTACAACGATTTTGTGCACAACGGCGTTACCGAGCCGCTAAAAAGGCCCGATGAGGTCGTGCGCGGTCGCGTGCCGTATCTTGTTACCGAGCACAACGGACACATGTTTCCTACAAAGAAGTTCGATTGCGAAAAAAAGCGCGTGGAACACGCGCTCCGGCATCTGCGCGTGCTTGAGCGGATGTACGGCACGCCCGGCATCTCCGGTGCGGTCGGCTGGTGCATGAGCGACTACAACACGCACAAGGACTTCGGCAGCGGGGATAAAATCTGTTACCACGGCGTGACGGACATGTTCCGCCTGCCGAAATATGCCGCAGCGGCCTACGCTTCCCAGCAGGACGATACGCCCGTTATGGAGGTCGCGTCCGGCATGCATCAGGGCGAGAGCGACGGGTCGATGGTAGATTGCGTATATGTGTTTACCAACTGCGACAGTGTCCGTTTTTATAAAAACGGCGAGCATATCGGCACGCACAGGCCGGAGCGGGAGGCGTTTCCAAACCTGCCGCACCCGCCGGTTGTGATCACGGATTTCATCGGCGATCTTATGATGCGAAACGAGGGCTATTCCAGGCCGGACGCGGAGCGCATTAAGCGCGTGTTCGCGGCAATCACCCGCTACGGCGACAAATTGCTGCCGCTTCGCTACAAAATTTCGATGGGATACGCCATGCTCAAGCACCGCATGTCCTACGACGGCGCGGTCGATCTATACCTGCGGTATGTCGCGGGCTGGGGAACGGAGTCCACGGAATATCTGTTTGAAGGATATATCAAGGATGAACTCGTCTGCTCGGCAAAGCGCGGCGCGTCTGCGAGTGCCGGACTGCGGCTGACGCCGGACACGCTGGAGCTTGTCGAGGGGGATACGTACGACGTGTGCCGCGTGGCGGTCGAGCACATCGACTGCTTTGGCGCGGTGATGCCGTATTCCGCGGAGGCGGTGCGCGTGAGCGTTTCCGGCGCGGGCGAGCGCATCGGGCCGGAACTGCTCCCGCTGCAGGGGGGATCCGCCGCTTTCTGGGTCAAGACGACCGGCGAGGGCGAAATCCGCGTCACTGTGGAGTCGGGGCGGTTCGGCCGGCAGGAACTGATGCTGCATGTTTCGCGTCCGTTTGACCGGTGACATCGCCGGAATCCAGGGGCAGGATGAAACGAGAAAGCGAGCAAAGCAACAAAAACCGTCCTTTCGGGGCGGTTTTTCCGACTGCGGCGATAAGGATCGAGCGGATCTGTGACTGGATTGCGACGGGTATGGTTTATTTTGTGCCGAAATGTAGTATGATAATCAGGACAAACCGCATGACACGCCCGGCGGGTGTGAGCGGCGGAGCATTTTTTCAAACAGGAGCCGAACACCATGAAACAACACGTCAGTTTGCTGATCAAGCCCGCGTCGAGCCTTTGCAACCTTCGCTGTAAATACTGCTTTTATGCGGACGTGGCGGCCAATCGCGAACTGAAAAACTACGGTGTGATGTCCGCGGAAACGGCGGAACAACTGATCTCTGCCGCGCTGGAGGAAGCCGGCCCGGACGGAACGCTGTCGTTTGCGTTTCAGGGCGGGGAGCCGACGCTTGCCGGGCTCGACTATTTCCGGACGTTTGCGCAGACCGTGAAGCGGCTTTCCGGCGGCAAAGCGGCGGTTTCCTATTCGATTCAGACCAACGGTATGGTGATTGACGACGAATGGGCGGCGTTTCTGGCCGAGCACCGGTTCCTCGTCGGGCTGTCGGTGGACGGCGGGATCGACTCACACGACCGAAACCGCGTGGACGCGGAGGGCAAAGGGACCTGGAAGCGCGTGACGAAGGCGTTTCAGTGCCTCCGGGCGCACGGGGTGGATACCAACCTGCTCTGCGTCGTGTCCCGCGCGGTGGTGAGAAGTCCGCTTGGCGTATACAACGCGCTGAAAAAACTCGGCGGAACCTATCTGCAGTTTATTCCGTGTCTCGACCCGCTGGAAGCCGAGCGCGGGAGCCTTCCGTTTTCGCTCACACCGAACGACTACGGGAAATTTCTCTGCGCACTGTTCGACGCCTGGTACGACGACTGGAAAGCGGGACGCTATGTCAGCATTCGCCTCTTTGAAGACTATGTGTATCTGTTGATGGGCCTGCCCGCGAGCACCTGCGCGACGAACGGAAACTGCAGCCCGACGCTGATCTCCGAGGGGGACGGCGGACTCTATCCCTGCGACTTTTTCGTGCTGGACGAGTGGCGGCTTGGGTCGGTGAAAGACGGCGGCACCCTTGGCGAAATGCTGTCCTGCGAGCGCGAGCGTGCGTTTCTGGAAGAGAGCGCGGCAAGGCCGAAGGAATGCGCGGCGTGCCGCTGGCGGGCGCTCTGCAACGGCGGCTGCAAGCGGGACCGGTATGAAGCTGACGGCGAACAGCACAACTATTACTGCCCGGCGTTTCGCGCGTTTTTTGCGCACGCGGAGGAGCGGCTTCTTCAGATGGCCGCGGCGGAGCAGGCGGCGCGGCGCGGCGGCGCGCGCTGATAAAACCTGCGATGATCTCGTTGCCCCGCACAGGGGGATTGTTTAGATACGCTGAAAAAAGAAACCGCCGGGTATCATTTCGGATTAACGTGCAGAAGTTGGATTCGTTGATTAATTTGCGCGCCGTGACAAATCGAGAAAACAATTGATCGCGGGGAGCGCCATTGGCGCGGATGGATGCTGATTCGCGGAGCGGAAGATAGTGGCGACCGGAGTTGTTTATTGCTTGACTTCAGGCGTGTTCATGCCCCGAATCGCCTCCGATACGGTCTGAAGCGCCGCCTTGCCCTCCGGCGTTGGATAGAGCGGCCAGCAGTGCCCGAGGTTCGCGCCCTCGTAATAGGTAACGGACGCGCCCTGCTGCGATGCCTGCTCGACAAACTTGATCTCGTCGGGATACAGCAGTTCGCGCGTACCCGCGAACAGAATGATCGGCGCGAGGGAAGAGGCGTCTCCGTTGATTGGGCTGAGTCGATAATCCGACGGATCCGCGCCGCCCGCCCAGACGCGGCCCATCTCGACGATACCGTCGATGGCGAGCATGGCGTCCAGCTTTTCATACGCCTTCAGATCGGGGTTGGAGAGCGTGATATCCAGCTCCGGCGAGTAGGCGACGATCAGGCGCGGCTGGTCGTAACCGAGCTCGTCGAGCCACATGGCAAAGCCCAGCGCGAGCCCGCCGCCCGCCGAATCGCCCATCAGCACAATATCGTCCGGCACATAGGTATTCAGCAGGGAATCGTAGAACGAGAGCAGCGCGTCGTAGCATTCGTCATAGGTATAATTCGGCGCGGTCAGATAGATTGGCAGCACGACGGCGCAGCCTGCCTGCGCCGCGATGGCGTTGCACGTGTCCCATTGCACCTTTTGCGGCGGGTTGACGTATGCGCCTCCGTGCAGGTACACTACGACGGCGTTCCCGCCCGCGCCGCGGTTGAGCCAGAACACCTGCATGCCCGCGGCCTGTTCTTCTTCAAGCGAGACGGAGAACGTTACGTTGTCCGGAATCGTGTAGCCGTCCTGCCAGGCTGCGCCCTGCTCCTGCATAAACGCGTCCGCAGCTTCGGCCGTGCGAAACTTTTTCTTGTTTCCGGCAAGCGTGATGTATGCGTCCGCGATGCCCGAGAGCACGCTGCGGTGGTAGACGACGCGCTGGATCGCGGCGAATCCGCCTGCGAGCAATGCGACCGCCGCCAGAGCGATCAGGATCGTCCGAAATACTTTTTTCATACGGTACAACTTATCCTTTGCCGATATGCCGGGCGGTGCCTTGCACACAAGAAATCCGGAGCGCCTGATGCGCGGCGGAATCGCCCGATCGAGACTATTATACAATAGCGGCCCGGTATGCGCACCGTACATTTGCGAAAAACAGGAACAAAACAGGAATGAACGCAGGTTTGTCCATTGCTGAATGATCAATCGTTTAAGCAACCAATCGATACAATTATCAACGGTTTAAGCAACAAAATGATACAATTTTAATTATTATTTCTTGCGAATAGAAGTTTAGAGAGACTATAATGAAAGAATAAATTTCCTCTCGAAAGGAGAACAATCACTGCGCTAGGACGGATAGGAGATGTTGAAATGGAACAAAACATATCACCCGTGAAAACAAAAAAAGAACAGAAAGAACACAGCTTCATTAAAATCTCAATTTTCGTACTGATCTTTGCAGCCCTTCTCGTTTTCCTGACATTTTTCATTGTTCCGCAACAGGGCGGACTGATCTCCAGCACACAGCTTGACTCGTCTCAACTTCAAACTGCAGATCCGCAATTGGAAGAAACCCTGCCGATTCAGGAAGTCGGGATGGGTTCTTCGGGACGCTCGATCATCATTGCGGTGGTCATGCTGACGCACGTATTGTTTGCAAATCTCCATTTGGGCGGGTCCGTGTTTGCAATCGTCACGCTGAGCTTCTATCTGAAGAACAAAAGGGAACGGTATAACCGCCTGTCCCGGTCGGTCACGCTGTTCAACGTAATCCTCTTCAGCACGGGCGCGACGTTCGCCGTCGGCGGCGTGCTGTTCTTTATCTCGCTTTATCCGGAGTTTGCCGCGAACCTGTTCCATATTTACTGGTGGCCGCTTTTAATAGAAGCCATCCTGTTTGCGCTTGAAATTTTGTTCCTCTATACGTTCTGGTTCTCCTGGAACAAAATATCAAAGGTAGGGCATCAGATTCTGGGCTATGGATATGTCGTCGCCGTTTTCCTGCAGACGTTCATGATCAATATGGTCGCGGGTGGCATGCTGACCCCCGGCGACAGCATCGCATGGGGAAGCACCGGGATACTGACGATGGACTGGTCCACGGCCATGTCCTGGTGGTTCAACGACAGCGTCTGGCGCCTGACGTTCCATCGCTTCGCCGCGTCCATCTCGTTCTTCGGGTTTATGATCGCCATGCTCAGCATGTTCCATTATAAAAACCGGAAGGACAAGGCGTCCAAGAGCGAATGGGACTGGGCGGGTTCCTACGGCATTGCCTGGGGGCTTCTCGGCCTCGTGTTCCAGCCGGTGCTCGGGCTTTTATACATGCTCCAGATTCAAAGCGCGCAGCCCGATGCGTTTGAAATGATTATGCACGGCTCGCGCGCCTGGGAAATGCTTCTCATGGTAACGCTGCTCTCGGCGCTGTTTTTAACGGTGCTGATCTATTTCAGCAACCGGCGGGAACGAATTCTGACGCTTCCGGAATATAAAAACGTACAGAAATTCTATCACGTTGCCATATGGGTCGCCGCCGTCTGCACGTTTTTCCTCGTCCAGCCCGCATGGCTCGGCGCAAAGAGCATCAACGACTCGACCGCGTGGGCAAATCCGATCGGCACGATGGACTTCAAATACGCCGCGATCTTCACGCTCGTGATCATCGGCTCCGCGATGCTGATTATCGATACGATCGCCATCGGCGCGATCCGCGAATCCGAATGGGGAAATCTTTCCAAAACGTCGCGCGCGGCGGCCATCATGAGCGGCGGCCTCGGCATGTGGATCGTCATCGTGATGGGCTATGTCAGAGAGTCCGCCCGCTCGCCCTGGCTGATCTACAATATGATCCCCGTACCGGGCAATCAGTCGTATCCGACGCCGATTCCCATTTCGCGCATCTACATCGTTTGGTTTATCATCCTCGTCGTCGTGGCGACGGTCTTCTGGCTTGTTTCCAAGGTTACGGCGCATCACCCCGAAAAGGCCGAAGAGGTATAACCGGATGGAGACAGGCTATCAACTTGAAGTACTGGGCAATCAGATTACGGTATCCTTACAAAACGGCGGAAGGGAAACGGTGGAATCCAGGCCGTTTCCCGAGCCTTTCCTGCAATGGCAGGCCGCGGCCCGCATGAAGATGTTCGATCTTCTGCAGCAGTCCGGCGCACAGCATGCCCGCACGATGCCGGGCCATCTGCCGACGCTGGCGACGCTTGGCGGCGGAGCGCTGTTCCCCGTCAACCTTACCACCCGCGGGCTGGGTGTGCTGCCCAAAGAATCCCTGCTGGCCGATATTACGGAAAAGTTCATCCGCGCAAGGGAACAAGCCGCCGACTTGTCCGCCGAAGAGAGCCTTTCCGCGCGCGTAGACGCGATTCGTGCGTTTTACGGAGACGCGCAGAATTTTGATCCGTATCTGCTCGGCGGGCTCGAGATTTTTGAGGGGCAGACCGCGCGAAACATTGCGCAGAATCCGTTCGTCTCCCTGCTCTACAGCGGCGAGGCGCCCGTGTTTCCGAGCTATCAGTTCAACGGCGTGATGCGCGTCGTGCCGGACGCCGACCCGTATTACAGGTTTTTGCTTGCCGCGCGGGAGCTGTTCGCGTTCGATGCGTTCCATGTCCACCAGATACGCTATCCCTTTGGATATCTGTTTTATCTGGTGGAAGAAAAGAACAAAACGCCGTTTTCGCGTAAACCTTCCTGACATTCGAACATCCGAGGTATCATTTTGAACAATTCAAGGATTTTTGTTGCACTCGACGGCTCTGCTTTGTCCGACGCCGCCGTTTCGACTGCTCTTACGCTGTCCAAGACGAAGCCGGAATGCGAATTGACATCCTGCCATGCCTATGCCGCCAAGCTGCATTTCGAGCGCTTCGAGGCCATGGAAAAGGGTCTTCCGCAGAAATATCAGGAAGAGACCCAGCTGGACCACTTGCGAAGGACGCATGACGACCTGATTGAAAACGGACTGGAGCTCATTTCGGATTCCTATACCCGCGGCATCGCCGCCATGGCCGCCGAGCGCGGAATTCGACACAGCGCGCTGCTGCCGGAAGGCAAAAACTACGTCAAGATTCTGGAGTCCATTGCGCAGACGAAGCCCACGCTTTCGATTCTCGGCAGTTCCGGCATGGGCGAAACGCCCCGGCCGCTGCTTGGCAGCGTCGCGGAGCGCGTTTTGCTCTATGCAAAGGATACCGACATACTGCTGATTAAAGACACGCAGCCCATGCAGAATAAGCCGATCGTCGTCGGCATAGACGGCAGCGACGAGAGCTATCACGCGCTCGAACGCGCGCTGAGCATGGCGGCCGCTTTTGAATCCGAGGTTGTCGCGGCCGCGGTTTACGATCCTTTCTTTCATTCGACCGTTTTCAAAAAGATCGCAGATGTGCTTCCGCCGAAGGATCAGGAGAAATTTAATTTCACGGCGCAGGAGAAACTGCACGACGAGATCATCGACGACGGCCTGGAGAAGGTCTATCGCGACGGGCTGGAGCGCGCGGTGCTGTTTGCGCGCGCGCGCGGCGTGGAGATTAAAACCGAAATGCTCGAAGGAAAGGTCTATACGAAGATCTGCCAATTTGCAGAGCGGATACAAGCCGGGCTGATCGTGCTCGGACGGCACGGCCTGCACCGCGAAGCGCCCGCGCTGATGGGCTCGAATGTCGGCCAGATCTGCCGGCTTTCGGAACAAAACGTGCTGGTTACGGCTCCCGCGGCGACAAAGATCGACGTTCCGGTTCTTCAGCGCGCAAGCGAACCCATCGAGTGGACGCCGGAAGCAGAACAGACGCTGGAGCGCATTCCGGAGTTTGTCCGCGCGCGGGCGAAGTGGTCAATCGAGGAGTACGCGCGCGCACACGGACAGACATGCGTTACGCCGGAGACCGTCAGGAGCGTGCGCAGCAAGCTCGGCATGGGTCGGGGGACTTCGTCTGCCGACGGCGGACAGGTGAATCCGGATCGTTCGCAGGAGACTGCTTCCGAAGAAAACGAAGCCCTTTCCGGCGGCAAGAAGCAGATGCCCGCGTTTCATCGCATGATGATGGGGGGCAAACCGCAGGGCGGCATGCGCGGTCTTCACCGCTTGCTTGTGCGAATGTTCGGCGGAAATCGCTCATCCGGAAAATCATAAAACAGGCGTGGAAACGACTGAAACTGTATGCGTAAAAAACTCCGCAAACGTACGGTTTGCGGAGCTTTTTTATCGGTGAAATCCATTGCAGCCGAAACAGCCCTGATTACCTGAAACTCGGGACGACCAAGTTTTTGAAAAAAGAGAAGGAGGAAACCACCCGCCAAATCATAACGCCCGCTGCGGTGATCGAACAGCACCGCCGATGGTTACCGACAGAAGCTGGATGATATTTCTATTTCGCAGAACGCCTGTTCTATTCAACCCTTTGATTCGCCGGTATAATGCAGATGAAAAAGGGAATTCCGGTCTGGTTGGCAAATCAAAGAGGAGTTCCGATTCATGAAAAAAGCATTGATATACGGCGCCGGGAACATCGGGCGCGGATTCATCGGCGCGCTGCTCAGCCAGTCCGGGTATAAGACGGCGTTTATTGACGTTGCGCGGCCGCTGGTGGATCAGATTAACAGCGCGGGGCGCTATACCGTTCGCATCGTTTCAAACGAAGGACATAAGGACATCGACGTAAAAAACGTCCGAGCGATCGACGGCGCGGACACAGCGGCGGTTGCCGCGGCGTTTGCGGAGGCGGATATTGCCGCAACGGCGGTCGGCGTCAACGTACTCGGACGGATTGCGCCGAACATCGCGGCGGGGATTCGGCAGCGCTTTTTGCGCACCGACAGGCCGCTGGACATCATCATCTGCGAAAACCTGATGGATGCGGACCGGGTGCTTGCGCAGATGATCCGGCAATATCTTTCGCAGGAGGAACAGCCGCTGTTTTCCGGGCGAATCGGACTGGTCGAGGCGTCCATCGGCCGCATGGTTCCGCTGCAGACGGAACAGATGCGCTCGGGCGACCCGCTTCGCGTCTGCACGGAGGCATACGCGTTTCTTCCGGTGGACCGCGCCGCGTTTCGCGGGGAGATTCCGCCGATCGAGGGGCTTGTTCCATACTCGCCGTTCGGATACTATATTCAAAGAAAACTGTTTTTGCATAATATGGGGCACGCGGTGTGCGCCTATCTCGGACTCTGCTTCGGCTACACTTACATTGCCGACGTTGCGGAGGATGCCGACCTGTACGCGCTGGTCAAAAACGCGATGCTCGAGAGCATGCTTGCGCTGGAGGCGGAGTACGGCGTACCTGCGCCGGAGCTGGCGGCGCATGCGGAGGATCTGCTGCTGCGATTTCAGAATCTCGCGCTGGGGGATACCTGCGCGCGCGTCGGGCAGGATCCCGTACGGAAACTCTCGGAAAACGACAGGCTGATCGGTGCGATGCACCTCTGCCTTGCGCATGAAATCGAGCCGTATTCCATCGCGCTGGGGGCGGCTGCCGCGCTTTACCGCTATCTGCGGCAGGAACATCTGCCGCAAACGCGGATGCAGGCGGAGGAGACGCTGCTCGGGCTTTCCGGGCTGGGCGCGGAGTCCGGGTGTGCGCGCCTGATCCTGCCGCTGTTTGAAGAGATTGCGCGCGGTACGAGCCCGAAGTTTTTACGCCGCGCAGTCGACGAGCTGCGCAGACAGTATGCAGGGACGGTTGTATAATCATATGACCGAACGGAATAATTGACAGCCAAAGCGGAACGGAGAGTACAATATGGATAAAACACAGCTATACCGTTACACCGGAAACGCGGGGCAGCTCTATGGAGCGCGCCGCGTTCAGATTGCCGAAGGATGCGCCGCCGGTGCGCAGGTGATCGAGGTGAAAACCGGCGGCGGGCTTACGTTCGACATCTTGCCGGACACGGGGCTGGACATTGGCGCGCTTTGCTACAAGGGCGTTAACATCAGCTACCTGAGCAAGAACGGCATGGACGCAAGATGCGCGTTTCTGCCTTACGAAACAGAGTTTATCCACACGTTTCCGGGCGGGATGCTCTATACCTGCGGGCTTCGCTCCGTGGGGCCCGCAAACCGTGACAACGGAGAATGGCACCCTCTGCACGGGCGCTATCATGGCCTGCCTGCGTCGGAGGTGAGCGTGCAAGTCGGCGAAGATGCCATTACAGTTTCCGGGGTTATGACGGAGAGCGCGCTGTTTGGGCATGTGCTGAAGCTCCGCCGAACGATCACCGCGCCGCTGATGGCGGGCAGCATTGTCGTCGAGGATACGCTTGAAAATCTCACGCCAAGGGCGGAGGAGATCATGCTGCTGTATCATTTCAACTTCGGCTATCCAATGCTCGATCAAGCGGCGCGGCTCGAGCTGCCGGAGCGGACGTCAGTCACCCCGCGGGACGAAAACGCAAAACGGGGACTGGGTCGCGAGCTCGGGTTTACCGCTCCGATCGACGCAGAGCCGGAGCAGGTGTTTTTCCACACGCTCCCGAAGCACCGCGCGCGGCTCGTAAATCCAGCGCTCGGTCTGGCCGCGTCGCTGGAATGGAACGGAGAAACCCTTCCCGTGTTCGCGCAGTGGAAGAGCATGGCAAGCGGGGATTATGTTCTGGGGCTGGAACCTTCCAACTGCTATATCATGGGCCGGAACGCGGAGCGCGAACACGGCACGCTGCGAACGCTTGGCGGGTTTTCTTTTATACAAACGAAACTGACCCTGACGCTGGAAGAACTGAATGCTTAAAAG
>CAYLIG010000003.1:0-149390 GCA_964383635.1 uncultured Christensenella sp. | reverse complement strand
AAACTGACCCTGACGCTGGAAGAACTGAATGCTTAAAAGCGATTATATACAAAACTGACTCTGACGCTGTAAGAATTGAATGTCTAAAAGCAAGATTAAAAAAACAGCCGATTCAGCGGCTGTTTTTGTTTCGGCAAATGCGGATCATTTTGTTTTGCTTTCCTTTGGGGGCGCGGCGGCGGAAACCGGCACGCTTCGTGCGCGCTGGAGGCTGTATTGCTTTGGCGTAAGACCGGTCTCCCGTTTAAAGACTTTGATGAAATAGTTATAGTCGTAATAGCCGACCATGGCCGCGACCTCGCTGACGGGATAGTCCGCGTCTGCCAGTATCGATTTTGCCCTGAGAATGCGCAGCTCGCGCGTGAGCTGTTCAATTCCCTTACCAAAGTAGGTTTTTGCGATTTGATACAGGCCGGAGCGGCTGATATTAAACTGCGCGCAGAGCGCGCCGACGGAGAGATCCGAGTCCAGATGCGAGCTGATGTATTCGTCAATCTGCTTTGGCAGGATATCTTCCTTGAGGGAAATGTACCGCTGAAGCCAGAGATATCCCGCGCAGGCTTCCATGATCTGCGCCGCGTGATAGACGGAGGCGATATCGACCGCGCGCTTTTTCCGGTAGAGCCGTTCCAGCGCGGTCAGGTCGATGTCATATTTTCCGCAGTGACGGGCAAACTCCGGCCAGTATTCCCGCGCATCCGCGCAAACCAGCGCCTGCCCGAGCATCATGTATCCGATGACCGTGTTTTCATAGCGAATTGGAGCGGCGGATTCCGTCAAGCCTGCGTGGCAGGTATAGGTGAAAAATCCGCCTGTCGATTTGCACTGTTCGCAGGCGGTTCGGTCGCACTGCAAACACTCCCGATACGCCGACGGATCGGAGCGGATGAGCGAACACAGCTCGCAATCCGTCTCGGGATATTCGGCAACTTTGCAAAACTCATGATTAAAAACGACCACGCGAATTTTCGTGAGAGAATAAAAACTCTTGAGCAGATCCTGCATCTTGTTGATGTCGTAACTCAGCAGCACGAATTCATCCCCCCAAACAAAATATCAAACGGTAAAAAATCACGCAAAGAAAACGAATTTTACTATTTTCCACTTCAATCATTCTATCATTGGCGCAGCTGCGAATCATATAATCAAATTGTAGAAAGCCAACAGACCAGATTCTAAAACAACTTTTCCAGACCGATTTTCAACTTTACGAATGAACAACAGAGCGTATCAGACGTTGAGATGCGTTTCTAATGCTGCAAACAAAAAACGATAATACTATTTACGGATATCCTACAGCACAGGCGCCTGTTCGTCAAGCGACGAATCATCGAACGAAAACAGGCTGCGCACAAACAAAAACGCGCCGTGCCAAAGAAAGCACAGGCGTAAGGCGAGGATGGAGAAACACGATATGAACGCAATACGGGTTATGCGGCGAGCGGCGGAGGCGAGAACCATCATTCCGGCATTCAACATTCCATATTTACCGATGGTGGAGCCGGTTGTCCGCGCCATTCGGGATGAGAATGCGTTCGCGATGGTTCAGGTTGCGCGGCTCGAGTGGGAAAAGTTTTCGTCCGGGAGCCTGGAGGCGGTCGCGGCGGAATATGAAAAGTACGCGATTGCGAAAAACACGCTGCTGCATCTGGATCATGTGCCGGTGATCGATGAGGATCAGCGGACGGTGGACTACCTGCCGATCATTTTGCGGGCGGTTCAGGCCGGTTACCGGTCGGTTATGATCGACGGCTCACGGCTCCCGCTTGCGGAGAACATCGCGGCGACGGCAAAGGTTGCCGAACTGGCACATCGCTCGGGCGTTGCTGTGGAGGCGGAGCTCGGTGCGGTGGCGGGACACGAGGCGGGCGGCATCGGCATGGACTATGAGACGCTGTTTGCGACCAAGAAGGGCTTTACCGATCCCGCGCAGGCGAGTGAGTTTTCGCAAAAATCCGGCTGCGACTGGCTGTCCGTCGCCGTTGGGAGCATCCATGGCGCGATTGCCGACGGGCTTCGCCGGCAAAAGAAGCCGGAAGCAAGGCTGGATATTGCGCATATTGCGGCGCTGTATGAGGCGACGAGGCATATGCCGCTCGTGCTGCACGGCGGCTCCGGCATCCGGCAGGAGTACATATTAGACGCGGTGCAAAACGGCATTTCGAAGATCAACGTCGCAACCGAAATCCGCCAGCCATATGAAGTCGCGCTGGAAGAGCGCCCGGGGGACACGATCTCGGCCAGGCAAAAGGTTTACGACCGGACGCGCTGGGTGCTGCGCGAGTTTCTGCGCATTTCAAATAATGCGGATATTTTTCAGGATAAGGATCAGGACTAAATTCAAACAGGCCCGGCGGCCGCTGTGCCGCGCGGGAGGGGGAAAGGACACACTATGGCAGACAAAACGACCTTTGCGCTTGGTTTTTGCAACCGGGGGTTCATGCCGGGAGAACTGATTCTGTCCGCGCGCCGCGAAATGGCGCAGGCGGTGGAGCGGCAGGGATACGGCTATCTGATGATGGACGAAGACGCGACGCGGTTCGGCGGGGTGGAAACCCGGGACGAGGGGCGGCTCTTCGCTCGCTGGCTCAAAGAGCACGAAGGCGAGTTTGACGGCGTGATCTTCTCCATGCCGATCTTTGCGGACGAAAACGGTGCAATCGAAGCGCTGCGCGATGCGAATGTGCCGATTTTGATGCAGGCGTACCCTGACGAAATCGGCAGGATGGACTTTAAAAACAGGCGGGATGCTTACTGCGGAAAATTCAGCGTAACCGATGTGTTCACACAGTATCATGTGCCGTTTACGGTGCTCAAGCCGCATGTAGTGCATCCGCTGAGCGAGGCGTTCGCGGGAAATTTAAACGAGTTTGCGGCGGTCTGCCGTGTGGTCGGCGGCATGAAACGCTTTACCGTCGGCGCAATCGGCGCGCGGACCACCGCGTTTAAGACCGTTCGCTTTGATGAGCTGGCCTTGCAAAAATACGGCATTACGGTCGAGTCGTTCGATCTTTCGGAGCTGATCTACAAGGTGCAGAACATGGCGGACGACGCGCCGGGCGTCGCGGGGAAGATCGCACGGCTGGGCGGCTATACGGATATTTCCGCCGTGCCGGATCGCAATCTGAAAACGCTCGCCAAGATGAGCGTCGTCATCGACGAATACATCGAAACCTATCACCTCGACGCGCTGACAATACGCTGCTGGAACGAGATGGAGACCATACTGCGCGTCTGTCCCTGCGTGCTGCTCAGCGAGCTGAACGACCGCGGCATCGTCGCCTCCTGCGAAATCGACCTCTGCTCCGCCATCACGATGCGCGCCATGCAGCTTGCCAGCGGATGGCCGACCGCTGTGCTGGACTGGAACAACAACTACGGGGACGATGAAAACAAGGTGATCCTCTTCCATTGCGGGCCGGTCGCGCAGTCGCTGATGGCGGGCAAAGGAACCGTGACCGAACATAAGATGTTTGCAAAGGGCGACCCGGGCTCCGGCTGGGGCAGCAATGAAGGAAGAATCGCGTCGTTTGACATGACGTTTTCAAACTGCCGCACGGAGGACGGAAAGCTGATTCTCTACGTCAGTGAGGGCAGGTTTACCGAAGACACGATAGAGGACGGATACTTTGGCTGCGCGGGCGTCGCCGAAATACCCGACCTGCAGGAGAAGCTGATCAAACTCGCGCGCGGCGGTTTCAAGCACCATACCTCGATCGGGTACGGGCGCATGAAATCCGCGCTGACGGAAGCGTTTACGACATATCTGGGATATGAGCTGAGCGATATCGACTAGAGGAGCGGCCAAATGAGCGTAGCGGGACTGGACATCGGCACCACGGGCGCGAAGATCACCGTTGTCAACGGCGACGGCACCGTTGTCCACACGGGGTATCAGGATTATCCGGTTTCGCGGGCGGCGGGCGCGCACGAGATGGACGCCGCAGAAGTCTGGGCGACCGTGTGCGGGCTTCTGACACGGGCGGCAAAGCGCGCCGGCGACATTCGTGCCATAGGCATCACGTCGTTCGGCGAGAGCTTTGTGCTGACGGACCGGACGGGGACGCCGCTGCTGCCGACCATGCTCTATACCGATCCGCGCGGAAGCGAAGAGGCGGCGCTGCTTTCCAAAAAGCTGACTGACGGCGCGGTGTTTTCGATTGCGGGCGTAACGCCGCACCCTATGTACACACTTCCAAAGCTCATGTGGGTCATGCAAAACCGGCTGGACGTATTTTCGGCGGCGAGTTATGTGTTTCTGATGGAGGATTTCATCGCGTTCCGGCTGACGGGGGAGCGAAAGATAGACGTTTCGCTTGCAGCGCGCACGATGGGACTCGACATCCGGCAGCGAATCTGGAGCGAGGAGATCTTCCGCGCGGCGGATATTGACACGCGGCTCTTTTCCGAGCCGGTGCCGTCCGGCACCGTGGCGGGGACGCTTCGTGCGGAGGTCGCCGCGGCGTGCGGCCTTGATAAACGCACGCGCGTGGTGGTCTGCGGACACGATCAGGTGACGGCGGCAATCGGCTCCGGCGTACTGCTGCCCGGCGGCGCGGCAAACGGCGCGGGTACGGTGGAATGCGTCACGCCGGTGTTCGGGGGGATTCCGGACGGCGGATATCTGCGGCAAGATCACTATCCGATCGTACCGTTTCCGGGAGATGGACTGTATTGCTTCTATGCGTTCTCCTTTACCGGCGGCGCGTTGCTGAAGTGGTTTGTCGAACGGTTCATGGGAACGGAAGCGGCGCGAATGAAAGCGTCCGGCCAGAACGTTTACGCGGCGATGGAGGCGCAGATGCAGGATGCGCCGACGGGGATTCTCGTTCTGCCGCATTTTGCGGGCGCGGCGACACCCTATATGGATCCGGGCGCGAAAGGCGCAATGGTGAACCTGACGCTTTCGCACACCACGCCGGATCTCTACCGCGCGGTGCTGGAAGGAATCGTCTACGAGGTTCGTGTGAATGTGGAACGGCTGGCGCGATCCGGCGTCCGGATTCAATCCCTGCGTGCCTCCGGCGGATGCGCGCGCTCAAGGGACTGGCTTCAGATCAAGGCGGATGTGCTCAATATCCCGATCGAGCGGCTCGCCAACGACGAAGCGGGCACGGTCGGCGGGATCATGCTCACTGCGCTTGCCGAGGGAATGTTTCAATCCTGCGGCGAGGCGGCGGAGGCGATGGTTCACGTGACGCATACGGTTGAACCGCGCGCAAACATGGCGAGCCTATATAGCGAGCACTATGCGCGCTATCGTGATCTTTACGCGGCGGTGCGGCCGTTTGCGGACGAGGGAAATTTGAGCGGAAAGGGAGAAAATCCGGTATGATGACGAAAGCGGTTCGCCTCTACGGGGTCAACGACCTGCGGCTCGAAACATTCGATCTCGGGCCGGTCGGGGACGACGACGTGCTCTGTGAAATCGTCTGCGACAGCATCTGCATGTCGAGCTATAAAGCAGCTTCTCAAGGCGCGGCGCACAAGCGCGTGCCGGACGACGTTGCAAAAAATCCCGTCATCATCGGCCACGAATTCTGCGGCAGGATCGCGGAGGTCGGAAAAAACTGGCGCGGACGCTACAGCGCCGGGGACGGGTTTGCCATTCAGCCGGCGCACTTTTATAAAGGCTCGCTGCAGGCGCCGGGGTATTCCTATCCACTCTGCGGCGGGGACGCGACATATGTGAAAATTCCGATCGAGATATTGCTGACGGACTGCCTGCTGCCATACCGGAACGAAACGTACTTCTACGGCTCGCTTTCCGAGCCGATGAGTTGCATCATCGGCGCGTATCACGCAATGTATCACACGCGGCAGGGCGAATATGAGCACGCGATGGGTATTCGCGAGGGCGGAAACCTCGCGCTGCTCGCCGCGGCGGGGCCGATGGGACTCGGCGCAATCGACTACGCGCTGCACGGCGAAAAAAGGCCTGCTCTGCTCGTGGTGACGGATATCGACGACGCGCGCTTGAGCCGCGCCGCCTCGATCTATTCGCCGGAAGCGGCGAAGGCCTGCGGCGTAAAGCTGCTTTACGTGAACACCGCCAAGCTTGAACAGCCCGTGCATGAGCTGCTCTCGCTGACCGGCGGGACGGGCTATCAGGACGCGATCTGCTTTGCGCCGGTCAAGCCGGTGGTGGAGCAGGCAAACGCGATCCTTGCCTTCGACGGATGTCTGAATTTCTTTGCCGGGCCGCAGGATCATGCGTTTTCGGCAAACGTAAACTATTACGACGTGCATTATTCCGGAACGCATATCATGGGCACGACCGGCGGCAGCACAGGCGACATGCGCGAAGCGATCCTGTTGATGAACGCGGGGGACATCAACCCCGCCGCGATGATTACGCATATCGGCGGACTGAACTGCGCCGCCGAAACCACGCTGAACCTTCCGAAGATTCCGGGAGGCAAGAAACTGATCTACACGCACATCGATCTGCCACTGACCGCGATTGACGACTTTGAGCGGCTCGGCGAACGCGACGAACTCTTCTTTGAACTCGGGCGCATCGTGAAAGCCAACGGCGGGCTTTGGTGCGCGGTGGCGGAGCGGTATCTGCTTGGCAATCAACCGGCTGTCGGAACAAATTGACCCATATCGGAGGTACCAATGATCGCACAAAAATGGAATGACGACTGGACGGTCTATAAAAGTCCATCCATCCCTTCGATTCTGCCGGGCTTCGATCCGCCGGTAAAGGGAAGACGCGTGTGCCTGCCCTATGACGCCATGATTCACGAGGCGAAGACGCCAAACACCAAAAACGCGCATCAGACCGGCTACTATCCGGGATTTCAATACGTCTACAGCAAGACGTTTGTTGCGCCGGAGGACTGGAAGAACAGGACGGTCGTCGTTGAGTTCGAGGGCGTGTATATGAATGCGCGCGTGTATGTTAACGGCGAATACGCGGGCGGATATCCAAACGGCTATACGAATTTTTACATCGATTTAAGCGGGTTTCTCCGCTTTGGCGACAACAATGTCATACAGGTTGTCGCAAACAACGGCGCGGAGCTCAACAGCCGCTGGTATTCCGGCAGCGGAATCTACCGGGATGTCAATCTGTTTGTCGGCGAATCGCTGTTTATTCCACCGGAGGGACTGTGCGTTACAACGCCGGAGGCGGATGCGGACTGCGCCAGCGTCGTCGTTGAAACTGCGCTGATAAACGGCGCGCGGCTGCCGCGGCGGATCATACTGGAAACATCGGTCTTTGACGCAGAAGGAAAGCGGGTTTCGGGGGACTGGACGCCGCTGACGATATATGGCGGAACACAGGAAAAGATCCATCAGCGGCTGCTGATTAAAGAGCCGCTGCTCTGGAGTCCCGATTCGCCGAATCTTTACGCCTGCCGCGTACGCCTGCTGGAAGGCGAAGAACTCGTCGACGAAACCGTCGCATCATTCGGCGTGCGGACGCTCTCTCTGGACGCGGCGCGCGGCCTTCGTATCAACGGAAAGACGGTTAAACTCCGCGGCGGGTGCATCCATCATGACAACGGCGTCATCGGCGCCGCGACGTTTGCCGCAGCCGAGGAGCGGCGCTGTCGGATACTCAAAGAAGCGGGCTTCAATTGCATCCGGAGCGCGCATCACCCGATGAGCAAAGCGATGCTCGCCGCCTGCGACCGGATGGGAATGCTGGTGATCGACGAGCTGAGCGACATGTGGACGCGCGGCAAAAACGCCAACGACTATTCCTGCTCGTTTCCCGAGCACTGGGAGACGGACGCGGAGCGGATGGTCGCAAAGGATCAAAACCATCCGTGTGTGATCTTTTACGTAACCGGAAACGAAATTCCGGAGTCCGGCACAGGCCGCGGCGCGCTGATGCAGCGAACGATCGCGGAGAAGTTTCGAACGCTGGATCATACGCGGTTTGTCACCTGCGCCATCAGCGGCATACTCGCAAACACGGAACACCTGATCGAGTTTATTCGCCCCGAAAGCGGAGAAGCCGAAGAGCCGAAACCCGCGGGCAGCGATCTGGAAAACGATATCCTCGCTTGCATGACCGGGCCGGAGGCCGATCGTATGGCGGTCAGCCCACACCTGAGCGAAGTGATCCGTGAGTTTGCGGCCCCGCTGGACATCGCCGGATATAACTACCTGACCGGCCGGCATGAAGCGGAAAAAGAGATCAACCCGAACCGCGTCGTACTCGGCATCGAAACGTTTCCTTCCCATATCGTCCGGCTCTGGGACATTGTGGAGCGAAACGCGCACGTGATCGGGGACATGGCATGGACGGCGTGGGACTATCTCGGCGAGGCCGGAATGGGCATGTTCTTTTACGACGGACGCCGGGGATTCTATCCGAACTGGCCCTGCACGGCGGCGTACGCGGGCGATATCGATATCATCGGTACACGCAGGCCGCTGAGCTATCTGCGGCAGATCGTCTACGGCCTGCGGCAGGAACCCTACATCGCCGTGGAGCGGGTTGATCGAAACGGGCAGAAGCCAAACACGACGCCATGGATGTGGCGCGACGTTATCGCAAGCTGGACATGGGACGGCTGGGAAGGGAAACCCGCGCGGGTAATCGTGATGTCCGCGGCGCGGGAGGTGGAGCTTTTTCTCAACGGCAAATCCCTCGGAAAGCGCGGCGCGGGCAAGGAAAACGCATATCAGGCGGAGTTTGAGCTGGCCTATACGCCCGGCGAACTGACGGCGGTCGGATATGACGACGGCGTCAAGACGGGAGAATATACGCTGACAAGCGCGGGAATTCCTGCCCGGGTTGCAGCCGCTGCGGACCGCTCGCGCCTGAAAGCGGACGGCGAGGATCTGGCGTTTGTCACCGCGACGCTTTCGGACGAGGCGGGCAGGGAAAACCTGCAGGCAAAGCGGACGGTATCCGTCGAGGTTTCGGGCGCGGGCACACTGCTGGGCTTTGGCAGCGCAAACCCGGAGACCGCGCTTAGCTATGACGAAATGTCCTGGGGAACCTATGACGGACGCGTGCTGGCTGTGGTTCGCGCCGGAAAGAGAGCCGGGGAGATTCACATTCGATTTTCCATGGATGGCGCCGCGGACACGACGCTGACCATCGGCACGGAAAATCAATAAATTCGGTATGCACAGTGCGGCCGGAATGCGCGCGTATCGGGTCGCAGTGTTGACAACATACAATATAAAAGGAGGAAACCGATTATGAAACTGCGTAACATACTTGCGCTGCTCTTGACACTTGCCATGGTATTCTCACTGGCGGCCTGCTCTCCCGCTGCGACGGCGGGCACAGCCGCGACGACGACGGAAGCCACAGAAGCGCCGGCCGCGACCGAAGCTGCGGCGGAGACACAAGCCCCGTCCACAGAACCGATTCAGCTCCACGCATGGGCCTGGCTGACCAACGTGGACGCGCTTTACGAAGCCGCGACCGAATATGAAGCGCTGACCGGCATCAAAATTGAACTGACGGTCGATACGATCGCCGCGGCGGATATTCTGACGAACATCACGACCACCAACGAAAGCGGAGACATCAGCTCTCTGCCGGATATCATCCTCATGCAGGATACGGACTCCTACAAGAACATCGCCAACTATCCTGATCTGCTGTATGATGTGAGCAGCTATGTGGACTGGTCCCAGGTTGCCGAGGCAAAAGCCTCCCTCACGAGCAAGGACGGCGTGCATTACGGCATCCCGTTCGATTCCGGCTCCTCCATTGCGATGTATCGCACGGACATTCTGGAGAGCGCGGGGTACACGATTGCAGATCTGACGGACATCTCCTGGGATCGTCTCATCGAGATCGGCGAGGATGTATACGCCAAGACCGGCTGTTATCTGCTCTCCGACGCGTGGGAAATGATACTCGCGCAGATGATCACATCCACGGGCGCAACGCTCTTTAACGCGGACGGTTCGGCGAACATCGCGGGCAACGAGGCGGTCATCGCCGCAATTGAAACCTACAAGGAAGCCATCGACAAGCACGTGATTTACAACGCGAGCGACTGGAACGATTATGTCGCCTCGTTCAACGGCGGAACGGTTGCCGCGGGTGTGATCAACGGCTGCTGGATTGCGATGATTGTAAACGCCGCAACCGACCAGGCGTATCTCTGGGGTGCGACCAATCTGCCGAACCTCTCGTCCGTCAGCGGAAGCGCGCATGGCGCGAACTACGGCGGCTCGAGCTGGTTTGTCCTGAATAAATCAGAAAATGCGGACGCGGCGGCGAAATTCCTTGCCTATATGTATGCGGGCGAGGGCATGAATACCTTTGTGGACTATATGACCAATACGCTCGGGTTTATCACGACCTATCAGCCCGTCGTCACGTCGGGATATTATGACAGCGTGGACGACGGATACTATAGCAGCGGGTTCTGGTCCACGGTTGCCAAGGCGGCTGCCGCGGCGCCGGTGTTCCCGACAAGCGTCATGTACGGTTCGGCGTTTAGCAATATCACCGTCGCCATGCAGGAAGTGCTGGCCGGCGGAGACATTACCACCGCGCTGGACACCGCGCAGAGCAATGTAGACTTTGAATTCGGCGGTTGATCAATTCTGATCGATCCGGGCCGGTGCGGGAGCAGAACGCTCCCGCACCGGCGTAAAACGACCGGGACGCGGGGCGAACGACGGAACGCGACGCGTAAAACATGAGGTGTTAAAACATGATGCAACGCGCCATTCGGCAAAAAACGACGTTGATGAAGCGGCAGAATATGACGGGGTGGATGTTTCTGTCTCTGGCCGTGATTCTTCTTGTCATATTTCTGTTTTATCCGATGCTGAAAGGCCTCGGCATGTCGTTTCAGAGCAGCGGCGGGCTCTCGATTCGCAACTATAAACGTATTTTTGAGGACGCAACACTCCGCGTCGCGGTGCGGAACACCGTGTTTTATGTCGCGGTGGAGATCTGCATTATGCTGCCGCTCGCGCTGGTAATGGCGGCGGTGCTGCAGCAGAAAAATCTGAAGCTTCGGGGACTGTTTCGAACGCTGCTGTTCATTCCCTGCGTCATGGCGCTCATGTCCTACGCCACGGTTTTTAAAATCATGTTTGGTAACTATGGCCTTATTAACGCGCTGCTGCAGACGCTTGGCATCGTAAAGGAACCATACGAATTTCTGACGTCCAAGCCCGGGGCGATATTTGTCGTCTCGCTCTGCCTTGTCTGGCGCTGGGCGGGCTACAACATGGTGTTTTACTGCACGGGGTTTTCAAACATTGATCCGACGGTGTATGAAGCCGCATCGATCGACGGTGCGACGGGCGTGCAGAGTTTTTTCCGCATTACGGTTCCGCTGCTGCGCCCGGTTATCCTGCTGACGATGATCATGTCCGTCAACGGCACGTTGCAGGTGATGGATGAAATCTATCAGCTGACGAAGGGCGGGCCCGCGAATAACACGCTGACGATCGCGCTCTACATCTACAACACGGCGTTCGGCAGCATACCAAAGTTTGGCTATGCGTGCGCGCTGTCGTTCGCGCTTTTGATCGTTATTGCGCTGCTCACCGCGCTGCAGCTGAAGGTAGGTGATCGCCGTGAATAAACTCGGAAAGACGTTTTCATACATATTTTTGATCCTCATGGCGTTTCTTTCGGTCTTTCCGCTGTATTGGATGATGGTATCCTCTACCAATACAAGCATGGACGTTTCCGCGGGAAGACTGTTGCCGGGACTCGCGCTGATGGACAACATGAAAGACATCATGCGGCAGATGGATCTCTGGCGCTGCCTGTGGAATTCGTTTCGAATTTCGATTGTGACAACGCTCATCTGCGTTGCGGTCAGCTCCTGCGCGGGCTACGCCTTTGAAATCTACAATGATAAATACAAAGATGGTCTGATGGCCGTTCTGCTCATCGGCGTAATGATTCCCGGCGTGGCGACGATGATCCCGCTTTATAAGATGATCAGTTCCTGGAAGCTGCTCAACACCATATGGGCTTGCGTTTTGCCGAGCGTGACTTCGATCTTTCTGATCTTTCTGTTTCGTCAGAGCTCGCGCAATTTTCCAATGGAGGTTGTGCAGGCCGCGCGCGTAGACGGACTGAGCGAGATGGGTATCTTTTTCCGCATCTATTTTCCGATGATGCGCTCCACCTACGCAACGGCGTTTATCCTGACGTTTATGGGCAGCTGGAACAACTATATGTGGCCGCGCATCGTGCTGATTGAAAACGGCCAGGCGACCATGCCGCTGCTGATCAACAGCCTGCTGACGGGCTATAATCCGAACTTCGGCGCGGTTCTGCTTGGCTGCACCATGTGTACGCTGCCGATTCTGATTATGTTCCTGTCGATGCAAAAGGCGTTTGCAAACGGCATCAGCGGCTCCATCAAAGGATAAAACGCGGGAAAGCAACTGTAACACGGCGCATGCGCCTGCCGGCATACAGCTAAATTGGCGAACGGATGAAACGATGAAGCAGAGCATAACCATCCAGAGGGATCACGAGGTTCTTTCGCTGGTCGGCGGAATTGCGTATTCGCGCGTGCCGTCCTGGTATGGCGCGACCGCGCGCGATCTGAAGATGGACTTGATCATACCGAAAAACAGGGCGGGACGTCAGTCCCGCCCCGCTGTCGTCTGGATCTGCGGCGGTGCGTTTTGCGTTATGGATCGATCCGTCTGGATTCCCGAGCTGATCCCGCTGGCGCGGAGCGGGTTTGTCGTCGCGAGCATCGACCACAGAACCTGCAACGAAGGAGCGTTTCCGGCGCAGCTGATCGACGTGAAGGCCGCCATCCGCTTTCTGAAGGCAAACGCGGATGAGTTCTGCGTCGATCCCGACCGAATTTGCGTGATGGGTGAGTCTGCAGGCGGAACGCTAGCGTGTCTGGCGGGGCTGACGGGGGAGCGCAGAGAGTTGGACGAAGGGCATAACCTGCACATGGACAGCGCCGTGCGCGCGGTTGTCGATCTGTATGGCATCACCGATTTTCAAGCCATGCGCGAAAGGATGTCCGGCGAAGGCGTGCCGCGCTGGGCGTTGGATGCGCTGCTGGACACGGCGGGGAACGAATCGTCCGATCCGGCGGGGTTTATGCGGCTTATCGCGCAGGGCGCGCCGCCGTTTCTGATTCTGCATGGAGACAAGGATAGCACGGTGCCGATCGGGCAGAGCGAAACGCTGTATCGACTGCTCGCCGCAAAAAGCATAGATGCGTGGTTTTATCGTATCGCAGGCGGAGCGCATGGTGACGATCTGTTTTTTCAGGAAGAGACGATGCGTTTGATTCTGAATTTTCTGCAGAAACAATGCAAATGAGTTTCTTCTGATCCAGCGCGAGCAGTCGCCGCCGAACGTTCAACGGATCGCCCCTCCCGCACAATAGGGGCAGGCCTTCGTGTGTCCGGCGGCAATGGCGTCCTCCACTGTTCCGCAGTAGAGCTGATCCGGATCAATATTAAAAATCAACGCGCAGTCCGGGTCGGCGTGGTAGTATTCATCTGAGGCGGTCCAGTAAATCGATTGATCCGACGGGGAAACTTCGGTGGATTCCCCGGACTCGCTTGAAGCGGGGGCGTAGGACTGGAAGATGATGTCGATCAACTCGTCCGCCGCTGACACCGCCGACATGCCGCCGGATATGAACTCCAAATAGCGAGATGGGTACGAGCCGTCTTCGCTGCCGTCCTGAAACCAACTGACCTGTTCCGTAAGCCTGTCAAGCTGATTTAGAAAAGGCTCCATTGCGTCTTCCAGCGCATCGGGCGCGACGAATGCGCCCTGATAAACGCAGATGGTATAAAGACCTGTTTCCGAGTCGTAGTAGATGGAGTCCGAATCGGCAAGTTCCAGCAGTTGGTTGCGATCGGAACTGCTCTGCTGGAAGAAAAGACGCTCAAAATAAAGCTCGCCGTTGCTTTGGCAGCCCCATATGCTGTAGTCCTGCTTGGACCCGTTGGAAGTACTCGAGTCGAGACCGCTGATATAGCAGACGGTGCCGAGGGTTTTATCGTTGAAGGCATAAAACCCTGGCCTAACGTAGAGGTTGACATCGGCTCTTCCCAGAAGCCGAACCGCTCCGCCGTCAATGTAGTATACGCTTACAAAATAGGGATCGCTGTCCTCGCCGTTGGTAAAGCAGTCGACGAGTTCCGGCGTGCCGTCGTTGTTGATATCCAGCAGCGTGAAGCGCAAAGCGGGCACATCGCCGCCCTGATTCATTCTTTCGGTGATAAGTTGCTCCAGATAAGAGCGATAGACGGACTGCCAGTAGGCCGTTTGCTCTTCGGCCGAGGCAAACTCGCCGGGAGCGGTAAGGGCTGTTTCCGCCTCGCCGGATTCGAGCTGCTGCGTATCGGATGTTTGAGAGGCGGTTCGAATGACGGAAACGACGGCGATTGCCAGTGTGATGATTGCCGCCGATCCCAGAACGGCAAACAGGATGAACAAGGCGTTGGCGCGCCTCTTTTTTTTCTTCTTCGCCTGTTGGGAACGGCTGCTCGCGGAAGCGGCGCCGCCTTTCAAGACGCGTGCGCCGCAGTTTTCGCAAAACAACGTTCCATGTTCCAGAGGTTCGCCGCAGTTTTGACAGTTCATGAAATCTATCGTTGCCTTTCAAATGTTATTGCAGTGTCGTTAATTCTGGCTGCCTATGCACTCGGGGCATGGCTTATATTTGCAATAAAGTTTAAAATTGAGGGTATCACAGTTGGTATCGTTGATTGCGCTTGCGAGCATCGGGCAGTCGTATTCCAGATGATAATATGGCGAACCGACAGCATAATAGACTTCGCAAGTTCCATTGTTTGCGAATAAATTCATGGCGGTATTCGCGCAAACGGCATTACCGATTTTGTTATCCAAATAGGTTTCAAATACACCTTGCGCCATGTCCGAATAGGTCAGGTTGCTTACATCATTGGGTGCTACCGCATCAGTCAGAGGAAAATCAAAATAATTCTGATAGTCTTCAGTTGCATACCAGCATAGACCTTGAAATACCGGTATAAACCGCCCGTAATCAATAATGCTATAAATAGAATCCAATGCATTTCCGTTCGTGAGGATAAATTCGCCCTGATGTTGTAAGGTAGAGTACACATTCACGTCGGGGTCAAAACTTACATACTTCTGTTCGTTTTGTTGAACAAAATACTCAATATCAGAACTGGTCTTACATAAGTATAATTGTTGAAGAGAAGGAGCTTTTCTACTCTGCCCGCTCCAAAGAATGCCTGAATACTCATAGTATATATATTGATAGTCATATCCTTCATTACCATATTCACCAGTACTGATATAACAAAACGATTGCGTGATCAGGTCGTAATAAAGATCAAAGGTCGGGCCGTAGTAATCGCTATTTTGGTAATCGCTCAATGCCTGACCGAGTTTTTCCACTTGAGAATCTTTGATATAGTAAACGTCAATATAACAAATGTCGTCATCTTCATATTTTTCCGCGTCGGCGCTGTTCTCGTCTATGCATACGTTGTAGTAGTTTAAAAGCTCCGGTACGCCGTCGAAATTCAGATCGACAAGGGACATGCAGACGCCAACCGACAGGTTTTCATTGCTGTATTCCTGACGAATCAACTGTTCGATAAACGGCTGATATATCTTTTCCCAATATGCCGTCTGCGCCTCGGAGGATACGTTTGCGGGCACGGAAATCGCCTCGATGAATTCTGTCGGGCCCGCGGCGGCGCTCCTTGCGGCCGTCGCTTTTCCGGCGGACAGCCCCGGTCCAAAGCGAATATACAGCAGCGTCGCGGCGCAGAGCAGCACCGTCATCGCGATACCGGCTATCAAGGCGAGACGTTTTAGCCGCTTGATGACTCTGGCGTTTTTGCGAGAACGGTTGGGAGACGAAGATCGGGCGTCCCCGGCGGGAGGCTGATTACGCGCGCCGCATTCGGGGCAGACGGTATCATATTTTGAAAGCGCGGCTCCACAGGTTCGACAGTTCATGCTTCCTCCCAATCATGGTGAATCCATTGCGATACGCAACAGAGTAATTGCTGATTCTTGCGTGCCAGACAACTCAGCTGGTCTGAAAACAAATCGTTAATCGGCGGGAACGGCGCACTCGGGGCAAGGCGTCAATCCTTTGAGGATTGCCTGTGTGATGAGGATACTCTGCACATCGTTTTGCGCCGACAGCGCTGAGCAGCTTTTATAATAATGATAGAAGCTGGAATTCTCGTCGAAGTAGACATACCAGCTGCCGGTTTGTTCAAATAACTGAACGGCTTGCTGAATGAGCATGGCGTTGCCGCAAGTTTCGTCGGTATAGGTGCTGAATATCTGTTTTGTGATACCGCCCGAGGACAGCGCATCTGTCAAGTAAAGCAGATTGTCATACCCTTGATAGATGTAATTGTTGTTGGCGCACCAGCGAAACCCGTTATAAAGGCCGCTTTCAGATCCGGTATATTTGACTGATAAATATTGCTTGTATTCATCGACCAGAACGGATGAACGCAAATATTTGTTCTGAAAACTCGCAATATAATACATGGAGTTTTCGGGCTGATAGAAAACGGCATCCTTTGGCAGCGAGGAATCGAATTGATCCGCGCTGCTTCTGCCATGAACAGCATACTGTATCTTGCATGCGAGCGAGCCGTTTTCCAGACTGCCCCATTCGGTGATGTTCTCTTCCAGCAGCGAACCGGACTCATATTGCGCATAGGATAAAAAACAGTAGCGTTGATTGGTGTAATCAAAGCAGAACAAAAGCGGCATAAACTCGTCGTTGAAAGGGTAGATGGCCGCGCTGCCGAGCTGTTCGACGGCGCTGCCGTTCAGATAATATACGTCGATGTAGAAATACTCGAAATCCTGCGCTGCGTCGTATGTCTGATTCAGATCGAACAGTTCGGGAATTCCGTCGAAATTGATATCGATCATCGATGCGCAAAGCGTACCCGCGCTTTTCTTCGAGACGAGCTGTTCCAAAAACGGCGTATAAGCGGACTGCCAGTAGGCGGTCTGCTCGTCGGGCGATGCAAAGGACATTGCCGCAACTGATGCCGTTTGAGAGGATGCGGCGGCACTGGCTTTGCCCGGAAGGATAAACTGCCGAAAGACGATGAAGAGAATCGCCAGCAGCGATACGCCGGATACCGCGCAAAAGAGAATGATCAGCCGCTTCAGACGTTTTTTCGTCCTGATTTGTTCCGCTTTCCGCGTTTTCCCGCGGGATGGAATCAATCGTTCGGCCGATGCCTCGTCTGACGCATGCGCCGCGTTCGGATACGCGCGCGCGCCGCAGTTTTCGCAAAACAACGTTCCGTGTTCCAGAGGTTCGCCGCAGTTTTTACAGTTCATCGTATCTCCCCGGTGGTATAGCGCATGGTGCTTTCATATTACGGGCGCGCACTTTTACGGATAATAGCAGATTCTGCTGAAATCGCTCCAGTCGCTCAGCAGGGAGGTGCCGTTCAGAGGGTCGTAGATTGAAAAATCGGACAGCTCCATATTGGATGGATCGCCGTTAAACGCATAACATAATTCGGCATAATGCTTTCCGCCGTTGTTGGCCCATACGATCACAGGTTTGTCGCTGTCAAGCAAGTCGTAGACGCGCTGCATGGAAAAATCCGCGCCTTTATATGGCTGATACAGATCGCAGGCAAACAACAGTCCGCCGGAGCTGCTGAACTTCGCCCGCCCGCTGTTGATCAGCGTCGCGGGGGTGACCTCCGTGCCAAGGCGATAAGATTCATACATCGCCATACAGGTCAGAAATCCGCCGCTTTTTCCAACGGTATAGGAGCTGCTGCCGAGTTTCATGCTGCTCCAGCGTTTGTCGTTGGCCAGCATACACGGAACATCCAGCAGGATGCTGACGTCGCCCGAAGCGGTGCCGGCGGGTGTATCGACGGGGGCCGGGGCGGCTGACACCGTGGGTGCGGCGGCGGTTTCAACAGGCTCCCAAACCGCATACAGCGTGGTGTTGCTTATCACTGCGATGACCGATCCGCCGTATATGACGGAGCCGGACGAAGCGGACGCATCCGGAACCTCCGCCCAGCCGACAAATCGATATCCGCTCCGAACGGGCTGATCCGCGGGAATGACAAAGCTGCTTCCCGCCGACAGCGCGAATGCGCCGGGGCCGCCGCTGCCGCCGTTTGCGTGGAAGGAAAGGGTAACCTGACTTTCGGCGGACGCGGAGGAGGGCGTCGGGGTCGGTGCGGCGCTCGGCGTCGGCGCTGGCGAATTCGACGCGGCGGCTTTGCTCAGCGTAACGTTTTCGCTGTAGATATAGAATCCCTTGAAACGACCGTTTGCGATGCGATACCAGATGTTGCCGAGATAGTTTACGACAGAGGCGTCGATGTTAAACTGTTCGCCTTTTGCAATGACGACGCCCTCAGCCTGATCCATGCGCGCGCTGGATGTCGAATACGGACGGCTCCAGATCGGAACGCCTTCCTTTACGGTTTGATAGACGGCGTCTACAGGCGTAACGGTGCAGGGATATTCCTGACCGCACACGGTGCAGTATCCGTCCGATCCATAGGTGCATACGTGCGAAGCCGGACTGCCGGTTGGCGCAGGCGAGGCGGTTTCGGCTGCGGTTCCGAAAGAATCGCTCCAAACGGCATAGAGCGTAATCTGCTCGTTGGCTTTGGCAAAGATGGAATAGGTTCCTCCGCTCTGAAATTGCGGGCTAAACGCGTTGGGGTTGGTGGCCCAGCCTTGGAAAGCGGCTCCGCTCTTGGTCGGTTCCGCGGCGGGAAGCGTTGTCTTCTCCGCGCAGAATCCGGTGATGCTTCCCGGCGCGCCGCTTCCGCCGTTTGAATTGAAGTTAAGCAGAAAAGTGCTCTTTGTGTCGGCCACGGTTACGTTGTCTTTATAAATGTAGCCGCTGACGCCGTTGTATGTCACCTGATACCAGAGATGACCGGCCCAGTGGTTGTCCAGACAGCCGGTTGAATAGATCGTTTGACCGGAGGGAATTGTCGCAAGGATCGTGCTTCCCTTGGCATAAGGCCTGCTTCGAACTGGCGTGTCCTGCGAGGTAACCAGTTTGTTGCAGACGGGGGATATATTTGCGGCGACGTCCATAAAGTCCGCACCGCAAGTTTTGCAGTAACCGGAATCGTCAAATGTATGGGCAAAGCATTCCTGCCAATGCGCAAATAAAATCGTTGAGGATGAGAATTTATAGGGCTGACCCGGCAGATACTTCACGGCCGAGTCGGGGGCTGTGCTCCAGCCAAGCAGCTTCTTGCTGGCGTCGCTGCAGGTCGGCATGGCGTTTGTTTTTCCGACCAGCTGGTATTGCGGCTTTACGGCTTCTGCGCCATCCGTGACAAAGGAGAGAACCTTTTTCTTGCTTTCGAAGATGCGGTACGCGGATAAGTATTCCAGCATGTCGGACTGCGTGGTTTTTCCGGTTGTATACCTGATATAACTGCTGGTCAGGGGGATATTTGCTCCGCCGCTGGTACCGGCGGGATCATTAACGTATAGTACGCCGTTTTTGTATGCAACCGCTACGATAGCGTGTTTTTTCGAATCGCTTTTTTTGAAATACAGGAAGATTCCGTATGGATTGGATTTTAATGCGTTGATGATCTGCTGAAGATTTTCATTGGCCGAATTCTTCTCACAGGAAACGCGCTTTTGTTCCATGCCAAACTTGGACAAGGTAGCCCATGCCATCGAAACATTCGAACCGTTTGCGATGTACATGGCTTCTTCGCCGGAATACTTCACCCCGTTTTTCGTATAAACCAGCGACTCGCCGATTGATTTTTTGTAGTTTGCGACGATCATTGCGCAGCTTGCGATATAGCAGCCTTGTTTACGCTGCTTATAGTATGTTTTATAATAAATCTCGCAAGTGTCCGCATCCGCAGCCGTCGCGCGAACGGGAAACAGACAGAAGACTGACAAAGCAAACGTTATAAAGGCGACTGTACGTTTTACGATGGATAAAACCGCTCTTTGGTGACTCTCGATCAGACCAATGCGTTTCATATGTCTTTTCCTTTATTATGATGATGATGCAGTATGGTTTTTTAGGAGAAACCGGCGAGCGAAAGCAGCCGTCAGTTCAGCAAATCGTCGTAGTCATATTCCTGTGATTCATCAAACTCCTGTTTTCTGCCTTTGCGGCTGAACATCGATGCAAACGGTGAAGCGGCGCTCTCGATATTCCCGTGCTCGTACATCGACTGCGCATAGCGCTGCCGCAGGTACTTGGCAAGGAATATGGCGACGAACGCGTTGAAAACCAGCGAAATATACAGCAGCGCGGTTCCTTTGAAAACCGAATCGATCCATCCGCTGGATTCGCTTTCAATATATTTGTTCATGCCAAAGATACCGATGATCAAAACGGCTAGCAGGATGCTCATGACGATGCTGGCATAGGTGAGATATGTAAAAACCTTTTTCCGGTTAACAAACAGCATCGCGATGGAAAGACCGTAGAAAACCAGTGCGACGATGACCGCAAGCAGGATGACGATTGCAACGGCGCGAAAAGCGGACAGATCGACGGAGCTGCTTAATGCGGACATCGTATTGTAGATGGAGTTACTGATTTTGGACACATTTAGCAGGGAATAGGACGACTGGACGCTGTCCCCCCAAAGCGACGAGATCACCGGGATGCTCAGCATTTTTCCGAATGTCATGAACATCAGCACAACGGCGATCAGCGCCGCGCTGTATAGCGGCCAGTTTGCAACGGGCAGCTTCTCCTTTGCGCTGGAAGCGCCGGAGAGGATCGATTCGCCGATGCGTCCCGCAGCCTGCATGATGCGTTCGCCGTCCGTCGTCGGGCGATAGACTTTTCCGCTTGCGTCGCGGGAGCAAACCTCGCAGTATCCGGTCGCGGGAGAAACCTTTCCGCCGCAAAAGCGGCAGAATTTCTGCGGCTTAAGCTGCGCCGCGCAGTGTTCGCAAAACATGGAATCGGGCAGATTTTCCGCACCGCAGCTTTTGCAAATCAGTTTTTCAGGCTTCGAAACCGTTTCCTGCACAGGCTGCGCAACCGGGCGGACAACCTCGATCTGCCGCTCTGCGACGGGTTCTTTGGCAGGCGGCGTGGATACCGGCGCCGTCTTCGGCTTTGATACGGGAGAAATCTGCGATTTCTCCGCCCTGGGCTCCGCGGCATACACGCGTTCCGGCGGGGCATCGGGCCGCGCCGCCTGCGCCCTGTCGTAGATGACGTTTGCTTTTTCCATGATGCGTTCGCAGTAACGCATGCCGTTTTCCGACGCCCTGCCGCGGTTGAGCAGCTGACTGATCTCCCGCCGGGACGCCTTATAGAGCGGATTGCCGGACTTGGCATGGGATTTCAAATCCTCTAGCAGATCCGCGCAGTCTGAGCAGACGGATTCGTTGTCATAATTCTGATTCAGCTCAAAGCACTCTTCATTGGCAGAAATCCTGACTCCGCAAATACAGCAGTATATCGACATGATGACCCCCCAGGTAACATATTACGAGTATGATAAAACCGGATTGCACCGGCTGTTCATCGTTGTGCGGTTTCGTCCGGACGCTTTCCCGCGTCGCGCCGTATACCGGCCTTGGGACGTATTCGAAGCGACGCGCAAAGTGAAGGGATGATCCGCAGTTTGATTCAATTGAGAGCACGCTTCATCCGCAAAAATCCATGCTCCGCAGTTGCAGCAGCGCAGCGAATGATAGCCTCCGGGATGGATTTGTGGAGTTGAAAAAACTACTTGACTTAGTTTATCATATACCAAGATGCCAAACAATAGAAAAGGCCGCTTCTTTGATATTTTGCCAGTTGGTTTGCTTTCGAAACGAAACACATTCATTAGATCTGCGAAAGGATTTTTGAACATCGTGCGCTGCGAATTCTGCGGAAACAAAATAGAACAGGGACAGCGATATTGCCCCCGCTGCAACAGGCGCGTTGCCGCCGACGGAAAAGAGGAACCGCAGTGGTATTTCTGCCCGGAATGCGGCTGCAAAAACCGCGCGGGCAGAAGCGTCTGCGCCCGCTGCGGCGCGCCGGTTCAGCAGGATCGCAGGCGGAGTCAGGCGGGGAACGCATCGGGGCGCAAACAACGCAGACTGAACCGTCGGATATGGGCAATTACATCCGTCGTTTTGTTTGTCGCTGTCGTCTGCATAGCGGCGGTGCTTTTGCTCGGCAACCGGAATCCGGCGGCGGCAGCGAAAGACGCTCTTGCGGAAGCTCCGCAGGCCACGGCGGAAAGCACTTTGACGGAGAATCCGCAGGCTACGGCGGAAAGCACCGCGGAACCGGCCTTCGAGAGCGTTGCGGAAGTAACTGCGCTGCCGGCCGGGTTTGCCGACGACACGGATTTGCAGAGGATCAGGGAGGACTCGGCGTCCGCTCTGGCAGGCGCGGCGCTCTGCATCATAACGGATTGCTCTACCGACGGAGAACAGCGGTATATTACGATAGACTATGTCAGCTTTTATAATGACACCGATCCGCAGTCCCAGGTCGGCGTGGTGCGCTGCAGAAACGACAGCGCGCAGACGTCGACATTTCCCGTCGGCAGCGACGCCGTTTTCTCAATGGCGGTGACCGATCTGTCGGACGAGAGCTGGTATGAAAACATCACATATGACATGGAACTGAATAACTATTTTAAACAGGTCGACTGGGACACGATCGCTTCCTGCTATCAGACGCAAACGTCATGGGGCGGCCCGAGCTACTTCTGGGTGACGCTGGATGGCAACGGCAGCGTCGATTGCATCTGGCAGGAAATCGATTTCTATTATGCCGACTGAATAACGATGATTGATTGATGATGATTGATAGGGAGAGGATAACTGTTATGAGATGCGAACGATGCGGAAGCGTCCTGCCCCAAGGGTCACTTTTTTGCGAAGAATGCGGCGCAAGACAGCGCGCGCAGACCCAATCGCGTTACGCCGCGGATAGAGGCGGCGGCAAGGGCAACTCCGCGAATAAAAAACGCAGCAAGCGGGCGCGGCGGGCGAGGCGCATCCGCGGCGCTCTGTATATATGCGGCGCGGTTGTTGCCGCCGCGACCCTGATACTGGGGATCAATCTTTTTAGTAAAGCGAAGACAACCCGCGCAATCTCCTCCGCGGACGATCTTGTGGCGTCCGCGCTGGCGGGTTATGCGGACTCGACCGGGACGGTATCCGCCGAAAACAGCGAGGCCGCGCTGTCCGCCGTCTATCAAAGCGCGCTGGAGGCTGTTTCGCGCGGCACGTTTAAATCCGCCGAACAAAATGACAATTGTGTTGCAATCGGCCTGCCCGGCGGCGGGTATTATGTCTATCTGGCTTCCGACGGGGAAACGGACGGAGCGGTATTTGCGCCCGGCGATTTCACATCTGCCAAAGCGATGCAGAGCTCCGAAAATTCGCAACTCCGGCAGCCCGCGCTTTCGCTCTGGGGCGGCGCTGCCGCTTCGTCCGATACCAAGGCCAGAATTGTAACCATACAGCCGTACCGCGCGGAAACGCAGCGCACGCACCCCTCGCAATGGGACTATCCGGATCTGGCGGCGGAAACCATCGCTGCCGGACTCGAACCATATTCCTTTCTGGATAACGGCACCGCCGGCGATGACAACCGCGACGACGCGGAGGTCAGCGTTGATTTTCTGAAGTCACTGTCCCAATATGCCGTGGTGATCTGGCATGGGCATGGAGGGTATTCAAGCGCGGTCGGCAGTTTTCTCGGCATCACGGACAGCTTCAGCAGCCGATATCTAAGCGACCTGCGCAGCGGGCGCATCGTTCGTCTGTATGGCGGCGGAATGGGCGTGACCGGCGCGTTTTTTGACAAATATCTGCAAAAAAACACAAATGAAAACGCTCTGATTTATCTGGGCGCCTGCCTCTCCGGCAAGGACGGCGGCCTTGCGGATGCCTTTCTGGACAAAGGGTTCGACTGCGTCGTCGCAAACTCCGATACGATCAGCCGAACCTACAATCTGAACATGATAAAATCCTTTTTCGAAGGCATGTCGGCGGACGCGGGCAACTACTTAACCACGAGCGAAGCGCTTGAGAACGCCAAGCTCGTCTACGGGGAGTATGATCCATATTCTTCTTATCGGGCCGTGCCGATGTTGCTTGGCGACGCCGTGCTTCGCTTTGCGGCGGGCGAGCAAACACAGACGCTGGCGGCGCCCGCTGCGACGGACGCTCCGGCCGCGGCTCCCGTTGAGGATTGGGCGCAGGCGTATGCCGATGTGCTTAGCGCGGAAAAAGTTGGAACCGTTGATGACTCGTTCACTCCAATGGTGTTTATGCTGCTGGATATGAACGGCGACGGGGTTTTCGAACTGATTGCGGCAGAGATAACCGACGGCGAAAAGGCGGAGGAGCTCGTGTTTACGCCAAATGAGATGGGCGCGGTGATATCACAATACGCGATCTATACCTACCAAAATGGCGAAGCCGTTTGCCTAAGCACACAAGTGGTGTCTCATGCGAACTGTGTTTTCATGGTCTATGACGACTACAATCTTGTTTCAGGAGATCATGGAACTGGTTACGAAGGATATATCTTGTCAATCTATGAAGGGAATGAAAACAGGACTTATGAATTGGCACGTGGCTGGGATCAATTTGAGGATAAGGCTTATTATCAGTTCGGTGAGGTAACGGATGATATGAAGGGCCTCGATTCGCCGCCTCTGCCAGAAATCAGCGAGGCGGAATACAACACGAAATACGATGAACTATTCAGCAATGTTACCTTGCCGGTGTTTTATGACAACACCGCGGACATGCGAAGCCGGATATTCGGCGTTTCTCTGCCCGCCGAACAGCCGCTTGCCGGGGAAACATCCGGCGAAACGGCCAATGTTACGGAGCAGCTCTGCCGGATGATGGTCGATCAATATGCAAAATACCTCGACCGGTCCTACGCGGATATCTGCGCCGCGCTGGGCGACGCGAAAACCTGCTATTTCGTCGGGGAGGGGGACAGTGCGTTTACTTATGTCATCGACGGGAGGGAAGTCGATTTCTATTTCGATTACAGCATCAACTGGGACGACTTATTCACCCCGGAAGAACTCTATGAAAACAACTTTTCCTGCAGCGGAAGCGATGCAAGCAGCTTCTACCCCGCGGATGCGGCTTGCAAGCGGGTGATGATCGTCGGCAGGCAGACCGGGCTGGTCGACGGCGCAATTACGCCGGATTCGACGATAGCGGGATCAGCGGAGAAATATTATCCGGAGGGGCCGGATACGTTTTATTACAGACTGGATTTCGTCTATCAAGGCTATCGCATCATCATGGATTTAAACAACGACCGCAACTTTGACGTAAACTGCTGGATGAGCATTGAACAGAACATCGTATATTAACAAGGCGTCCGAAAAGGCCGGGTGCCATGCGCCGCTTTTGAATTGCTTCTATAACAAGGAACACCCCGGTGCTGGAGCGCCGGGGTGTTCCTTGTATATGAATCCGACTGCGAGAGGCATTTCGCCTCCGCGTTTTGCGTTACAGGTCAGTCGACGTAGGTATAGCTGTCGCTTCTGAGACAGACGGAGCCGCCGTTCTCGGAGGGGCAGGAGAGGAAAAAGGTTCGGCTGGTTGTTTCAATTGTAACGGGATACGCCGCCGGGGACACGTTTAAATCCAAAAAGCTGGACGTAAACGTTCCGTGCGCGGCAAAGTATGCGTATTGCGCATAATAGAGTTTACGCAGATAGAGTTTGCGGATTTCGTCTTCCGGAATCGCGCACGCTTCGCCGTGATCCGTAAAGAACACGAACCCCCAGAACTCGGGGTAGTGGATGTCGATGAGGCCGGTCGGTGCCCAGACCCAGTTGTCCTCCGGCAGAACCGCACCGTTTGCGTCGGTTCGGCGGGTGTATGATCCGCCGCCGGTGTCAACCTGCCACTGTACGCGGGAAAAATTCATGCGCCAGCACTCGCCCTGCTTCGGCGCCGTACGGCTGGGATAGCAGCGCTCCAACTCCGGCGGATTTTCCTCTTTGGAATACGTTTCCAGCACCGATGCAAACGGAATTTTAACCTCGACCGACCAGAACCGGTTTGCCGCCTTCGGATCGTTCAGAACGCCGTCGATATGCACCGCAGTTTCGACGCCTTTGATGTCCCAGCCTGTGATGGAGCGGCCGCCGTCGCGATACGGGTGCGTGAGCATGAGATCCCATTGCGTGTTCAGCGCGTTCATCTCCAGCTCCATGTAGTTGTGCGTCGAGGAACTGGGGTCGAGGAACATCTCGAAATCGTTGTCATAGTACACGACGCTGTCGCGCTTCGTGATACTCGCCCAGATTTCGTTTCCCTCCAGCAGCGCGGCAATGTACAGATATCGTTCGTCCCAGCACATCTTGGCGTGCGTGCGAAACCGCGGCGCGGGAAAATCACGCCCGGAGATATCGCTAAACGGCTCGGTGAAAGGAACGTTCTGCCAGAACGGCTTATCGATGTTTCCGTCCAGAACGAAACCGTCTTTTGCGCGGGGACAACAGTATACCGGCGGATCCAGCGGGATGCGCGGCGTGGGAACGGGATGGATCGTCATTGCAAGGAGTCCTCCTTTTTTGCGGATAGCGCAAGAATATTGAGCAGCGTTTGCGCCGTGTTGATGTTGTAGTTGGCAAAGGCAAACAGCCCGTTTGCGCGGCTGTCCAGCGCAAGCGCGAACGGAAGACGCAGATCCCCGATGCCCATCATGCGATGCAGATGTAAAAACGCGGGCGCATCGTCCAGGACCCGGACGGTAACACCGGCAAGCGATGATTCGACGCGCTTAAGCGTCGGGTTGTTGCGCTGTTCGCCGGCTGAGATTAGGATGTCGACACTGCAGCCGGATTCGTCATACGCTTCCCGGCAGCTCAATAGCTCCTGCAGCAAATGCTCCGTCGGCTCCTTGCCGGGATCGACGAACAGGAGGATACGGCCGCCGCCCGTCGTGCCGAGTAAGTCGCGAACGGGGCCGCGGGGCATGGAGTTGAGCAGCTCGACTTGGCGAATGCGGCTTGCCGTCGCGTCCTCGGGCGTGCTGACGGCGATGCTGCGGTTTTGTCCGACGGTGAAGCGTTCGGCGCGCACGCTGATCGTGCCGTCAATCTGCCGCGTTGTGGCGACGAGCACATAATGACCGAACGGAACCTCGACTTCGGATTCTTGATCCAGCAGCAGCCCGCTGAACTTCATGGTCTGATACCGCCCGTCGACAAACCGGCCGAGCGTGAACCGCTCGACATAGGCAAGCGGCGAGTGTGTTTCGTTGACGAAGCGCAGCGACGCGCGCGGCTCGATTTGGCTCAGCGGCGGGTTTGCCGCGCGGCGGAACACATAGGTTCCGTCGACGGGATCCGCCCACTCGAACTCCAGCGTGACGCTGTTTCGCCGCGCGGGGATGCCGAACGTACGGCAGACGGCGACAAATGCCGTGCCGAAGGATTCCGCGGAGGCGTAACCGTATATTAGCACGCCGCGGACATCGCCGCATATGGTTTTTGCGTCGTAATGCGGCATAATCCGCACATGATCGATCAGCCAATCCAGCACCTGCGCGCCGGAGGCAAATCCGTCCGGGAATTTTTCGCGGATATACGCCCGAACCGGCAGAAGCATCTCGTCGTAAATGCGCGGCGAAAGGATGAAAGGACGGTAGATGTCGAGCGGAACGGTGCCCCGGTAAGGGCGCGCGGCCAGCAGCGCGTCCGCCAGCATCTCTTTTGTGCAGTCGAGAAAATCCTTCGGGCGAAGCGTGGCAAGCAGTTCCGCCTTTTCCTCGTTTGTAAAGCGGCTGTCCGCCAGAAACGCGTCCAGCTGCGGAAGATTGCCGCGCGCCTGAACGCGGTAATCGCGGAAAGCGCCGCTGTTTTCGCCGCGCAGAAAGTCGGCCTTGTAGTCTTCGCGGGTTTTGTCGCAGGCGGCGAGCCGCTCGATATGCTCTGCAGGAGGCTCCGCCGCGCCGCCGGAAGAGACGCGCTCCGCCGGGGGTACCAGGTCGAACCGCTCAAGCGTGCCGTCCAGCTCGTCCAGCGTGTGCCCTTTTTCAAGCTCCAGCGTGATCCGACGCGTTTTGCGAACGTCCACGCGCTCTGTGAGCAGGCGATTTTCGGCAAAGACATGGACATACAGATCGCCGAGGCCGGTTTGAAACGCGACCTCGCCCCGGCTGTTTGTCCTGCCGGAATAGATGGTATAAAACTCGCTGTAGTTGACCAGCTGAAAATCTACCTGCACGTCCGATGCGGGCTCTCCGCCGCTTAAGACGCGAACGGTCAAAATAGCGGTGTCGGCATAGGAGTCCGTGCTGTTGACCAGCGTATACAGCGGCGTGCGATACGCGACGTTTTTGTCTTCGACAAGTCCGGACCAGAGCCGGGAGTAGGTCAGCATGGAGCGGGACGCGGCGGCGGTGAACCAGCCGCGGTCGAGCGCAGGCTCCGGCTCGCACCCGCCCAGATAATGCCACACGCCGTCGATCCAGACTTCCACCCACGCGTGCGTGTCGTCGCAGTGCGACCAGCGCCCGACATAGCATTGCCTTGCGGGAATTCCGACGCTGCGAAGCGCGGAGACGACGAACACGGACTCCTCGCCGCAGCGCCCGAGCGAGGTTTTCATCAGCGTCAGCGGGCCGAGGGTGCGCGTGTCGGACGGCATGTAGGACGCGTGTTCGCAGCACCAGAGATTGACCTCCAGCGCCGCGTCATAGGCGCCTTTTCCGGCGACGCGCGGTTTAAGCGCGCGATAAAACAGATCCCGGCTTTCGTCCGGGTGTTCGTCGTTGACTCGATATGGAAGAACATAGCTCAAAAAAATCTTTTCCGGCACGGCCTGGAGGGTGGGGAACGTCTCGTATGCCGCCAGCGTGGATTGAACGTATGCGTCGATCTGTCCGACGGAAAACGATACGACATCGTTGACATGCATGCAGGAATAGAGGAAGCGAAGGCATGTCGCGTGCTCCGGCGTGCATCCGGCAAGGTATACGTCGACTTCCCGCTTTTTTGCCGGATACGCGGCCATGCTGTCGCGATAGGATTGTTCTACCGTGCTGGTGAGATCATCGGAAAAATGCAGTTTCATTCAGAGTTACTCCTGATTCAGTTCTACTTCGAGCACCGTATCCACTTCGTCCGGTAAAACCGGATCCGGCCCCATGTTCGCAAACACGATGCCGGGATAGTCGCTGTGTACCCAGCTGGTGGAGACGGGGATTTCAGCACCTGTGGAAAGCAGACGGATCTTTTTGACTTCGCTGTGGGAGACACCCAAAAGCGGAACCGGGCCAAGCGTGTTTTCAAACATATGGTAATAGAGCTTGGCGCCGTTGCGGGTGACGCGTCCGTATTCGGGACGTTCGACCCCGGCGAGGCCGCAGCCATAGATGCTCGCGCCGTTTTTTTGCATCCATAGGCCGATTTCGGACAGGATTCGGGTCGACTCCGGCGGAAAACACCCGCGCGCGTCCGGACCGACGTTTAAAATCATATTTCCGCCCTTTGAAACGCACTCGACCAGTTTTTTGATCAGCATACCCGACGGCTTGTAAAAATGATCCGTGCCGCAGTATCCCCAGTTGTTGTTCATGGTGATGCAGGATTCCCAAAGCAGCGGATTGCCCTCCGCGTCCCGAATACCCTGCGGAGGAATGATTTGTTCCGGTGTGACGAAGTCGCCGTGATACGGCGTCGGGCGGCAGGCGGCGAGCGAACCGAACCCTTCGCCGCTGACCTCGAGACGGTTATCGATGATCACCCCCGGCTGCAGCGTGCGGACCATGTCGATCAGCTCGGTTGCGCGCCAGGCTTCGCCGCGCAGCGGATCATAGGAAAAGTCGAACCACATGAGGTCGATCTTGCCGTAATTCGTGCAAATCTCGCGCACCTGGGCATGCATATAGTCGAGATAACGCGAAAAATCACGCGTTTCGTTGCCGCACTCGGCATGGTTGCGCATCGGATGATGTTTGTCCTTATAATGCGGATAGTCGGGGTGATGCCAGTCCAGCAGCGTGAAATACAGGCCGACCTTCAGCCCCTCGCCGCGCACGGCCTCCACGAACTCCGCCACGGCGTCCCTGCCAAACGGCGTATTGGTTGATTTGAAGTCGGTATACTTGCTGTCGAACAGACAAAAGCCGTCGTGATGCTTCGCCGTCAGAACAACATACTTCATGCCGGCTTCGCGGGCGGCTTTCGCCCAGGCGCGCGGGTCAAAATCGCTCGGGTTAAACTCCTCGAAATAGCGCAGGTAATCCTCCTCCGGCATCTCTTCTACGCTGCGCACCCACTCGCCGCGCGCGGGAATGCTGTAAAGCCCCCAGTGCAGAAACATGCCGAAACGCGCCTCGCGATACCATTTCACGCGGGCTTCATAGGTGCTGCGGTCAAAAGTGTACATAATATTCCTCCGTTGCCTTTTTTAATATGGGGCGAGTTGTTCGTCCGATTCCATCAACCAGGACACCGTGCTCCAGGATGCGCCGTCCGTGTTTTCCTGCGCGGGGCCCGGCGTGCTTCGTCCGTTTAAAACATGTTCCTTGAGCCGCTGGCGCAGCGCGCGCGCAATGTCTTGATGTGCGTCGATGACGTTGATTCGCTCGCCGATGTCCCGGGAAAGGTCGTATAGCTGAAAGCGCGGCGCGTCCGCCGGCTCCTCGCCCGGCTTCGGCGCGGACCATCCGCCCGACCCCGGACACAGCTCGAGTTTATAGCTGCCGACGCGGATGGACAAAGACCCGTCGATGCTCTGGTGGACGAGGTCCTCACGCACTTCTTCTGAGTCGGGATGCAGCCACAGGGAAAGGTTACTCACGCTGTCGACGCCCTCGCTTTCGCCGAGCGGGATGCCGAGCAGCTCCGCGAGTGTCGCCATGAGATCGCAAAGGCAGACCAGACGGTCGCAGCGCGCACCCTGCGGCATACGCTCCGGCCACTGGATCAGCAGCGGAACCCGATGGCCGCCCTCGTAGATGTCGGCCTTCGTTCCGCGGAACACATAGCTCGGATTATGCCCGGCCGAAAGCAGTTCTTCATAGTTGGCGGCGGGGGAGCAGCCGTTGTCCGACGTGTAGATGAGGATCGTGTTGTCCTCGAGCCCGAGCTGCTGTAATTTTTGGCGTACCCGACCGACGACATCGTCGCAATGCAGCACAAAATCGCCGTATTCGTTTGTATGGGACTGACCCCGGAAACGCTCTGCGGGCAGAATCGGCGTATGCGGCGCGGGCAATGCAAAATACAGAAAGAACGGCTCGTTTTGACAGGCTTCTATCTGCTCAAGCGCTTTGTCGGTCAGTTCGTCGAGCACGTGCTCGTGGACAAACCCTGGCGCGGTGGGTCCCGGCCGGAAAAATCCTTTACCCGCGCCGCTGGTCACATGCTTGGGAACAGCCGTAAAGCGGTCGTTTTCAATGTATACATAAGGCGGCATATCCAGCGAAGCGCTGATGCCGAAGTAATAGTCAAATCCGTTGGTGATCGGGGAGCGTTTGATCGTTCCCGTGTAGTCCACATCCGGGCATGCCTCGAACTCCGGCAGTTCCCGAAACCCGTCGCCTTTGGGAAACGACATGCCGAGGTGCCATTTGCCGATTGCGGCGGTGGTATAGCCGTCTTTTTTGAGCAGGGAGGCGACGCTCGCGAGACCCTCCTCTATGACGGGCTCGGCGTATCCGCCGACGACGTAGGACTTCAGACGCGAGCGCCAGTTATAACGCCCGGTCAGAATGCCGTAGCGGGACGGCGTGCAGACGGCGGACGTGGCGTGCGCATCCGTAAATGAAACGCCCTGCCGCGCGATGGCGTCGAAGTTCGGCGTTTGAAACGCGCAGTGCTCGTTCAGCGCGGAGATGTCGCCGTATCCCATGTCGTCCGATAGGATGTAGACTATGTTTGGTTTTTGTTTCATATAAATCCATTTCTTTTTTGAGGGGGAGTGGGGCGATGAAAGCTCAGGCGAGCCTTGCAGCCCGCCTGATGCTTTTTTTTCGCTATGATTGGCTTACGAGGCAAGCCCGTAGTTGTTGTCCGCCGTCCAGCCGTTGTCCTTCATCAGCTGGTCGCAGATGGCGTCGAACGCTTCGTCGAGATATTCGGCGTATTCGTCCAGCGTCATGCTGCCTTCAAGGTACATCTGGCCTCCGCGGTGGAAGTAATCGCGCCATTCGTTGCTCACGCCGGTGTAGTAGGCAACGCGCAGGGCGTCTTCCACGATGGTGAATCCGGCAAGGCGCTCAGGCAGTGTATTGCTGGTTGCCAGCGGCAGGCGGTCCGTGGCGTCGCAGAAGATCATCTGCACTTCGGGCGAGGACATATACTGCACGAAGTCGATTGCCGCTTCGAGTCTCTTGGCGTCCTGCTCGCAGTCTTTGTTGATGCCGTAGATGATGTCCGGCTGACCGCCGAGCACGACGGACCGACCCATGGCGTATTCGGAGGTTTCCTTGGTGATCGTCGGAACCGGCATGAGGCCGATTTCGAAGGCGCCCGCGATGCCATCCTGGAAGACGGTCATTTTGGTCGACAAGCCCTGAACCATGGCAACCTCTCCGCGCATGAACATATCGTACGCGGTGGCCTGATCAAGTCCGTTGTAGTCGCTCGTCCAGTACTCGGAGAACTGCTTCATGAGATTGTAGCTCTCTTCCAGCTGCGGACTCGTGAAATCCAGCGTGCCCTCCTTAAAGGCCTTGACGATCTCGTTCAGCTCGGCAAAGCCGTTGCCGGATACGTCGATGGCGGCGAGCTGGTCGTTATTCAGCTGGCTGGAGACGGAGTTGGCGAACCAGAGCCAGGAAAGATCGCCGAAAGAAGCATTCGGGAACCCGAACGGCGTGATGCCGGCATCTTTCAACTTCTGGCAGACCGTCATGAACTCCGCCCAGGTGGTCGGCACTTCACAACCGGCAGATTCGAAGAGGTTAACGTTGTAGAAAATGCGCACGACCGAGCTGGAGGTCGGATATCCCGGCACATCGCTGGCGTCTAAATACATGCGCTCCAGAATGATCTGGGGCAGGGTGTCTTTCCAGACTTTGCCCGTATCATACGCGCTTTCGCTTTCATACAGATCGGCAAAGTTATACAAAAGGCCCGCCTGATAGTCGGTGCTCATGTCATACAGAATGCCGGTGTAGACATCGGGACCCTGACCGGCGGAAAACTGTGTGGCAAGCCATGTGCGGTAGTCCGAGGCAATGTTGCTGAACTCGATTGTGATACCGGTTGCGGCTTCGTATGCCTGGATGACCTTATCCGTGGTGGCGTTGGCGACTTCGTCGGTTCCAAGATCCTGCGCAAATACGAGCGTGATCCCGGAGAAGTCCTTTGCTTGCGAGGCGGTCGCCGCCTCTGCGGCGCTTTCGCCCGCGGCATCCACCCTGTCGCTGCCGGCGGCAGTGGCTGCAGCGTCCGAAGAAGTGGTTGCGGCCGGTTCGGAACTCGCGCATCCGGCGAGAACCGAGAGCATCATTGCAAGTGACAATAGAATCGCAATTGTTTTTTTCATTCGTTCCTCCTTATTTTGCATCTTGCGATGCATATTAAACCCGTTTGGGTGGGTCGTCGGGATGTTTGGCGCGTCAGCCTTTGACGGCGCCCTGGCTCAAGCCCTCGATGAAGTATTTACTCGCGATGGAAAACAGTATGATGATTGGCAGCGACGCGCAGACATATCCTGCAAAGAGGATGCCGTTGCCGGAGACGGTGTCGCGGATGAGCTCGGTCAGCGCCACGGAAATCTGTTTTGTCGTACTGCTGGACGACGCGACAAGCGGCCAGATGTAGTTATTCCAGGAGCTCAGCCCCGTCAGGATCGTAACGGTCGCAAGAATCGGCTTGGACATTGGCAGCACCAGATGCCGAAGAATCTGGATGTCGCTCGCGCCCTCGATTGCCGCCGCCTCAAACAAGCTGCGCGGGATCGACTCGATCGAAGAGCGAAGCAAAAACGTTCCGAACGCAACCTGATAGGCCGCCGGGACGAGGATCAGCGCCCAGTAGCTGTCGTAAAGACCGAGGTTGACCACCTGAATGAACTGCGGAATGAGCAGCACGAATCCGGGAATCATCAAAAGAGCGATGACCGCGAAATAAAGCGGCTCTTTGAAGGGAAACCGGAAGCGGGCGAAGGAATAGGCGGCCAGCAGTGAAACGGCGCAGGTAAGCACGATGATGGCAAGCGTGACCAGCAGAGAATTCAGCATCGGCCGCACGATTTGCGGCAGCGCCTTGACATAGTTCGAAAAAAGCGGGTTCAGCGGGATCGAAAACGGCGTTCGCATGATACCGGTTGCGTTTTTAAAAGAGTTGACGAGAAGCAGGTAAAACGGCGTCAGCGTCAATACGATCAGAAAAAGCAGCAGCGCGCGGCTCAGGACGGTTTGAATCTTTCGCATGTCTGCTCCTTTCACTCGCCGGTTTCGGTGTTCTTGAGGAATTTCTGATTGATCACGGAGATGATCATGATAATCAGAAACATCACCACGCCGACGGCGGACGAGTATCCGAACCTTTTATAATCGAACGCACTGCTGTAGATGAGGATGGATGGCACCAGCGTGGTGCTGCCGGGTCCGCCGTGCGTGAGGATGAATACGGTTTCAAACACCTGCATGCCCGAAATGATCGCCAGCGTTATGATGAGCTTGAACTGGCTGGCCAGCATGGGAAGATCGACCTTGAAAAACCGCTGAAACGTGTTGGCGCCGTCGATCTTCGCCGCTTCAAACAGCATGGAAGGGATGCTCTGCAGCGCGCCGTAATAGAGCAGAAACTGAAGCCCGCTGATCCACGGAAAGCCGACGAGAATGACGGCGAACAACGCGGTCTTGCTGCTGCCGAGCCATGGGTTCACCAGCTGCGTCAGCCCAACCTTTGTCAGCAGGTCGTTGAGCAGGCCGCTGTCGCCGGAGAGGATCCATTTCCAGAGCAGGATGACGACCATGCCGGGCACGACCATCGGAAACGTCAGAAGCGTACGGACGAGGTATTGCATCTTGCGGGATTTGACCGCAAAGAGCAGCTCGGCGGCCAGCAGCGGCAGCGTCAGAGCGATGACCACATTGGCGAGACAGAATTTCAGACTGTTCAGCAGCGAGATGTAGAACTGCTTACTCTGAAACAGGCTCGTGTAATTCTGAAACCCGATGAATTCGTCCACGTTTCCGCCGTTCCATTTAAAAAACGATTTGATGATGGCGTTCAAAAAGGGAATGTACTTAAACGTCAGAATCAGGACAAAGACCGGAACCAGAAATAAATATGGCTTGATCGCTGCTAAAATGTGCTTATTCCGGTTCAGTTTCAGATGCCTTGTTTTCTGCTGCATGTTACAACTCCCTTGGAGATATGACTTGATCTCTTTTGCTGGTTTGATTCGTCGCGTGCTGCCGTATCGCGGCTTGATTAGATAATTGTTGAATCAGCTTGATCTGTTCTTTAAATCCATCATATAGGGAACGAAATTGCACATCAATGCATGCGTTTTCGGAAAAAGTTGGACAATTTTTAGAATTTAACGAAAAATGCGCCATGGTATCATGACTTGGCATGAACGATGGCGCGCTTTTTTTGATGAACGATACGGCTGGGCGGTTCAGCGGATTATGACCCCTCGGCGGGGGAATCCAACAGGGGGAGAGACATGACGACCTGACAGCCGCCCTCGGGGCGATTCTGCAGACGCAGGCCGTACTCGTTTCCGAATGTCAGTTTGATTCGGTTGTTGATGTTGTCAAGCGCGATGCCATGGCCGGAGTTGTAGCTGGATTCGCCGTAGTGCACCTGGCTGAGCGCGCGGTTCAGCGCGTCGCAGCGATCCTGCGGGATGCATTCTCCGTCATTTTCGACGATCAGATACAGGGTTTGATCCTCAATACGCGCCAAGAGCGTGATTACGCCAAAGGGGGACTTGCTGGAGAGCAGACCGTGCCGCCAGGCGTTTTCCACCAGCGGCTGGAGGGAGATTTTCAGCACCATGACGCGATCCAGCTCCGGCGGGATGCGGTTGACCAGATGAATGCGGTTGTCGAAGCGGACGTTCAGTATGGCGACAAAGTTTTGAACATGCTCGAGTTCGGCGCGCAGAGGGACGAGGTTTTGCTTCATGCTCATGCTATAGCGCATCATCAGCGAGAGCCGCTCGCTCAGGCAAAGGATCGGCTCCGTTTCGCCGAGCTGCGCGATGCAGTAGATGTTATCCAGCGTGTTATAGAGAAAGTGCGGGTTGATCTGCGCCTGCAGCGCGCTCACCTGCGCTTCCTTTTCCTGCAGACTGACCAGATAGAGGTCTTCGTTCATCTTTTTCAGGCTGTGCTTCATCTCGTTGAGCCTGTGCCCGATTTTCCCGATTTCCGAACCGGGGATGGGTTCGTCGATATAGGCGTCCGGATCCTCCTGCATGATGTCGATGAACCGGTTGAGTACGGTAAGCGGCATGGTGATGCGGCGGATCATGATTGTCGCGATCAGGAGACTGATGAGTGCGAAAGCAATCACAATTAAATCGATATTGCGGTTCATCTCGTTGCGCTCGCGAAACATCGTCTCCGTGGAATCGATAAAGTACACATGCCATTTCAGCGCGTTGAGATAATACGAGCAGATATAATTGTCGTCCACAAAGCGCGAGACGGCGCTGTTGGAGGGCTGCGTGTCCTCGAAGGTATCCGAAAGCAGGGCCGTCGCCTCCGCGTCGTCCGAAAAACCAACGGCGTGGATGACGGTGCCGTTTTGATCGGTTACGACGGCGCGGCGTCCGTCCTGCAGATAAGCGTCGACGGGTTTGAGCAGACTGTCGAGCCGGATCGTAAAGAGAATGAACGGCAGCGGGGCGGACGGCGAGACGCTGCCGTAGCGCGCAATGTAATAGACGCAGTCGTAACGCGTAGTGTTGACGGGCTTGAAGTCCTCTTGAATCGGCCCGATCAGTAGGCGCTTTCCGCCGGACGCAAGATACTCCTGATACCAGGAAGTCGCGGAAAAATCGAATCCTTCCGCGACGGAATTGCTGCCGACATACCAATAACAATTATTATTCAGGTAAAACAGCGTCCCGATGATGAGGGTTTGCAGATTGTTCGCGTTGATGACGTTTAAAACGGAGCTTTCGAAAAGGATCTGATTGCGAACACTCTGGAACACGGTTGTGCCCTGCGTGGTGTCAAAGGTGAACGGCTGCTGTGTGTTGAAGGTCAGGTAGAGCTCCTCAACCGCGGCATACATGGTGTCGAGCTGCCCGGAAAGCTCTTTGATGATCTGCTCGTTATACTGCTGCTGCAGCTTTGTATAGTACTTTGTGCTGTAGCGGGAGATGGTGACGGAAACGCTGGTCAGCGTAAGCGTCAGAATCAGCAGAACCGCGAGTATGGTCTTGTTGCGAAGCGTCAGCCGGCGAAGCGCGTTTAGGAGCTTTTTCATTCCGTATCCTCCGCGTCGCCGCCCAGCTGCGCCTGATATTCGCTCGGCGTTACGTTCATGATCTTTTTAAACACGCGTACGAAATAGCGATAGTCTTCATAGCCGACATGCCGCGCGATGGTGCGCAGCTTTTCTTTGCGCATGAGGATCAGCTGGCAGGCCTGTTCGACGCGGATCTGCGTGACATAGATGGTCAGCGCAACCCCGATTTCCTGCTTAAACACATGGCTGAGGTATGCTTCGCTGATGTGATATTCTTTCGCTAGCTCACCGAGGCAGATCTTCTGCGCGCAGTTTTCGTTGATTCGATTGACGATCTTGCGCACGATACCGGCGGAATAGTTGATTTCATCGTCGCTTTCCTGAAAGCGGTGCTGCTGCGGGGCCTGCTTGTTTTCCAGCTCCAGAATGCACGAGGCGATCGTCTGGTTCAGGGTTTCTTTGCTGACCGGCTTGACCAGATAGTTCGCGGCGTGGAACCGAAGTGCCTTCTGAACATAGGCAAACTCGGAATATGCCGAAATCAGGATGATTTTCACGTTCGGATCGTCGTGAAATATAAATTCTCCAAGCGTGCAGCCGTTTTCGGCGGGGAAACACACATCCGTCAGAACAATATCCGGATGGTGGCGCTGATACAGCTCCATCGCCTCGCGGACGGTGCCCGCCTCGAGTATTTCGCCGATATTATTGGCTTCGCGGTCGATCATTTTCACGATTCCCATGCGAATCCAACGCTCGTCGTCTACGGCCAGTATCGTATACAACGTCCATCCTCCTGCTCCGCGTGTTTTAGGGTATCTTACAACACGGCCTCGCGGAAAGCAACGCCGGCTTACATATCACGCGTGAATTTCGGAAGATCGTACGCCAAAAACAACAGACCCGGCCGATTGAATCACAGCGGAGCCGGGGGAGGCTCGATATGGAACGATAACGAACGATAACGAACGAATCAAAGATCAGCGCGCGGGCGGCGCTTCGCCGTCGTGATCCAAAAACAGCAGTTCGTAATACTTCTTCGGTCGTCCTTTGCCGGAGTCGAGCCGTTCAAAGATCGACTTGGCCAGACGTTTTTCCTCAATTTTGTTTAAGATGCGGTTTGCGCCGCGCACCGTGATGGAGAGGCACTTTGCCACGTCGTCCGACGTGAGTTTGTTCGTGCCCGCCATCTTGGCGTACGACATGATCTTTTGCAGATTGATGTTGTTCATGCCGATGGCGTTTGCAAGGGCGATGGTCTCCGAATCGCCATGTTCGGAAAACTGGATGACGTCCTTGGAGCGCAGCGGGCCGATGACTTTCAGCCCCTCGCCGACAAAGAAACTGCAGCTGCCCGGATACGCTTTTGCCTGCTGCAAAGCGCGGGCGGCGTTTTCGTTTGCCTGCATATATTCCTGCCCCAATCCCCAGCCGATCTTCAGCGTATAGGGCACGTTGCTTGAAAGATGCCGAATCAGCGCGCAGTCTACCGCGTCTGACGTGATCTTCTGAAAATCTCCATAGGTTGTGAGTAGCCGGATGGATCCGTCCGTAACCTGTATGGTAACGGGCAGGTTCATCGCGCGTACAAATTCGTCAGTCAGGCGCAGCAGCTCGTCGAGCGCATCCGTATCGAAGCCGGACGGAGTATCCGCCGAGAGATACCCGATGACGATTCTGCGCTTTTGCAGCTTGAGGATGGTGACGTCGTTGATCAGTCCGCTGATGACCTCCTGCATATGCAGGCAGCTCGGCTGAATCAGCAGATAGCGCACGCCGTGCTTTTGCAGTTCCGGTATGAAGTGGCCGAACGCCGTGATAGACAGATCGGTTTTGCCGTGCTCCCACATGGAGATGTGGTTTTCCAGCATGATATCCATCTGTTCAAAAAGGCTGGCGTTTTGAATCGGTTTTTCCTGACGGGGCAGGTATTGCAAAAACTCCTGAAAGGAATCCAGCACATACGCAAAATCGATATAGATTCGCGAAATATCCGACTGCGGTTTTGTAAGCAGCAGGCGAAACAACTCCCGGTAGAGGAGGATTTCACTCTCCTGCAGGATGCGAACCGGCTTGTCTTTCTGCAGGCATTCAGGATCGACGCCGTCAAAGATAAAGCGTCCGCTGAACACAAAGCCGTCGACAAGCGGTGCGTTTTTCAGGTATGCGTCCTGCGCCTCGCGCGGGTCGTCGATTTGTATGATATCGATTCGGCACTGCGCGCGAAAAGCCTCTTCGATGGTTTTCAGGTTCTCGATATGCGCCTGTGTTGTGATGATGCCGAGACGGATTTTCATCGGTTTTCTGCTCCCAGTCAACAGTTGTAACCAATTATACCACACTCGCCGTATAGAAGAAATGAGCGTGTAAAAGTATGTTCCGATAATGTCTAAAATTATCTTGACTTTGCGTTCGCCTCCCGATAGTATGTAGATAGTTCTTAAAATGTCCAAAAATAAAGGAGGGTATATTGTGGGTCAAAACTATTTAAACATCGCAAACTCGACCTGGGTGCTTCTGATTGTCTCGATTCCAATTCTGATTGTCGTCATTCAGGCGATTCTGTTTCTTCGCGTCAGCTTAAAAGAAGCGAAAAAACAGATGATTCCCAATGACACAGTTAAAAAAGTCATCACAAACAGCGCGGTTTTCTCTATCATTCCGTCACTTCCGATTTTGATTTCACTGACCGTCCTGATGCCTGTGTTGGGAAAATTCATTCCGTGGCTTCGCCTGTCCGTCATGGGATCCGCGGCATATGAGAGCTTTGCCGCCGATCTGACGATCAAAGCCTTCGGCCTTTCCGGGCTTGGCGACCTGACCTTGACGCCGAAAATTTTTGTCAGCGTCATCTGGGTGATGACGCTTGTCATCATGGTTGGCCCGCTGCTCAACATCTTTGTCTTAAAACCCTACGATAAAAAATTAAGAACCTTCAAAAAAACCGGCGGATTTATGATGGTTGCGGTCGGGGCGATGTTCATCGGCATGCTCTCCATGCTCGCCGTACCCGTGCTGCTCAACTATCAGCAGCCCGTGGCCATCGTTACCGCGGTAATCGCGGGCGCAAGCGTGATTCTGCTGGACTGGCTCGCGAAAAAGACCGGCAAAAAGATAATCGGCGAATTCTCGTTTCCGCTGAGCATGGTGATCGGCATGGCTGCGACCGTTCTGACAAACAGTCTGTTTTAAAGGGAGGGAATATCCATGGAACAACCGAATGAATCCCGCAAAAGCTATGAATCCACACTGCATACGCTCGGACGCTGGTCGACCGCGATCGTGCTGGTCGCGTTGATCTCCGTGCCGCTTCTGATCGGATTGCTCTTCAGCGTGCGGATCGACATTCCCGCCACCGGCGCTGTGATCCTCGGCGTCATCAGTATGTTCGGCGTCATCGGCGCGATTGAGTTTGTCTCCTATGCGCCAATCCTCGGCATCGGGGGACAATACCTGTCATTCATCACGGGCAACATCGCAAACATGAAACTGCCCGCGGCGATCAGCAGCGTCAAGGTGTCCGGCTATGCGCCCGGAACCAAGGAAGCGGAGATCGTTTCCACCATCGCGATTGCCATCTCCTCGCTGGTTACAACGGCGATTCTCGCGCTGGGTATGGTCTTTTTAGGCAGCCTGCTTCCGCTGTTGCAGTCCCCGGCGCTGTCTCCGGCGTTTACCAACATGATGCCCGCGCTGCTTGGCGCGCTGGCGACGCCGTTTTTTCTCAAAGACTATAAGACGGCGTCGGTCCCGATGCTGTTTGCAGCGATCCTCACGTTGATTCTCGGCTACGCGGTGATCTCCCAGTTGCAGGCGTTTTTAATGCCGGTGATGCTGGGCGTCGCGATCGGGTGGAGTTTCTTTCTCTACAAAAAGAAGATGAAAGCGCAGGCAAAGCTCGAAACAGCGGCGAGTGCTCCGGACACAATGCAAACGGCAGCGGAGGAAACATCCGAATCAAAGGAGATAGACCAATGAAACATCTGCTTACGGAAGCAGAGGCTCTTCAGCTCGAGCTGATCGGACACCGCAGGTATCTGCACGAGCACGCGGAGACGCACACGGATCTGCCGCTTGCCGCCGCCTATGTGAAAGCGCAGCTGACGCAGATGGGCTACAAGCCGCAGGACGTTTCTCAATGCGGCGTGACGGCCGTTGCGGGCAAAGAGGGCGGAAAGACATTTCTGCTGCGCGCCGATATGGACGCGCTGCCGATTCTGGAGGAAACGGAGCTTGCGTTTCGCTCCCGCAACGGCAGAATGCACGCCTGCGGACACGACATGCACACGGCGATGCTGCTCGGCGCGGCGCGTCTTCTCAAGGCGCATGAAGCGCAGCTCACGGGGCAGGTCAAGCTGATGTTCCAGCCCGCGGAGGAAACCATGGCGGGAGCCGCGGCGATGATAGAGGCCGGCGTTCTGGAAAATCCTGCGGTGGACGCCGCTTTCATGATCCATGTGATCTCCGGCATTCCGCTGCCGGTCGGCCGCGTGATCGTTCCGCCGCCGGTGGCGGCGGCGTCCGCGGGATCCGACTGGTTCAAAATCACCGTGCATGGAAAGGGCGGCCATGGCGCGTCGCCGGAAAAGGCGCGTGATCCATTGATCGTGCTGTCCCAGATTTGCCTTGCGCTGCAGTCGATCAATGCGCGGGAAGTCGCGCCCGGCGAACAGATTGTTGTAACCGTCGGTCAGATGCACGGCGGAAACACATCCAACGTCATTCCGGAATCGGCCTTCCTATCCGGCAGCATCCGCACCTTTGGCAGCGAAACGCGCAGTTTTGTCCGCGATCGCGTTCAACAGATCGCCGAAGGGCTGGCGGAGACATTCCGCGTAAAGGCGGAGGTCGTGTTCGAGAAAAGCTGTCCCAGCTTCGTCATCAACGCGGCTTTGCAAAAGCAGATTTCCGCATCCTGCGGCGCGCTGCTTGGCGAGGAAAATCTGGTGCCGATGGAGCGCGTGTTCGGCGTATCGCGTCTGCCCGGGTCGGAGGATTTTGCAGCGGTGTCCGAGCGCGTCCCGTCCATGATGGTCATGCTTACGGCGGGATCTCCGGCGGAGGGATATATCTATCCGCCGCATCACCCCAAAACGGCGTTTGACGAAGAAGCGTTGAAGATTGGCGCCGCGCTGTATGCAAATGCGGCGCTTGCCTGGCTGAAAGAAAACGACTGAACAACGAAACCCCGATGTCCAAACGGATCAATCCGGCCCGAATACCGCATGAAAAGCGGAAAATAATAAGGAGGTTCACGATGTCTGAGAAACTTTCCCCTTGGTTTGAGAGAACGGAACCGTCTCAGTTTGAAGTGTACGCCGAGAAGTACAAGGACATCATGCTGATGACGCGGAAAAACGGTATCCTCGAAGTACGGCTGCATACCGGCGACGGCCCGCTGAAGTTCAGCTGGCAGGCGCACAGCATGTGGTCCCAGGCTTGGATCGACATCGGCCGCGACCCCGAGAACGAGGTCATGATCCTGACCGGAACCGGAGAGCGCTGGCTCGACGCAAACCCGGAAGTCTGGAAAAAACTGTTTCGCGAATGGACGCAGGACGACAAGCTGAAGATGTATCACGAGTCGCTGCGCCTGCTTGAAAACCTGATTTTCTGCATCGACATTCCGACCATCGCCGCGATCAACGGACCCGGGACGCACTGCGAAATCGGCACGCTGTGCGATATTACGCTCTGCACGGAGGACACGGACTTCTTCGATCCGCATTTCCTCGGCGGAACGCCTCCGGGTGACGGCATGGCGCTGACGCTCCAGCGGACAATCGGAGTAAAGCGCGCGGCCTATTACGCCTATACCGGGCAGAAGCTGGACGGAAAAACCGCGCTGGAACTGGGCATCGTCAACGAAGTGCTTCCGCGCGAAAAGCTGCTGCCGCGCGCCTGGGAACTTGCGGAGATGATAATGGAGCGCTCCCGCGGCGCGCGAATGCTGACCCACTCGATCCTTTCCCGCCCGTGGAAGCAGGCGCTCGTGCAGGATCAGGGGTTCCATCTGACACACCAGATGTACGACATGGCGAACGACGAAGAGGGCCCGCTGGCGCGCCTGATGAAGCTCAGAGCGCGGTTTCAGAAGATGACCTGATCGATCATGCGATCGGCGGCCATCCGGCGCAGTCGCGCCTCCGTTTGCGGGAAAGCAGATTGACAGCATAACAACGATGCGGTTTCCGCGGAACAATCCCAAGAATAGGATCCTCCTGTCGCAGGCTTGAAACGGTGGCAGGAGGTGTTTTTTATGCTGCGTCAGCCGACAGCGCGCCAAGGATAAGGGTCGGCATTGAAAATACCGAAGGGGAGAAGAGGAATAAGAATCTTATGACAAGCAAAAAGACAATGGCGGCGCTGATCAAGCGGGAAAGAGCGCCCGGTATTTGGTTGGAAGAGGTGCCGCTTCCCGCGGTCGGCGTCAACGACGTTCTGATTCAGATCAAAAAGACCTCCATTTGCGGAACGGATGTACATATCTACCAATGGAACGAGTGGGCGCAAAAGACCATTCCCGTTCCCATGACGATCGGGCACGAGTTTGTCGGAACCGTTGTCGCAACCGGCGGCAACGTGGAGGGGATCAACATCGGCGAAACCGTATCGGGCGAGGGGCATATCGTATGCGGCGTGTGCCGCAACTGCCTCGCCGGAAGGCGGCATCTTTGCAGCAATACAAAGGGTGTCGGCGTCAACCGAAACGGCGCGTTTGCGGAATATCTTTCGATTCCGGCGGCAAACGTCTGGCACTGCGATCCCTCGATTCCCGAAGAGGTGTTCAGCTGCTTTGATCCGTTTGGAAACGCGGTGCATACGGCGCTGGCGTTCGATGTGCTCGGCGAGGACGTGCTGATCACGGGGGCGGGGCCGATCGGCATCATGGCGGCGGCCGTCGCAAAACACGCCGGCGCGCGGTATATCGTTGTGACCGACGTCAATCCCTATCGTCTTTCGCTGGCAAAGACAATGGGCGCGACGCTCGCGCTGGATGTTCGAACGGAGAGTATTCAGTCCGCGCGGGACATCCTCGGCATGAAGGAAGGATTCGACGTGGGCTTAGAGATGTCCGGCAACGCGCGTGCGCTGAACGATATGGTCGATCATATGTGCCACGGCGGGAAGATCGCGATGCTGGGGCTGCAGGAATCGTCCGCAAAAATCGACTGGAACAAGCTCGTGTTCAACGGTCTGACCATCCGCGGCATCTACGGGCGCGAAATGTATGAAACCTGGTATAAAATGACGGCCATGCTGAAAAGCAGACTCGATATCGAACCGGTCATCACACATCGGTTTTCGTTCGTCGATTTTCAAAAGGGATTCGACGCGATGATTTCGGGCAATTCCGGAAAGGTGATCCTCGACTGGGAATGAGCGAACAGAAATAATTGATTGCATCGAAAAGCCGATACGGGTGAATACATAATGGCGTTTTAACAATCGCAACTGAATAAAATCCGAAAACGGCGCATCATCAGCGCGGCAGCGGCCGCCTTCGCTGCGAAAAATGTTTTATTTCTTTCGTCTGCGCTGTTTTTCGGATTTTTTTATATTTTGGGGTGAATTTGCAGCTCTTTGAATAGTTAGTTTACGCTTAATTTTAGTAAAATCCGGCACGAGAAAGGGCGAGAGCGTTTTCGGCTGGAAATGGACCTTCAGTTCGCTTTCAAGCGATTCGGCTGACATAGGCCGACCGGGGCCGGAAAGGACATCCAATATATTACTGTTTAGTGAATATTACGAATATTTGTTGTAAAGGAATGGAATATAAGCTACTATTATTTTGTTGCATTATCATAAAAAGAAGGTACAATTATTGGGTTTTATGGAGTGATGTGATTTGATTGAACAGCGAATTATCACAAAAAATTTATGAATTAGCACAAACAAGGACTGTCGATCTATCCGTCTTCGAAGAGGATTTCTTGTTGAAATCTTTTTCGAGAGCCTCGATTGCGGCGGGTATGCAAGATCCATTTCGATACGTCGAACATCTCAAAACAAACGCGCCGGAAGCGGACTCTTATTTTCGGTCGCTGTACATCACCTATACGCAGTTTTTTCGCGAACCGCTGCTGTTTGCATATCTGGAACAAAAGTATATCCCAAATCTGATTCGACAGGCGCCGGAGGGAAGCGAACTACGCATCTGGTCGGCAGGGTGTTCTTCCGGGCAGGAGCCGTATTCTCTGGCAATACTGTTTCACGAGCAGATAAAAACGGCGGGGAAAGGGCTTCGCTTTCGCATTTTTGCTACGGATGTATCTGCAGAGGCGCTGGCAACCGCAAAAGGGTCGGTATATTCCGCGGACGAAATGCAGAACGTCAGACTCAGGCACATTCAGGCATACTTTACGGAAAAAGGCGACAGGTACGCCGTTGCAAGCTCCATCAAAGAGCAGGTGAATTTTTCATATTACGATCTGTTGGACACGGTCTCCGCCAATCCGCCGGACAGCATATTCGGGAATTTTGATCTCGTGTGCTGCAACAACTTATTAATGTACTACAAAAAAGAAACGCGTATGTTCATACTGCGAAAAATCGAACGATCGCTGGCGCCGACGGGGATGCTGACGGTGAGCGAGGCGGAGCGTTCGTTCATCAAAAACAGCACGGATTTTCAACCGGTTTCAACTCCGGTCGCCGTGTTTCACAAGCCGGGCGCGCCTGCGAAACACTTGTATTGCGAATGAATTTCATATTCGTGCAACCGTTCAATCACTCGTTGAAAAGAGTCGCCGGAACGAAAGAGGGGGAAACGCTTTGAAAAAGAAGTTGCTGACCATACGACTGCAGTTGATCGTCGGCTTTTTGCTTGTGCTGGCTTTTGTCGTCGGGCTCGGGATGGTTTCCTTTTTGCAGACCAGGCAGCTTTATGAGCGGGAAAAATCGCTCTATGAGCATCCGCTGCAGGTAAAAGAGGCGACGGACAGCATTTCGATGGATATCTTAACATCCCGCGTAGCGGTTCGGGATTATGTTATTTTCGATGATGAGAATACAAGACAAACGGCCAAGCACGAGCTTGATCTGTCGCTGGGAGACATTGAAAAACAATTTGAAATTATCTATTCGCTCTATCTGGGGCCGATTTCAGATGTCGATGCGGCGTATCAAACGTTTTCCAAATGGAAGGTTGCCACGCAAAACCGGCTTGCCGAGGCGCAGACGGGAAACCTCGAGCTTGTCATCGAAAGTCTTGGCGATGGAGGAGAGGTCGGCAAACTCAGAATAGAGCTCACGGCAAATATCAAAACAATCGATGATTTTGCGGACAACAAAGCCATTGAACTGAACCATGGATTTGTGGATTACTATCAATCTCTGGTAACGAGCAGCACGATATTGATTACGGTCATCGTCGTGCTTTCGGTTTTCATCAGCTTGTATCTCATAGAGTCGATCCGAAAACCGCTCGACGAACTGAACCGGCAAATCGGAAATTTCCGGGAAGGGGATTTATCCGCCAGAAGCCATTATGAAAGAAACAACGAGTTTGGGGCGCTGACCGGCTCATTCAATGCAATGGCGGACGCGATTCAGCTGAATCTGGATCTGAAGGAGAAAGCATCTTCGATTTCGGACGCAATGCAGCGATATGAAGATCAGGAGGCGTTTTTCCGAACAATGCTGGTGGAACTTTCAAAGGAATTCCACGCGAACACCGCCGCCGTTTACCTGCTGAACAAGAACAAAAGAACATATGACTGCTATGATTCGATTGGCTTAAGCGCAGGCGCGAGGGAATCGTTTGACGCGCTCGCGCCGGAGGGCGAATTCGGCATGGTGCTTTCCACGCGAAAAACGCAGTATATCTGCAGCCTGCAGGAGAATTCCAAAGTCCGCTTTTACACGTCCGGCGGAGAACTGACGCCGAATGAAATCATCACAATACCGATCGTCTCCGGCGAAGAGGTGATTGCGGTGATATCGATGACCTCCATGAATCGCTTCTTTGAGCACGCGGATTGGCTGATTGAAAACATTGTCGCTACGATCAGCGCGCGCATAGAAGGCGTGCTGGCGTTCCAGACCATCAGGGATATCCTGATGAAACTGGAGCGGCAGAATCAGGAGCTGGACGCCCAGAAGAACGAGCTCACGTCGCAGGCGGACGAGCTGATGCAGCAAAACGTCGAGCTGGACATGCAGAGCAGCCAGCTTGCGGAGGCGAGCAAACTGAAGACCACGTTCCTCTCCAACATGAGCCACGAGCTTCGTACGCCGTTGAATTCCATCATCGCTCTCTCCGGCGTTCTGACGCGGCGGCTGACCAGCCGGATACCGGAAGAAGAGCTGAGCTATCTGGAAATTGTCGAGCGAAACGGCAAGCATTTGTTATCGCTGATCAACGATATACTGGATATTTCGAGAATCGAAGCCGGACGGGAAGAGATCGAACTGACCTCATTCGGCCTGTCGGCGCTCGTGAGCGACATTATGCTGATGCTGGAGCCGCTGGCAAAGCAAAAGGGGATTCAACTAGAGTGGCAGGGCCCGCATGAGGACGTCGGCTTTATCAGCGACGAACGTAAATGCAGGCATATCCTCCAGAACATCATCAGCAACGCCGTCAAGTTCACGGAGACGGGGTTGGTGAAAGTCTCGGCACAGACACAGGGGAACCTGATCCGAATTTCGGTGACGGATACCGGCATCGGAATTGCCAAAGAGAATCTGGACAGCATCTTCAACGAGTTTCAGCAGGCCGACGGCAGCACGTCCCGCAAATACGGCGGCAGCGGGCTTGGCCTTACAATCGCCCGAAAGTATACGGAACTGCTGGGCGGCTCGATCTATGTGACAAGCGCGCTCGGGGTTGGTTCCACGTTTACCATTTCACTTCCGATTCATTACCAAAGCGACGCCGGCGACGCCCGGACGGTTCGCCTGCCGAACATTGCGGAACGCGAAAAGAAGCAAGCCGCAACCGACACAAACGCGTCCATAACCGGCAGGACGCTGCTGATCATCGAGGACAGCGAACCCGCCATCATACAGATCAAGGATTTGTTTGAGCGCAGCGGGCATAAAATCCTGATTGCCCGCAGCGCGCGCGAGGCGTTCCGTATTGTGGAAGAAACCGTGCCGGATGCGATCATACTGGATCTGATGATGCCGGATATCGACGGCTTTGAGACGCTGAACGAACTGCGCGCCGCGGAGCGGACGGCGAATGTACCGGTATTGATCCTGACCGCAAAACACATTACAAACGAAGAGCTGGGTCGTTTAAGCAGAAATCATATCTCGCAGGTAATTCAAAAAGGCGGGATCAACGGCGAAGATTTTCTTGCCGCCGTTATGCGGATGTTTGCTGACGACAGCGGCCCGAAGCAGGAAGTGCTCCAAAGCGGCCCGCAGCCCCGGGCCGATTCGAAAAGCAGGCGCGATAAGCCGAACAGGCAAAAGCCGTTGATTCTGGTCGTCGAGGACAACGAGGATAACCGCACGACGGTAAGGGCGCTGTTGGCGGACGAGTTTCAGGTTATCGAGGCGGAAACGGGCGAACTGGGGGTTGAACTCGCGAAAACCAGAATGCCGGATCTTGTTCTGATGGATATCGCGCTGCCCGGCATCAGCGGGATTGACGCGTTCCATGCGATTCGCAGCGGTGCGTCAACCTGCCGGATTCCGATCATCGCCCTGACGGCCAGCGCGATGGTACAGGAGCGCTCCAGCATCCTTGCACATGGTTTCGACGCCTTTGTCGCAAAACCGATTCAACTGGAAGAACTGCTCAAAGCGATTGGAGTAGTACTGTATGACAGGTAAGCAGATTACGATTCTCGCGGTCGACGACAATCCGGACAATTTGATTACGCTCAAAGCGCTGATCGGGGAGTCTTTTCCCGACGCCGCGGTTATCACCGCGCTTTCCGGGCAAAAAGCGATTGATCTGGCGATTGAGCACGATCCTGACGTCATCCTGCTGGACGTCGTGATGCCCGGGATGAGCGGCTTTGAAGTTTGCCGGACGTGAAGGCGAACAGCCGGCAGAGCGATACGCCGATCGTCTTTGTCACCGCGCTGAAAGGGGATCAGGACAGCAGGATTCAGGCGCTGGAGTGCGGCGCGGAGGCGTTTCTTTCCAAACCGATCGACGAAAGCGAACTGGTTGCGCAGATTCGCGCAATGGTAAAGATTAAGGACGCGAATCTGGCAAAGCGGGACGAGAAACACCGGCTGACCTTGCTCGTTGAGGAGCGTACGCAGCAGCTCAAACAGGAACATGCCAAAGCGCTGCTTCTCGTTAAAGCGCTGGAAGACGAAAACACGGTTCGCAAACAGAGCGAGGCAGCGCTGCGCGAGGCGAAGGATTTTTTCGAGCTGGTGTTCAATACAAGCCCGGACGCGGCGTATATCGCCCGCCTCGACCAGGGGATCATCCAGAATGTAAACGAGGGGTTCACAAACCTCTTTGGATATGAAAAGGGCGACGTTATCGGCAAAGAAGGGGGCGAGTTCGCGCTCTATCGAAACCGGGCCGACCGAACACAGATCGTAGAGGGGGTGCGCTCGGCCGGATTGGTGGATACGGTTGAAGTGGAATTGGTGCGCAGGGACGGCAGCCAGTTTACGGGGCTTTTGTCCGCGCGGCTGATCGTTCTGGAAGGCGCGGAACACATCTCCACCAACGTGCATAATATCACCGAACGCAAAAAGATGGAGGACAACCTCTTCTATATCAGCCAGCACGATTATCTGACGGGATTGTATAACCGAAGATATTTTGAGCAGGCGCTGGCCGCGCTGGACAAAAAGGAGGCGCTGCCGCTATCCGTAATCATCGGCGACATCAACGGTGTCAAACTCATCAACGATGCGTTTGGTCATACAAGAGGGGATCATCTGATCGTTGAAACATCGAAAGCAATGCAGGCCTGCTGCCGGAGAACCGATATTCTGGCCAGAACAGGCGGAGATGAATTTGCTATCATCATGCCGAATACGGACGAGCAAACCGCGCTGGATACGCTGCAGCTGATCCAGGAAACCTGCGATGCGATCAACCGGGATATCGCAAAGGACGCTTTTCACATCAGCATTGCGCTTGGCGGCGGAACCAGGACGTCGATGAACCAACTCATGGACACGACGCTGCGCACGGCGGAAAAATACATGTATCAGCGGAAAGTGCTGGAAAGCAAGAGCATGCACAGCGCGGTTCTTGCCTCTATAAAAGCGACGCTGTTTGAAAAGAACGAAGAAACGGAAGAGCATTGCGAACGGCTGGTTCAGCTATCCGCCATGATCGGAAAAAAGTTGAATCTGTCGCAGAAAGAGCTGGACGAGCTTGAATTGCTCTCCAACGTTCATGACATCGGGAAGATCGGTATACCGGAGCATATACTGAACAAACCGGGAAAATTGACCGACGAAGAATGGGTCGAGATGAAGAAACATCCGCAGATCGGCTATCGAATTGCGAACGCAACGCTGGAACTCGCTTCGATTGCGGAACTCATCCTCTGCCACCATGAACGCTGGGACGGCACAGGGTATCCCCAGAAACTGAAAGGAAAGCAGATTCCGCTGCTGTCCAGAATCATATCGATTGCAGACGCTTACGATGCGATGACGCAGGACCGAGCGTATCGAAAGAAGATGGAACCCGAAGACGCCCGAAACGAAATCCGCGACAATGCCGGAACACAGTTTGATCCTGTTTTGGCGCAGATATTTCTGGACGGACTGGATGATGTTCAAGCCTAGGCGGAGCGCCGGAGGGTTTCATAATAAACAGACAGCATGCTGGACATAGCGATCAATCAGCCTCCCGGTTCGTTCGGGAGGCTGATTTTTTGCTATCGCAATCAAATGAGTTCATGCTGTCTCGCGGCGATTGTCAGTAAACCACCGTAATGTTGTTGCGCTGCAGCTGTTCGATGACCCATTCAAGCTCCTCGGTGTTTTGTATGGATTGCGGCGAACAGAACGTAACCGTACGCAGCGCCGGAAACGACAGCAGCGGCGCATAGTCGCAACACTCCAGATATGCCAAATTAAGCGTTTCCAGATTTGAGAGATCCGCTAATATCGATATATCCGTCAACCTGGTGTTCGCCGAGAGATCAAGCGTCTCAAGCTTAGGCAATGCAGAAAGAGCCGAGATATCCGTAATGTAATTTGACGAAAGATCAAGCAGCACCAGCCCCGTGTTTGAAGAGATCGATGCAATATCGTTGATGGCGTTTTGCGAAAGCAGCAAGGTCTGGAGCGAGGACAGCCTGGAAAGCGGCGTAAGATCGGCAATTTGATTTTCGTTCAACGCAAGCCAGGACAGCGATTGCATGGAGGAAAGCATGGCGAAATCGGAAATTCGATTGTCATACAAATTCAGCCGCTGCATATGAACCGCGTTCGACAAAGGGGAAAGATCGGTTATATTGTTTGCCCCAAGCGACAAATCATACAGATCAATCCCGTTTAGCGCGGAGAGATCGGAAATTTGATTTCTATCCATGTGAAGCGCTTTCAAGTTGCTCAGATGCGCGAGCGGCGACAAATCGGAAATTTTGTTATCGCTCAGAAAAAGCGCTCTCAAATACCCAAGGTGCGAAATGGGGGTCAGGTCTTTTATGGCGTTATCGTATGCGGTCAGCTGCGTTAAATTGACCGCATATTGCAAACCGTCCAGACTCACAACGCCGCAGCCCGAAATATCCAGAACGGTCAGTTCGCATAAGTCTGACGCAACGATTGTTTCTTCGGCGGGAATAGCGAGCAAATCGTGAATCGCCTGATCCAAAGCCGGATCCGGAAACGCAACGATATCGCCTGCCCGACCTGCGCAGACCTCCACAACGATTCCATCCGAAGAAGAGAGCAGGGAGACGACTTCATCGGGCTGCGCAGCTTCATTTAAAACAGCGTATGCCGTGATCGGCAATCGCTGATCAAACAGCAGCGCTTCCGCCTCTTCCATCGAAAGGCCGACGATGGAACTTGGATCAATCTGCGCGGCGGACGTATTGCCCGAGCGCGTAAACAGGCTTTCGAACAAGCCACTTGTGAGTCCGAGCGTAAGCAGTACGCCCGCCAGAAAACACAATATGCCCGATAACGCGGCGCGCTGGAACGGATTTCGCGGGCGAACGCGCCGAACCGCCTCCTGAAACGCCGCAATGCTTGCGTATCGGCAGATTGGCTTTGGATTCGTTGCTTTTGCCAGAACGGGATCCAGCGCTGCTTGGGCATATACGCCGCTTTCCGAAAGCGGCCGCAATTGAAACGGCGGTTCGCTCAGATTTTTGCCGCTTAGCATCTCGTACAATACAACGCCCAAACTATAGACGTCGCTTCTTGGATCGCTTTGAAAGCCGGACATCGCTTCCGGCGCCGTGTACCCTTTCGTCCCGGCGGGAATGGTATCGCGGCTTGCAAGCGGGCTATAGCGCCTTGCAATGCCAAAATCGATGAGAGAAATTCCGCCGTCCGGCGTGAGAATAATGTTTTCCGGCTTTAAGTCGCGCAGTACGATCGGCTGCGGCAATGCGCGGTGCAGCAGGGTTAACGCTTCGCAAAGCATATGAAACACACGCAGAGCATGTGAATATGAGAATGAGCCGCTCTTTTGCAGTTCCTCGCGCATGGTGTTTCCCGCGATGTATTCGCGGACTAAACAGGTATGTTCCCCGTCGGCAAACGTTTCGATTACGCGCGGAAAAAACCCTTCCGGCAGCGTATCAATTTGTGCGAGGATTTCTCTTTGACGGGAATCCATACAGGGCATAACCTTCAGTATGAAACGAATTCCGTCCTTTTCGCAGATAAAAACTTGCCCTTCTCCGCCGGAGGCGAGCAGATGCAGAACGCGATATCCTTTTTTCTCGACGATATCCATTGCTATATCTGTTCCAAATCCAGGTTTTCAAGCATTCGATTACATTCCTGAATGGATATGGCATGTTCAAAGGCATACAGAATGACCGCATCGCGGCGGTTTCGCACATAGAGTAAAGGATAGCGCGCGCAGCGTAAAAGCCATTGCACGTCCTCAATCGACGCGTGCAGCGCAAGAAGAAGCCGCAGCACATAGTTCTCATCGGGACGGCGCTTGCCGGAAAGGATGTCGTAGAAATATCTGCGGTTCATTCCGCTTTCCCGAATGAGCTTCGCGTTTGAAACATGCTTCTGCAGGATGTATTCCTTCAGGCATTCGTCCAGAGGAAATTCGCAGATGTCGTTCCGGTTTTCCTGAAAGAACTCGGTGATCGACTGTCCGGCGCGAAGCCGCTCAAGAAGCGTACTTGTGGTTACCCCGAAAGATGAAGTTGGGGGAGGCACGATTTCATCACCCGTTTCATGCATTTCTCTTATCATATCACAGCCAAACCGGACAGCGGCAAGCGGTTTTTTACTTTGAACAAAATATACCGGCGCGGGTGAGCGTAACGCTCACTCTGTCATATCACAAACGAAAGCGATAAACTCTTAAAAAAGGCGCAAAACGTCTTGAACAAAAGGAGAGACGCGCGATGAAACGAAAACTCAACCTTCTCATCGTCATTCTGCTCGTTCTGGCGAGCTTAACAGGATGTAAGGACCCGTATGAAGGCGCGATTGTCGGCGCATGGCAGGATTCAAACAGACTGGTCGGTATGTTGTTTTACGAAGACGGAACATGCGATGTTACTTACGCAAGAGAGTTTATTACGGATACCGTTTCGTGTGCGTATTTTTATACGGACGGCTCGGTTGTTTTGTACAACCCGCAAGTATACTCCAAGGAAGATTTTGATCTGGACAAACTCTATCTAACGCCAGCGGAACAGGGGGTTGTTTTTTTTATTGATCAGTCGGAGAAAGACGGCGTAATAGAAGGATTCTGGCTGATATCGCTCCGGATGGAAAAGAGCAACGCCGTTAGCGTGCAGAGCTTTTCGGAGTGGTCAAACGGCCTTGCGACAGGAGGCACAACCCTTAACGATGCTGCAACCTTATATACCGGAAGCATATTTACAAACGATGTGATCGATTGGATTCAAGCGGCGCTAAACGATGCTTGAAGGCGGCAGGCATTTCACATGTCCAATTTCAGGCTGAACAGGCGGAATACAAACCGGTAGAAACGCAATGGTTAAACGAACCGGCTGATTTCGGGGAACGCCCGGATCAATAGAGATCGTGTAAGACAGGAGGATTCAGGATGGATGAGTTTTGGACGGATAAAGCGAGGGAGGCCTTTTTAAAAGCCGCGGCCGAGCAGTCCGAAAAACAAGCGAAACTGGAGCAGGTGTGTTGGTTTTGTAATGCGCAACCGCCTGCCGAAAAAAAACACTGGGCCGGCGTTCATCTCGAAAAAGTGGTTAGCCAAAGCGCAAGCAGACGCGTATCAAAGGTGCTGGACGTACCGGTTCCGCGCTGTGAAAGCTGCTATCGCATCCACAAACGAATGACATGGGTCATTCGTTACGTACTGATTGCGATCTTCGCGCCGATTGTGCTGATGATTCTGGATATCGTACCGACGGATCGGTATCCCTGGTTTGTCACGGCGATGGAATATCTCATGAAAAGCGGGTTGATTGTAGCGCTGCTTGGGACGCTGTTATATCACATTACGTTTCCAAAGCATACGCATAGAAGGAATTATGAGAATCAGTATCCCGCGGTGGTGGACGCAAAGAGAAGCGGATTTCTCGGCCCCGGGGCGCGTATATTCCATCAATAACGAAAGAAGACAGGCAGTTCCGGACGGTATGATCAGCAGCTCCGGTTTGCCGAATTCAAAGCGTCGATTTTGCGCAGAGTTTCGTTTAGAAGGCCCGGTTCGCGTTCGATGAGCCGCACGCAGGCAGGCGGCGCGTCCTTTGCGCCGCGTCTTGAAGTTATCACATGGAGCACCGCGCCGCAGTCCGCGGCCCCGGGGCAATCGGATTCATTCTGATTGATTTTCCGAAGCGCAAATTCGACCGCTTCCGCGGTGCCGCAGCCGTCCTGCTTTGCGGGCGTTCCGTCCCATAATGCAAGAAGGAAATGGCTTTGCTGCGCCACATAGATTCCCGCCTGACGATAATAGAAATCGCGCGTCGGCCTGTTTGGCAGCGGTTCCGAATTCGGAACGACAAATACGTCCGATGCGCTTTGAATGAAAGCGTCGAACGCTGCCGCTTCGACCTTTGAAAAGTCCTTTCGGTATTCAAAAACCGGCATCGGCAGCGGACAGACAAGCTCCATGTCAAGCGCCAGAGCAGCTTCGGCGCAAAGTGAATCCGCGCCGGACGCAATGGAATCCAGCAGCGTGAATTTCGAATTTGGATACCGTTCGATGAACTTTTTCAGTTCCCCGGTCACCAGTTCGCGAAGAAGGGGAACGTCCTGCCGACGCAGGTCGCGATGGCCGGTGACGCCGACGATGATGGGAATGCCCAAAGCGCAGCTCCTTATCTGGTCGAGGTCGGTTTTTTGAATGAAAGCCCAAAGAGCTGTTTGCTCGTTTCCCGCCGCGCCAGACGGAGGCGCTCGTTTACCGCGTCCGGGCGAAGCCACCCAAAGCCGCGGCTTTGCAGCTCACGCGTCAGATCCTGAACATCCGATGGACTTTCATTCGGATGGAAGAAAACGAACGAATCCAGATACGGGGCGGCGCCGTCGTCCCAGTCCGCCCAGCCGGGGAAAGAGTAGGTATAGCTGAGCCGATACGAGACTTCGCGGTTTTCATCGAGCAGATAGAACCCGTCCTCGGAAAAGGAGAGCGGGCTGAGGATATAGGATTCGACGGGAATGCGAAAAACGGATGATTCGGGCGGAACCGACATCAGACAAATCATTTTGGCGTTTCCGACGCTGCCTTTGCAGCAGGCAAAGCGCGAGTCGGGCGAAAAGGTAATTTCCTTTGGAAAAACCTCTATGCCCGTCGGGATTTTCGTTTTTGCCGCCTGTCCCGCCGACTGGAAGGTAATGGAGTGATCGATCAAACCGGCAACAATTCTCCCGTCCGGCGTCAGAGCGCAGCCCCAGCCAAGCGTCTCGTGCGCCATATTCTTCGTGTCAAAGCGCACCAGCGTAAAATTTACATCTGTGGATTTTGCGGTTGCTGCGCCGTAGTGCGCAATCACAAACCGGCCGTCGTCCCGACTCAGATAGGCGTCATATTTTTGCTTGTGCAGCCAGGTGTCGTATTCGGTGCGAATACGCGCAACGGAATCTTTGCTGAAATATTTTTCTGCCTTGCGGTATAAGGCGGACTTTGTGTCCAGACGACGATAAGGCTCCCCGGCAAGCGCGACATCCCCGGCAGACTCTCTGGCGGCGTGATGAACGCCCGCACGGATACAAAATTTTGACAGCCGTCGCTCCATCGCGACGGTTTCTTCGGCGTTTCCGTTTCCCGGTTGATCACGAAAGCGGCTGAATATCTCGATTGCCCGTTCCATATCCTGCTTTTCAACGGCGCTTTCAAAAGCGCTCTTCAGCGCGATTTTTTCTTGTTTCAGTCGCGCTGCTTCCGCGGTGGAGGTGATTTTTGAAAGGAACAGCTGGGACGCGGCGCGGGAAGCGGACAAAGAATACAATCCCACGTCCAGAGGCCCTTCGGCCTGGGGAACCACCCAAAACCGCTCGTCCGCCGAGAAGCTGCACTTCCCTTGAGAAAAGCCGCGCGAAGAACCCGCGCCTGTATACACGTTCAGCGTTCTGAGACATCTTCCGCTTTCTTGTTCAAACAGCAGGTAGGTGGATCGTTCGCAGCGCATCTTGTATTTTCCGAATACGGACAGCGTTTCGTAGGGGGCCCATGCGTCATAGAAGTCGTCATAATGCTCCGAGCCTTTGTATTCGCCGGTATCCGCGTTCCAGGCGTGTGTATACCAGTCGTTCCAGTTCGTATCGTCATAGCTGCAGTTATATTGATGATCCGCAAGAGCGAACAGGGTCGTTCCGTCTTCCGACAGCCAGACCTCGGCAAGACGATAAAACGGCATATCTACACTCCTTGGGTTTCCCGCGGAGACCTGATAGGAGACGGGACGCTTCGGCACGTTAAACCGGGCCGCGATTGTGTCCCCGATCATTCTCGAAAGGAACGTCGGCTGTGCTCCGTTTGCGCGGTCGCTGTTGGAGGCAAAGACATAGCATCCGCCGCGAACAGGATCGGCCATGAGCCGATCCGCGTCGATGCCGAGTATGCTCTTGGTGTCGATGGCTTCGATGAAAGAGCCGCTTTCAGGATGAAATCTGCGCAGATAGTTCGAACCATCCGCCACAAGAAGCGTATTATCTGAAAGCAGCGCGGCGGATGTGACCTCGTGTTTTAGCGTATCGGAAAAATTCAGCGTAAACCGGGATGTCTTTAAAAGTTCGTCCTGCCAATTTCGATCGGTGGTGATGAGCGGCCGCACGGCGGGGATTTTTGAAAATTCTCTCGCTTCTTCATATTGACCGGCTTCCATGTAGAGCGAGAGCAGCGCCTTTGCGGCCTCCGGCGCGCCGCTTTTATCATATAGCGCGCGGAGTGTCTGCGCTGCCGCCGCGTCGGTGATCTTCGCGTTGCGCCAGAGCCAAAGCTGCTGGTTGCAGGTGCAGGCGATCTGATTGGTTTCCATCCGCAGCGCTTTGTCCCAGAGCCGCTGCGCCTGTTCCGGTTTGCCAAGATCCAGAAAGCTGAGCGCGCGGTTGTTGAGACTGTCCGCCGTATCAGCCGCAGCAGTCGGTTCCTCGCGAAAATAGGGCGCTCCGGTCTGCGCCGCGTATTCGCCGAGCAGCCTGACCAGAACCGCGTCAAAGCCGTCCGGACGATTGGCCGGATCCTGCTCAAGGCAGCTGCCGAGCAGCGAGGAGAGATCATCGGACAGGGGCACCCTTGCCTGCTGTGCGTGCTGCTGAAACGCCAGTCCCGCGTCGATGCCGTTTTGCCACAGACGCCTGCCGTAATACAGCATCAGTATGGAAACCGCCCAGCTGTAGATGTCCGTTTTCGGGGTAAACACGCCCTTTGACTGCTGCTCTGCGCTGGCATATTCGCGCGTAAACGCGTTGCTCCATGTTTGCGCGCGTTCCGCGTTGCCGCCGCCCGCGATGCCGAAATCCGTCACCTTCGCATCGCCCGCTCTGGTCAGCATCAGGTTTCCGGGCTTAACGTCCTGATGGATGAGCCCGTTTTTATGGGAATACTGTAAGCCGCGGGCAAACTGGATGGCGATATCCAGCAGACGCTTGCGCACGTCCTGATCCGTTCCTTCATACAGCGCTCCGCTTTTGATCTGGTCGGCCAGGCTGCCGCCGTCCATCCACTCCGAGAAGACGCTCGGAACCCCGTCCAGTTCGCGGACATAATAGCAGGACACGATGTTGGGGTGGAGGCCGAGATTGATCCAGCGCTCGCACTCCATGACGAAGTTTTCCTTCTGCCGGTCCGATTGAAAGTAGCTCTCCTTGGGGCGCTTTACCGCAAGATCCACATTCCAGCCGCTGTGGTGAACCCTGTACACAACGCCCATGCCGCCCTGAATCGGATCGGAGAGAACTTCATAGGTGCCAAGCAGCACGCTGCCCTTGTCAAACGATTGCTTGTCCGGCGCGCCTGCCGGCGCGGCACTCTGGCGGCGCGCGGCGTCCGCCTGCGTCGCGTCGGTCAGCGTCGGTTCGATATCGGTGTTTGTCGGCGTGTCGGTGGCTGTCCGCTCGATATCGGTGAGCGTGCGGTCAATATTATTTTTATCGTCTTTCATCGCAATGCCTCCCGCGTTTGGCGTGACCGGGTTACTTTCCCAGTATCATGACATATTGGGCCGTTACATTGTCCCGCGCGCCTGCGTCGCAGGCGGTTTGCACCATTCGGTTGGGAATCTCCTCCTCGTGCATGCCCTCGCGCATCATTCTGGCAAGCTCGCTTTCGGCGACGGCGGAATACAGTCCGTCGGAGCAAAGCAGGAATTGATCGCCGGGCGTGACGGGATAGACGTCCACGTCCGGCAGAGCCGGGGGAGTCATGCCGACAAATCGGGTGAGCCGGGAGGAAAGACCCGCGGCGTGCGCTTCATCCGCCGTCATGGCGCCCGATGCGATCGCCTCGTAAGCGCGGTTGTGATCTTTCGTCAGGCAGAGCAGATGGCCGGAGTCCTTGGGCAGGATATATGCCCGGCAATCGCCCATGTGGAGCACGACTGCGCTGCCGCCGACGAGCCAGAGGCAGGCAAGGGCGGCGGAGTAGTCGGTTTCACCGCTGGCGTTGTATTCTGCGTAGAGAGTGCCGCTCAGCTCGATGATTGCTCTTCTTAGCAGCAGCGCGGCTTTCGAAGCGGAGGCGTCGCCCGCAAGCCGCTCTGCGAGCGAGCGTATCTCCTTCGGGAGCTGTTCTGAAAGATAGCGGGCGGCTTCCTTACCGTGGGCAACGCCGCCCACGCCGTCCAGTACGGCAAAGAAAGCGCAGTCCGGGCACGGAGCGAGCGCGTCCTGATTTTCGCTGCGCACCGGGCCGGCATCGCTTCTGCCTCCAAAGCAAAACCCATATTCAAACAGATCGGAATCAAAACATCGGGACGTCGTGCGCCCGCTTCCTTGCGCCGATCCGCTGGCGGATACGTCGGTGAATGTGGCTTCGTCACCCTCGTCGGTCATGGTCTGTTCGGACTGTATGTGGACGATCAGGGAGCATTTGCTGCTTAGCTTGACGGTATCGCCGCTCGCAAGATCTTTTGCCGGAGAGCCGCCGTCTTGGCAAAGCGTGCGGCTGCCGATCAGCGTACCGTTTACGGAAGTTCCGTTTTTGCTTCCGCAGTCCTGAACCGTAACCGAAGGCGGAGAAATCCGAAACAGGCAGTGACGGCCGGACACCGTGCTTTCCGGAATGATGATGTCGCAGTTCGCGCCGTGACCGAGCGTAACCTCCGTCTTCGTGTCATACGAAAAACGCTGTGAGCAGAGCGGGCCGCTGACGAACTCCAGCGTGACCGAATCACCCGCGGCGGGCGAGCCCGAAGACGCGCGCATAGGGGAAGCGAGACTCGTAAATTGCTCGTTTTTGATCTCATTTAACGCAGGAATATCGCAGGAAACAAACGCGGCTAAATATTTATATCGGTACTCGTCTTCAGGGACGGCGTATTTTAAAATCGCCTGCCGCCGCTGCAGCTTCATTTTCATCCCACCGGTGAGTTCGGTTTCTTCAAGCAGGATTGCAATCAACTTTCTGTTTTCGGAAATGGCGAAATCTATTTCGTCCTGAACGTTTTCCGAACCGGCGGAGTTCGGCGTTAAAAACACGATAAACAGAGCGCAGTTGGAAATTGCGGCTGCAATTTCGTCGCTCCATTTACTGCCCGCCTCGATGCCTTCGTCGTACCAGACGGGATATCCCTGACGATGAAATTCGATGAGCTCTTGAAAGACTTCTTTGGAGTCCATATGGGAATAGCTGACAAATACATACGCTCCATCCCCGCGATATGCTGGGAAAGGCCTGCGGCTCAAATAGGATTGATCCGAAGAGTTCATAGATTTACCTCCTGCGACAACCGTAATCCGTTCCGCAAATCACCGGGCGCTATTATGGCATATCGATGCGTTTGAGCTTTTCGAGTCCGAAGCTTTTGAGCACGCCCTTTCCGGTGAGCGCCAGTATCATGATCCGGCGGTTGATGGTAAAGCGGTTTGTATCGCCGTTTTTCAGCTCGACTTCAATCTCCGCTTCGGTAAGCGGGCTGTACATGACGGCAGCCTTCATCAGCTTAGCGATTGTCAGTTTACGGATGCGTTTCAGCGTCAGCGGAAAACCGGCGACCGGCGAAAGATCGGTGGTAAGCGTCATCTCCGGTATTCCGTTGCTGCTCAGATCGACGTTGAAGATCAAATAGGGAAAGGGAACCGACAAAGCGCCCTCGTCAAACGTCAGCAGACAGCTGCTGATCTCGAACGCGGGCGTGATAAAACGCTCGAAGGTAATTTCCCGCAAATCGTCGATTGCGATGCTGTTGAATTTCTTGCCGTCGGTTCCGTCGATAAACCGGAGCGTCATCCCTTTCACCGGATGGATCACCGTCTCCTCGTCGTCGAAATCGCGCGCAATCAGCGTGTCTTCCCGTCGAAAAAGAGACTGCATGTCCGCAAACAAAACCATTTTTTCAAGTTTGTACGCGAAGTCGCTGGATGGGTTGTCCAGCCCGGAGTACAGCCGCTGATAATTGCCCGCGCTGGCCTCTATGCCCGTGGCGCAGCATAGCAGAGAGTTTGCGATGGCTTCGTGAACCGTGCCGTCCAGCAGCGTGATGTAGGCCGTGCCCATAGGAACATAATCGCCCCAGGGATGCTTCTTTTCGTCTGCGGCCATAGCGGCGGAAGGCGCTTGCGGCGTGCTCTGGACGGGGCTCGGCGCGGCCGTCGGTCCCTTTGCCGGCTCATCGAAGAACGAAATCGTCCCGGAAAACGTTTTTTGCAGGTTTTGGTGCGTCACGGAGTCTTTTTTGCACTGCACCGTCAGCTTCGGGCAAAGGGAAAACGCGCCGGGATCGTCAAACGTGACGGCTTCGTTTTCGATTACGGCGAGTTCGAAATTCGGGCAATCGAAAAAAGAGTCGGCGCCTAGCCGCGTCACGGTTTTCGGCAGGGTAACCCGCTCGATATAATCACGGCTCTTGAAAGCAAACGATAGGATGCCCGTCGCTTTGTCGGGCACGGTAAACCGCTTTTTAATTCCGTGATAGACTTTCACGGCTGACCCGGCCCACTCGAAATCAATCAGCGTTGCCTCCGAATTCTGGATCCGCTCGATCTCGAACCGTTCGACTCTTTTTTGCGCCGCTTCACGCTCCGCCGCCGAAGCCGCGTCGACGGGCGGCGCCTTGACAGGCGAAGCGGGAGCCGCGGCCTGACCGGCGTTATTGCAGCGCATGCCGAGCCGCTCAAAGGCGGAAGTATATTTGTAAATATACTCGTTTTGCGTCATGTTATATTTGAGAATTGCCTGCTTGGTTCCAATTTGCAGCTTCAGCCCGCCCCGTAGGTTGGTTTCAACCAGATGGATGGCGACGAATGGTTTCCGCTCGTCGATTGCGTAATTAATCTCGTTTTGTACGTTGTGGGAGTCGACGGCGTTCGGGGTCATCATCACAATGAAGAGAAAGCAGCCCGAAAGCGCGTCCGCAATTTCGTCCGTCCATTCGTTTCCGGGAGAGATTCCTTCGTCGTACCAAACCCGGTATCCTTGTTCGTTGAAACGCTTGATCTCAGGGAACACAATGTCGGAATCCCTGTGCGCATAGCTGATGAAGATATACGGCTCTTTTCCGCGGTATGCCGGAAAGGGGATGCGGCCTATCCCGGGGACGAGCAGATTTTCCGGGGAATCGGCGGCCGCGGCATTCGTTTGCTGCGGTTTTTTGCTTTTGATCTTGTCAAGAATTCCCATTGCTATCTCCTTGGAATGATTGCGATCATGTCGTCATCGTATGTTTCATATCAGCTCCAGACGGAATGCGACCGGCACGTCAGTGCATTCTGTAGATCGTCAGTCCGTCGTATTCGCGTATCAGCTCCAGCATCTGCTCCATTGGATCGGAATCCTTAAAGCGCTCTTCCGCCTCCAACCCGGAGTAGTCTACGAGGTCGTGATGCAGCCGCAGATGCTCCCGCATCACGGCGTCGTTCTTCTTTTTGCCGCTCTCCAGCGTGATCGCGCCGACATGACCGACGCCGTAATCCCATCCCATCGCGCGCTTTTCGACGCACCAGCGTTCGTGCTCGGCAATGGCGATATTCGTCAGATCATCCTCGTGTCCCGCTTCTTTGGTCAGCGCCTTGAAATCTGTCACGGGGGTATAATCCACCGCCCGATCGGTGTAGAAGCAGCCGATGGACTCCAACTGCGCGGCAAATCCCTTTGCCTGCGCGATGTTGGAGAGCTTGTATTCCAGGGACAGGCATTCCTCGAACGCCTTTCTCATCTCGTCGTCGGTCTTTGCGCCGGCGTAACGCCCGTTGAGCGCGAGCGCAAATCGATAGAGGTTCAGGTAATTGCTGTCGGAGAGATACAGGCCGGTCTTTTTTTGCTTGTCCTCGATGCAAACTTCGATGATATCGCTGGGATCCGGCAGTTTGACGTTTGGCTCGAACGAGGGAACGATATCCTTTACGCTGATAATCTCGTCGATGTCGTCTGCGAATTTACTGCGGTTTTCCCGGATCGCGCCGGACTTTTTTGTGTATCCGTCGTGCAGCATATCCTGATAGGATTTTGCTGCGCAGACCTTGCTTTGATAGGTCTTGTCGTAATAGTAAATCCAGCGTATTCCATCCCTGGTGAAGTCGATGTCAAAATCAAAGGCATAGATGCCGCTGCGGCTGTTCTGCCCGTAGGAAGTCCTGTCCCAGCACTGCATCTCGTCGCAGAGCATCAAAAGATACGCAAGCGGCTGACCGTCCGATAGGCGGAGCGGTTCTGACGTGTGCAGGAAGGAGCGCATTGTGAATTTAAAGAGGCTGTTGTGCAGGATGATGGCGCAAAAGGCATCTAGCGCCGGAGCCGGCAGCTGTTCATAGCGTCCGATTTCCTTATGACTGCACAGAAACGTCTTTGCCATGATCAGCCCGCTGAAATAGGCGTGATCCATGTAGAGATAGTCCTTTTCCGCGGGGTTTTCATGGATGGCGCGGTCTTTCAGAGATTTTCGCAGGCTGTGCTCGGCATAATAAGGCTCGACCTCCGTGCGGGTCAGATAGCGCCCGCTCAGTCGTTCGGTAATCGCTTTTGCGTAGAGATCGTTCAGGTCGCCCAGCCTTGAAATGGCGAACTCGTCCATGTTTCGATAGGACACATAGGGCGCAAAGCCATACGCGTCGTTATTGCTCTTGTCCAGCTTGCAGACATACGCTTTCATCTGCTGGTGCGCAATCTCAAACGGATAGCCGACGTCGTGAAACAAGGACGTCAGCCCCCAGAACTCGAGGAAATGACAGGCGGCTTCCTTGCCTTCCGCAAAGCCGTATTTGGTGTTGTATGCGGTTCGGAACCCCGCGTGGTTTTTATAGATTGCCAGCCCGATCAGAAACACATAGACGCTGTGAGAATAGTGGTCGCGGTGCTTCATTAAAAGCGAACTGGCGTTGGACTCGTGTTCGCTCAAAAGCTCAAGCAGCAGCCCTGTGGAATCATAACCCGAGCCGAAAGGCTTAAATATCTCGCAGTAACAGTAGTAGATATCGAAGGCATCCTCCTTCGAACCGGAGGCGAGAAACCTGCCGACTGCCGTCTCGAAGCTGAGACGGTCAAGGTCGCGCTCCATGTTGAACGGAATCAGGTTTTTCCCGGAGCTTCTACCGTCGGAATCGGAAAGGCTGTTCCGCTCGGGGCTTGTGTCAAATTTCAGATCCTCGCAGCTCTCGCGCAGAAAGGACAGGGCTTCTGCTCCATAGCGCCGTTTAGACTTCGGAAGCTCTGGGATGCGCACGGAATCTTGCACCCCGTAATCGGCGCGGTTTCGTTCCTTCATGTTGAGTAAAGCGGTGTATCCCATGTCTTATACTCCTTTATGTCTGGATGAATCGAACGCGTTTGTGATTCGGAATACGGAGCAAGTCCGCTCGATATCACTGACCGAAATGCTTACATAAGACTCGATTATCATCAGAATACCTTGATTTGGCACGATGCGCAAGGCGGTTTTACAATTTCACACAGTTGTCGTGGCCCGGCCACAAACCGGATGCAACCGTATTCGGGCGGCGCGTTCCGGCGGATCGCCGGACGTCGGCTGCCGGACACATTCCGCACGTCCCGAGCGCGTATCGTTTCTTGTATCGGTGTTCCCGTATCGTTTCTATTGTACAGTCGATCCGAGGCGAAGTCTATACGTCGGCATGCATTCTTCGTTGGAAGCGCGGACCGGCGGGAGGTGAAGGCGGTTCGCCCCGATCACGGAAGATTTTGCTTTCTGCCGTGTTCCGGCGCGCGAGGGGACGACTCGCCGCGGCATAACAAAGAGGACACCCGCTCCGGCTGTGAAGCGATTGCCACACTGAAAAAAGCATGCTATATTGATGAGTATGGTAGCGCGGCGAGGGGGAAGACACGTGGGGGAAAAGAGCACACGGGAACGAATTCTGGAGATTGCGGAGCGCAGGTTTATTGCGGACGGCATTGAAAGAACGCAGATGACCGATATCGCCAAAGACTGCGAAATCAACCGCCGAACGCTGTATCGCTATTTTCCGACCAAAGACCTGCTTGCGTTTGAAGTTGAGATGATCGTCATGGAGCGGATTCAGCGCTATATGAGCGCGCTGGTTGCGCCGGACGAACCGGGTACGGGCGCGGAGCACATCCGCGCGTATTTTTCGCGCGTGGAGCTGGATAAAATTCAAGACTGGATTCGTTTTACGGCGGAGTTTGACCGCTATTTTCAAAACGAGTATCCGAACAGCGGGTTAACACGAACATTCATCGACAACATTCACCCGAAAAACGATCCGCTTTACCGGTATATGGTAGAAGGCATTGCGGACGGATCGATTCATACGGCGTTTTCTGCAAACGAATTGTATCATTTCATTGCCCAGAGCTTCTTTGCATTGTTTCAGCGCCTGATCCTTCGGCGGAACCATCTCAGGGAGGAATACTGCGCAGATGTCGACTTTGAGGAAATGTTTCGCACGCTGATGATTCAGGCAATTGGCGCGGACGCGCGGGATAAGAGATGAACGACTGACATCCGGACACGAACCGGCCGAGGATATATCGAACATATTTTCCCTTGTTATCCGGACACGAACCGGCTGTGGGTATATTGAACGCATTTTTCCTCTCGGCAATCGCCAGCGCACAAGATGCGGACGGCGCGCCGGGGGATTTTCTGCGCGCCGTCCGGCGAGACAATCAGGGGAATTACGCTTCCTCCCGCTCGAATCGGCGCAGCATCTTCAGCGGGATCAATACGAGAAGCACCAAGGCGGCGCCGAAGAGGAACATCGTGGAAGAATAGTTGAAAATTTCATTGCCTAAGCTATCATATCCGATGATGTTCTGTTTATTGATGTTGTTAATGCAGGCGGTAATCACGGGACCGATACACATGGGAATCATGATGTTAAAGACCATTCGAACGCCCTGAAATAGTCCGACCCGGTCCTTTGGCGTGTAGTCGCGGGTCTTGGCGTTGAATACGTTGGCGATCATCGCCCCGCCGAAGCCGCCGATCATAGAACCCGCGCATAGCACGAAGATCGCGTTGCCGGCAAAGTTGGCGGTTGTTCCATAGAACATGATGATGCAGCCAATGATGTATACGACAATACCAGGAAGGATGTACCGAAGCTTTCTTCCTTTTCGATCCGCATAGATGCCGAATGCAAATCCAAACATTACGCTGACAATATTCAGAAAACCATAGGGGAGAATATAGTCTTTAAACCCGATTGTCCGCTCCATATAGATGAGCATATAAGGCACATACGTCATTCCGGCGATGCCAAGCAGAGAGCTGCCCATCAACGTTGTATACAGCTTTTTATTCTCCTTGATAACGCTCGGCTTAAACCCATACAGAATATTTCGAAAGCGGCTGTCCGCATTTGGCTTCAGATCCGGTGCGTCCCGCGTTACAAATTTTCCGAAGATGCCGGCTATGAGCACAAGCACGCCGATGACGACAAAGAACAGCGTCCAGTTGCCGTGTACGACCGTGCCGCCTTCTACATAGTTGGACACCTCGTTGCCTGCCGCGTCAAAATAGTGGTTATACGTGATCCCGCCGATGAAATCGAACAGGAATACAATGGCAGTCCCCACAAAGCCGAATATGCCAAGCACGCCTTCCACTCTGCCGCGATTGAACGGATTTGTGATATCTGTTACCCAGGCGTTGAATGCCGCGTCGTTGGCGGTGGATCCGAAAAACGTCATGACGCAGTCCATCAGCGTTACCAGAACGATACAGACGGCGACGGCGGCGCTTTCCGAAATGCCAAACACGGACGATATGCCTTTGACGTTGATGAGTGCGAAGGCCATAATCACGAAACCCCAGATGATATAACCCCAGCTTATGAACGGGACGCGCTTGCCGAGCTTATCCAGCAAAATGCCGACCAGCATCGTGGTGAGCGCCGCGGTGATCGCGCTTGCGGCGACGATCAAGGAGATCACAAGAGGATTGGTCGATATCGTCCGGTCGATAAACAGATTCAAAAAATCGTTTTCCATACACCATGCAACGCTGCCGAGACCTGCAAACATTGCAATACTGGTCCAGTTTCTGGGACTGAGTTTGTTTCCCTTCTCCATGACTGCCTCCCGATTTCTGTTTTTTGGCGTTATTTCTTTTGTTGCATGTTACAGATTCGTATTTTTTCCATTCCTTCGGCGGAGAGCTTTGGCGAACGGTCGTATTTGAGAATCCCGTTTTGTTCCTGCTCCACGTCGTATAACTGCGTATAGCAAAACCCGATACAGTCGAGATCAAAGAGCGCGTTTGTCAGCTCGCAGTACTTCTCAACGAACTCTTCTTCCAAGGCATATTTTCCGTGGTAGCCCCAGGACTTCCCCTCGACCAGGTATGACAGGCCGCCATATTCAGAGACAAAGCAGGGCAATTTCAGCAAGTTCTTTTTTTTAAGCAGCTTCTTTTGGAAGATTCGCAAGATGAAATAGACGAATTCGGGTATTTCGCTGTAGCGACCGCTGCGCACAAGTTTTTTCAGCGTTTCACCATCGTGCGTATAAAAATGCACATCGTGGATATCGGTTACGTATAGGTCGCCGCCGCTGCTGCCGATGACCGGGCGGGTCTTGTCATATGCCTTTGTCAGATCATAAAGCGATTTCTGACCCGCATAATCCGTCTCGCCGTTCCAGCCGAAGCGAGCCTCGTTCAGCGGGCACCAACCGATGACGGAAGGATGGTTGTAATCGCGCTCCAGCACGGCTTGCCATTCGCTGAGAATATTCCGCATTCCGGCGGGGTTGCTCGGCTTCATCTTGCAGTTCCAATTGGGGTACTCTCCCCAAAGCAGGAACCCTTTTCGGTCGGCGTAATACAGATACCGCTCTTCAAATACCTTTTCATGCGGGCGTGCGCCGTTGAATCCAAGCGCGATCGCGGTGTCGATATCGCGCTCGATATCCTGTACGCGCGGCGCGGTGTAGACGCCGTCCGGATAATATCCCTGATCCAGCACCTGCTTTAAAAACAGCGGCTTTCCGTTGAGCAGGAGCTGTTTGCCCCGGATTTCAAGGGTTCTAAACCCGCAGTAGGTCTTTACTTCGTCGGCCGTTTGGCCGTCCTTCTCCAGCTGCAGCAGAATGTCGTAAAGATTCGGCTGAAGCACATCCCAGAGTTCGATATCACAGTCGAGATTCAGCGTAAACGTGAACGCCGCGCCGTCAACCAGACAGCTATGACTGGATAAAAACGTCCCGCGATAATCAATGGAGGCGGTGCATACGCCGGATGTGCTCTTGTTGAGTTCGGCTTGGATACAGATGGATCGATCGGCCGGATTAGCGGTGATCTTCGCATTTTGAAAATAGGTTTTTCCGGTGAACTCCAGCCAAACGGTCTGCCAGATTCCGGTCGTTCGGGTATACATGCATCCTTCGCTCAGCGGCTTTTCGGACTGTTTGCCGGAGGGGATGGTACCGTCCCGATAATCGTCCTTCGCGTTGACGACCAGCGTGTTTTCGCCCGCGCGGACAAAGGCGCTGACATCGAACGAAAAGGGCGTGTAACCGCCGTTGTGCGCGCCGACTCTTGTGCCGTTGACGAATACGGCGGCGGAAAAATCCACCGCGCCGAAGTGCAGCAGTACACTGCCCGCGAGCGCTTGCGGCGTCAGCGTAAACGAGCGGCGGTACCAGACGGAAAACATCGGCTCCGTGTTGGCAATACCGGAGAGTATGCTTTCGGGGCAAAACGGGACTTCGATGCGGGAGAGATATTTTGCATCGGCAAGGTAGTCCCTGCCGCTCTGCTCGATTTCGAACTCCCATTCTCCGTTCAGATTTTGCCAGGATGCGCGGGCAAATGCCGGACGCGGATATTCTTCTCTGTGCATAGTTTCCTCCGCAAAGGATGTAATATTGATTTACAACACTAGTTTATCCGCTTATAATTAGACATCATACATATAAAACACATAGAATTATGTATAAAACCGAAATCTTGTCATCGAAACGCAGGTGCCGGCTTGAAGATATTTAACGAAACCATCTACTATAACTGTAACAAAATGAAGGATGAGCTGATCTACGTCAGCTCCTGCGGGCTGCTGCTGCCGGATCCCAATTACGTGATTGCGCGGGAAAACAGCAAAACGACCGCATTTGCGTATATGCTCAGCGGAGAAGCCTATATCGAGTATAACCGTCAGCTGGTAAAACTGAAGAAAGGCGACTGCTATCTGTTTCCTTCCAATACAAAAAACAAGATCGAGACCAACCAGATCAATCCGCACTCCATGCTCTGGATCAATTGCAGGGGCCGCCTGCTGGACAGCATGGTCGGGTTTTATTTTGACACGTCTGTTCCGATTGTCGCAATGCACAGTATAGAGACGGAGTTTCATAAGATCGCCGCTTTGATTCAGGCGCAGGGACAGGAACGGGCGAACGACGAAGTCGCGCTGCTGCTGCACAAGATTCTGATCGACTTAAAAGGCGCGCAGCAAAAATCGGAATCGCATACAGCAACGAATCTTTCGCCGATGGAGGATCAGATTGAAAGCTATATCAGCAGTCACATTCAGGAAAAATTCTCCATTCGGAATTTGAGCGACACGTTTCATCTATCCGACCGCCAGCTTGCGTCGATCTTTCAAAAAAAACACGGCTGTACGCCGTATGCTTACTATCTGATGAAAAAAATCGAACTTGCCACCGCGATGCTGAAGGACAGCAACCTGCCGATCGACGCAATCGCCGAACGGCTGAATTTTGCGGATCGCAATCACTTTACAAAGCAATTTATTCAAAAAACAGGCGTGTCTCCCGCAAAATACCGGAAGATTGTCTCATCGTAGCGCGCTTGAAGCGGATTATAAAGCGCGAGACAATCCGCACGAACATGAATCGGGCTCTTGCGCGACCGGGCTTCGTGCGAATTCTGTGCAAGGCATCAAAAAAGCGCTGTGCGGACAGAACGCATGACAGTTCCTCCGCCGGCGCATTGTTTTATCTTCGGCATTCGCCGAAGAGCCTAATCCGCATCCCTGTGGAGTATGATTGCGTTCATATGATCGAAAAATTTTTGCTGCGCCTCTTTTTTCCGGGCGCGGCTGACGGGGATATGCGTCGCATCTTTTAGCACGAAACCATCGTCATCGATGCCGGCTGCGAAGTCGAAATTGACAATGTATCCCTGATGACACTTATAAAACTGCTTCGGCAGCCCGCTTGCTACAATGCTGTCTATGGAATCCTTGATCCAAATATTCTCCGTCAGAGAGTATACGCAGGTCTTGCGGCCGACGTGTTCAAAGAAACGAATTTCAGATCGTCGGAGCACTTTCATACCCAGAGCGGTGTTGAAAAGGATCGCATCGTTTACCGAATTGCAATACCTGCTGTATGCATGTTCAACAGCGAGCCACAAGCGCTCGTCCTGCCGTTCTTTCAGGACAAGGTATACATGATCCGCTTCGTATACATCCATGGCATAGGAAATATAGCTTGTTAAAAAGATGATCTGACAGTTGGGCAACACTTGATTGATGCGCTTTGCAAGCGAGATACCGTCGGTTTCGCGCATATGGATATCCAGTATGGCGATTTCGGCGGTGATTTCATGATTCAAAACGGCGAGCAGCAGGCCGTCGGCATTTTGAAACGCTTCAATTGTAACGGGCTGCCCGGCCTGACGCGCCTGCCGCTGCAATACCATGGTTGTATTGGAAAGATGTTGCGCGTTATCGTCGCAAAGCACGAAGTGTATTATTGTGATTCACCATCCAGTTTCAGCGTTATGGTGGATACAAACCGGTCGCTTTCCGAATAGCTTAAAAAGCTGCCGTGATATTGCGCGGCAAGGTTTTTCAGGATATGAAAGCCGAATCCGCGCTGGAGGCCTTCGATGCGGGTCTCTTTTTTTGCATTGTTTTCTTCCGGCAGGCTGTTTTCCATTCGAATGGCCAGAAAACCATCCTGTGCGGCGGCTTTTAAATGGATGAAACGCCGGTCGACAGGCATCGACAGGCACGCTTCTATCGCGTTGTCCAGAAGATTGCCAAACACTGCGATGAGTCCGGGATCGCTGACGCTTAACTGATATGGAAGGCGGATATCCGCTTCCATGGGAATATTCTGCGCCTGCGCATCCTCGATTCGGCTGGCGATAAAGGCATCCACAACGGGATTTTTGCATTGACCCAAGGTGGAATGAAACGTGTGTTCTTTTATGATTTCGGAAGAATAGGATCGCGCTTCGTTCAACTCTTCTGTTTTCAGCAGGACCTGAATGGTGTGCATATGGTGGGCAATATCATGCCGCAGCATCTGCATGCGCTGGTACTGCTCCGAAAGTTCGACATAATGGAGCTTCTGCATGGCGATTTGCTTTTCCAGCATCTCGTTTTGCGCCTTTAACTCCGCACGCTGAGAAACCCCGCGCATGATCAAATAGAGGGAAACGTCTACTGCGATACAGATTACGCCGGAAACGATCTGCCAAACCACCAGCATTGTCGGCGACACACGTTGCGCCGACAAAAGCCACAGGCAAAGCAGCATGGCCTGACTGAGGGGAAACAGGGCAAACAGAAGCCACTCCTTCGTAGAAAGACGACTGGATTTTCTGGAAAAAAGACGCGCAGTTAAAAAAAGAAGGATACCCAATATGGTGGTGTAAAAAAAGAGCATCTGGATGCGTTCCGGCCCAGAGAGCGTTTTGATCCAGTCTGTGGACGAAGCCACGCCCGGAAAGGCGGCAAGCAGGATAATCTCACAAATAATATTATCCAAGTACATCATGCCGGCGGCTAAAACGATTTTACCCGGCTTATCCTTGAAAACCACAAACGTGTAACCTGTCAGCGCGGCGAATATAAAAAGCATCCGATAGACGTACAGTTCATATGGGATTTGAAGCCCGATCAACGCAACGCCGACAATCCCGCCTGAAAGCAACAGAACGGAAACCAATAAATTCCATCTTGGTTTCAGCACCGAAAGAAGAAATATAACAAACAGTACAAAAACAATAATACTGATCAGCCAACGAAACGATTCAACATCATTACCCATGGTTGTATTCTAACATACCCTCCGTTCGCCGTTCAATTGTTCCCGTATATTTTGGAGCAGAAAATGCGCGATTTTTGACCAAATTTACACACTGTCAAAAAAACCATGCGGCGGCGTGGTTGAATAAAATAATTATAGCGTTTGATAGATGGAACCATAATGGTCAACAAATATGAAGGAACGAAATATGGCTGAAAAAATGACGGGATACCCATCCGAGGATAAACCATGGCTGAAGTATTACACTCAGGAGGCAATCTCAAGCGAGCTAAACGGCGGCACGATCTACGAGCGATTATATCAGTGCAACGAGGAACATCAAAACGGCACCGCACTGATTTATTTTCATAAAAAAATCACCTATGGCAAACTATTTCGACAAATAGAAGCAGCCGCAAAAGCATTTGCATTTCTTCGGGTAGAGCCGGGCGACGTTGTCAGCCTCTGCAGCGTAACGACGCCGGAAACGATATATGCTTTTTACGCGCTGAATAAACTCGGCGCCATTTCCAACTTGATCGATCCGCGCACAAGCCCTGAGGGAATCAAGCAGTATCTAACAGAAACACACACGAGAGTACTCGTTGTTCTGGACGTTGTTTTTTCGAAAATTGCGGAGATTCTGAAACAATCGGACGTGGAGCATACGGTGATTGTTTCTGCCGGGGACTCCATGCCGCCTGCTTTGAATCTTGGCTATCAACTTGCGTCGACGGGGAAAACGGGGGCGATACCGCGCGGCGAAAAAACGATTCGCTGGCCGCGCTTTATTTCAAACGGCAAAAACGCGCAGCCCGCTATTCTTCGCGACAGAAAGAACGCGCCCGCGGCGATATTGCATACAGGCGGTACGACAGGCACTCCCAAAGGCGTGCTGTTTTCGGACGAGAGCTACAATCACTTGATATCACAGCTTCGGTATTCGAGCGTTATGCCGGAACGCCGCCAGCGGTTTTTGAATATCATGCCGCCGTTCATCGCTTATGGACTGGCCTGCGGTATCCATACGCCGCTGTGCAGCGGCGCGCAGTTAATCTTAGTCCCCAAATTTGATCCGAAGAAATTTGACGTGCTCATTAAGAAGTACAAGCCGAATCACTTCTGGGGCGTGCCGACGCATTTTGACAGTCTGCTGGAAAGCAGGAAGCTGAGGGGATTCGATCTTTCGTTTCTTGTCTGCGCCGGCGTTGGCGGGGATGGGCTGAATACGAACACGGAGGAACGAATCAATGCGTTTCTTGCGGAGCACAACTGCGCGCGCAAGGTGACGAAAGGCTATGGAATGACCGAACTGAATTCGGCGGCGTGTGCCTGCCGGGACGATATCAACCAAGTCGGTTCGGTCGGAATTCCGTTTGTACACACACTGATCTCCGCGTTTAAACCGGGAACGCAGGAGGAGCTGAAGTATAACGAATTTGGAGAAATCTGCGTATCAAGTCCATCGGTGATGCTGGAGTATTACAATAATCCGGAAGAGACAGAAAAAGTTCTCAAAAGGCATGCAGACGGACGAATCTGGGTACACAGCGGAGACATCGGGTATCTCACGGAAGACGGGCTGGTATTCATTGTGGATCGAATCAAGCGGATGATGATTCGCGCAGACGGGTTCAAGGTCTATCCCTCCGTGATAGAGAGTATCGTTTGCCGGCACGACGCTGTTGAATCCTGCGCGGTGATCGGCACAAAACCGGAGGGGTTCAGCCAGGGGATGATTCCCAAAGCGTTTTTGGTGTTAAAACAGGATCTGCAGCGCGACAGCAAGCGGATACTGGATGAAATCGCCTCGCTTTGCAGGAAAGCGCTTGCCGAATACATGCTGCCGCAAGAGTATATTTTGGTCAAACAACTGCCCTTAACGCCGGTTGGAAAAATTGATTATCGCGCGCTGGAAGATCAAGGCGGGGTTTCGGAGAACCCCTGATGAAGATCAAGGCGGGGGTTCGGAGAATCCCTGAAATGAAAGGAAAGAATTATGAAACGTGTAGTATCCTTGTCGCTTAGCTGCGTTCTGCTGCTTTTCCTTGCTGCCTGCGCGAATTCTGCGACATCGCCGCAGGAAAGCACGGCCGCGAATGCTTCAATCACCGCGACGCAGGAGCAGGCGGTTACGCCGGAACCGACGACGACTCCAATTCCGGAGCGGACGCTGGTTTCGGAAAAAAACGTGATCGATAATTTCGAGTATGCAGCATATTCAGACGGTACGGCTACCGTCACGCATTATTATTACGGAAATGATTTAAGCAAGCTTGACATAATCATTCCTGCGGAACTGGACGGTTTAGCCATAACGGAAATTGGGGCAGAGGCGTTTAGCCAACTTGCCTATTTGACAAGTGTTACGATACCGGAGGGAGTTACATGTATCGGCAATGATGCATTTTATTGGTGCAGCTCCCTCATCAGCGTTACAATTCCGAGCACAGTAACAGTCATCGGAGATGGAGCTTTTAGCCTGTGCCAAAGATTGACAAACATTTCGATTCCTGAAGGCGTAACAACCATCGGCGATTTAACCTTTTTCAACTGTGCATTTTCGAGCTTCGAAATACCTGCAAGTGTGACGAGCGTAGGCGATCGAGCATTTTTCATGTGCAATTCGCTAGCAAGTATTGTCATTCCTGATGGCGTAAAAACAATAGGTGCGTTGGCTTTTAACAGCTGCGGAGCTTTGAGTGATGTTTCGATACCCGACAGCGTAACGAGCATCGGCGGTGGCGCTTTTGGTTATACGCCCTGGCTGGAAGCACAGATGCAAGGTGACTGGATTGAAATCGGGAAAGGCGCACAATTTGTATATATAGGCAAGGAAGCGGAGATTACCGTTCCTGCGGACAAGATTTTATTCGATTTTAGTAGCAACAATTACGTAAAGAGTGTTACGATCCCTGAGGGCTTTACAAACATACTCGGTGGAGCGTTCTATCAATGCCGTAACCTTCAAAGTGTTTCAATTCCCGCCAGTGTAACCAGTATAGGAAGAGAAGCATTTTGCAACTGTTCTGCCTTGGAGACTATTACAATACCGGGAAGTGTAACGAGCATTGGCGATGGAGCTTTTTCACTGTGCAGTGCGCTGGAGAGCATCACGATACTCGATGGTGTTACAAGCATCAGCGACGGGATGTTTCAGGGATCTGCTTTAAAATCAATCACTATTCCAAACAGCGTAACAAGCATAGGCCAGGGAGCGTTTATGATGTGTTCTGCATTGGAAAGCATCACGATCCCTGACAGCGTGACCAGCATCGGCAATTCTGCGTTTGCATACTGTGACGCTCTGACCATCATCTGCACGGAGGGAAGCTATGTTTGGAACTATGCGGTCGAGAATGATATTCCGCATAAAGCGGCATAACGCGGGAAGGGTTCAATGACATCTGTGGGACTGCCGTCGACAGAAAAGCCCTGGTTGAAGTATTACAGCGAGGATGCGATCAACGCCGTCATTCCCGAATGCACGGTCTATGAAAACATCCGGCAGCACAACAAAGAGCGGCCCGACGATATCGCGCTGGTCTATTTCGGGCGAAAAATCACGTATCGGGATATGTTTCTGAAAACGGAAACATGCGTTAGCGCGCTCAGGCAGGCAGGCGTTCAAGCGGGAGAGCGCATTACACTCTGCACGTCCGGCGTTCCGGAGGCTGCGTATCTGGTGCTTGCTTGCAGTAAAATCGGAGCGACTGCGAATTTCATTAACCCAATCTTCACGACGAGCCAGATGATTGATCGTATCAACGAAACCGGGTCAAGAACTCTTTTTGTACTGGACGTGATGTATGAATATATCGCGGATGCGATTGACGGCACCTGCATTCAGGAAATCGTAATTCTGTCCGCGCTGGAGTCGCTGCCCAATACCAAACGCGCGGGCGCAAAGCTGTTTCGAAAACCGGACAAACGGCTCGGGCAGGCGATGCGCGCAGAAAACTGCAAAACCTGGCGGGCGTGGATCAAAGCGGGAAAGGAATATACCGGCGCGCCGACGGAAACATACCGCGCGAATACCCCCGTGGTGATGGTATACTCCTCGGGAACAACAGGCGCCTCAAAAGGAATTCAGCTGACCAACGACGGGATCAACGCGACCATCGCACAATATGAGTACGGGTTTTCGGAAGTGCAACGGCAGCGCAGTTTTCTGCACATCATTCCGATTTGGTTTTCCAGCGGGGTATCTATTTCGCTTTTAATGCCGCTTTGCCTTGGCGTTACCTGCATTATGGAGCCGATATTTGATTTCAAGTCGTTCGTACGGGACGTGAAAATCTATAAACCCAGTTACGCATTTGCAACGACAAGTTTTTGGTTGTATTTGCTGGATCATATCGGGCCGCACCATAAACTTTCGCATTTCCTCTGCCCGATGACCGGCGGAGAACCGCTTCTTCCATCGGCGGAGCAAGCCATCAACCGCTTTCTGGAAGCGCATGGGTGCATAGACAGCCTGCAGAAGGGGTGGGGCTTGTGCGAACTGGGAGCGACTGCCGTCGCATCGTCCGCTTCGCCGTCACAAGCCGGGGCGCGCAACAGAATCGGCTCGGCGGGGCTGCCGCTTCCGCAGGTGACAATCGGCGTTTTCGACATGGAGGACGACCGGGAGCTGCCCTGCGGCCAGCATGGGGAGCTGCGCGTTCTCACACCATGCAGAATGCTGGGATATTACAACAATCCCGTTGCAACCGGTGAATTTTTCCGCGAAGGAATGGATGGCAATCTATGGGGCTGCACCGGCGACATAGGATATATGGATGAGGACGGATTTGTTTATATTCTGGGCAGAACGAGCGATTCGTTTCTGACAACGAACGGGAAACGGATCTATTTGTTCGATGTTGAAAACGTGATCCTGCAGGATCGGGCGGTTGAGATGTGCGAGGTGGTGGAGACGCAATCCGGTGGCCGAACGATAGCCGTTGCGCATATTGTTTTACGAAAAGAAAATATGGACGACGCGAGAGCGGTCATCCGACGGATCGACAAGCTGTGTCAAAGCAGCCTGCCGCAAGATGCCGTGCCGGTTTTTTACAAGACAAGGGACGGGTTCGCGATTAAGCGCTTCGGAAAAAGAGACACGGAGGCGCTGAAGTCGGAGCGCACGGGATTTGTGGATGCAGCCGGGATGAGCGTTTTGCTGCCGGATTGAACACGGATCAACCAGGTGTAATTCAAAGCGGCTTTTCGCGCGGATAGACCGGCGATTCGGCTGCAACCAAAATTCATCGTTTGGAGACGAAGGGGATTGCCGTGGCGGAACGGACTCAAAATCTGAAGCAACGACGAATGAACGATATCCTGATTTCCCATGGGAACAGCATAACGGGTCTTCAGGATTTAACGGCAGGCAACGACCCGTCCTGGGTATTTTATCTGCTGGGCAAGAGATATGGCCGCGCATTAAGCGGCGAAGCAGAGGGCTCGCAGCTGCTGAAGGAGATCAATTTCAGAAGACGATTGAGTCCGCTGATCAAATCGCTTGCCGGGCTATTTATGGAGCACAGGCAAATATTCGAAAACCGCAATACGTTTAATACGCTTTATCAAGACGCGCCTGCCCCGGATTCCGGCGTCATATTACCGAAAGAACCGGTCATATGGATCGCCAACCATGCGTTTAAAGACGATATCGCGGCGTCCATCGTGGCGGCAAGACGGCACGCATATGTCCTGTTCGGGAGTCTGCCCCAGTTTTACAACTCCATTGAAGGCCTCGCCGCCTATTTGAACGGTCTCGTGCTGGTGAACCGCAAGGTGCCTGCAAACAGGAAGCAATCGGTCAAAAAGGCCATTGCGGTTCTGGAAAACGGGACGGATCTGATCGTGTTTCCGGAAGGTGGTTGGAATAAGACACCTGAAAGGCTTGTGATGGATTTCTGGCCCGGCGTATATCGTATCAGCCGGGCAACGGGGGCAAAGGTCGTCCCGATGGCGCACTATATCAAGGATCCGATCAAGCGCGCGCCGGACAACCTGATTCATACGGTTGTGGATGACCCGGTGAGCCTTGAAAACATGTCCGAGCGAAGCGCTTTGATCTATTTACGGGACATCGTCGCGACGTGGTACTACCTGATGATGGAAAAATATGGAAGAAGCACGCGTGAAGAGGAGATACGGGCAGGCAGCTCCGCTCGCGCCGTGTGGGAAGCAGCCTTGCAGGATCGGGTGAAGACCGCCGGCAGATACGATACAGAGATCGAATTTACAGCCGATTATCGCCTGAAAGAAAGAACCACTCCCGATCAGGTTTGGCAGGCAGTGGCGGACATTCAAACGATCACGCGGGTGAATTCGTCGCATGTGGCAAATGCGCAGCAAATTCTGGAGGAATACCGCCAACATAATTTTCAGCAAAGGTTTTGATCATGCGTAACGGTATAAGCATCTATCAACCAAAAGGTGTTGTGGATGCGGACGAGGTGTTTGCATGGATTTGATAGATGCTGCTGGGGTATAATTGGTAACATGCAGACAAGAGCCGTGTTTGTTGCGCTTTTTATGCGCCCGCCGCGCCTAAATTTGATACGAAGTCAGGAGTTTTGCGATGAGATATCGGCTGGATAACATGGATTACTATCATATGATGGCAATCGGCACACGCGCGGAGAGCGTGCCGCTCATTCAAGTTTACCTTTCCGATTCTGTCGATCCCGATCGATTGCGCCGCGCGGCAGAACACACCCTTTGCAATTACTCGCTGCTGAAAACAAGGATCGTATTCGACCGCGAGTATTATCTGGAAGAGAACGACGAGCCGATTATTCTGCATCATTGCTCCATCGAAAACCGGCCGGACAGCTTCGGGCACGATACAAACGGATTCCCCTGGCGGCTCTGCCATGATGAAAACAAAATCAGCTTCGAATGGTGTCATGCCGTTACCGACGGGCGCGGCGCGATGGCTTTTCTATCCGCGCTGCTGGCAGATTACTTCGACGTTCCGGCAAACACGGATCATTCCGGGACTGAGCCGCCTTTTGCGCGATACTATGATAAAACGGCACATGCGCCTGCCATTCCAAACCAGCCATTGGGCTATGCAAACCGGCGTGTGAAAGCAAACGGCAGGGGGGCGGGCTGCCTGTCGCATCGGTACGCAATCGAAAGCGGCGAACTCGTGTCCATCGCTCGCAGCCTTGGCGCGACACCGACAGCGCTGATCGCGCCGCTGTTTTCGCGCGCTCTGCACGAATGCCTCCCCGAGCAGCTGAAAAAGGCGAATGTTCGATTCAGCATCAACATTGACACCCGCATACCGATGGGATTTGGTACGATGCACAATGCGGCTATTTTTGAGCCTGTTTCCTATTTGCCGTCGTACGACGATCTGGATCTTCGCTCCCTTTGCGGCGTCTATAAGCGGCTGCTGGATTCTTACCGCCAACCGGACTACATTGTTTCAAGATGCACCGCGTTAATCGACGACACCGACGCGTTATATCGCATGCCCGCAAAGAATGTGAGTAAGGCCATCATGAAAGCCGTCGTGTGGTGGCTGAAGGAACACGACACAAACGCGCAGCTATCCTATCTTGGACAGCTTCCGTTTCACCCGGATGTGCTGAAAAAAGTGCGCGATTGCTGGTTTTATATGTGGCCGGATGTCGGGTACTGCAACTTGAATATGGTTGATTGCAATGGCAAATTCAATCTCAACATCTGTGAAAACTTTGCCGATGAACAACTGATCAACCGGGTGATGACGCGTATATGCGACTATGGTCTGCACTTTACGAGAGAGGATGAGACGTTTTTTCGTCAGGCGCATATGGAGTTTGCGTAATGCTTATGCTGCTGCGCGCCTAAAACCGAACGGTTCGTTAAACCAGATCGAACCGGATTCGCAGCTTTCTTCTGTTGTACGCCCTGTCGTGAAACAGGGTGTCCGATTGCAGCAGAGACGCCAGCCCGCCCGCAAGCAGCAGGTCGACGCAAAAAGCCGCGCTGTCGAAGGAGAGAAACGGAAAGAACGCGTTGTCCCAGAGCGGGTATCCCAGACAAGCGATAATGGATAGCACGGCCTGCGAAACAAGCACCGTAACGATTCCCGTCGCGAGCATTTTTCCAAGCGTGCTGCCAACCCGCCGGATGCGCCGGACGCTGAAAACGACAAACACCGCGACGGCGCCGACCGGCAGAACCATCCATGCGATGCCATATCGATACATGAGCATGGTCAAAACATAATTCCGGCTCTCCGTATTGCTCTGGAAGAACTCCATGGCCTGCGCGGCCTGCTGCGGAAGCGTTCCACCGCGACCAAACCAGACGCAGCTCGAGACGATCTCACGCACCCGTAAAACGAGAAACCCGTCGCCGTTCGGATCGCGCTGCGGATTCAAAACGGACAGAATGCGGCTTGCGCGATAAGGCTCCGCGATGCCGAACAGAAAGACGCAAATTGCGGCGCCCAGCGCGACGACGGAAAACGCAACCCAGCGATTGCAGCCGAAAGAGCCCCGCAGGATCGCCGTAATCAGAACGGCGAAACAGCCCAGCGCGCCGATTGCCTCCCAAAGATAGGATGAAAACACAAGACGCATATACAGCCCGACGGGGATTGCAAACAGCAGGCAGCAAAGCAGCACGCCGCCAAACCCCGTGCCGCGCATGCGATAGACGAGAAACGCGTATACCGGCGGCAGCAGCAGCCAAAGATATTTTGCAATGTAGTAGACACGCCAGTAGCCGGATTGATTGTGATAGGCGATCATTCGCTCCGCAATGGCAGGCAGAATCAATGCCAGCAGGATGAAAGCGCCCGCGAGCCACCATGCGTATCGCAGCGCCCGGTACAGATTCAACCGCAGCAGAGCGTAAAATCCGGCGCTTCCGACGACCAACGCAATGCCGAACAACCCCCACTGACCGGGCGTGAGCGCATAGACAAACAGCCGCAGCAGCACGCCCAGCAGCGCAAGCAAGCCAAGGGGGAGCACAACCGCAGTCGCGATGCCGGGACGATAGCTTGCATCCAGCTGCAACCCTATTTCCACGGGATCGCCCATCTCCGCGACCGCACGGCTCTGCGCCTCGCTTTGAGAGAACCCGCTTTGAAGCAGGGCGTCCTCCTGATCCTCGATATGTGCGGAAAGATCGCTTCGAATCGTTTCGTGCGCTTGCCGCCAGCGAACCTGCTCGCAAACGGCTTCCAGAAAGGCACACGCCCGTTCAGACTGTGGCAAGGCTGGCACCCCCTGTCAGAACCTGATTTACCGCCGATGAAAAACAGGCCCATTCCGCCTCCTTTTCAGCCAGTGACCGACGCCCGCTCTTCGTCAGGGTGTAATACTTTCTCATGCGTCCCGTCTCCGCGGCTTTTTCATATGCGGAGATCATGCCCTGACGCTCGAGATCGTGCAGCAGGGGATACAGCGTGCCGGCCTTGAGGGAAAAAGTTTTATCGGAGCGGCTGGCAAGCTCGGCAATCATCTGATAGCCGTACATGTCCTCCTGTTCCAGAAGTTTCATCAGCAGCATGGATGTGCTGCGCGTGACCAGCGTCTTGTCGATACGCATCGAGATGCCCTCCATATATCGGAATTCTATACAATCATATATCGGCATTCTATCTATGTCAAGCGCAGATGCGTTTGTGATTGTGATGCTGCTCGAAATTGCTACAATTTTAACTCATATTCGTGTTTTTTCATGTGGTTGGATGGAAATTATACCATAGCCTGCAAGCGCGATGCGGCAAAGCGAACCCCGCGGCATCCATTTTCAACGAGGGAGGATTGTTTTTGCGGAGAAATTTTAAATTAACATGTTTACGCTGTAAATCGGGCGCCGTTTCTGATATAACTATAGTGTTGTTATTGCTATAGCATCGTTCTAATTATTAAAAAGCAAAGTTGATACAAAAAGCATAAAAAATCAGAATAGTGTCGCTTATATTCGCCTGAATTATAAAAGGGCAAAGTTCATAAGAAAAGCATAAAAGTCAAAATATATGTATAAAAACAAACGGGAGCGCGATGATATGGCATGGCGAGATGTAACGGTTTTTATCAGCAGCACGTTTCGGGACATGCACGCGGAACGCGATTATCTGGTGAAAGAGATATTTCCCGAGCTGTCGGACTGGTGCGCCGCGCGACAGCTTCGCCTGACGGATATCGATCTTCGCTGGGGTGTAACGGCGGAAGACGCCAGGGCGCGAAGCGTGGTTGCCGCCTGCCTGCATAATATAGACGACTGCCGGCCGTTCTTCCTCTGTCTCATTGGGCAAAGACGCGGCTGGGTGCCGACAAAAGAGGAGATAGCGGCGGCAACCTATGAAGAATACCCCGCGCTGAGCCGCCGGGTCGGACGGATGTCCATCACGGAGATGGAAATCGAACACGCCCTGCTTGCCCCGCTGCACCGCATTGTAAACGGCCTTGAGACAATACCCGAAATTGCACAGCGTTCCCTGTTTTGCCTGCGGGATGAAGGTTGCGTCAAAAACCTGCCGCAAGACGCGCGCGCCGTTTATTACGACGACGACCCGGCGGAATACGACGCGCTATTGAACCTGCGCCGAACGGTAAGCGACATCCTAAGCCCGACGATCAACTATTCCTGCCGATATGGCGATCATGGACTGACGGATTTCCAAGCAAACGGGAAACCGCTGCGCGAAACGCTGCTGGCGGCGCTGCAGGAAATGATCGCGGTGGAGTTTCCGGATCGGACGCCCGGCGAATACCGCGAAACAGAAGCGGAACAGCAGGATACGTTTCTCTGGTCCGGCATGAAGGAATACCTGCCAAGAGCGGAGCAGGAGCGGTTGCTGGTTCAATTTGCAAAGAGAAACCAACCCGGCGGCCCGCTGCTGCTGACCGGCGAGGCGGGCGTAGGAAAAACGACGCTGCTTTGCGGCGTTGCCCGCGAGTTGATTCAGCATGGCGCGTCTGTCATCGCGCGGTTTTGCGGCGCATCCGACAGATCCGACAGCATCAAAGGCTTGCTGGAAAAGCTGTTTTTTGAGGCTGGCATGCTGCTGCCGTCCGGCGACGACGCGATATTGGATGCGCTGCCGGAACTGTTTGCGGCGCTGGAGAAACATATCATCCTTCTGGATGGACTCGACCAGATTCCGGGCGGATTGAAGCTGCTCGACCGGATTCCGTCGGCCATTCCTCCCGGGCTTAATATGATCATCGGCATACGCCGCTCCGCCATTGACGAACAGCGACTGGCGCGGCTGAAAAACGGCGGCTGCCAGGAACTCGTTCTCGACGGATTGTCCGGCGATCTGTCAAAGCGGCAGCTTGTGAACGGCTACCTCTCCCGATATTTTAAAAAGCTGGACGAACCGGAGATCCGGCAGATCTGCGCCGCGCCCGCGTCCGGCAATCCGCTGTTTCTGAACATTTTGCTCAGCGAGCTTCGCGTATCCGGTTCTTTCGAAGCGCTTGGACAGCAAATCGCCGCGTTCGGCGATACGCCGGAGTCGGCGTTTTCATGCGTCATGACACATCTGGAAGCCGAAACATCGGTTGCAAAGGACTTCTTTACGATGATCGCCGCTTCGAGGGCCGGGCTGTCCATTCGAGAACTGGTTGAGGCGCGAAGATGTCTGGGCACGTCTGCGGACGGGGAAACCGACGCGCTGAACGTTTTAATCCGCAGACTGCGGCCGTTTCTTTCCCGCCGCAGCAACCGGGTGGACTTCCGGTTCGACAGCCTCCGCAGAACCGCGCGGGCGCGATACGCGGAACGTATGAAGCAGGGGAATTCCGCGCTTTCGGCCGTTTTTCGCGGCGCGGCGGATCCGTCGGGGGACGGAAGTTTTCGTTTTTCGGAAACTTCCGAAAGCCGCGGCGTTTCACGCGAAAGAGGCTTTTCCGAGCTGGTTTATCATATGCATGAGGGTGGAGAGGATACGGCAAAGCTGCTGACGGACTTTCGCTGGCTTCGGGAGAGGCTGATCGCCTCGGGGCCGGAAGATACGGCGGATGATTTTTACTTTGCCGACCCGGACAATCGCGCCTGTATCCTCCTGCAGCGCGCGCTGTGGCTGTCGGCCGCCGCGCTGAGCAGAGATCCGAACTGCCTGCCGGAGCAGCTGCTTGGCCGCCTGATGGAGGCGCGGGAACCGGCGCTGCAAGCCCTGCTCATACAGGCGGAGCGCGAAACATCGCGCTATTGGCTCCAACCCCTGAAATGCTGTCTGGCCAGCCCATGGAAAACAGCAACGGTTTTTCACGCCGCAAATACTTCGGTAAGCGCAATCTGCCCGCACGGCCAGAAGATTGCCGCGGCATATACGGACGGAACCATCCGGCTATGGGATATCGACGGCGGCGTATGTACGGATCTGTTTTCCGAACCCGGCGTTTCCCGCATGACGTCCGACGATACGCGGCTATATCTTGGAACAAATACCGGACGTCTGATCATATGGATTCCGGAGGCACGGATTCGCGTGTCGGAAAGGAAGGCGCATCGAAAAGCGGTTAACGGACTGGCGCTGCGCGGGAAAGACCTGATCTCTTCCTCCGCGGACGGAACGGTGCGCCGCTTCGACAAAACGGATCTGCGCCCGGTTGCATGGGTGCGCGGATTTGGCAGCCCAATCTATGGGATGGACGCTTCGGAGGGGTATATTTCCTACGGCGGCAAGGGCGGACATCTGACGGCGCGCCGAAAGAGAGGCCTTTTTCGATATACCCGAAAGCCAACGCGGCTTGGATATGTGGGCGGTGTCGCAATAGCCGGGGACTGGGTCGCCGCCAGCCTGTTTTACCCGCGCATACTGTTTTGGAACCTGAAAACAGGGAAACAGACTTCTTTTGATTATGAAAACATCGAGATTCGCGACGAGCTTGCCGATGTGTACCAAATCATTGACAGGGGTCCGTATCTGACAGGACTGACCGGGATTGGCAACGGCTTTGCAATGGCTTCGCCGGCGTCTGTTTTCGTCATGCGGCTCAAAGAGAACGACACATGGCAGCCGGATCAGTATTTCGCCTGCCCGCAGGCACGCTGCCTGTGCGGGAAAGCGGATCAACTATTTGCGGGCTGCGCAGACGGCGCAATTCGAATGTATTCGGTGGATAACGCGACTTTGAACGCGGATTATTTTCAAGGCCCGGCGGTCGGCGCGGCCGCGGGGGACGGCTACTGCGCCCTGTTGGATCCGAATGCGCTGCGCGTCTTTTGCCTCAAGCCGGAGGGCGGAATCGAAACGGACATCCCCTGCGGCATACGCACCTATACGTCTATGACGAAGGACGACAAACGCCTGTATCTCGGAACAAGCAATTACATCGTTGAAGCAATGGAGCCGCTTTCACAGCAGCGGTCGTACATCAGAAAAGACGATCGTGTCTACATGGGGCTTCAGACATTGCCGGATTACGCCGTAACCGCCATGGTCGCCACGGGTGATCAATTATGGTTTGCGGAGAAAGGCGGCGCGTTGAACCGGACGGACGCGACGGGCATTGCGCAGTTCAAAGCGCCGGAAGATATATGCTCGATGGTTGTTTTTAACGATACGCCGATACTTGCGAAAAAATATTCCGGCAGTGTCGATTTGTTCGATCCGTCAAATCCGAAGGGCAGGACGATTGCGCTGCATAAAGAGGCCATTTCCTGCCTGTACAGAAATGAGGACAGGCTCTACAGCGCGTCTCTGGACGGGACGGTCGCCGTTTGGGATTTAAACACCTGGCAGCAGACGGCAACCTGTCGCTGCGGAGGCCCTGTGTATGCCGTTGCCGCCGAGAAAGGGACCATCTACGCAGGCACGCAACAGGGAATCGCCGTATTCCCGGACAGCGGCGGCCCGGCGGTCTACTTTTTTGATACGGACGCCAGGGTTACGGCAATTCATGTTCAAAACGGCATAGTATGCGCCGGAACGATCGGAAGCGATTTTCTGGTCTGCGCAGAAAGAGGGGTGCTTCAGGACAACGCGCCTCCGATCGATTTGAGCAAAGACAGGCCGGACGCCGAAAAACAGCAATCCATAGAAACGCCTGCGGCCAGGCAGGCAGGCCTGCCCAAGGTGCACAAGGACGCCCTTTCCTTCTGGCAGATGGTTTGGTTTCTCATGCCTACGGCGCTGTTTTTCCTGCTGTGCGTGATTCCGCTGTTTGTCGCTGCAATCGCCGCAAAGACGGGCGGGGGAATCGTATTCGTGCTGCTCAGCCTGCTGCCGCTTGCCGCGGCGGTGTTCAGCACGGTGGCGGACAGCATCGACAGGGGGGAGCTGTTGCTTTGGATGCGCCCGGGCATTCTTATGGCGCATTCATTCGTTTCGATGCCGCTGGCTTTTTTGGCAACGGCGGCGGCGTTTACCTTCACGCATGGGTTCGTGCTGATACTGGTGTTTCTGCAAGCGCTTTTACTGGCGATATGGGAATTGGTGTATTTTTACCGCAAATATTTCGGCGCCGTCTACGTTTCTGTTTTGGATCTTCGAGGCGCATACTTCAAAGCCGTAAAGCAAACCATACTTGGGGAGCTGGGTTTTTTACTCGTTGCGCTGATTGAAATTCTATTGCAGGCGGGCATAAAATGACGCCAAAGACAGAATTCGATTCAGGCAATTGACTTCGGAATTTTGTGCTTCTAGAATGAAAAGAGAAATCTGATTTGACAGCTTGTTGTATAGACGACTCGCAAAAGTGCCATTCTAGTAATACCTGAAATTCCAAATGAATATCTGTTGTTCGGAGGTATGGATCGATGAAGCGTATTGCCGTATTTGCGCTCGTGTTATTGCTTGCCTTGTCGGGATGCTCTCCGAATACAGGAGCGGAATCCCCCGCGCCAACGCAAGACGAACCGATGGAGTCGCCCGTCCTGTCAGGTTCGAGCGATACCACGGCGGCGCCTGTTCTGGCGGACAGCGGGGAAACGCCCGTTGAGCCGGACTGGCTGTATCCCGGCTCCGACAACTGGCAGATGATAGGTCAGATCGGCGGAACCACCAAGGCGTTGTTTCAGGAGGACGATGTTGTATATCTGGGTTCGGGGCTGCATGTTCTGGCGCTGAACGCGGCGGATCCGAAAAATATCCAAATGATCGGAACGAGCCCGATGCTGCCCCAATTTGTTGAAAGCATCTCCGGAGACGGAACGGGGCATCTGTTTGTATCCTGCGGTACGGGCGGACTGGTGATCCTCAACGTTTCAAACCCGGCGGCGCCGACCATTTCGGGATATCTCGACACCATGGGGTATACGGAAAACGCGATACCGTTCGGTCAGTACGTTATCCTTGCGGACGGCCCGCAGGGCGTGCAGATCGTTGACGTTTCGGATATACAAAACCCTGTTCTTGTTTCGGAGGCGTATCCGCTTGCGTATGTATACGACGTTGCGATGGCAGGGAATACGGCATACGCCGCAGGCGGCGGAAGCGGACTGTTTACGATCGACTTGAGCGATCCAAAGCAGCCCGTCGAAGCGGGGCTGATCCAGCTCAACGGATGCCAGTACGACGCGGAGATGATCGACGGGCGTCTGTACCTTGCCGGCGCGTGGGGCGGCGTCAGCGTGTTTGATATCGCTCAACCGCTTGCGCCGGCGCTTGTGCGCAATCTGGAAACGACAGGCTGGGCGATGGGGCTGGATTGTGTGGGAAACGATCTGCTCGTGCTCGACGGCGCGGACGGCGCGATGCTATACGACATTTCGGCGGATGAACCTGCGCTTGTGTCGACGTTTACGCTGTACGGCTTTGTCGGCTCCGGCACGGTGAACGGCAGCACGGCGTTTTTGCTGGACGAGGAATTCGGCCTGGTGACGGTCGATTATTCGGACAAGTCTGCGCCCGCGCTGATCAGCCGCTGGATGCCGCTGACGGGCGCGCGCCGCCTGACGGTGTCCGGGACGACCGCGTACGTCGCGGGCGGGCTGTCCGGCATGCACGTGATCGACCTGAGCGACTACGGCAATCCGCAGGAGGCGTTCTGGTATAACTCCGACGGCGGTTATGTGAATAACATACTCGTATCGGACGACAAAGCGTATATGTCCACGCATATCGACACAAGGGAACCGCTTGTAATCTTTGATCTGGAAAACCCGCTCGCGCCAAAAAAACTTGGCGCGATACCGAACGACGCGGATGTATTCAATACCGCGTTTCGTTCGTTTGCGCTGGAAAACGGGATGGCGTTTATATCCGGCGAACACGGAATTGTGTCGATTGATTTGAGCGATTCTTCAAACCCCGCGCTTGCGGATTTGATCTATCTGGATATTGAGCCGAACAGCGCCGCCGTGCGCGGAAATCTGTTTATCACCGGCCCGAGACTGCAGATATTCGATATTTCCGATCCGTTCCATTTCAAACAGCTCGCGGCGATGGACAACAACTCCAGCGGCGAGGCGGTTGCTTTTCTCAACGACACGACGGTGCTCTGCGCCGGCGAGCCGGGACTATGGATCGTAGACGTCAGCGATCCTTCCAATCCGCACAAGACCGGTGAATTTGCGATGTCCGGCAGTCCCATGGGGGTCACGCTGGACGGAACCACCGCATATATCTCCACGCTGGGAAACGGGATTCAGGTGCTTGATTTCTCCGATATCAACAACCCGGTATTGATTGAAACGATCCATACGCTCGGCGACGCGAACGCCTGCTGTCTCGAAGGAGACCGGCTCATCGTAGCCGACAGCATCGCGGGCATGACGATTTATCAACGCGCTGACAGCACGGAACCGACAAAAGCAACCGCCGCGGCAACCGGGGGATATGCGCTGACGCTGCTGACCGGCGAGGACAGGCAAACCACGCCCTATTCGCCGCCGAACGAGATTCCGGTTCCGAGTGAGCAGCACGAATACGTCGTTACGAGCACGGCGGACAGCGGGGAGGGAACGCTTCGGTACGCGCTGGAGCATCTAATGCCAAACACGACGATTACATTTGACACGACGGTGTTTTCCCCGAAAAAACCTGCGACGATTCTGCTGGAGACCGAGCTTTTGCGCATAGAGGCGAACTACCTGACGCTGGACGCAAGCAACGCGGGCGTCATTCTGGACGGAAGCCGGCTTTCGGACGGAAACGGGCTTACCTTGTCCGCAAGCAAATGTAAAATCATGGGGCTGCAGATTGTCAACTTCCCGCTCAACGGCATTCAGGCGGAGGGAAACTGGAACCAGCTCGGTGGGAGCCGCGCAATCGGCGCAGGCCCGCTTGGGCAGGGCAACCTGACCAGCGGAAACGGCCGGTGCGGGATCGTCACCGGCGGCTGGTATACGAGCGTTATGGGCAATCTCGCCGGCACGGATGTTTCCGGCACAAAGCCCTATCCCAACTACGACGGCATTTTCGTTACCGACTGGGGATTCTATATCACCGTAGGGAGCACGAACCCGGACGAGCGCAATATCGCAAGCGGGAACGATTTCATCAATATGGATACGTGGGGCGATCACACGCGGATCATCGGCAACATCATAGGACTGGATGTCACGGGCACAAAAATAATAAAATACGATACTTACAACAATCTTGTACTGGAATGCACCGCGAAAAATACAATTGTCGGAGGTGCGACGCTTGAGGAGCGCAATATCATCAGCGGCGCGCAGAGCGGCGTTGTATTCAGCGACACGACCAGCTATCAAAACGCCGTGATCGGCAATTACATCGGCACGGACATTACGGGCACGAAAGCGGTCGGCAACCGCTCCGGCGGAGGCGTCTGGGCCTGCAGCCACCACCGCATCGGCGGAACGGCGGAGGGCGAGGGCAATCTCATCAGCGGCAATGAAAACGGCGGCACGGGCCTCAGCGGTTACGGCTGCTCGGACAATTTCATCCTCGGCAACCGCATCGGCGTGGACGTCAACGGCAATCCGCTGCCGAACGGGATGGGAATCGACGTAAACACCGGGCAGCGGCACGGTACGATCGGCGGCTATACGGCGGCGGAGGGGAACCTTGTTGTCGGCGGGTCGATCTCCATGCGGATCACCAACCGCGGGATAAAAGCCTGTTATATCGCCGGGAATACGGTGATCAATCCCGGCAGTCTGATGATCTATCTGGAGGACGGCGCGTCGGACTGCTTTGTTCAAAACAACACGTTTGGCAAAAACAACAGCAACGCCGTGCGCGTGGACTATGGATCGGGCAATATCATCCGGGCGAACGCGTTTTCCGGAGACAAGCCGTGGGATTTAATCCTGCTTCTGGAGGGCGGCAACGGGAATCTGGCCGCTCCGGCGGTGAATACCGCGGCGGATAAGAGCATATCCGGCACCGCCTGCGCGTTCGGGCGCGTTGAGATCTATGTATATGAAAAAACGAACATCGTTTCGCTGGGATTTGCGGACGCGGATGCGGAAGGCAGCTTTACGTTTACAAGCGGCGAATCGCTTACCGGCAAACAGATTGTACTGCTGGCGACGGATATGCTGAACAACACATCCTCATTCTCGCAGCCCTGCGACGTATCGTAATGCAAGGGGCGGCAATCCCGGACAGATTGATTTCGTCTTAGTCGAAAAAATGCGGACGGCATAAAAAACCACCCGCTTTGCGGGTGGAATGGAGCGAGGGGGAAATCGGAGCGATCGGTCGTAATGGCTATCGCAGACTGCCGGAGAGCGCTTCAAAAAACAGCTGCGGGTCGTCGGTCATCGGGGAATGCCCCGTCGAATCGAGCGTAATCAGCGTCGCGCCGGGGACGGCCTTCTGCGCCGCAACTGCCCAGTCGTAAGGCACAACGAGATCAAGCCGCCCGTGAATCATCGTTACGGGACACTGGATGTTCTTTAAGCGATCGCTGCCCGCGGCAGAGCCGGTAGGCTCGCTTGTCATGTTGAACGTCAACAGCGAATAGTCGATATCGACGAGGTTTCGCTGCTTCATCATGGCGTCCAGATACTGCTCGTAATCCTCTGCCGGGGGCTGAACCCGATTGTAGATGACGGCGTTCCAGATGATGCGCATCAGCTCCCGGTTGCCCGTTGTATATGCGCCGAGCACGGGCGCTACCTGCACGGCATCGGCGGCGATCTCCTCTTTGGTTTTCAGCAGCTCGCCGGCGATCGGCTGCCCAGCCGCGTCCTTTTTAAACATCGGATACCCTGTCGGCGGCACGCTCTCTACAAGAATCGCCTTTTTTACGCGATTTGGCAGGCTCGCGGCCAACTCCAGCGCCACGCCTCCGCCGGTGGACCAGCCCACGAGCGAGCAGGTGTCGATGCCCGCCACGTCGAGAAACCGCTCCAAATCCATGGCCAGCTCGCGCAAGGAATCGAAGCCGTGATGGTAGGTGCTCTCGCCAAACCCGCGAAGATCCGGCGCAAACACGCGATAGCCGCCCTCGAGATGCTCCATCGTCGTTTGCCAATGCGCGGACGAGGACATGTTGCCATGAATCAGAACGACGGTCTCTCCTTCGCCGCAGGCGCGGTATGCCAGAGTTTCGTCGCCTATGGAAATCGTTTTCACTTCATATTGCTTCATTACTCGTTTTCCTCCCGGTTTGGTGTTCTGCAGTACCAGTATACACAAAATCAGCCGCCGACTCAGCAGCTTTTTAAAATTACCGCCGTTCCCATGCCGCCGCCGATGCAGAGCGAGGCAAGGCCTAGCTCTTCTTTCGCCGCGCGCATGCCGGCAAGCAGCGTAACGATGATGCGCGCGCCCGAGGCGCCGACCGGATGGCCGAGCGCGATTGCGCCGCCGTTGGGATTGGTGCGCTCAAGAATCGCTTCGCGGGGCACGCCGTGTTCTTCGCTGAGCAGCTTCACAACGCCGAGCGACTGTGCGGCAAAGGCCTCGTTGAGCTCGATGCGCTGCATATCCGCAAGGCTTAATCCCGCCATCTTCAGCGCCGCGCGCACCGCGGGCACCGGGCCGAGACCCATGACGGACGGATCCACGCCGCCCTGTCCCCAGGCGACGATTTCCGCAAGCGGCGTCAGACCGTAATCCGCAAGCGCCCGCTCGGAAGCCAGTGCGAGGAACGCCGCGCCGTCGTTGATGCCGGAGGCGTTGCCCGCCGTCACGGTGCCGCCGGGCAGAAACGCGGGTTTGAGGGACGCAAGTTTTTCGGGCGTCGTCTTGCGGTTGGGGTATTCGTCCGTGTCGAATACGGTCTCTTCCTTGCGGTTGACGATCTTAATCGGCGTAATCTCCCCGGCGAACACGCCCTTGTCCACGGCGTAAATGGCTTTTAGCTGCGATTGATACGCAAATGCGTCCTGCTCCTCGCGCGTGATGCCATATTGACGGGCAATGTTTTCGGCGGTGATGCCCATATGGATTCCCTCAAACGCGTCCGTCAGCGCATCGAATACCATATGGTCGACGATGGTCTTCTCGCCCATGCGCAGACCCTGGCGCGCGCCGGGAATGAGATATGGCGCGAGGCTCATGTTTTCCGTACCGCCGGCGAGATACAGATTTCCCATGCCGGACGCGATTGCCGCCGCCGCCGACATCGCGGCCTTCATGCCGGAACCGCAGGCCATGGATACGCCCCAGGCGGGGATTTCGACCGGTACGCCCGCGTGAATAGAAACCTGCCGCGCAACACCCTGTCCGCAGCCTGCGGGAAGAATGTTTCCGACGATGACTTCGTCCAGATGCTCTGGCGCGACGCCGGCCGCAGCAAGTACGTCTTTGGCGACTGCCGCGCCGAGTTTACCGGCGGATACGGTGGAGAGCCCGCCGTTAAACGCGCCGATGGCGCTGCGCTTTGCCGATACAATGTATACCTTTTCCATTTCATACTCCGTTTCCGGTTCGACCCGGAGCGCAAACGAGAAAAATCGCTTGACTTCGGGTGACACCTGTGTTCTGATAATAACCGTTAAATACCTGTAAAATCCAAATGGAGGCCGTTATGCCAAATTCAACGTTCAACAACCTTTCGGAAGAAAAGAAGGAGCGAATCCTGAGCGCCGCGATCAAGGAGTTCCGCGTTCGCAATGTCCGCGAGGGAAATCTGTCCAATATCGTCAAAGACGCAAAGATTGCCCGCGGAAGTATCTACCAGTATTTTCCTTCCAAAGAGGATTTGTATATCTACGTGTTTGACACGCTGCGCGCCGAGCGCGCGGAGTATGTTTCTCCCGCATATGAGTTCTACAAGAAAGCGCCTTTTCTGGAATTCTTTCAGGCGTTTTACCTGCGCGACAGTGAATTTCTTTTGATGCATCCGGATCATATCGATCTCGGCCAGCAGCTTTACGGGTGCTCGCATCCCGTTTCGCAGGGACTGATTCGCCAGCTGCAAAACCGCTATCGGGACATGTTTCTCATCGGAATCGAATTCGACAAGGAGCGCGGGCTGATCGATCAAAATGTGGAATCCGCCATCCTCGCCGACCTTTGCGTGCATTTTGTGACCGACATCTTTATTTTTCAGAGCGTCTACTCGCAGCTCACCATGCAAAACATACGGCTTCACTGCCAGCAGACGCTCTTTTTACTCGCAAACGGCACAAAACCGCGCCGGGCGTGACGGCTTAGAGCCGCATGCCGCCGTTGACTTCCAGCACGTGACCGGTTACATAGCTCGATTCGTCGCTCGCTAAAAACAGCGCCGCGTCGGCAATCTCCTCCGGCTGGCCGAGACGGCCGAGCATGGTCATCTTGGCGAACTTGTCCAGCAGATCCTGCGGAACCGTCTTGAGAATATCCGTCATGCAATATCCCGGCGCGATTGCGTTACAGCGCACATTCGCGCCTTTTCTTGCGAATTCTTTTGCCCAGGTCTTTGTCATGCCGATGACGCCCGCCTTGGTTGCGGCATAGTTCGTCTGCCCGATGTTGCCGTATACGCCGACAACGGAGGAGATGTTGATGATGGAACCGTATCCGGACTCCATCATGGCCGGACCCACGATGCGAGTCAGGTTAAACACGCCCTTGAGGTTGACGGAGATGACCGCGTCCCACATATCGTCCGTCATCTTCTGAATCAGCGCGTCGCGCGTGATGCCCGCGTTGTTGACGAGGATATCGATTTTGCCGTGCTTTGCGATGATCTCGCCAGCCGCCGCGTCGCAGCTTTCCACGTTTGTTACGTTCAGCGAAATGAACTGCACGCCCTCCTGCTCAAATGTAAGCGGGCGAAGATCTCCGGCGTAGACGATTGCGCCCTCCCGCGCAAACCGTTTTGCGCACTCCGCGCCAATGCCCGCCGCGCCGCCTGTTACGAGCGCAACCTTTCCTTCCAGTCGCTTAGCCATGTTTCAGCCTCCATTTCAAATTTTCATACAATCGTTGTTATCCGTTTATCTGTACGTCCGTATATGACGCGACAAACCGCATGGATCAGATGATCTGAACGTCCGTATCCGACGCGACAAATCCCAGCACGAGAGAGATAAACTCCGTCGGTTTTTCATACATGACGGCGTGCCCCGCGTCCGGAATCATCGCGTGCGCGGCGCCGCCGATGCCCGCCACCAGCGCCTGCTGCTGATACAGCGGGGTCACATAATCAAACTCCGAAGAGACGACAAGCGTCTGCGCCGTGATGTCCTTGAGCCGGGCTCGAACGTCGTATCCTTCCGCGGAGCGGATGAGCCTGCTGAACGCGTCGTAGATTTCGCTTGTAAATACCCGCTCAAACAGCGCCTCTCGCGCGCTTGCCCAGGCATAGTTTTTCACATAGAACTGCGGCGAATACACAATCGGAATGCAGGTTTTGAAAAATTGTCTGCCGCTGTGGCTGTTGCAGGCATATTCCCAGCTGTGTCCGATATCCCGCAGCCATTCGGACGTGTTCGGCGCGGTGTTGGACAGAATCAGCTTTCGCACCTTGCCCGGGTAGGCGGCGGCATACGCCAGCGCGACCTCCCCGCCATAGGAGATGCCGATGATGTCCCAGCGCGCAAGCCCGAGATGGCGCATGAACGCCTCGACAAGCGCAACCTGAATCTGCTGCGAATAGTCGTGCTCCATCTTTGCGGTTCGTCCCTGGTCGAAGAAATCGAGCAGCAGCAGGCGGCATCTTTTGGAAAACGCGGGGATAAACTTGTCCCACGAGGCGCAGCTCATGAAGATGCCGTTGAGCACCAGCAGCGGCTCGCCCGCGCCGTGATCCTCGTAATAGACTTCCTTGCCTTCAAACGTAAAGGTTGCCATATGAATCGCCTCCCGACTGCCGCGGTTACGGCATAAACATGTATTCGCGCGCCTGCACGGAGAGCTCCGCGCGAAACTTTGGATGCGCAATGGAGATCAGGCGCCTCGCGCGTTCTTCAACGGCCAGCCCGCGCAAAGAGACCGCGCCGTATTCTGTTACGACATAGTCCACATCGTTTCGGCTGAGCGAAACGGTGGCGCCGTTTTTCAGCAGGGGAACGATCTTGGAGATTTCCTCGCGCTCTCCCGTATTGGGGTTTTTCACCATAGCGGTGGAGTAGAGCGCGATGAACGAGCGTCCGTTTTTCGCATTCTGCGCGCCGATGGCGGTATCCGCCTGACCGCCGGTTCCGGAAAACTGGATATGGCCGAGGCTTTCGGAGCAGCACTGTCCCGTCAGATCCACCTCGATGGAGGTGTTGATCGACACCTGGTTGTCGTTTTTTCCGATTACATGCGGATCGTTGACCCAGGAGCCCGCCTTGATGCAAATCTGCGGGTTGTTGTGCATATACTCGTACAGTTCCTGCGTGCCCATGCCAAAGCAGCAAACGGAGACGCCGGGGCAGAGGGTCTTCCTCCGGTTTGTAACAACGCCTTTTTTCATGAGACGCATGATGCCGGTCGTCATCATTTCGGTGTGTACGCCGAGGTCTTTCTTGTCCGAAAGAAACTCGCATACGGCGTTCGGAATGCCGCCGATGCCGATCTGCAGGCAGTCCCCGTCGTGGACAAGCTCGGCGATATGCCGCCCGATTTCGCGGTCTTTCTCGTTTGGCGTAACGTCCGTAATCGCGGGCAGATAATAATCGCTCTCGATGATATAATCCACGTCCTCATAGGAAACGAGGTGGTCGCCCATCGTATGCGGGATGTTCGGACTCACTTCGAGAATCACGATATCCGCGGACTTGACCATCTCCATTTCATACACGTTGGAGCAGGAGAGCATGATGCCTTCCTCCGTCGGCATGGAAGCGGAGCAGACGAAAATGTTGGTTTTCACCGCGGTGTTGCGCTTAAAGCCCGCCAGATGCAGGTGGTTTGGAATAAACGAGATGCGCCCCGTGTGCTGCAGGGCGCGCAGCTGGCCCGAATAGAACCAGGAGTCGATGCGGAAGGCGTTCTGATAGCGCAGAAAATCCGTGAGATACGGCGCCTGCACGGTGGCAAGACTGCTGGTGATGGTCACGTCGCGCACGCGCTCGGCAATGGTGTGCAGCTTCATGAGAAACTCATTGGGCTCTGCGCTCGCCATGCCGACGGTGATGACGTCGTTGCTCTTGACCATCTCGAGCGCTTGCTCGGCGGTGATACACTTTTCCGGATATTTGGTGCGGAAATCAAACATGAACGGAGTTCCTTTCTTTTTCTGTCGAAGCGGGTGCGGTTATTCTGCCTGTCCCCAGCGAATGCAGGTGGACGCCCAGACATAGCCGATTCCCGCCGCAATCATGGTTACGAGCGTGCCGTCTTGAATTTTGCCCTGCTCAAGACCCAGCGCGAGGGAGAGGATCTGGTCGATCTGCCCGATATGGCCGTATTCTTCCAGATAGACGGTCTGCTCCGGCGTCAGACCCAGCTCGGCGACCATGGCATCGTGCTGGGAGCGCTTGAAGTGCAGAATCGCCAGATATCCGATGTCCGCCCTCGTCAGGCCGCCGGATTTGCGAAGGGACTCGTCGATGCAGCGATACCAGTTGGCAACCGAAACCTCGTTGAGGCGCGCTTTCATGTGCGCGGCGTCCATCAGGCGGAGCGAGCGGTATCCTTCCGCCACGTTGTCCGGCGTAAACGGACGGCAGATGCCGCCGATTTCGACGCCAGCGTCGCGCGCGAGGCTGCCGTCTCCCATGATATGCGAGCCTAGAACGAGGTTGCGGTCCATGCCCTTTTTGAGGATGAGCGCGCCGGCGCCGGCGCCGAGGTTATACATCATGGACATATCCTTGTCCGTATAGTCCACAAAATCGCCGTTGCGATAACCGCCGACGACAAGGACGGTGTTGATCTCTTCGTCCGCGGTCATCATATCTTTTGCAATTTTGATGGCGGAGCAGGTGGTGCAGCAGCGATTTTGCACGTCGATGCCCCAAGCGTTGTCCGCGCCTATCTGCCCCTGCACGTAGAGCGCGGAGGTGGTGAGCGGATATTCCTTCCACTCTTCGCCGACGCAAAGGATCAAATCGATGCTGCGCGGATCGACTCCGCCGCGCTCAAGCGCGTCCTTTGCCGCGCGAACGGCCATCTCCTGCGTTCCGTCGTCTTCTCCGGGAATTCGCTTTTGCACAATGCCGAGCTTGTTTTTCACGGCATCCTCGCTCCAGACGCCCTTTGTCGCCTCCGAAATTTCCTGCGCCGTCATGACGCGCTGTGGCAAATAGAGACCATAGCTCCATACGCCAATACCTTGATCAGGCATACGATGACTCCCCTTTCCAATGGATCCCCAAGTGTTTATTTGATTCTGTTGAATGAATGATTCAATTACGCTTTGTCGTTCGATAGACTTTGAAAAACGGAAATGTGACAACATCGTCATTTCGCTGCCAGTATAGCAGACGATAAAATGAATTTCAATGCCGAATTTCGATTTTTTTAGTTTTTTACGCCGAATTGTGTCTTTTTTATCCGCAGAATCGGTATTGACAACAGGACTATCTGCGGGTTATTATGCAAGTGAACCCGAAAAAACAGGCTCCAAATCACCGAATCTTCTATTAATATTTACAAAAATCGCTTTGCTATGACATTGATGTCATTATTCGAAATTACAACCACCCAGAAGGAGTTGCAGTCTATGGTCGAATTCTTCCAGCAGGTTGTCGGCGGCATCGAAACCGGCAGCATGTACGCTCTTGCATCGATGGGGTTGGTGCTCATTTTTCAGACGGCGAAGATCATCAACTTTTCGCAGGGTACGCTGGGCATGTTTATGGCCTATGTCTGCACCGGTCTGATTCTGGAGCTCCATATGCCGATGTGGGCGGCCGTTCCCGCGGCGATGGGCATTGCGATGCTGCTCGGCGCGCTGATCGATCACTTCCTGATGAACAGCAAGCAAAACATCACCAATCTGAGTCGCGAAATGATTACGCTTGCGCTGATCATGATCTTTCAGGGACTGGCGCCGATGCTCTTTGGCGCAAACGAAACGCCGTTCAGCAAGTTTATCGCCGCGTCCGCGCTGGACATCGGCGGCGTAAAGATCCTGCCGAACTCGCTCCTGATCATCGGCATCACCTGCGCCATCATGGCCGCGCTTTTCATCATACTGGAGAAGACGACGCTGGGCGTCGCGGTGCGCGCAACGGCGTCCAACCCGCAGACCGCCCGCCTGCAGGGCATTCCGGTCAAGCTCGTCACGCTCGGGTCGTGGGCGGTTGCAACCGCGCTCGGCTGCCTCGCGGCGGTCATGGTCGCCCCGCTGAAAAACGTCACGGTATCCATGATGGACAGCATCCATCTCAACTCGTTTATCGCCGCGGTTCTTGGTGGTTTCTCCACCTTCTACGGGCCGGTGGTAGCCAGCTTCATAATCGGCATTGCAAACAACCTGCTGGGATACTATGTATCAACAAAGTGGTCCCTGCCGCTGCTGTATGCGCTGATTCTGCTGTTTATTGTGCTCCGCCCGAACGGCCTGTTTGGCAAGAAAATCGTTAAAAAGGTGTAAGGAGAAACGCATGCGCCTGATTCGTAATAAATATCTGCAATATCTGTTGGTCGGTGCGGCATTTTTGCTGCCGGTGATCCTGCGCGGCGTGCCGACGGCGACCGTTACCCTTGCCGCCAGCATGGTTTACACCGCCATTGCGGGACTTGGCATCAACGTGCTGCTCGGCTACTCGGGCCAGATCTCGCTGGGACACGCGGCGTTTATGGGGCTCTCCGCCTACATGAGCGCGTATTTGACCAAGCAGCTGGAACTGCCGTTTTTGCTCTCCGTGCTCATCGCGGTGGCGGCTCCGCTCGTCATCGGCCTCATCCTCGGCGCCATCGCCGTGCGGCTGGAAGGGTTTTATCTGGCGATTGCGACGCTCGGCTTCGGCGAAATCCTGCGCCAGCTTTTCATCGAGATGGACTGGTTCACCGGCGGGTTTTCCGGCGCGTCGGCGGCGTATCCCACCATATTCGGACAAACGCTTACGAAAAACGGCATGTATACGTTTATGGTCTGCCTGCTCGTGGTGCTGATGATGCTGGTGCATAACCTCGTGCACTCGTCGACAGGACGCGCCATGATTGCCATGAAGAGCAGCCGCTCGGCCGCGATGGCGATGGGCGTCAACCTCTTTCAATACAAACTCATCAGCTTTGCCATCAGCTCCGTCTTTGCCGGCCTCGCGGGCGTCTGCTATGTGCACTTTTTCCGCCATGTCGACCCGACGGTCTGGACGGCGGGGCTTTCGCTCAACCTCATCGCTCTGGTCGTCATCGGCGGCGCGGCAACCGTCGGCGGCGCGGTCGTCGGCGCGGTGGTCATGCACGGGCTGCCGGAACTGATGAAAGAAATGCCGATCTTCGGCGAGGTGCCGGGTCTGCCGCTGCTGATCGTCGGCATTCTGATGATCGTGATCCTGATCTTCTATCCGCGCGGACTCATCTTCATTCCGCGGGGAATCATAGACGCCGTTCAAAAACGGCGCGCCGGCGCGAAGAAGGGGGAGGCATAAGGTATGGCTCAGGTATTATCGGTCAAAAACCTCTCAATCAGCTTCGGCGGCCTTCGCGCGGTGGACGATCTTTCGTTCAGCATCGACCGCCATGAAATCTACGGGCTTATTGGCCCGAACGGCGCGGGCAAGACGACGGTGTTCAACTGCATTACGCAGTTTTATAAGCCGGACGCGGGCGAAATCCGCTTTACCGACCGGAAGGGACAAGAGCACCTGCTCAACGGCATGCCGCCGCACAAGATCATCGGCCTCGGGCTGGTGCGAACATTTCAAAACACCGAGATCATCCGCGAACTGCCCATTATAGACAACGTTCTTCTGGGCGCGCATACCGAATTCAAAGCGGGCGCGCTGGCGAATATGTTTGCCATGCCGTGGGCGAGAAAACAGGAACGGGAACTGCGCAAAAAGGCGATGGACGCCCTAGCCTACTGCGGACTCGATCACATTGCAAACGAGTATGCGGGCGCGCAGCCGTATGGCGTGCTCAAGCTCATCGAACTGGCGCGAACGCTCATGTGCGAGCCGAGCCTGATCATTCTGGACGAACCGGCGGGCGGATTGAACGACACCGAGACCGAACGGCTCACCGAGCTCATCCGCGGCATCGCGCGGGATCACCACTGCGCAATCTTGCTGGTGGAGCACGACATGAAGCTCGTTATGGGGCTCTGCCACCGGATATGCGCCATCTCGTTCGGCAAAAAGCTGGCGGAGGGCACCGCGGCGGAAATCCAGAAAAACCCGCTTGTGCAGGACGCGTATCTCGGCAAGGAGGACGAAGCATGAGACAGCAAACGGATGCCTCCAAGTCTGCGCTTCTGATTTCAAACCTGTCCGTTTCCTACGGGCGGATCGAAGCGCTCAAGCACGTCAACATGCAGATCAACGAAGGCGAAATCGTCGCCATACTCGGCGCGAACGGCGCGGGTAAATCCAGCCTGCTGCGCGCAATCTCCGGGCTCGTGTCCCCGTCCGGCGGCGAAATCCAGTCCTACGACAAGACGATCAGCAATCTTCCGGCGGAGAAGCTCGTCTCCCGCGGCATTGTGCAGTCCCCCGAAGGCCGACAGATCTTCTTTGACCTCACGGTGGAGGACAACCTCATCGCGGGCGGTTTTACGGTAAGCGCGGCGGAGCGCAAAAAGAATCTTGCGATGGTTTACGAGCGGTTCCCGATTCTCGGCAAGCGCGCAAAGCAGATTGCGGGCACGCTCTCCGGCGGGGAACAGCAGATGCTTGCCATCGGGCGCGCGCTCATGGCGAACCCGAAGATTCTATTGCTGGACGAACCTTCGCTCGGCCTTGCGCCGTTAATCGTCCGGGACATTTTTTCGATCATTCAGTCGCTCAACGCGCAGGGCGTTACGGTCGTGCTCGTGGAGCAAAACGCAAAGCAGTCGCTCAAGATCGCGCATTACGCCTATGTGCTGGAGGTTGGCAGCGTTTCCATCGAGGGCCCGGCGGACGAACTGCTGCGCGACGAACGCATCATCGACGCGTATCTTGGCAAGGGCTGATTGCGCATCGCTAATCGCACGTCGTTATTTGGAATGATTTGGCGAATCTTGCCATTCATAAACGAAACAAATAATAAGCAATCTCAGGCAATCTATCGGGGCGATTTGGCGAATCTAGCCATTTATAAACGAAACAAATAATAAGCAGTCTTGAGCAATCTATCGGGGTGATTTGGCGATTTAGCCATTCATAAACGAAACAAATAATAAGCAGTCTCAGGCAATCTATTGGAATGATTTGGCGAATTTTGCCATTCATAAACGAAACAAATAAAAGGAGGAAGACCATGAAAAAGATCGTATCATTGATTTTGGTGTTTCTGATGCTCGGCTCCGTTTTCGCCTGCGCACCGCAAACACAGCCCGCAACCACAGAACCCGCGGCAGCCGAAGCAACGCAGGAAGCCGTCGCGGAACCCGTCGCAACGGAAGAACCGGCTCCGACGCAGGGCGTTACGGATACGGAAGTTCTCATCGCAAACAGCATCGCCGTCTCCGGCGCGTATGCGCCCGTCGGCGTACCGTTTAAGTACGGCATGGAAGCCTATTTCAAGATGGTGAACGACAACGGCGGCATCGCCGGCAGAACCATCAAGTACATCCATACGGACGATGAATTCTCGCCAGAAAAAGGCATCGCGGCCTTTGAAAAGTTCTTCTATGACGACAAAGTGTTCGCCATCGTCGGCCACTTCGGAACGCCCGTCGTCGCAGCAACGCTGGACGAAATGAAGGAACTCGGCATCCCGACCGTTTACTACGCAACGGGCATCGGCCAGCTCTATCAGGATAAGGCCGAAGGCAACGACCGCTCCTCGTTCCCGATTCAGCCCATCTACACCACCGAAGGCCAGGTTATGGTTGCCTATGCAAAGGGCTACTTCAATGCAAAGACCGTCGGCGTTGTCTACACCAACGATGATGCGGGCAAGTCGCTCTTTGAAGGCATTCAGGTCGCCGCGGAAAAATACGGCGTAACGCTTGTCTCCGAAACCATCCAGGCGGGCGCGACCGACGCCTCCGCGCAGGTTGCAAAGGTGAAGGATTGCGACATGGTCATCGCGGCCATGATCCAGGCGACCTTCCCCGTGCTGATCAAGGAGATGGAGAAGCAGGACATCATGAAGCCCGTTTTGACCACCTATGTCAACGTCTCCAAGACGCTCACCGACGCCAACGCCGAGCATGTGCAGAAGCTCATGAAGACGGAAGGCGCGGGCATCTATGGACTCGGCTGGGTGGACACCACCGACCTGACCACCGAAGAGTTTGTCAATTTCTATAAGTACATGCCGCTCGTCGGCGCGACCGAAGCGGACATGAACGCGTTTGCCATGACCGGCTGGATCGCGGGCAGCGTATTCTGTCAGGGTCTGGAGCGCGCCGGGAAAGACCTGACCTGGGCGAGCTTTATGGACGCGATGGAATCCGCGCCGATTCAGAACCCGTTCGGCGGCAGCGTGGACTTCTCAAACGGCCAGCGCAAGGGCACCACGGAGATGAACCTCTCCAAGATGGACGACACCGCAGCCTCCGGCTGGACGCTCATCATCCCGATCAAGAGCATCGATGACATTCTGGCCGGCGTGAGCTGAGCGAATCCATCGACCGGCTCCAACGATTGATGGAATTCGCTCCAGAACCGAACCGGAACGCGAACCAAACGACGAAAGAAGGGCTTCAGATCATCTGGAGCTCTTCTTTCTATATATTTATAGTGATTTTGCGGTGCAAAGACGATATAAAACTTATGCGAAATACATATGATGCTCTGTTCAAGGATGTGCTATACTCAAATAAGAATAACAAAACTCATTACTGTAAAACGAGAAAGCCAAGTACCGAAAGCCGCGTGGCCGGTCGTAATGAGAATTGAATTGACAGAATAAAACGATTCGACCAGAACGGACAGATCATAGGATTGGCAAGCATGCCGCTATTAATTGAGGAAGGAAAATGCCGATGTATAATTTGCTGATAGGAGGCGCCGCGGGGCAGGGAATTGAAACGACGGCGGCCATACTGGAAAGACTGCTCAAGCGATCCGGTTATTATGTGTTCACCATACGGGATTTCATGTCCCGCGTGCGCGGCGGACATAACTTTTCGCTGATTCGGTTTGATACCAAGCCGGTGTATTCGCACAGCGATCGTCTGGACGGCATCATCGCGATGGACGACGAGACAATCCGGCAGCACCGGAATCAATTAAAGGAAGACGGGTTCATTCTTTGCGACGGCAAACTCTCCGCCGACGATCCGCGCATGATGAAATTCGACATGGAGGGGATGGCGAAGCAGCTCGGCAATCCGCGCGTCGCGGGGAGCATTGCGGTCGGCATCCTTTTGAAATTATTCGGAGAATCGCCGGAGGGCGCGGAGGAGGTGCTCCGCGCGTTTGTCAAGCAGCAGTTGATTGAAATCAACGTCAGGGCGCTGCAGGAGGGATATCAAATCGCCGAAAAGCGCTATGAGCATCTCGACGGGAAATATCAGGATTGGATGCTGGTTTCCGGCAGCAATGCCGTGGCGCTGGGCGCCGTTGCGGCGGGACTCCGGTTCTATTCGGCCTATCCGATGTCGCCTTCAACATCGATCATGGAGACGCTTGCGGCGCTCGGCGACGAGGCGGGGCTGGTGGTGGAGCAGGCGGAGGATGAAATCGCCGCAATCAACATGGCAATCGGCGCCTCCTACGCGGGGGCGCGCGCGATGACGGGCACCTCCGGCGGCGGATTTTCGCTGATGGTAGAGGCGCTGGGGCTTTCCGGCATGGCGGAGATTCCGCTTGTGGTGATCGACGTGCAGCGCCCCGGCCCCGTGACGGGGCTGCCGACGCGGACCGAGCAGAGCGATTTACGCTTCGTCATCTCCGCCTCGCAGGGTGAATTTCCCAGAGTGGTGATCGCGCTGCGCAGCGCGGCGGACGCGTTTTACCAGACCATGCGCGCTTTTCATCTGGCGGAACGGTATCAAATTCCCGTGATTTTGCTGAGCGATCAATATCTGGGCGACGCCACTGCTACGGTAGAGCCGTTTGACCCGACCAGAATCAGCGTGGCGGATTCGGAGGGCGGGCAATACGACGGCGGGGAATACCTTCGCTACCGTTACACCGAAAACGGAATCTCCCCGCGGCTGATTCCGGGGCTGTCGAAGCATCTTGTCTCGGCCGACAGCGATGAGCACGACGAGCGCGGCTGGATCACGGAATCCGCAGAAGTGCGCACGAAAATGATGGACAAGCGCATGAAGAAGCTGGATGGAATCCGACAGGAGCTGCAGGAGCCGGAATTCATTGGCACGGACGGCTATGAAACGCTGCTGATCGGCTGGGGGTCCGTTTGGGGCCCGATGACGGAGGCGATTGCGCTGCTCAACGCAGACGGCAAGGGGCGTTATGCCGCGCTCGTGTTTGGAGACGTTTATCCGCTTCCGCAAAAACTGCTGCTGGAAAAAGCGTCAAATGCCGGACGCGTGATCAACGTTGAACAGAATGCGACGGGACAGTTGGCGGGCTTGATTCGCGAACAGACGGGGATTGCCTGCACAAACAGCATCCTAAAATACGACGGCAGGCAGATTTCCGCGCAGGAGATCGTGGATCGCGTGCGTAAGGAGGAGTCAAAATGAGCACGGAGTCTTTTTGCACCTATGAAACAGCCTGGTGTCCGGGCTGCGGAAACTTTGTCATTCTCGACTGCCTGAAGACCGCGCTTGAAGAGCTGGGCAAAGAACCCTCCGGCGTTCTGCTGGCGGCGGGCATCGGTCAGGCGGCAAAAACGCCGCAGTATCTCTCCGCCAACTCGTTTTGCGGGCTCCACGGGCGCTCGCTTCCCGCCGCGGTTGCGGCGAAGATTGCCAACGAAGCGCTGACTGTGATTGTGGATACCGGCGACGGCGACTCCTACGGCGAAGGCGGGAACCACTTTTTGCACAATATCCGCAGAAATGTCGACATCACGCACTTTGTGCACGACAACCAGATCTACGGCCTGACCAAAGGGCAGGCGTCGCCCACCTCGATAGAGGGCATGGTGACCGGCGTACAGACCGACGGAAACATGAACGAGCCGCTGAACCCGATGCTGACGGCGATTGCGTGCGGCGCGGGATTTGTCGCGCGCGGCTTTACGGGGCACAAGGCGCAGCTGATCTCCCTCATGAAACAGGCGATTTCGTACAACGGCTATGCGCTGGTCGACATCCTGCAGCCCTGCGTCAGCTTTAACAAAACCAACACGTTCGGCTGGTACAACGCGCGTGTTTACGAGCTGGACGACGGTTATGACGCGTCCGACAAAGCCGCCGCGATGCAAAAGTCGATGGAGTTTGACGAAAAGATTCCCCTCGGCGTTCTGTACCGCGAAGAAAAATGCACGTTTCACCAGAAGAACGAAGTGCTCAAGCACGGAATTCCGCTGCTGGAACGAAAGACCGACCCGGCTCTGATGAACCGACTGATCGCGTCGTATATTTAACGGCTGCAATTAAGAGCGGCAATGCCGGGATCGATACGTCTATCAATGCGCAATGACTACCGCGCGTGGCTGAAAAAGCAGGGCGGCAATACGAGCGTAATTGCCGGAAAATTGTGCGATCTGCGGTAAAGTCAAGAGCTGTTGCCGACACAAAGAGCCTCCTGTCGCTTCATTCTGCGACAGGAGGCTCTTTCTTTCAACGGTTGTTTTTCGTTGGGGCGGTTCGGAACGACGGACTATTTGTTTTGTCCAAGACTTCTATAGGTGATGCCGCCGCCCTTATCAAATCGACTACAGCACCTTGCTGAGAAAGTCCTGTGTGCGGGGATGCTGCGGATGATTGAGAATATCGCAGGGCTTGCCCTGCTCCATAATAACGCCTTCGTCCATAAACAGAATACGGTCGCTGACTTCGCGCGCAAACCCCATTTCGTGGGTGACGATGACCATGGTCATGCCGCTTTGAGCAAGATTGCGCATAACGCTTAAAACTTCACCAACCATTTCGGGGTCGAGCGCGGACGTCGGTTCGTCAAACAACATCACTTCGGGTTCCATTGCGAGCGCCCTGGCAATGGCGACACGCTGTTTCTGGCCGCCGGAGAGCTGAGCGGGATAAGCATCCAGCTTATCTTCAAGACCAACCAGACGTAAAAGTTCCAGCGCTTTTTTTTCTGCAGCGGCTTTGGGTATATGGCGCACATGCATCAAAGCGGCGGTGATGTTTAGCTTAACGCTCATGTTGGCAAACAGGTTGAAGTGCTGAAACACCATGCCGATGTGTTTCCGATACTCGTTGATATTCATGCGTTTATCGAGAATGGAAACGCCTTTGAAGTAGATATTGCCGCCGTTTGGTACCTCCAGCAGGTTTAAACAACGGATGAAGGTGCTCTTGCCTGAACCGCTGGGCCCGATGATGGCTACGACTTCGCCCTTTTCAATCTCTACGCTGATTCCTTTTAATACGTTTAGTTTGCCAAAGCTTTTATGCAGATTTTCTACCTTAATCACTGTTTTTCAATCTCCTTTCGAGAATGCCAACCAGGAAGTTAATGCCGTAGCCAAGTACGAAGTACAGCAAAGCCGCAATGATGAGCGGTTCAAAGGAAAGATAGGTGATGCTGCGAACCGTGTCCGTCTGATACATCAACTCCTGCATACCGATGACGGATACCAGGGAAGTGTTTTTAATAATGACGACGAATTGGCTGCAAAGAGCCGGGAGAATGTTTTTGATGGCCTGCGGAATGACCGTTAAAATCATGCCCATTGCCTTTGACATACCAAGGCTGCGAGCCGCTTCCATTTGCCCCTTGTCGACGGACTGAATACCGCTTCGGATGATTTCGGCGATATAGGCGCTGCTGTGCACGGTCATTGCCACCACGCCCGACCAGAAATTATTCAGTCCAAGCGGAAGGCCGTAATAAACCAGATAGATTTGAACCAACATTGGCGTGCCGCGGATAAAGTTGATATAGAAGGCGGCGATGAGGGAGAGCGGCTTGAGCTTGGACATACGCATCAGGCCGATGAACAAACCGCAGACCAGGCCAAAGACAACAACGACTAAGGAAAGCTTAAGCGTTAATCCAAGGCCCATCCAGAAGTAGTTCATGTACTTAAAAATGGTTGTGAACTTCAGGATGCTGAACAATTGATTGCACCTCCAATTATATGAATAGATCGATTTTCGAACGTCTTTTTAAAAGGTGAACGGCGTGAGATAAAACACTGAATATAGGATAGAAAGCGACGGAAAGCTTCACGAATTACACTGCGGTGAATTACTCACGTTCTACGATTATATAGAAAGACAATGAATAATGAAAGCGAATTAAATTGATTTATATATTAATGAATTGCATATTCAACGCAATGAAACTGTTTTCAATTATCCTGATAAAATGGGAAAAAATTCGAATGTTACAGACGGACATATCTGAAGTTTATTCATGAATGCGTAGAACGCCTAAAAATCATATTATGAAAATAATTAATATATTACCAAAAACGTTTCATATGTAGTTTCGTTTACAAAGCAAATATTCACGACTATAATGCACTTAACAACGCAGCTGAGGGCAAGCTCCAACTCTGATCTTCTTGTACTTTTCGGAAGGTGGTAATCATGACTTATGCACAAATTAGCGCGTTTCTTGAGGTCGTTAAACTAAGGAGTATTTCACGCGCCGCTGAAAATCTGTTTATCAGCCAATCGACGGTCAGCCATCGCCTCAATACGCTCGAAGAAGAACTGGGTGCGCAACTGCTGATTCGCAAAAGAGGACACAAGGAAATCGTTCTGACTTCCGAAGGCGAAAAGTTTGTTCCGATCGCCTATCACTGGGAGAGCGTCCTAAAAGAAATTGAAGACTTTACACATGAAAGATTTAAAAAGTCTTTCAGCGTCGGTTCTCACGACAGCCTGAACAGCTTTTTGTTTGGACCGATTATCCTTGAGGCGATCACCGGCATTGCGGAGAAGTTCGGTAAAAACATTCTGCGCTGGGAAAGCCACAACTCGGAGCGATGCAACCAGCTGCTGGAAAGCGGGTATCTCAATGTCGCCTATATGCGCAATCCATTGCGCAATCGAAACTTAGCCATGAAGCCGATTTTTTCGGAAGAGTTTTTGGTTGTGGCGCCTGAGAACACATGCTATTCGGGCGATTCGATCGAAGTCGAAGCGCTGGACAGCGACCATGAAATATTCATGTCGTTTACATGGGGAAACGAGTTTGCAAGGTGGCACGACCAGACGTTTGGCAGCGGACTGAATATACGTTTGTTCTGCAATGCCGTATTCTCCCTGCCGCAATTGATGTACACGCCGGGAAGTTGGGCGATCGTTCCCGCTTCCGTAGCGCTGGAATGCGAGCGCAGGGACAGATGCAAGGTGTTTCGAATTGCGAATTCCAATGTGCCGCAGATCACAACGTTTCAAGTGACGCTGATCAATGGCAACGCGCAGGACTCGGTCATCCGCTTGCTGGAAGAGATTATCCGCAATTATGTATCAAAGATGCCTTATATGTCGGTAATTTCGAACTAGACCTGGAGCAGTCGTGATAAACACTGCTTAAAATAAAGGGAGGAATAACAATGAAAAGAGTACTATCCATCATCCTTGTTCTGGCAATGGCGCTTTGCGTCGTTGGCTGTGCAGCACCCGCAACCACCGAAGAAGAAGCGGTCGTAACGCAGGAACCCGTAGCTGCGGAAGCAACCGCGGTGGCTGAAGAAACAGCCGCCCCGGAACAGACCGACGGTCTTGTCTGGGATGGCAACGAGAATTCTCTTGGCCCGATTATGAAGAACATTCTTAAGACCGGAACGTTTCAGGTTGGATACACAGCCCAGAAGCCGCCGCAACAGTTCCACCTTACCGTGGACGGAAAGGATACGATCGTCGGTTTTGAAGTTTGGATGACCGATTTGATTGCACAGCGTATCGGCCAGTATCTTGGAATCGATGTTGAACAGACGATCAACATCTTTACCGTGCAGGGCGGCCTGGCTGCACTGCAGGCCGGACAGCTGGACTGCATGCCGACACTTTCTCCGACGCCGGAGCGCAAAGAAAACTACGATTTCTCGCAGGCGTATCACCGTTCGCTGCAGACGGTCGGTTATCTGACCTCGCGTGCGGGTGAGGCCATCTGGGATCCGGCCAACGGGCTGGAAGGCGTTACGGTTGCCGTTGTAAAAGGGACGACCAACGAGAGCGGACTGATCGCTCAGTACCCCAAGTGCACCGTTCTTTCGCTTGAGAAGCAGGCGGATGTTCTGGTTGCGGTTCTGACCGGCAAAGCCGATGCATTCCTGATGAATGAAAAAACCGCGATTCTCTATGTCGCAGCCAACCCGGAGTTGATGTATGACCTGGCTTTGAGCTATAACGTCGACCTGACAAAAGACCCCGGCGCGGCGTATTGCGTACCGAAAGGGAACGAGGACTTTGTTGCTCTGATCGATGAAGTGCTCACGCAGATTCGCAGCGACGGCACGTTTGAAGAACTTGAAGACAAAGCAATCGCTATGTGCGAGAACGCAGAGGTTCTGGAAGCATACATGGCGAAGAACGCAAATTAATCGCTGGACGAACGGGGAAGGGTTGGTTGATCCGCGTATGCGGATCAACCAACCCGCTGCCCAAAGAAAGTAAACCAAGAGGCGTAACATGGATCGGGATTTCATTCGGCAATGTCTTCCGAGCAACGAACACTATATCTACTATCCATTGCAGGTTTTCCTGAACCAGCAAAAAAAACTTGGATATCGCTCGGTCAACCTTTGGGCGGCGCCGCCGCACGTTTGGATGAACGATCATGGATGCGAAGGACTCGATCTGCTGGAAAGAAATCTTGACGAAAACGAGCTGAAAGCCGCCGTCATAACCGCCGAATATACGACGAACCGTTTCCTGCTGAACACGGAAGACAGTTTTCGCGCGGAATACGCGATGCGTTATTTTGAAAATTGTCTCTGCGCTGCAACTATCCTCGGTGCCAGCATGCTTTCAATCACACCTGCTGGCGCTTGGCGCGACGAGGACAAAAATCGTTCCCGCAAGCGTGCCGCCGAGCGCCTGAAACAACTCTGCCAAAAGGCTGAGCAGCATCGCGTTACGATCTGCGTGAATGCCCTTTGCAAAAGCGAAGGCCCCATTTTGAACGATTTGCAGTCTGTTGGAGATTTAGTGGCGGAGGTGAATCATCCGCTGTTAACTGTCGCACTGGATACCGTAGCACTGAACGAAAACGGAGAAACCATTGAGCAATGGCTGGACGGATTTGGCGACAGGATTGGATTGGTATATCTCAGCGATGCGAGAACCGGCAAAACGCGATATCTATGGGGGGATGGGATTCTTCCGCTGGGAAAATGCATGAAAAAGATCAGACAGTCGGCGTATCACGGGCCTTTCGGGCTGCGTATGAACGCTGCGAAATATCTTCAGGATCCGCTTGAAGCAGACCGGAGGAATTACAAGGCGATTTCGGAATGTCTTGCGTCGGAGGCGTTGGGATGAGTCCGACAATAAAGCGAGATCAAATTGCGGCGATGAACTGGCATTATAAGCAATATTCACTGGACTTTTTTTTTGACACGGTGGAACGTATCGGTTATAGCGCCGTGGCATTTTGGGCCGGCCCGCCGCATTTTCATATAGACAGTTACGGATATCAGGACGTTCAGGCGTTATCGCGAAAATTGCGCGCGCATCATTTGAAATGTACGTCGTTTACCGCCGCGGCCGGACATCCGATATACCAGTTCGGCGTTTGTGGGGAAGACCACAGGAAGCAAACGCTGAACTATTTCACAAACGGCGCTCAAATCTGCGCGGATCTCGGCGTTACGCTGATGAGCGCAAGCTCCGGAACCGGATACATAAATGAACCGCGCGAGGAAGCCTGGGCAAGGTCTCAGGACATGCTGTTCAGGGTTTCAAACGTGTGCCAAAGGCTTGGAATTACGCTGTGTGTAGAAAGCCTTCGGCCTCCCGAAACGAAGATCGGGGTTACCGTATACGACGTCAAACGGTTGCTTGAAGAGGTCGATATGCCGAACTGCAAACCGATGATCGATACGACGGCCATGGCCGTCAACCATGAAACGATTTGGGACTGGTTTGATGTTTTCGGTAAAGATATCAGCAACATGCATTTTGTCGACGCCGCGCCGTCCGGCCATCTTGCGTGGGGGGACGGCGTGCTTCCCCTTGAAGACATGCTTTGCTGCATCAATCAACACGGGTATGAAGGACCGCTGGGTCTGGAGATAACCCACGAACAATATTTTAAAGAACCCCAAATTGCCAGCGAGCGCTCGTTTCGCGCGCTGGAGCATTATGCGGAGGAATGATATGGGAGAAAGCCTGAGATATCCTGAACTAGACGTCGAGCAATTCTGGAAAGATAACGATCTTGCCATGCGAGATAATTGCTTTTATGAAGGAGCGCCCCAGGTGGCGTTTGGCATCGACGTTCTGGATGAATGCGTGATCACCGAGCTTGAGCTGGGGTTGCATCCCTGGAGCAAAATCGCGCCTGACAAGATGACGGAATACCGCAAACGCTACAACGACAAAGCTGAAATGATTATTGGAAAGCGAATCATGCGGGAAGAGCAAAAGCCGCATCTGAAATTTCCTGCCGTTAAGCTGCACGGGGAAGTTTTTGGCGGCGTGTATGCTGAACGCGATCATGTAACATGGCTGCACAGCGACATCAAAACGCCGGAAGAACTGGAACAAACGCTTGATCGCGTGGATCGGCTATTGCCGGATTTACGGCGGTTTATTTTGCCGGCTAACTGGGATGCTGAAAAAAAGAGAATCTTCGAAGAGACCGGCGAAACGCCCGATCCTTATTGGTATGGGCGCCGCGTTCGCGGCCCTGTAACGCTTGCCATGTCGATATTCGGAATTGAAAACACAATATTTTTAATGTATGACGAGCCGGAGCTTGCGCATCGCTTCTTTGACGCCATATCGAATGTGATCATGGGGTATGTCAGGATATTTGAAGAGGAAGCGGGGATAGAGAAGATTCGAAAGAATCATTATGCGTTCCGTTTCAATGACGATAACTGCAGTCTGCTGACGGAAGAATTATATGAAGAATTTGCGTTTCCCGTGCTGAAGCGGATTTTCGAAGCGACCTGTCCCGATAGGGACGTGTACTGCCGCTATCAGCACTCCGATTCGGCCATGGCACATCTGATTCCCGTGCTGTCGAGGCTTGATCTGACGGCGGTTCAGTTTGGACCGACTGTTTTACTGGATCAGATTCGGAAATATATGCCGAATACGCGTGTTGACGGATGTCTCGATCCGATGCACCTGATGAATAATGAAGAAGAGAAGATCATAGCCGAAACCAGACGCGATTGCGAAATGGCAAAGGCGCTGAATACCCGCGGTTTGAAAATAGACGCGGCGGGATCGGTGAATTTCGGCACAAAACTTACCAGCCTGCGCGCTGCGATGTATGCCGTACAAACGTATGGACGTTACTAAAATATAGAACTGGGGAGAAGAGAAAATGGCAATTGCAAATGTGAAGAACGGCGATATCGTTTTAAATTTTAAAGACGGTTATGCTGAAACACAGGTCTTGGAGGATATTTACCCAATGATAAGGGTGTTTCGCTGCGCGATTAAGGCGGGCACGACGATAACACCGGAGACATATAACAAGGCGCATCAGATTCTGTCTTTTACAAACGGAGCCGGTTATATTACGACGCCTAAAAAGGCGTTCAATATCACGGAGCTGTCTTTCTTCATTGCTGAGCTGGGGGAGGCGTTCTCGATTCATGCGACGACCGACCTGGTCTATACGAAGCTGGTTGTCGATTTGACGGACAGCGACATGGAAGTCTATAGAAAATTCCACATTGCCCTGCCATACTTTCTGCCGATCAGCCTTGCGCAGGAATATTGCCAGTCCTGCAAGACGGAAGGTACACAAAGCTGGACGGTTCTTGCAACAAAGCGCCTGAACCGCTGCCTGATGGGCGTGTGCAAGTCCAGTGTCGGCGGCGGAACGTTTGAAGACGGACATCCCGCCGTTGCGCAGTGGAATATCATTCTGGACGGCGCGGATATGAAACTGAATGTAGAGGGCGAAGAAATTACACAAAAGCCCGGTGATATCAGCTATGTCGAGGCGGGCAAAGCGCACCAGCTCTACGCGGACGCAGGGAAAGTCGTTCATTATATTTGGTTTGAGCACTATGTGCAGGAAAAAGACTATATCGTAACGAATCCGCACTGGGAGGACAAGCCGGAAATCGACTGAAGTACCACGGATTATAACCGCCGGGCGGATCCAATCTTACGGACTCAAAGCCGCTTGCGATATGGCGGCAAACAGGCGAATGGAGAAGAAGCCATCCAAACGGATGGCTTCTTCTCCGTTTCGCTGCTTAGAATGACGCTGGGTGACAGATCTGAAAACGGCGCGAAATACAATCACGGAACAACCTAAAAACAGTTTTCAACATATTGACATTCGGAATTGAGTAATGATATATTAAACGCGTGAAGTACATAGAGAACAGCGTTCTACAATAGAGAACAAAAACGACAAACAAAAGACTAAAATTCTTAAAAACCTCAACGGACTAATCAAAAGTCATAAACGCAAACAAAAAAATAAAACTCAAAGGTAACCTTCAAAACCTTTGGCAACTTGATCCGAAGACATAAAAATGCGATCATTGTATTCATAAATATTTTATAGCAACGGAGAGGATTTATGGATATTCAGGAAGACTTAAAAGTGAAATCCCTTGCAAAGGCAATGCGCATTTTGGAGTGTTTCTCTGTCGACGAGCCTGAATTAGGCATTTCCCGCATCGCTGAAATGCTCGAACTGAATAAAAGCAATGTGCACAATATTGTAACAACACTTATGCAGATGGGGTATATCGAGCAGAAAGAAAGCGGGAAATACTGCCTTGGACTGAAAATGCTGCAGTATTCATTCATCGTGAACGAACATCTTGGCTATCCGAGAGCGGTTTACGATGTTTTGCAGGATATCAGCTGGCGGTGCGGTGAAATCGTGTACTTTGGCATTCCGTACCGCGATATGGTGCTGTATCTGTATGTCATCCACCCGAGAGCAAGGCTCAGCGTTATGCCATATCGTGAAATACTGGGTGAAACCGCGCCGATGTACTGCACCGGAATCGGAAAAGCGATGCTTTCCTCCTTTTCAGAGGAGGAATGGCCGGATCGGATTACAAAGGAACGCAAACCGTATACTGCGCAGACCGTGACGGATTATGACCAGATCATCTCGGACTTGCAAGTTTGCAAGGATCGTGGATATGCGATTGATGACGGCGGGCGCGAACCGGGTCTGCGGTGCGTAGGCGTTCCCGTTTACAATTCACACGGGAAGTTGATTGCGGGTACAAGCATTTCCGGCCCGATGGCAAACTTTACCGAGAAAAAGATACAGGAATTTGCCGGAATCTTGCAGGACGCCGCATTCCGTATGCGGGAGAGGCTGTATTAAACGAATGCCCGGCCTGCCGGCGCAGTTGCAGATGACCCGCTGAAAAAAGAATTCTAATGCTCTCTGTTCCGATCAACAGAGAGACGAAGTGTAATACTACTTGGAGGCAACCAGAGATGAAACAATTATCCGGCACGATCAGCAATCTTCCGGAATCGGGCATTCGAAAGCTTCAGGAAGCTGCGCGTTATATTCCCGGCGCGTTCCGCCTGGAAACGGGAGAACCGAGCTTCAAGACACCTAAACACATCTGTGACGCGGCGTATCAGGCAATGCTGGACGGCGTTACGAAATATACCGCTGTTCCGGGCATCAAATCCGTTCGAGAGGCCATTGCGGAGGATTTTACGAACAAATTGGGCTGCAAGGTGGAGTATGAGCAGGTTGTCGTCACAGGAGGAGCGGTGATGGCGATCGAGGCAACGTTGCGTTCCATCTGCGATCCCGGGGACGAAGTGCTCGTTCCGGATCCAAGCTGGCCTGTTTACAGCATGTGCGTGTTGAGCAACCGTCTTGTACCGCGATATTACGTGATGAAGCAGGAAAACGGATTTGAGCCGACGCGCGAGGAGCTCGTGCGCTGCATTACTCCGAAAACAAAGGCGATCATGGTGAACACGCCTGGCAACCCGACCGGCGGCGTATTCAGCCGCGAGACGGTGGAGATGATTATGAACCTCGCGGTCGAGTACGATCTGTACATCATCGCGGACGAGATTTATGATTTCCTGATTTACGAAGGAGAACACACTTCCTTTTATCCGCTGGACAAGGACGGACGCGTGATATTGATCTCCGGCGCATCCAAAAAATATGCAATGACCGGCTGGCGAATCGGATATGCCATCGCGTCAAAGCCGATCGTGTCGTTGATCAATCAGGTGATGGTCATGCTGATTGGAAACGCGGTCTCCTTTGCACAGGTTGCTACGGAGGCGGCGATTCGAGGGCCGCAGGATTTTGTGACGGAGAGCGTAAAAGAGTATCGCAGGCGCAGGGATGCCGCGATTGCGCTTTTGCAGCAGGCGCAGATTCCCGTCGTCATTCCCAAAGGCGCGTTTTATATCATGCTCGACATATCCTCCTGCAAGATGGATTCACTGGATTTTGCCTTGAAGTTGCTGGAGGAGGAAAAGGTTGCGGTCGCACCCGGAGGAACGTTTGGAAAGTCTGCCGAACAGATGGTTCGCATCTCCTATGGAACCCCCTACGATATGCTTTGCGGCGGCGTGGAACGCCTGTGCACCTTTATCACACGGCATGCCAAATAAAACAGCCAAGGCAGGTAAGCGAATGCCGTTCATTGGATGAAATTGCAGCAGAACCGAACATAGAAAGACGAATCTGTATTCCAGCAGTCGCCAAACGGCTGCTTCGAATAAAAGACGGATCTGTATTCCAGCAGTCATCAAACGGCTGCTTCGAATAAAAAGACGGATTTGTATTCCAGCAGTTGGCAAACATCTGCTTCGAATAAAAGACAGATCTGTATTTCAGCAGTCACCAAACGGTTGCTTCGAATAAAAAGACGAATCTGTATTCCAGCAGTTGGCAAACATCTGCTTCGAATAAATAGAAATTTATGGGAGGAACGCACAATGAAAAAGAACAAGATCATCGCTGCATTGCTGATTGTGGCAATGATGGCCGCACTGCTCGCAGGCTGCTCGACTGCAGCGAGCTCCACAGAGGCGACGCAGACGCAGACGTCATATGACCGTATTCTCGAAAGAGGATATATGACGGTTGGCGTAGACCCGACAATCGAGAACATCTGCTTTACCGATGCAGGATCTGATGCACCGACAGGATTCATTCCCGATTTGGTCAACGGTTTTGCCGAACAACTGGGCGTTACGGTGAAATGGGAAATCTTGGAATGGTCCGCCATGCTGACCGCGGTCAACACGGGCAAGGTCGACTTCATTGCGGCGAACATGAACATGCGCCTCGATCGCGAGGCGGAGATCGACTTCTCCGCGCCGTGGCTCGTCGATTCCGCGAGAGCTTGTGTTGCGAAAGATTCGTCCTATCAGTCGTTTGAAGACCTGCAGGCGCCCGGAACGAAATTTGGCATCGCCGCCGGCTCGGTCTATGAAAAGATCATCGCCGAGCAGTTCCCGCAGGCGGAAATCGTTGTTCTGCCCCTCGGCACCTGGCAGGAATCCCTGGCCAGCGGCGTGATCGACTGCGCATATGACGACAGCATCGTGTTTGCCGGCCCGATGACCGAAAACCCGAACCTGCGCATCCTCTCGGATGTTGGCGACTCCTACCTCTACGGGTTTGCGTTTGCCGACGGCGACAGCACGGTGGATGTATTCAACCTCTATCTCACCAAGTTAAAGGCGTTTGGCGACTATGCGACCATGTATCAGAAGTGGATGGGCTTTGAGTGGGTCCCGATCGATGGCCTTTCCTACTAATTAATAAGTACGAGAGGGAATGCGACGTTCGGCGGACGGATATGCACCGCCCGCCGAACGTAATTAGGGAGGTACGTTTATGACGTTTAGCTGGAGTATTCTGGTAAAATACTGGCCGCGGTTTTTGAGCGGTACGCTCACAACCATGAAATTTGCCGCGATTGCCATTGTATTCGCCATTCTGTGGGGCGTTTTAATCGGTTCAATCACGTTTAGAAACCCGAAAGTGTTTGGCCCGATATTAAAAGGCTATGTGACGTTTTTTCGGGAAACTCCGCTCCTTGTTCAGATGTACTTTCTGTTTTATGGTGTTTCCCGGTATATTACAGTCTCCGCGGGGGTAATGGGCGTAATCGCGCTTGTACTAAACGACGGTGCGTTTGTTGCAGAGATCATTCGCGGCGGACTCCAGAGTATCGACAAAGGCCAGAGCGAGGCGGCTTATTCGCTCGGATTTTCAAAGTTTGAGACGCTGATCTATTTCCTGTTGCCGCAGGCATGGAAAAAAGTTGTAGATTCCGTCATCAATATGCTTTCAATTATTATCAAGGATACGTCGTTCTTAATGTGGATCACCATTTGGGAACTGACTTATGAATGCAACCAGATCAATACATATTCCTACAACCCGACGACGGCTTATCTGGTTGGCGCGGTGATCTATTTTGCTCTGTTCCTGCTGGTGCAGGGTGTACGCAAATTGGTTACGAAAAACGATAAGCGACAGGGGGTGCGCGCGGCATGACGATGCTCGATCGGTATGCGATTTTCGTTCAAACGCTGCTGCAAAAAGGACTGCCGATGACGCTGAAGCTGATTGGCGCTTCGTTGCTGTTCGCGCTTCTCATCGGCGTGGTATTTGGAATCGTCCGCAGCTTTAAACTTCCCGTCATCGACAAAATTCTTGGCTTGTACGCGATGGTTTGCCGCGGAATACCAACGATTATCTTTCTTTTGTTTTTTTACGCTTATTTTACGATGGGCACGCAGTTCTGGATAGCGGTACTCGCAATATCGCTTGTGGAAGGCGCATACATGATGGAGATTGTCAAAGGCGGGCTGCTTTCGATTGATCGCGGTCAATGGGAAGCCGCACGATCGATGTCCCTGCCGCTGTCGGTGACGATCATCAACATCATTTTACCGCAGGTATTACTCGTTACGATTCCGGCGCTGATGGGGCAGATCGTCATGCTTGTGAAAGGCACCGCCGTTGCGGCGACGATCGGCTGCATGGATGTGGTGCGCCGCGCACAGCTGCTTCTGCCGAAATATTCGTATCCGTTAGAGATATATGCATATGTTCTGATTATTTTCTTCGCCATGTGCCACTTCTTAACTTGGCTGGGCAAAAAACTGGAAAAAACCGTTGTGGAAAGGATTATGGGTGAGGTCAATGTCTGAAGGACTGGGTCATGGTGAAACCATTCTGTCAATGCGAAATGTCTCTAAGAAATTTGGAGATCTCACCGTACTGGACGATGTGAGCCTTGAGGTATACGAACACGACGTCATCGTGCTCTGCGGACCGAGCGGCGGCGGGAAAAGCACGCTGCTTCGTACGATCAACGGTTTGGAAAAGATCAATGGCGGAGAAATCTATTTTCGCGGAACAAAGATCGACCACAGAAACCTCAACTCAATCCGGAAGCACATTGGAATGGTGTTTCAGCAGTTCAATTTATTCAACAATCTCTCCGTACGCGATAACCTGTTGATTGCGCCGATTAAGACGCAGCATAAGAACAAGGACGAGATGCTGAAAAAGGCCATGGAAGAGCTTGAAATCTTTGGAATAGCGGATAAGATTGACGCATATCCGCATCAGCTCTCCGGCGGGCAGAAACAAAGGGTCGCCATTGTGCGTTCGCTGATGATGGAACCGGATCTGATGCTTTTTGACGAACCGACGAGCGCGCTCGACCCGGAGATGATCCGCGAAGTGCTCGACTCCATGCGCCGCCTTTCCGAAATGGGAATGACGATGATCATCGTGACCCATGAGATGGGGTTTGCAAAAGAAGTTGCTTCGCGCGTGTGTTTTCTGGAAAACGCAAAAATCCGCGTAAATACCGACACGAAATCCTTCTTTGAAACCTCTCAGGACGAGCGCCTGAACCAGTTTTTATCGGTTATTCTGCATCATTGAGGCGCGTTCAATATGTATGACGAACTGTTGCGAACGGCCTGGGTTGAAATTGACCACACACGGCTGATCGGGAATATCCGCGCGGTTCAAAAGCGCGTAGGGTCAAGCCGCATCATAGGCGTTGTCAAGGGCAACGCATACGGACACGGCGCTGTAATCATCAGCAGGGCATATCTGGAATGCGGCGTGGATCTGCTCGGCGTTGCGACGCTGGCGGAGGCGAAACAGCTCAGGGATGCGGGCATTACATGCAAAATCGTCATGATGGGCTTGATTGCGGAAGAGTATGCGGACGTTGCGGTCGGCCTTGGCGTTTCGCCGCTCGTTTCGACCTACGCGTTTGCCAAAGCTGTTTCGGACGAAGCGGTTAAAGCGGGAGTTACGATCGAGCTGTATCTGGCGGTCGATACGGGGATGGGGCGAATCGGCTTTTTACCCGGTGAATCATCCGTGCCCGAGATCAGGCGGATTGCAGTCTTGCCGAATGTCGCGCTGACCGGGTATTTTTCCCATTTTTCTTCCGCGGATCTGCCGGACCTTGCTTACACTTTTTTACAAAAAGAGCGATTCGACCGATTTTATAAAATGCTGTCCGACGCGGGTATTTCCATTCCGATTCGAACAGTTGCAAACAGTCCGTCGATCTATCGTTTACCCGAGGTGTTTTATGAAGCCGTGCGGCCCGGTACGGTCATCTGGGGGTGTTATCCCGCCTGCGTAACGGATCGCAACACGGTACGCGTGCAGCCGATCCTTTCGGTTAAGGCAAAGGTGATCTATATCAAAACGGTGCCGCAGGGTACGGCAATCAGCTACGGACGAAAATTTGTTACAGAGCGTGAAAGCAGGATTGCGACTTTGCCGCTTGGTTATGTGGACGGCTATACGCGCGCGTTTCTCGGCAAGGGCCGCGTACTGATTCACGGGGAATCTGCACCCGTGCTTGGTACGATCTGCATGGATCAGGTCATGGTCGACGTAACGGATATTCCGAATGTGCAAATCGGTGACGTCGCCGTCTTTCTCGGAGAACAGGACGGAAAACAGATTCCGGTGGAAGAGCTGGAGCAAAAAAGCGGCCTGTGTTCCGGCGAGCTGTTCTATGGCTTTTCCTGCCGGCTTCCCATCCAATTAGTCCATCGAACGACAGACCAATAAACGCATAAAATAGTAAACAGACGAATATAATGATATCCTGCCCGGGTAATGGATTTAGTTTCAATAAATGTTCAGACAAACGTATACAGGCAGTAAAAAAGAAACGATAATGATATCTTGCCCGGGTAATGATTTAGTTTCAATAAATGTTCAGACAAACGCATACAGGCAGTAAAAAAACGATAATGATATCTTGCCCGCGTAATGGATTTAGTTTCAATAAATGTTCAGATATGGAGATTGCTAACATGACCAATTCAATTCCCAACGGCGTTTGGCCGACGATGATTACACCTTTTACCGATTCGAACCGACCGGATTTCCGGGCGATATCCGCAATGTGCGAGTGGTATATCGAGCGCGGCTGCGACGGTATTTTCGCCGTTTGCCAGTCGAGCGAAATGCATTACCTCTCCGATCGGGAAAAGGAAGATATAGGTCGCTGCGTCGTCGAGAGCTGCGCAGGGCGTATTCCGGTTGTTGCGTCCGGCCACACTTCGCCAAACATGGACGAACAGAAGCGCGGCATTGAAGCGATGATGAAAACCGGCGCCGACGCTTACGTTCTTGTGAGCAATACGCTTGATCCGCAGAGACTTGGCGAAGCTGTACTCGAAGAGAATATTCAGACGATTTTTCATGCGTTTCCGGAGGTTCCGTTTGGCATTTACGAATGTCCGCATCCATATAAAAGGCTGTTAAGCACGGAATTTATCAAGCGTCACGCGCCGTCGGGGCAGCTGGTGTTTGTAAAGGATACCTGCTGCGATAAAGACCGTATCCGCGAGCGCCTGGAGGCCTCCAAAGGCACGCCGCTGAAATTGTTCAACGCCAACGCGGCGACGCTCTACGACAGCCTGATCAACGGCGCGGCGGGATACAGCGGCGTAATGGCAAATTATCATCCGGAACTCTACGGCTGGCTGATTTCGCATCTGGAAAGCGAGCAGGCCACGGCAAAACTTCTTGCGGATGTGCTCGCTGTTGCCGCAATGATTGAAATGCGGGTTTATCCTGTGAGCGCGAAGTACCACATGAATCTGATCGGGCTTCCGATGGAACTCATTACCCGCAGCGCGGATGCGCGAAAACTCGACCAGAACGCGCGTCTGGAGACGGAGAGCCTGTTTGCGCTGGAGCATAAGCTTCATGAAATGCTGGGGCTAACATTTTCTAGTGCAGTCTAATAAAGAAATTTCTACAGAATGGAACACAGCGGGGCAAGAATATCATGAACGCTTACATAGAGCGGGTACTGAACGACATTCGAAAGAAAAACGCAAACGAACCGGAATTTCTGCAGACGGTGGAAGAGGTATATTCTTCGCTGGAAGCGGTGGTGAACAAGCATCCGGAATATGAAAAAATGGGGTTGCTGGAGCGCATGGCGGAGCCGGAGCGCGCGATTTCATTTCGCGTGACCTGGGTGGACGACGCGGGCAGAGTGCAGGTCAACCGCGGATATCGCGTGCAGTTCAACGGCGCAATCGGGCCGTATAAGGGCGGACTTCGATTTCATCCGAGCGTCAATCTGTCCATCATGAAGTTTTTAGGGTTCGAACAGGCGTTTAAAAACAGCCTGACAGGCCTGCCGATCGGCGGAGCGAAGGGTGGCAGCGATTTCGACCCGCGCGGCAAATCGGACGGTGAAGTGATGCGCTTCTGTCAGGCGTTTATGAGTGAATTGTACCGGCATATCGGGCCGGATGTGGACGTTCCGGCGGGCGATATCGGCGTCGGCGCGCGTGAAATCGGTTATCTGTACGGCCAATACCGCAGAATCCGCGGCACATTTGAAAACGGCGTGCTGACCGGAAAAGGCATGAGCTACGGCGGCAGCCTGATCCGTCCCGAGGCGACGGGGTACGGCGCAGTATACTATGTCAGCGAAGTATTCAAGCATGAAGGCGACACGATCAAGGGCAAAACGTTTGCACTCAGTGGCTTCGGCAACGTCTCTTGGGGCGTGGCGAAAAAACTCGAAGAACTGGGCGCGGCGGCAATCACGCTTTCCGGCCCTGACGGATATGTCTATGATCCTAATGGCGTGACCGGAAAGAAGATCGATTATCTTGTAGAAATGCGCGCCAGCGGGCGCGACAAGGTGAAGGATTATGCCGACCGCTATGGCTGCGCATTCTACCCCGGCGAAAAGCCGTGGGGTGTGCAGGCGGATGTGTATATGCCTTGCGCCACGCAGAACGATGTGAATCTCAACAGCGCGAAGAAGATCGCTTCTTCCGGCTCGAAGTACTACATCGAGGTGGCGAATATGCCGACGACGAACGACGCGCTGAACTATTTGATGGAGCAGAAGCATTTGATCGTTGCGCCCAGCAAGGCGGTGAACGCGGGCGGCGTTGCAACCAGCGCGCTGGAGATGAGCCAGAACAGCCAGCGTCTGAGCTGGAGTGCGGAGGAAGTGGACGCAAAACTGCACACGATCATGACAAACATCCACAACAACTCGGCAAAGGCGGCCGAAGCAAACGGACTTGGTTATAATCTCGTCGCGGGCGCGAACATCGCTGGTTTTGCCAAAGTTGCGGACGCCATGATGGCGCAGGGGATTATCTGACAAATGAAAACGCCCGCGCATCCTAACGGACGCGGGCGTGTTTATTTTTGGAAGCGGACGCCATGATCGCGCAGGGACTGATTTAATCATATTGCATTCATGCAAGAGAAGATCGGACTAAATAAGAAGGAATCGATGCTTCAATAAGCACGCTTTATCAAAACAAGGGCCATCATCAGATGGGTCCTGTTTTGATAAAACCCCGCAAAATTACCATTGCGGAGCTGATTTGAGGAGAAAGACTGAAACATACGTTGTTATATTGTGAAATAAATATGATATGATGTAGAAAATATAGAGCGAAACAAAAAAAGCAGTTTGCGAATGTGATTACTGGAGGTATTATGAATATTTTTTCGTTAATACTGACGATTCTTTCCGTAATCTATATTGTGCTGGGCATCAAAGTTTTTCGTCTGGATGAAAAATCACGCCTGAACAAACTGTTTTTAGCTTTGAATTTATGCCTTTTTCTATGGTCATTCGCATCAGCGCTGTACATTTCGGCACAAACCGAGGCGGCGTGTTCTTTTTGGTATAAGCTCAGTTCGGTTGGGTGCTATCTCTTTATAGGGTCTGTCCTTCATTTCTTCCTGTTCTTTACAAAAAATGAAAAGTTCTTAAGCCGATGGTGGATGTATGCAATCCTGTATTCTCCCGGTATCGTTTTTTCAGTTGCGGAAGTGCTCATCGACTTTTTTGTAAAAAACTATTACCATGGAGCGAATGGCTGGGTCATATCCGCTCGAACAGATTCCCTTTGGTTTTTTGGGTCAATCGTCTATATCGTTATGTATATCGTCGTTTGCATTATATTCAGCATAAGATTCCAAAAAACAGCAAGCACGCTGAGAGAGAAAAACCAGGCCAAGGTACTCGTTTTGACTTCGGCGATATCTTTATTGGCCGGTCTGGTCATCATGGTGGTGACTTCTGTTCTTGAATTGGATATTCCGGATATAACGCCGATATCGGGAGCTGTTTGGTCCGTCGGAATTTTCTATGCGATCGTTAAATACAAACTTCTGACGTTAACCCCGTATTTCATTGCCGAGAATCTTTTTCAAACAATTGCGGATTCCGTAATTCTCGCAAATCCAAGCGGACAAATATTAAGCATCAATCCTGAAACGCAAAGGCTGCTTGGATATAACGAACATGAATTGGTAGGCGAATCGCTGGATAAGATATTCTCTTCTGAAGGGCGGTTGGCGAATAATATTTCCGAATTATTGAATCTTTGCCCAATACGCGGAGCGGAAACGAATTTGTTTTCCAAGTTCGGAGTGAATATTCCGATCATTCTGTCGATATCCGAATGCTGCGACAGCTATCATACGCGGCTGGGTTTCGTACTCGCGTCCAAAGATGTTACCGAATATAAAAAAGCGGAAGAGAAGATCCAATATCTCGCCACGCATGACAGCCTGACGGGGCTGCCCAACCGATCGATGTTTACGCAGCTTCTGGATCACGCGATTTTATCTGCAAAACGCAATAAATCCTCTTTGGCGGTGCTATTTGTCGATCTTGACCGCTTCAAAACCATTAACGACACGAAGGGGCATGATGCCGGAGATGAACTGTTAAAAACAATCGCGACGCGCTATAGCAACGCGCTGCGCGCATCGGATGTTGTCAGCCGCCAGGGCGGAGATGAGTTTGTAATCCTGATTGAAGACGTTCGTAAATCGAGCGATCTAAAGCGCATTGCGAGCAAAATACTATCGAGCACCTATGAACCGATCGTCCTGTTTGGCGACGAGTGCCGCGTAACCGCCAGCATCGGAATCAGTCTGTTCCCGAAGGACGGGGAAGACTCGCAAATACTGATGAAGAGCGCCGATGTTGCCATGTATTGCGCAAAGGAAGAAGGGAAAAACAACTTTCAGTTTTATTCGAAGGATTTACAGCTGCTCTCCATGGGGCGTTTGGCGATTGAAAGAAACCTGAGGCTGGCGCTGGAGCAGAACGAACTTTCTTTGCATTATCAAGCAAAAGTGAATTTTAAAACAGGAGCGATAACGGGCGTAGAGGCGCTCCTTCGCTGGCAAAATGCCGAACTAGGCGCGGTGACGCCAACACAATTTATACCGGTTGCGGAAGAAACCGGAATCATCGTGTCGATTGGCAAGTGGGTGCTGAAAAAAGCGTGCGCTCAAAACGCGGCCTGGCAAAAGCAGGGCCTTCCACCGGTCAGCATGGCGGTGAATTTATCATTGCGGCAGCTGCTCGACAGCAATTTACCGCGAGATATTGAAGAGGCGCTGCGCGATTCCGGTATGGATCCCCAGCTCCTTGAACTTGAAATAACGGAAAGTATGATCATGAACAACCCGAAGAAAATGGTCGGGATTCTATTGAAAATCAAAGAAATGGGCGTGCGGCTGGCAATTGATGACTTCGGAACGGGGTATTCATCGTTAGCCCAGTTAAAGCAGTTTCCTGTCGACACACTGAAAATCGACCGTTCGTTTATCCGCAATATCCCGGAAAATTCGGAAGACAAGGCCATTGCCCATGCCATTATCTGCATGGGAGAAACGCTTGGCCTTACGGTCGTTGCGGAAGGCGTAGAAACAATTGAGCAAATGAACTACTTAAAAGGCCAGTCCTGCGACGAGATGCAGGGATTCTATTTCAGCAGACCGGTCGTACCGGAAAAGTTTGCCGATTTGTTATCGGCCCAGGGACGGGCGTCGGCTTCTAAATAACAGTCCGCATCGAATCAAAACAAGGGCACATCGTCAGACGCGCCCTTGTTTTGGTTTACCCCTTCGCTAAGCGATACAATCGCGCAAACACATTAAGACGCGCGTAAGCCGGGTATAATCCGGCGAGAATGATATACGCGTAATCATAATACACATGCAGTCTTCCGGGCAAAGGCTGTATTAGGTTTGCGATCACGCAATCAAGAATGTGCGCTTGTACAACAAATCGATCATAAACAGCCATTTGACAGAATCGTCGATATCATCATAGAATGATCGCAGAAAACGGTGTTGGGAATCGTATGCGTCGAACGATAATAGAAAAGCTGAAAAGCAATTATATTCTGCGGCTCTATTTCATTCTGGGACTCATCCTGAGTGCCACCGTGATTTGCATGAGCATTTTACTCTATCGCAATGCGGACGACCGTTGCGGGCGCGATCGAGTATATTATCCGCTATGCAAGACAAACCTGGGACTGTCCGGTGGTCGTCTACACCGGCACGAAATATGACAGCGAAACATACGGCGATATGGTCAATCTGCTGCTGGAGATTCAACAGAAGTGGGATATCGGTGTGCTCGATCTTTGGAACGATGCGGACATGAACGCGGTTTCAGCGGAGGACTACGCCCTCTACATGGCAAACGGCATCCATCCGACCCGCGCGGGCTATTTGCTCTGGTGGACGCCGAAGTTCGAGGCGTATCTGGAAGGCTGCTTGTCAAAGTAACAAACTGAAATGATTAAAAGGCGATTGTCCGCTATCACAGTTTTACAGGTAAATCCGATTGGTCAGCGAATGGGCCGGTCGGATTTTTATTGTTAATGATATGGTGAATGTGCTGAAATAGCTCTAATATCGGCACAAAATATCATTGGGATGCCCGCAAATAGTACTCCACACTGGATGAGAAAAATTGAGTGTACGCGGACGGTTATCCAGGCGCGCCGCTGATTGTAATTTGCGAGAACTGAAAGGAAGAGTTGAACGGCAGTCAAAATGCATCGCGGCATCATGCTTTGCATGTTTTAATTCTTGTACGTTTTAATTCTTGTATGTTTTAATTTTCGACCAAAGTATGACCATTACCTGTATTGGAATGCCGATTAGAAAAATCAAAAACAGGTTATATTGCATGAGCATGCAATAGGCGAAGGCAAGCGTAGACCATACCAACACGGAGATGATCACGTAATTTCGCTTCGTTTTGCCCCATATGGAATTGAACACCAGCAATACGATCATCGTTACAGGGGCGGCGCCAACGAAAACTTTCCATACATCGGCAACGCCGAAAATTTTCAGATATACAAACAACACTGTGGCAATCAGCCAGACCGCCGCCGCGGCCAGCAGCGAGATGACCAGACGGTTGCTTCTTGCTTGCCTGGAAAGCGCGGCTCTATTCTCCGGATGTTCTTTTTTGACAAGATAATCGAGCGTTACGCCGCATAAATCGGCAAACTCGTTGAGCGTTACGATATCGGGAATGGACTCGGCGCGCTCCCATTTCGAAATTGCCTTATCGGTATAGCCCATTCTTTCAGCCAACTCAGCCTGCGTTAAATGCATTTCTTTTCTTAACCCGGTGATGTTGTCTGCTATGATCTGTTTAATATCCTCCATAATCCGGCGGGCACCTCCTAACGGGCTTTTTCTTATTATACGCCTAAATCGCAAAGAATCAACGCCGTACGATACAGACGGTTTACCCACTCTACTGTCAGTAGAATCGGCGGTTTTGCACTCTATTTACAGGGATTGCAACGGTCGGGTGACGAACATGGCGTTCCGAAGTACCATAACATCATATCCAACAACGAAAAACCTGATGGGGGGGAGTTACGATGAACATTACGATTGTGTGTGACGTTCTTGGACCGGAAAACAACGGCACGACCATTACGGCTATGAATCTTATTCGAAGCATGAGCGCGCGCGGGCATCACGTGAACGTGGTGTGTTCTGATGAAGAAAAACGGGGTGTACCGGGTTACTATATTGTACCGACCATTAACTTCGGGCCTTTGAACAGATATGTTGCTAAAAACGGCGTAAAGCTCGCAAAGGCGGACGGAAAGATCCTGACAGAAGCGATGCGCGGCGCGGATGTCGTCCACATTATGTTGCCTTACTCGCTCGGGGTAGCAGCGGCAAAAATTGCGAAAAAACTTGGCATACCCTATACGGCCGGGTGTCACGCGCTTGCTGAAAACCTGACGACACACCTGTTCCTGCAGCATCTGAATATAGTGAATCACCTGACGTATAAAATATGGTATCGCCTTTTGTATCGGGACTGCTCCTATGTGCATTTTGTGAGCCCGATGATGTGCAGCCTTTTTGAATCCAATACGATATCGACTCCGCACTGCATCGTTTCCAACGGCGTAGGAGAATCATTTTTTCCAAGGCCCATCGAGAAACCGGAAGCATATCGCGATCGATTCGTAATTTTGTATACCGGCAGATACAGCCGGGAGAAATCACACAAGGTACTCATGGATGGTGTTAGCCGTTCCAAACATCGGGATCAGATTCAGCTCATATTTGCCGGCAGCGGGCCAATGGAGAAACGTCTGCGAACATATGCCGATCAACGCTTGCCTATTCAGCCTGTTTTTCATTTTTTTTCGCGGGACGAAATGGCGCAACTTGTCAATTATGCGGATCTTTACGTTCATCCCGCCCGCTATGAGGCGGAGGGCATTGCATGCCTTGAAGCGATGGCGTGCGGGAAAGTAATTCTTTCGTCCGATTCTCCGAAGAGCGCTACTCGCTTCTTCGCGTTGTCGCCGGACAATCTCTTTCGGATGAATGACGCAAGCGACCTTGCCTCCAGAATCGATTACTGGCTTGACCATCCGACGGAAAAAGCGGAACGCGGGAAGGAGTACGCGCGGTTTGCGACCAGGTTTGATTCTGAAAAATGCATGGACAATATGGAGGATATGCTTTATGCCGCAATTCAAAAAAAGCAGAACGATATACTACTCGGATTTGACGGACGACTTTGCGGGGACGAATATCAAGACACGGAAAGTGGATGCGAAGTTTCCGTACATTCATAACAGCCTGCTGTTTCGGGTTCCGGCATTCCTTCTTTATTACTTGGTCGCGTTCCCCCTTGCATGGGCGTATATTCGCTTCGTCAACGGAACGAAAATCGTCAATCGCAAGGCGCTTCGCCAGATAAAAGGGGGATTCTTCCTGTATGGAAACCACACGCACTGGAGCGACTCGTTTCTGCCGCACGTCGCTGCCGCGCCGAAAAGAACGTATATCATTGCAAATCCGGATGCCGTATCGATCAAAGGGCTCAAGAACATCGTATTGATGCTCGGGGCAGTTCCGGTGCCTGAAACAATCGGATGCCTTCGAAAGTTTATGGATGCGATTGAAATCAGGTGCAGGCAGGGCGGATGTATTTGCATCTATCCGGAAGCGCATATCTGGCCGTATTACACCGGCATCCGGCAGTTTTCCGATGCATCGTTTAAATACCCTGCAAAGTTCAACATGCCGGTGATCGCCATGGTGACCACATTCCGTAAAAGGAAGGGGCTGCTGTGGTTCGTTCAAACGCCGGCGCGAACGGTCGTTCTCAGCGACCCCATCTATGCCAAAGACGGGATGACCATGCATGAAGCCCAGGTATATTTCCATCAGCGCGCTTACGAATTTATGAAGGTGCATGCCGAGAACGCGGATAATTATGAATCAATTCAATACATTCGCGCCGCGTAAGGATATGACGCCGTTTCATTTGCTATCTTTTCGCTTCTAGGGAGCCTGCTTTTTCGGGATGGGTATGGAGGCAATTCTAATTGCAGACTGTGCTTTTCTCGTGTTTTTGATGGATTTTAAAAAGCAAACCATGAACGGATGAAATGGGTTACATATCTGAAATTCGAGGCGTTCTTCAAAGAATAATACGGGTTAAAAGGCGGCAGGACAAAGACTTACTGAGCCTTTCACAGAGAAAAAGCACTCACGATCCGGTTCGTGAGTGCTTAGCTGAATCAACCTTCCTGAAGCGATACTATAGCCAGTGTTTGCTCTATTCGTTGAGAAACTGGGCATTGAGCTGCGATTTCCGGGTCATGGATTGCGCATGCCTGCGGCGATGTATGTTTCGTCGTTGCTGAGGGAACAATCCACCAAAAACCAGGGTTCGAAGAGAGCGCAGAGCACCGCGATTTCGGGCACCGGGCGTGAAATCGCGGCCGCCCGCCCGGCGTGATGCCGGATGAGCGCGGCGCGCCCCATGCCATGCGCGATGCAAAGCCGCCCGCCCGGCCTTACCAAACGGGACAGGCGCTCGATCAACCGGCCCGGATCCTGAAAATGCGGGAGCGCGTTGTAGACGACGCAGCAGTCGAACGATGGTTCGAGATCCACCTCTTCCACGTCCGCACAGTAAACATGAATGTGGGACTGCGGATATTTCCGCCGCGCGATGCGAACCATCTCGGGGGAGAGATCGACCCCGATCACCTCGGCAGCGCCGCGCGTGAGATAGTCCTCAAACAGCACGCCCGTGCCGCAGGCAACGTCCAGCACCCGCGCGTCCTGGCAAACGCCGGCGGCTTCTAAAATGGCGTCGATCTTACTCTGTGAGCGAACCATCCGCGCATCCCACTCGGATGCGTGCATATCAAAATAGGCTTGTATCTCTGCTTTGTTCAATGCCGTCTCGCCGTCGTCAACATGCAACGATTTCCTTAATCATGAACTCGCGCCCGCCCAGCAGTTCGTATGAAGACTCCCCGCAGGCGGGGCATACGTGATGATTTTGCACGATGTTATACACCTTGCCGCACGCCTTGCAGCGCCCGTTGCCCGGCAGCACTTCGATCTCCAGCCGGGTATGCTCCAGCATCGTGCCATAGGAGGCGGCCGGATAGCACTGCTCGACATAATAGGGGATCACCGAGGACAGTTCCCCGATCTGCAGCACCAGCGCCTCGACCTTGGTCAGGTTCTGTTTGCGGGCGATGTCCTCTACCACACGGACCACCTCGGCGATGATGCCCAGTTCATGCATGGGGCTGCTCCGCCTTACGAAACGCCCTGCGGAGATTTTTCAATTGAATCTTTGCCTTGCGCTTGATCACGTGCGGCACGATGACCTTCTTCATATCGAAAAGCGACACGCCAGCGCCGTCATAACGCCGCGTGAGCGAGATGGCGTCAAACTTGCATTTGGTGGTGCACTGGCCGCAGCCCACGCACAGAAACTCGTCCACCACAACCGCGCCGCAGCCGAGGCAGCGCTCGGTTTCTTTTCGCACCTGTTCCTCGGTGAAGGTTCCGCGCTGGTCCGTAAAGCCGCGCGCGGACGCGGAGAGCGGAGCCTGCTGGCGGGGCATGCGGTCATAGCTGTTCAACTCCAGCGTTTCCTTGTCGAGCGCCTTGTATTCGCGCCTGTCGCGCCCGAGCACCAGACTCTGGCCGGGCTGGACAAATCGATGGATGGAAACGGCGCCCTGCTTGCCCGCCGCGATCGCGTCGATTGCAAACTTCGGGCCGGTATAGGCGTCGCCGCCGGCGAAGATATCCGGCTGAGCCGTCTGATAGGTAAACGAATCGGCCTGAACCGTACCGTTTCGATTCAGCTCCACGTTGGTGCCTGAAATCAGATTACCCCATTCGATGGACTGGCCGATGGACAGCAGCACCCAGTCGGCTTCCACCTCTATGGTGTCGCTGTCGTCGTAAACCGGGGCAAAGCGACGGTTTTGGTCGAAGACCGAGACGCAGCGGCGGAATTTGACGCCCTTTAAGCGTCCATCCTCCACGATGATGCTTGCCGGGCCCCAGCTATTTTGAATGCGGATGCCCTCCTGCTCGGCTTCCTCCGCTTCGTCCGGAGACGCGGGCATCTCCGCGGCGCTCTCGAGGCAATACATTGCTACCTCCGCTGCGTCCAGGCGGCTTGCCGTGCGCGCGACGTCCACCGCGACGTTGCCGCCGCCGATGACGATCACTTTGCCGGGCAGCTTGACCGGCTCGCCCAGATTCACCCGGCGCACAAAATCGATGCCGGAAAGCACGCCCTCGGCGTCCTCGCCGTTTATGCCGAGACGGCGCCCGCCCTGCGCGCCGATTGCGAGATAGAAGGCTTCATAGCCCTGATTCCGCAGCTCGTCGATCGTCACATCTTTGCCTACTTCGACGCCGGTTTTAAATTCGACGCCCAGATCGCGAAGCACGTCTATTTCCGCCTCGACGACGTCCTTTTCGAGCCGGAACGACGGAATGCCAAACGTGAGCATACCGCCCAGACGCTGCTGCTTTTCAAACACCGTCACGCGATAGCCGTCGATCGCCAGATAATAGGCGCACGAAAGCCCCGCCGGGCCTCCGCCGATGACCGCGATAGACTTGCCGTACTGATGGCGCTTCTGCGGCACAAACCGGCGCGCCTGATCCAGATCCTGCTCGGCGATGAATTTCTTGATGTCGTCGATCGCAATCGGCTCATCGACGTCGCCACGGGTGCAGGCCGATTCGCAGCGACGGTTGCAAATTCGTCCGCAGACCGCGGGGAACGGATTCTCTTTTTTAATCAGCTCCAGCGCGTCGGTGTATTTGCCCAGCGCGGCGAGCTTGATGTAGCCCTGAATCGCGATATGCGCCGGGCATTCGGTTTTGCAGGGCGCGGTGCCGGTATCCACGACGTTTTTCCGGTTTGTACGATACTCCGGGTTCCAGTGCTCCGGCGTCCACTCGGTATCGCGGGGGGTATCCTCGCGGACGATCTTCTCGACGACCGGTCGGGAGGAACAGACCTTTTGCCCAAGCTGAAGCGCGTTTACGGGACAGTTTTCAACGCATTGGCCGCAGGCCACGCACTTCTCGCGATCCACCTGGGACACGTAGTTGGAGCGCACCATGTCGGCGTTTAAAAACATCTCCGCCGTGCGCATGGAAAGGCAGCCGCATCCGCAGCAATTGCAGATGGCATGCGTCTTCCCGTCTCCGTCCAGATTCGGGATTTCGTGCATCAGGCCGTTCTCTTCCGCGCGGCGCAGGATCTCGTAGACCTCGTCTTTCGTAACCTGCCGTCCGCGTCCGGTCCGGATGTAGTATTCGGCGGCGTGACCCATCTGGATGCACATGTCTTCCTTGAGGTGTCCGCAGCCCTCGCCCATGATTTCGCGCACCGTCCGGCAGGAGCAGTTGGACACCGAGAAAATGTCGTGCTCTTCAATGTGCTTGGAGAGCTCCTCGTAGGACGCCCGGCGGCTCTCGCCGTCGATGGCTTTCTCGATGGGGATGACGCGCATCAGTCCGATGCCGACCGGCGTCATGCCCGCGGTCTTTGCACCGCGGATGCGCCCGTACGCTTCAAACGCCTCGGCGATCTGCGGATATTTCTTGGCGTTGGTGGGATGGTTGGTCATCATCTCCATGATGCCGGGAACCCAGGTATCATACCAGAAGGTATCCTTGCCGTTTATCGTGTTGACGAAGCAAACGCCGGCGTCCGCCAGCTCCAGCAGCAGCGCATGGCACGCCTCGACGGGCCGGCCCGTTCGCTCGCCGACCGTTTCGGCGGTGACCTTTTCGCGGATCGCCATGGTCATGCAAACCTCGGCCATGTCGTCGGAAACGACCGGCTCCAGTATCCGATATTCCGGCGCGTCGTAATCGTAGGCATCCTTCGCGCCCGGTTTTTTTCGCCCGATGTGGTTGGCCAGAGCCAGTATCTTCGGCTTGCCCTCGCGCTTTTTTTCTCCGGTGTTAGGGGATGTTATCGTTTCAGCCATGGTAGCCGTCTCCTTTACATGATGATTGCGGGTTATGTCTTTGCCGCGTCGTTGCTTTACTCGCCCGACCGCTACAGATTTCGCCAGGCCTGAATCTCGCGGCGCAGCCATGAGGCCCATTCGTCCAGACCCTCTCCGGTGCGCGCGCAGATCGGTATGATCGCTGCGTTGGGATTGAGTTTTTTTACCCGGTCGCGCACCGCGTCCAGATCGAAGTCGAAATAGGGGAGGACGTCGATTTTGTTCACCAGCACCACGTCGCAGACGGTGAACATCAGCGGATATTTAAGCGGTTTATCGTCGCCTTCCGGAACCGACAGGATCATGGCGTTCTTGGCCGCGCCGGTATCGAACTCCGCCGGGCAGACGAGATTGCCGACGTTTTCCAGAATCGCAAGATCGATTCCCTCCACGCCGAGTCCATCCAGCCCCTGCCGCGTCATGCCCGCGTCGAGATGGCACATGCCGCCTGTATGCAGCTGGATGACCTTGGCGCCGGTCTCCTGAATGGCCCGGGCGTCGACGTCGGAATCGATGTCGGCCTCCATGACGCCGATGGAGAATTCGTCCTTCAGCCGGGCGATGGTGCCGCGCAGCGTCGTCGTCTTGCCCGCGCCGGGCGAGGACATGAGGTTGAGCAGAAACACGCCCTGCGTCTTCATTTCGGCGCGCAGCTGCTCCGCCTCGCGGTCGTTGCTCTCAAACACGCTCTGCTTGATTTCCAGTATCCGGAATTTATCCATGTTCGATTTCTCCTGTCATTCGGCAAGCTGCCTGATCTTCTGATACGCCGCAAGACCGACGTAGAGATCTTCTTTATATGGATTACGCTGTGTCTTGCGGGCTTTGTAGATCATGTAGACTAGCACGGCGATGTTCGCGACAAGCGCCAGCAGGCTCACGACGAAGTAGATGGTGGGGTTGTAGGTGGAATCCACGCGGAACATGCCCGCGTCCTGAAACAGCGGGAAGGTCTGGGCAAACATGCACCAAAGCGCCAGCGTCTGCGCGCGGTGCTGAAGCCACGCGCCCTTGCCGACGGTAAACGCGCAGAGCGTGGGGGCGAGCAGCAGGGCCAGACCGCAGTACCAGGAGTGGTTTGGCAGGCAGTTGTAGGTGTAGGCAAAGTTCCAGATATCATATGCGACAATCCAGAACCACAGCATATCCGGCCAGAGCATATCGCGGCTGCCGTCGCGCTTCGTGACCTTGCGAATACTGATTCCAAACCATCCGGTGATGGTGACGATATTCAATATGCCCGCAATGGCGTTCATGTAGTTCCACGGGCCGCCCATCAGCATGACGGCGGAATCCGCTGTTTTGTCGAGCGCCATCACCGCGTAGTCGATGCCGACCTGAACGTCGCGCACGCAGGCTTCCAGAATGTTGATTGCAAGAATCAGCGGCGGGAAGCAGAGGGCAATTTTGTTTTCCGAGAGGCGCCAGGCGGTGCCGTCCTTGCGCTTGCCGTGCAGATAACGAATGCACCAAAAGCCGATGCAGCCAATGGTGGACGAGTAAACCTTCGCAAGATGAAACCAGTCGGTATAGGTGCGATCCCGCAAAACCGTAAACCACAGCACGGACAGCACGACGGGCAGGACGACAAAGAAGAGCAATCCTACCCACTTGAAGCGGCGGGACACTTCGTTGAGCGCAAACAGCGCCGAAAAAACGCAGAGCCAGACCAACAGCGACGAGACGACGGTCGCACCCTCGGCATAATTGAAAACAAACATCGTTACTTCTCCCTTTTGCGTAATTATGAATGCAGGATGTACCTTGACGTGCATTGGGTTGAAACCGGCAATATATGAAACACTGTGGTTCAACCAAAGAATTTATCGACCGTTAATATTCTAGCATTGTGAATTTGATGCGTCAATAAAAGATAGAAATATATCGATAAATAAAGGGAGATTGGCCGATTTTTGTTGCCATATTGACAGATATGTGCTATTATTTTTTATGTGGCATGTGGTTGAACCAATATCAATTTGCCGGAGGAAAGACAAATGCAATTTTCCAAACTGAGCGCGCCGACGCTGAAAGAACTCTTCATCAAGGAACTGGAGTCCATGATTCTCTCCGGCGGCCTGCCGGTCGGAACCCGGCTTCCGCCCGAGCGGGAGCTGGCGGAATCCATGCAGGTCAGCCGCGCGGTGGTGAACGCCGGCATCGTTGAACTCGCCCGCAAAGGCTTTCTGGTCATCCGCCCGCGGATCGGTACATTTGTTGCCGATTATCGCAGGGACGGCACGATCGAGACTTTTCTGGCGATCACATCTTACAACGGCGGCATACTGCGACGCGACGAGGTGCGCTCCATTCTGGAGCTTCGCATCGCGCTGGATACCCTTGCCGTAGAGCTTTGCGCGGAGCGTATTACGGACGAAGAATTGGCGCAGCTTCGCGCGGCAACCGAAGAAATCGGCCGCGCAAAGAATTGCGACGATGCGGTTCGTCATGCGTTTTCCTTCCAGCATCAGCTGGCGTTCTTTTCCGGAAATACATTTCTTCCGGTTATATTCAGCTCGTTCAAACTGCTGACGCGCACGCTGTGGATTCGCTTCTGCACGCTTTACGGCATTTCCGCACTCTATGAAAACACCGACGCGCTGTGTTCTTATCTCGAAAAACGGGACTTTCAGGGCGCGTTGCGCTGCCTGAAGGATACGGTGCAAAACACCATTCAAGGCGATAAGCCGATCTATTATTGAGGGTACTTCTTTATTAAATGAATAGTTGCTTTCTTTCGCGACAATAACGCCCGCTCAAAACCGAGCGGGCGTTTTATGACAGCTTTTTGATGATAGCTTTAATAATAGCTTTTTAAAGTTTTTCGATCAAACGCGCAGAAAGCGGACGATGGACGCGGATGATTCCTTTGGGACAGAATTCCTGACAACAGAAGCAGCGGATGCACTTCTTCGTGTCGATATGCGCGCGCCTGTGCGTAATGCGGATTGCGGCGGCGGGGCAGATCGCCGCGCATTCGCCGCAGCCGACACAGCGGTCGCGATCGATCTTTGGGCTGCTGGCGAAAAACCGCGACAGGATTTTTGCCAAGTGCGCGTTCTTGGATCCCCAAAGGGTAACGTTGTGCTGCGGGGTGAGCTGAAAGTCGGGAATCACAAACGATTCGAGATCGCCGTAGACCGTTAGCCCGCTCACGTCCGGCGGAATCAGATTTCTCTCGAATGCCGCATGAAGGGTCGGAACGCTGGTGATGTCCATATTCATCATATGCGCGCCCGCAAGGTCAAGCGCGTGCGCGTTATACGAACAGAGAATCGCGCCCATATGGCGGGGCGTGCCGCCGGAGGGGCCGTTCCCTTCCATCACCGTCACGGCGTCTCCGATGGACAGGCGCGGTTTGCAAAACTCACAAAGATCCACCAGCATATCGGCGAAGGCTTCGCGCGTGTTATATCGATAATGATATTCGGATTTTCGCATACCCGGCACGGCGCCGAAGAGATTCTTGCATGCCCCCGTATACGACATCAAGCCGTGTGTTTTCAGCTTGCAGAGATCGATGATGGCGTCGGCCTGCAGCAGATAGCTCGTAATCTGAAGCTCCTTTGCCACGACGGCATCCGGATTGGATCGTTCCGCAAACGAAAAATTGTCGTTCAGCGAGGCGCCGGTTTCCAATATTTGACGCATTCCCGCGCTGTTATAAATCTGCGCCAGATACGCCGCGTTGAACGGCCCGCCGGGACTGTCCCCCAATACGACATCGGCGCCGCGTTCGATGAGAAGCTCGCAAAGCGCGACGGCCACCTGCGGATGCGTGGTCGCCGCTTTTTCGGGCTTGACGCGCATCATTAAGTTTGCCTTCACCGCAATTTTCATGCCGGGAACGACCCAAGCCAGCCCGTTGATGGGCGCAAGCGCGGCAATCAGCGCGTCCTTTACGGCCTTTGGATCGTAGCTTTCGCAGCAAGCAACGGATACATCACAGTTCATACAATTCTCACGATCATGCAGCATTCATGGGTTAATAGGAATTGTATCATGAAAATCGGCAGCGTTCCACCTCGGCCGGCGTGAAACAACGCTGTGCGGACGAAATCCGGTGCCGTTTACCTGCGCTGGATCCGGCTGCGTTGCCGCCTGTGCGGCAGGCCGTCTGATCGGTAGCGGCACAGTTGCTGCGATGTTTAGCCAATGGTACGTTTCATTATTACGTTTTGCACCTGACTGAATTGGCTCAGGCCCGGCAAAGGAGCGGCAATCCTAACTCGAAATAATGCAAACGTTCGATTCGCTTGATGGGGATTACATTTTTTGCGGACTAAGATATATAATTCGGGCACGTTTTGAGAAAACGGTTACTTAAAATTTCCTTGTTCACACTGTACCGCGATGATATATTGATATTGTTAATCGGCCTCAAATTTCTATTGTTTAAGGACAACATTACAAAAGAATACTGAAGGAGAGGATCATCATGAAACGGACAGGGAAACTTTTGGCGCTGTTGCTATCGGCTCTGATGCTTATTGCGCTGCTCCCGATGAGCGCTTTGGCAGAGGATGGTTTCATCTGCGTCTACGCACAAGTACCCGAAGGATGGGAAAATCCGTGCATCTGGGCCTGGGATGCGGATGGCGCGAGCGCATTTTCCGCCTGGCCGGGCGCTGGTATGACCGCAGACGAAGCGAATCCGGGTTGGTACTATATGTATGTTCCGGACACTATGGCGTTTGTGATTATCAACGCGAACGAAGGCGCAGTTCAGACGAGCGACTATGCAATCGAAGCAAAAGACCTCTGGATCACGGTTGCTGCGGACGCAAGCGCAACCGTTGGATACGACAAGCTGACCACCGGCGACATGCCCGCATATGTGCCCTATGAAGAGCCGAAAGCAGCTCTTTTGACGGCGGAAGACGTTGTGATTGTTTACGCAAATGTACCGGCAGATTGGGCGGATCCCTGCGTTTGGGCCTGGGATGCGGACGGCAAAGGCGCGTTTGATGCCTGGCCGGGCGGCAAGATGACTGCGGATGCGAATAACGCGGGCTGGTACTATATCTTTATCCCGAAAACCATGGCAAACGTAATTATCAACGCAAATGAAGGCACGATCCAAACCGGCGACGGCGCGATTGAGCCGAACAATATGTGGCTTACCGTAACACCGGCAACGGTTGAAGGCGAAAGCGCAACGTTCGCCGTGAGTTACGATCAGCAGACGACGGGAGATTTGCCGGTCTATGTTTCGACCGTGAAACTGTATGCGCAGGTGCCAAAGGACTGGACGAATCCCTGCGCCTGGGCCTGGACCAACGACGGCGTAAATGCGTTTGAAGCATGGCCGGGAGCTGTGATGGAACTGCAGACCGACGGATGGTATGCCATTGATATTCCGGCGAACATGGAAAACGTGATCATCAACGCCAACGAAGGCGCGATACAGACCTCCGGCAGCGCAATTGAGGCAGGCAAAGCCCTTTGGGTCACGGTTGCCAGCGCGGAAGAAGCGACGGTTGCTTACGAAAAGCCCGCGGAACCGACCTTTACGGTGCATGCAAAAGTCGATGCAAGCTGGACAATGCCCTGCGTTTGGTCCTGGTCGCATCCCGACGGAACCAATGTGTTTACAAACTGGCCCGGCGCCGATATGATTGACGAAGGGGACGGCTGGTACAGCTACGGTCTGCCGATGTGGGTCAATCGCCTGATCGTCAACGCGAATGCCGGCGCGATCCAGACCGCTGATATCGAGATTGAGGCCAAGGAACTCTGGGTGGTTGTGGATGCGGACGGCAGCTACACGCTCAGCTATGAGCAGCCGACCGCGGAAGAGGCTGCCGTGCCGGAGAAGGCCGTTGAAGAAGCGCCTGCGGCGGAACCCGTGCAGACGAACCTCACGTGGCTTTGGATCGCAATTGCTGCTGTCGTCGCAGGCGGCGGAACGGTTGGCGGAATCGCCATCGCGAAAAAGAAGAAAAAGGCCGCGTAACGGCACGAAATAGGTCTGTGATACGAGCGGGCAGCCTTCTGCCCGCTCAACTTCAGTGAGAAGAGGAGTGGACTCCATGAAGAAAACGATTGCAAAACGCTTGTTTCTTCTGGTCATGGTCGTGAGCCTTGTCGGAGGAATGCTGCCGTTTGCAGGCTGCGCAAACAAGACGGTGGATACCAATCATATCGTCATTTGGCACGATAAGGAGGACGCCGTGGTCGAGGTGCTGCAGGCGGCGTTTGCCGAAGCATTGCCGGACGTTACCGTTGAGCTTGTTCGCAAAGACGGCCTGACGGAGGCGCTGAAGCTTGTCGGCAACGATCCAAACGCGGCGCCGGATCTATATCTCTTTGCGCACGATAAGATCGGCGTTTATGCCGAGCTTGGCATCCTCGCGCCAATCACCGACTTTGTGGATGAAACGACGCTTGCAAACTATCTTCCCGTTACCATTGCGTCCGCCACCTATCAGGATACGCTTTATCAGCTTCCTCTTTATTTTGAGACGCTGCTGTTTCTCTACAACAAGGATCTGATGAGCGAAAGCGCGGTGCCGAAAACGACGGAAGCGCTCTATAGCTATATGCAGGAAAACACCTCCGGCGGACATTACGGCTTTGTGGAACAGCACAGCACCGCCTACTACAGCATCCCGTGGATCAACGGCTTTGGCGGCAAACTGATCAGCAACGACGGCGTTCCGCAGCTGAATTCGGCTGAAGTGCGCGCGGCGCTGAAATATCACCAGAAGTTTTTGAAGTATATGCCCGGAGAGAGCGAATATTCCACCGTGAATACGCTGTTTTTAGAAGGCATGGCGGATTCGACCATCGGCGGGCCGTGGCTTGTGCCATCCGCGCGTGAGGCCGGAATCAACCTCGGCTTTTCAACGATGCCGATCGTGGACGAAACCGGCTTGCCGCTCGCGCCGTATACGGGCGTGCAGGGCGTGCATGTGCTCAAAGTCGCGGCGGAGCAAAAACACGATACCATTGCGCGCGTGCTCAATGTTTTGACCGACCCGAAGATCGGGATCGATCTCGCCAAAGCCAGCGGCTGCGCGCCGGCAAATATGCTGGCCTACGATGACCCGAGCGTGAGCGAAGACCCGATGGTGACAACCATGCGGGCGATTGCGCAGACCGCGGAACCCATGCCCAACATTCCGCAGATGGACGTGATGTGGACGGTGATGGGCAATCTGCTCGTTGCGGTCAATATGTCCGGCGGCGTGGTCGAAACCGAAACGACGAAATATCAGGCCAAGGCGGAGCAACTGATTGCCGCAATGCAATAACGCAACATGATTCGCGCGGGCGAAAAACAATTGGGAGGCCGGGAACCGATGGAAAAGCGAAACGACAACAAACGTGCATATCTTTACAGCGCGCTGTCGCTGACACTGATACTCGTGATTGTCGTGTTTCCAATTCTGTATACGATGTATATCTCTCTGACGAATATGAACCTCTACCATTGGTTCAATTTTGATTTCGTCGGGTTAAAAAACTATAAGGAAGCGCTGTTTGTCTTCGACTCCGGCTTTCTGGCAGCGCTGCTTCGAACGGTTCTCTGGACGGTGCTGAATATGTCGCTTCAGCTCGTGATCGCCTTTGGCCTTGCTTCGCTGCTAAACTCGCCAAACCTCAAAGGACGGGGGATATATAAGACGATTTTAATGTTTCCCTGGGCGATGCCGGGGTATGTTTCCATACTGCTGTGGAAGACGGGCATGTTCAACTCCACCTTTGGCCTGCTCAATCAATGGATGCAAAAGCTGGGACTCGACATGGTGCACTGGCTGGCAAATGACGTGAGTGCTTTTTTGTGCTGCACGGTAGTCAACCTCTGGCTCGCGCTGCCGTTTATGATCATGATCATCGACGGTGCGCTGCAAAGCGTAGATCGAAGCCTGTATGAATCGGCGCTGCTCAACGGCGCCACGCGCTTGCAAAAGACCACGTACATCACAATTCCGCTGATCAAATCCGTCATCGGCCCCGCCGTCATCATTACGGTGTTTACAACCTTTAAGCAGTTTGACGTTGTCTATCTGCTCACGCAGCAGGCGGGTTCGCCAAGCGGCGCGAACATTCATACCATATTGACCTATGCCTATGAAAACGCGTTTATCACCAGTAACTATGGCTACAGTTCGGCGGTTTCAATCATCATATTTCTATTGATGATCGGTTTTACGCTGATGACCAACAAAGAGATGCGGAGGAAACGCACATGAGCTTTACACCGCGTCAAAAAAGAAAAGTGATCACCGGCGCAAAGGTGATCTCCTTGCAGGTTTTCTTCATTGCGCTCTGTTTTGTGACGCTGATTCCGATTCTCTATGCATTGTCCGTTTCGCTCAACGCAAACAACAGCCTGCTTTCCGCAAACTTCTCGTTTATACCAAAGGCGTTTACGCTGAAAAACTATCAGGCGGTATTCACACAGCAAGCCGTGCTGGTATGGCTGAAAAACAGCGTAATCATTGCGCTTTGCACGGTTACCATCGCGCTGAGCGTATCCATTCCGGCGGCATATGCGTTTTCGCGCATGCGCTTTCGCGGGCGAAAGACTCTGCTCAACATGCTGGTTTTGCTCAACGCGTTCCCGTCGCTTTTGTCCATGTTTGCCATCTATAAACTCATGAATCCGCTGGGGCTCATCAACACACGGCTTGGGTTAATCATCGTCTACACAGGAACGATGGCGGTGTTCGGGCTATGGAACATGAAGGGCTATTTTGATACGATCCCGTATGACATCGAGGAGGCGGCACGCATTGACGGCGCGAGCGAGCTGCAGATCATCCGCAGGATCGTACTGCCGCTTGCGAAACCTTCCATCATTGTAACCGCCGTCATGGTGCTCATCTATGTTTGGAATGAATATATCTATGCCATCACGTTTATGACCGGATCGGAACACTATACGCTTGCGACGGGGCTGTATTCGCTCCAGGCGGGCGAGATGTCCGGCAACTGGCCGGTGTTTGCCGCGGCTTCGCTGCTTGTTTCACTGCCGATTCTCATCATCTTCCTGTATGTTCAGCGGCATATGGTCTCCGGCCTGACAGCAGGCGGGGTCAAAGGATAAAGCGAACGATCGGGACCGGCGCCTGACAGAATAAAGACTGATTTTTGGGAAATGATCCGATAGAAAAGGGACCTATGATCAAAAAAGACGCAATACTGCATCAACCAATGTCGAACTTTGCCCATGGGATAGACGAAAAGCACATCGTCTTTCGTCTTCGCGCGGCGAGGGATAACCTAACGCGCTGCCGCTTGTTTTACGGGGACACGGCCTGCCGTGTCAACCCCGTGATCTTTACGCCCGCGGAGATGGAGCGCGTTGCAACAACGGACTTGTTTGATTGGTTTGAGGTGACGCTCACAAGCCCCTATCGGCGCGTTTGTTACTATTTTGAGCTGACATCCGGCGAGGAGACAACGCTGTATTACGGAGACTTGTTTTACGACCGGGTGGTTGGCGAGCGTTCGGAGTATTACAAGCTGCCTTACAATCGCCGCGAAGATATTGCGGATGTGCCGCGCTGGCTGAAAGACGCGGTGATATACAACATCTTTCCGGATAGTTTTGCCAGCGAGAAGCGCGGAATTTCCAAGCAGCCGTGTGAGGGGCAGCTCATGGGTCTGCCTGTCCGCGGAAAACTCGGCGGCACGATTAACGGCATTCGCGAAAACCTCGATTACATTGCCGATCTTGGCTTCAACTGTATCTATCTAAACCCGGTCTTTGCAGCGGGGGAATATCATAAATACGATTTACTGGACTATTACCAAATAGACCCTTGCTTTGGTTCCAACGAGGATTTTCGATCGCTCGTTTCGGAGTGTCACGCGCGGGGGATGCGCGTGATCATCGACGGTGTATTCAATCACTGCGGCTGGAATTTCTTCGCGTTTCAGGACGTGGTGGAAAACGGGGAAGCATCACGCTATCGCGATTGGTTCTATGCGCTGACGTTTCCTGTTGTCCGACCGGAAACGGGGGATGAAATTCCAAACTATGAATGTTTTGCTTATGAGCGGCTCATGCCAAAGCTCAACACCGGCAATCCTGAAGTAAGGGTTTACTTTCAGCAGGTCGGCACATACTGGATCAAAGAATACGACATCGACGGTTGGCGGCTCGATGTTGCGGACGAAGTGGACCATCGCTTCTGGATGGACTTTTGCCGTGCGGTCAAGGCGATCAAGCCGGATGCCGCCATCATCGGCGAGGTTTGGCAGAGCGCGCCGTTTTGGCTGGACGGGCGAATGTTTGACTCCACCATGAATTACGACATGATGAAGCACTGCAAGCGTTTCTTTGCGCGCGGGGATATCGACGCCGCGGCGTTTGACGCGCGCGTGACAGATATGCGCATGCGTTACCGCAAAAACCTGACCTGCGGGCAGCTCAACCTGCTGGATAGTCACGATGTGCCGCGCTTCCTTTCCGTTTGCGGGGAGGACGTTCGCAGGTATTGCCTCGCCGTGCTGTTTATGCTCACCTTTTTCGGTGCGCCGTCGATTTTTTATGGAGACGAGCAGGGGATCACCGGCCTTTTAGAACAAGACTATCGCGCGCCAATGCGGTTTGACGGAAATGAGTTGACAGCATTCTTTAAGACGTGTATCGCGCTGAGAAACGAATACGCCTGTCTGCGGACGGGCGAATTCCGCACACGTCTGACCGAAGCCGGGCTCTATTGCTATGAGCGGATGGATGAAAATTCCCGTATCGTGATCGCGCTGAACGCGCAGGATCGGGCGGCTGGTTTGCCGGCCGAACTGCGCGAAGGCGAAGCGCTGCTTTCGGAGGGGTTTGATGGAGAAACGCTCGCGCCGTTCGGTTATTGGATTGCAAGAACACTGCGGTGAAGATATAATCAAAGCGAAACATCAAGAAACCGGTTTAGGAGGACGAAGGGGATGGCAGCAACGATCAAAGACGTGGCAAAACTTGCCAACACCTCCACGGCTACGGTTTCCAAGGTGATCAATGGTTCATACTCCATTTCGCAAGCGACTATGGAGCGCGTGCGCGCAGCAATGCAGGAGCTGAAGTATACGCCGAACAAGCGCGCGCAGAACTTCGCCAAACAGGCTTCCGGCAGCGTGGCGTTTGTTACCACGCTGGAACGAGACACTGCGTTTATGAATCCGCATATGTTTGAAATCATGTCGGGGCTTCAATTTGCGCTTGCGCGAAAAGGCTATAGCATGGTTCTCATCGATATGGCGGAAGGCAATTGTGGTGCGGTTGAAGAACTCATGTTGCAAAAAAGCGTTGACGGCGTCGTCTTTCACGCGGCAATCGTCACAAGAGAACTTTCACAGATCGTGTTGAAGTATGAGTTCCCGCATGTGGTGATCGGCACCCCGAATTTCCCCAGCAAGCTCTGCTGGATTGATAACAACAACCCGATATCCGGCGAGTTGGCGGCAAGCCACCTGCTGGAGACGGGCAAAAAACGCATCGCTTACATTGGCGGACGCGAGCAGGACGCCATATCGGAAGCGCGGCTCAAAGGCGCGAAAGCGGCGCTCAATGACGCGCACCTTCCCATTCAAGCGCACCTGCTGCTGCGTGGTGAGTCTACGCGCCAAAGTGGATTTGATATGACCGAAGCGCTTCTTTCCGGTTCGCCACGCCCGGATGCGATTATCTGCGCCAATAACGAAATTGCACTTGGCTGCATGAGGGCGCTCAACGCGCGCAAGGTTTCGGTTCCGAACAGCATTGCGGTTGTGACGTTTGACGATTTTCCGTTCTCGCGCATCACCGACCCGCCGTTAACGGTCGTTAACATCGATGTCTACGATCTGGGAATGCAGGCGGGAAAGATGATCATCGACAAGATCAAAAAACCAAACTTGCAGTTTCAAACGTTCATCACGCTGCCAAAACTCATCGTGCGCGAATCCACGGTGGTTGAAGACCGAGTATAGTATTCCAAGTTTGCCAAGGCAAACTCGCCTCAAAAAGACATCCCGCTGTGGGTAGATAACAAATAGCAGTTCACATAGCGATCATGGCTGCTGCCGGGAAATTCAGCTGGCGTAGAGCTCGTATATAACATTTTGCGGACGGAACTCGTTGCAATCTCTTCGCCGGCTTTTTTCGTCAAACGCAAAACAAGAGCCTATCTGATGACGGGCTCATGTTTTTGGCTAACCCTCACGAACTGATACAATCGTGCGGATCGTGTATGGTTGGATGCAAAATCAGTTTATTAAGATATCGAGCCAACGCTATTCATCAAAGGGTGTAATGGGGTAGAGGGTTGCATCCCCAATCTGAAAGTATCCGCAGGCATAACCGTTGCATTCCATGTAAACTTTCATCTCGTCGATTCCGGTCAGATCAATTTCGAAAAACACCGGATCAACCCCGCCCGTCACCGTTTCAGATGTATACAAAAGCGTGTCGTTGCCGTAAATCTTCAGCACCCCGGTCTTTGTTCTGTCTCGGCTGATATATCGAATATAGAAGCATCCGGTCATTTTATTGAATTTTCCGTTGAGCCGATATGATTGCCATGTGTTCTCCGGACCGTTCCATGCAGCGCTGTCACCGGATCCCAAAACAAAAGTATGCGGATTCCCCAAATTATCCTTCAGATTCTCCGTACAAACGGTGAATCCATTTTCATCTTTTTGAAAATAATCCATCTCAGCCAGATGTTGCGGCTTGTAGGACTGATACTCCGTAATCAGCGTATTGAGCGTTTCAGAAGGATAGTTGTTGACCGCGATCGTCAGCAATCCTATCGCACCGTCAAAATCCTTTGTCTCCGCTAGCGCGATGGCTTGCTCTTGTGCGGCGGTCACGTAGTCTGTTCCGATCTCGATATAAAACGCTTGCAGCGCAGCATTGTCCGGCAACGCTTGACTGGCATTTGCTATGATCTGAAGCGCCTGGACATAGTTCTTCGCGTCCCATTGTTCTTGCGCCTGGTTGATCGCCTCCGCGCTGTAAGCTTCATCTACGGTCGTTTGCAATTCTGCAAGCGATTCTTCAGCCGGCAGCAGCATTTGCGCGTTTGCAAGCAATGCATAGGCTCCTTCAAACTGGCTTTTCTGAAGATACGACTCGATATCAGCATTCAGCGCAGCAAGATACGCTTCTTTACTGGAATCCAACATCGTCTGCGCATCATCATAACAGTAAAGGTCGGATGAGATGCTTTCCAATCTTTGGATTGCGTCTGCGTAGTTTCCCGCCTTATTGTTTTCTTCCGCAAGACGAAGGATTTCATTCGCGGCTTCATTCCGGTCGATGACGTCCATTGCTTCGATAGCTTGCTTGGCGGCTCCCGGAAAATCTGCAATCCCTTCAAGCAAGCTCGCCACGGTGGTATAATCCCATTCACCTGATCTGTATTTCGTCAACGCCTCTTCAACCAGGGATTGGAGTGCCTGATTCACTTCTGTCATCTTTTCTCCGTCACCCGAAATCTTCTCCTCGTAGAGCTCCATTGCGGCTGAACGGTCCCCTTTTAGCAAGTCTTCCCGGAGCAAATCCATCACGCGGGCTGTCGATGAACACCCCGATGTCATCATTGCCAATATGAGGGAAAGCACGATCACGGATTTGAGCAGTTTGTGTTTCATAATGCCTCCAGATAGCAGTGTTTTTTGATTATGTAAATAATGGAATCTTCCGGCTTTTCATCAACAAAACTTTCCAGATAAAACAGTTGCATCGCGAAAAATAAAAATCGTTACGCCTGCCTTATGGATGGCAAGGCTTACTTACCGAACATTGAATGCTGGAAGTCTAATAGGATTCTTCGAACGCAAACTCCGCAGCATACGAGCCTTCCGGTGCCGATACCGCGACATTTTCGTTTCCCAGAAATATATTGCGTCCAATATACCGAATACTCTCTGGAAATTGCACTTCTGCTAGAAGGTTGCAAAACGCAAATGTCTGTTCCCCGACGAACTCGACCCCTTCAGGAATGATTACAGTTTGCAGCGACGTTTCGCAGAACGCATCGTCACCAATCCAAAGAACGCTGTCCGGAATAGTGACGCTTTCCATCGTACTGCAAAGTTCGAACGCATAATCGCCTATTCGTGTTACTCCATCTGGAATGCTGCAGGATATACCGACGCTATTCGGCAGCGCAAGATAGAGCATGCCGTCTTTGTCAATCAGCAATCCATCCTGAACCAGAAAACGCTCGTTATCCTGTGAAACGACGATTTCGTTCAGTGCATAGCAGCTTGTAAAGGGCGCGAATCCCAATTGCGTTAAGGTGGAGGGGAGAGAAACATCCGTTAATTGTGCACAGAATTCAAACGCACGTTCTCCAATACTGGTTACGCCTTCAGGAATATCAACTTGTTCAATATCACAGCATGAGAAAGCAAACGGCTCAATTTTTGTTACGCCTTTCGGTATAATGACCTTTGTAAACGAACATCCGAAAAAGGCGCTGTCTCCGATTTGGGTCACGCCATCCGGGATGATCAATTCCGCGTTTGTCCCGTCATCAAGACATGAAAACAAAGTGCGGCCATCTATACTGCAAATACAATTATTCAAGAGCTGGATTTTATCATTATCGGGTGAAATAGATATGTATGGAACTCGCCGATATCTTATTGGTGTATCTCGCCGGCATTGAAGATGATGGTTTAAAAAGAAAATTCGGTGATAACTGGTGGAGGTGGCAAATACGACGTACACGGGAGATCATCCTAAAGGATGCCCAAAGTGTCAACCCAGTTCATATGACAGAATTCGACGTGGATCCGTATTTGTTTAATTGTCAAAACGGGACGTTGAATCTGAAGACAAAGGAGTTCTTGCCTCACGATGCCAATGACAAACTGACAAAGATTTCGGATGTCATTTTCGATCCTGACGCCCATTGCGAACGGTTTGATGCATTCGTAGATGAAATCATGAGCAGTGATCGGGAACGAGCAGATTTCCTCCAGCGATCGTTGGGATATGCAATGAGTGGTGATACGCGGTTTGAATGCCTGTTCATTCTCTTTGGCGCGACGACGCGTAACGGCAAAGGCACGCTTATGGAAAGCGTACTCAAGGTCATGGGTGATTATGGCAGCACCGTACGGCCCGAGACGATTAGTATGAAGCAGAATGTCAGCAGTCAGAATCCAACGGAGGATATTGCCCGGCTGGCGGGAATACGGTTTGCCAATATCTCAGAACCGAGCAAAGGGCTGCTGCTCAACGCGGCGCAGGTGAAGAGTATGACGGGCAACGATACTGAGGTGTCCCCCAAATCGTAGTCCAGACTGAATGAGAAAAAATCGATGTT
>CAYLIG010000002.1:281867-312519 GCA_964383635.1 uncultured Christensenella sp. | reverse complement strand
GGATTTTTTGCCAATTTGAGGAACAAAACCGCTGGAATAGCAGCGCTATTTCAAGATTGCAGTGACGATAAACCGGTGAAAAGGACACCGGTTCTGTGCCACCGTGCTTTTAGAAACGCACTCTAGAGGTTGAGGACGAAGTATGAAGAAATTTTCTCGCGCAGCATTCCGTAAAACCGCATCCTTGTCCATGGTTTGTATCGCAATTTCAATTCTTTGGCTGTTCACGCTGGCCGGCTGTACCATTCGCACACCGTCTGCCAATCGTCTCGACACACTCGCATTTTCCGCCAACCTGAAATCCGATGCGTTTTCTTCGTCCGGTAAAAAGGCCGCCTGCTATGCGGATCGCATTTACTATCTTTCGTCGGAGACCGGCACGCAGGGTATTTGCAGCATGAAGGCGGACGGCACAGATCTCCGTCTGGAACTCCCGGTCGAGGACATTCGGGCCATTCAGGTTCGGAATGATGGCATTTACTATTCCGGCTTCCATGGCGTGGCGGAAAACGACTGAGGATCATACCGGCAGTTTCGCCTGTATTCTCTGACGTCCGGGAGCAAAACCCCGGTCGATTATTTGAGCACCTGTGCGTATTCTGACGATTTGAGAGATGAAAACGTTTGGGATTTTGTTCTGGACGACTCCGGCTGTGTTGTCGTTCGGTTTGTCAACATTGTCGGCTATAACGGTGATTCCGGATTATCTGTCGTCACCTTTCGGAACAATCGGGCAATTTCGTTCTCGCAATATGCGCTATTGGAGGACTCCAGCCGTTCCGCCGTCACGGAATCAAATCAGGCTCTATTCAATCTCGCCCGCCTGAATGATTTGTATTTTGTACCCGGTAACTATGCGCTTGGCCAGTCTGAGGCGGCGGAACAGCTCTATGGGCGCGGAACTTTGAGCGTTTATGACGCCAAACGGCAGCAGCCCGCCTTGCCGATTGACCGGTTGTACTCTGCCGCTGAAGCCTATAACGCCGCCGATTTTCCTCGCTGGATCGCCAGAGTTGACGGCAATACCATTCTGTTTGCATCCGTGCGCGGCCTTTTTGCATATGACATGGATACAAAAATGGCATCCGATATCGTATCGTTCGCGCTCCCGGACTGTCTGTATGCACAAATTGACTGCGGCAACAATATTCTTGTTTTCACCGAGCGATTGCGAAGCAGTTACCGGGCGAATGCTCTCGCCACCAGAATATTCAGACAGAACCGCATGTTGGGCGAAACCCTTTATCGTGTCGATGTCGCTTCGGGAGTGAAAACACCGCTTCTTACAATCGGCCGGAATCAGTCATTCGTGTACGCCTCCGCTCAGCTTGCCGCGGCAGCCGATGGGAAAACGATCCGCGTGTACGATATTGGTACGGATACGCCCTCTTTGATCCAAACGATACGGCTGCGCCATACCATCGTAGACAGCGCAAACAAAGTCGACACCGCGGGCGGCTGGCTCTTCCTCTACCGCTTCAACGAAGAAACGGGCCGGGACGAGCTGCTCGAAAAGGTGTATCTGGGGACATAGCGGTCTTTGCCGGAGTTTATGCCGCATGTTTAGCGTCTCGACAAGCAGATTCCTCCGCGCATGGCGCTCACCAGATGCCGATCACCTTTTGCATCAGCAGGCTCACGCAGGCAATGCTCACCCAGCAGCCGAACCCGATCAGAATCGGCTTGATGCCGCTTTTCACGATCTTTTTGAAGTCCGTGTTCAGCCCGATCGCCGCCATCGCCATCACGATAAAAAATTTGCTCAACGTCTTCAGCGGCGCAAACACCTCCGCCGAAACGCCGAACGCGAGGCAGACGGTCGTTACGACACTCGCCAGCACGAAGTAGAGGATAAAATACGGAAATATCTTTTTCACGTCCGCTTTCGCCCCGTCCTGCGTGTTCGTCCTCGATTGATAAAACGCCAGCCCGAGCGTGATCGGAATGATCGCGAGCGTCCGCGTCATCTTGACGATTGCCGCCGTGTCCAGCGTGTTGGACGCGTGGATGGCGTCCCACGCGGTCGCCGCCGCGGTGACGGACGAGGTGTCGTTGACCGCCGTTCCCGCGAAGAGCCCGAATCCGTCGTTCGACAGGCCGAGCACGCCGCCGAGCGTCGGGAAGATCAGCGCGGCGATCACGTTAAACAGGAAGATCACGGAGATCGACTGCGCGATCTCGTCGTCGTCCGCGCCGACAACGGGCGCGGTCGCGGCGATTGCGGAGCCGCCGCAGATGGACGACCCGACCCCGATGAGCACCGCCGTCTTCTGCGGAATCTTCAAAAGCTTCTGCAGTAAAAACGCGACGACGAGCGACGTCGTAATGGTCGCGACGATCACCGGCAGGGACATCCAGCCCGTCTGCGCAACGACGAAAAGGTTCATCCCGAATCCCAGCAGAACGACCGCCGCCTGCAGGATTTTTTTGGACGTGAACGCAATGCCCGCGCCAAACGCCGTTTTGTCTTTGAGCAGCATTGCGCCGAGCATCCCCGTAAGAATTGCAAACACCGGCCCGCCGACGACGGGCAGCCAGCGCCCGAGTAGCCACGCAAAAACGGCAATTGCGAGGCAAAGCAGCAGACCAGGGCCTTTTTTTAATAGAAACTGTTTCAAATCTTCTTTCATGCCGCCTATCGTACCACAAAACATACCCATATGTTTCCTGATAAATATAAATGAGTCCATTTGTTTTTCTTATGGTATACTGTTCTTCGAGGTGATGCCGATGCTGGACTATCGCGTCGAAACGTTCCTGTGCGTATGCCGCTGGATGAGCTATACCCGGGCGGCGGACGAGCTGCATATTTCGCAGCCCGCGGTGTCGCAGCACATCCGCTATCTGGAGGAGCGCTACGGCCTGCCTCTATTTGTCTATCAGGGCAGAAAGCTGCGTTTAACGGACGCCGGGGAGCGCCTGCGCGCCGCCGCGGCGGCCATGCGTTACGACGAATCCGTCCTGCGCGGTCAGCTCGACGCGGGCGAACAAAAGCGCTTCGTCTTCGGCGCGACGCGCACCGTCGGCGACTATGTCATGCCCGACAAGCTCATGCGGTATCTGGACGCGCACCCGCGCGCCGAAATCCGCATGCTCGTCGACAACACGGAGACGCTGCTTGCGCGGCTTGACGACGGTGAGCTGGATTTTGCGGTGATCGAGGGCTATTTTCGCAAAACAAAATACGCAAGCCGCGTCTATTCGCGGGAGCGGTTTGTCGCCGTCTGCGGTGCGGGCCGCCGGTTTGAACGGGAGCCGCGCCAGCTAAGCGATCTGTATGGCGAGCGTCTGATCCTCCGCGAGCCGGGCTCCGGCACGCGGGAGATTCTGGAGCGGCGGCTGACGGAGCGGAACTGCTCCGTTGCGGACTTCGACCGGATTCTCGAGGTCGGCAGCATCTGCGCAATCCGCGCGCTCGTCGCGGGCGGATACGGCGTTACGTTTCTCTATGAGGCGGCGGTGCGGGACGGGCTGGACGACAAAACCCTGCGGGCCATCGAACTGCGCGATTTTTCAATCGAAAATGCGTTCACCGCGATCTGGCGCAAAGGCAGCCACTTCGACGCCGCCCTGCGCGCGCAGGTGGACGAGCTGCTCGACGGCTAAAGCCGCCCAACCAACGCGATAAAAAGAGCCGCCGGAAAAAACCGGCGGCTCTGTGTTTGAATCAATATTCGCTTTACAGAACCAGACTGGGCGCGGTGTACATCCGCGTTCCCAGCTCCTGATCGAGCATGTACAAGCCCTTGGTGTCGGAGCCGAAGAGTTCCATCTTCTTGATGTTGTCGGTGGAGTTGGTCTCCTCCTCCGCCTGTTCGCGAATGAACCAGTCCAGAAACTGCATCGTGCGGAAGTCCTTCGCTTCATGGGAGGCCTCGTAGATGGCGTGGATGGAGGCGGTTACATACTGCTCGTGCGCGAGGGATGCGTGCAGCGCGTCCGAATGCGTGTTCAGCGCCGTGTCCGGCTTGGCGATGGTTTGGAACGTCACCTTGATATCGTTGTTCTGCATATATTTGATGAACAGCAGCGCGTGGTCGCGCTCCTCCTGCGCCTGCACGGTAAACCAGTTGGCAAAGCCTTTCAGGCCCTGCTCTTCATAATAGTTCGCAAAGTACAGATACAGGTATGCGGAAAAGAATTCCTTTTCGATCTGTTCGTTCAGCAGTTGTTTCACTTTTTCCGTAAACATAATTATTTGATCTCCTTTTCTCTCGATGCTATCCTTGCATGCCCTTTTTGATGTCATTATTAATATAACAGATCGTGCTGATCCGCTCTGTGCTCTGGTCACCCGGAAAAACAAGAACTTTTGTAACTTTCACACTGTATTCCGTTTCGCGCGTGGTATACTGGATTCATCAGTGAGGAGGTTGTGATATGGGTGTTTTCAAAGTCGCCGAGGCCGATCAGATTCAGCCGGGAACCATGCAGAAATTCTCTGTCGACCAACATATGATCCTGATTGCAAACGTGGACGGATCATATTACGCACTGGACAACAAATGCCCGCATATGGGCGGCGACCTTTCGCAGGGCAAGCTCGTCGGCAAGACGGTCACCTGCCCCCGCCACGGCGCTTCGTTTGACGTAACGTCCGGCGAATCCCTTGCAAACGCCAAGATTGCGTTTATCAGCATGAAGGTCGGCAACGCGACGGCGTATCCCGTCAAGCTGGAAGGAAACGACATCTTCGTCGAGCTTAAGTAACAAATTCAGGACAGCAGCTCCGCGGCGGGCGCTGCGGACGGACGACTTATACAAATCAGAAAGAAGGATTTTATCATGAAAAGCAACGTAGGAAAAGTGGATCGCTGGATTCGCATCGTTATTGGCGTACTGGTGCTCAGCTTGCTGTTTCTCCTCTCGGGCGGCGCACGCTGGCTCGGCCTGATCGGCCTGATTCCCCTTTTGACCGGCATACTCGGGTATTGCCCGTTGTATTCGCTCTTTAAGATCAAGACCAACTAACCGGAATTATCGTTCCTATCTGGAACCGCGTCCCCCGTCGGCAGCTGTCGGCGGGGGATTTTTCTCGCACGCCGGATGCGCTGCCACATCAGAATTCTGTAAAATATCAGCCGCAGGACGTAATCTATATCGCAATTTCTTGCGCGACGGCGCGCGGCATGATACGATGCAACCAATGTGAACAAAACGCCATCAAAACGGGGGGATGCTGATTTGGACCATATCATCGAAGTGACCGGGCTGAAAAAATCCTACGGGCCTGTTCAGGCGGTCAAAGGGATCGACTTCTACGTCGAAAGCGGCAAGATATTCGCCTTTCTCGGCCCAAACGGCGCGGGAAAGTCCACCACCATCGACATCATCTGCACATTTTTGCAGGCGGACGCGGGCACCGTCGTCGTAGACGGGCACACGCTCGGCAAGGACGACAACGCCATCCGCCGCAGCATCGGCGCGGTGTTTCAGGACGGGCTGTTGGACCCCCTGCTCACCGTGCAGGAAAACCTCCGCATCCGCGCGGGCTTCTACGGGCTGAAGGGCAAGCGGCTCAACGCTGTCATAGAAGAGGTGTCCGCGCGCGTCGGCATTTCCGAAATCCTCAAGCGCCCATACGGCAAACTCTCCGGCGGCCAGCGGCGGCGCTGCGACATCGCCCGCGCGCTTGTCAACACGCCGAAGGTCCTGTTTCTGGACGAGCCAACCACCGGCCTTGACCCGCAGACGCGCAAAAGCGTCTGGGAAACCATCACGAAGCTCCAGCGCGACACGGGCATGACCATCTTCCTCACCACGCACTACATGGAGGAGGCGGCGGAGGCGGACTTCGTCATCGTCATCGACAACGGCGCCATCGTCGCCAAAGGCACGCCCTCCGACCTCAAGGAGCGCTACACGAGCGACAAACTCACGCTGATTGGCAAGCAGCCGGAGACGCTCGCCGCGCGGCTGAACGAGGCGGGCTTTGCGCCGTCTGTCGTTGCAAACCGCGTTTCGGTGCCAATCGCCAACACGCTCGCGGCGCTGCCGCTGCTCGAGGCGAACAAGGACGCCATCACGGGCTTTACGGTGACCACTGGCACGATGGACGAGGCGTTTATCGCCATCACCGGAAAGGAGATTCGCGAATGATCAACTTTATGAAGCGAAACCTCCTCGTGTTCTTCAAGGACAAGGCGTCCGTGTTTTTCTCGCTGCTGTCGGTGTTCATCATCATCGGCATGTACGCGCTGTTTCTTGGCGACGTATGGACCAGCGGAATGGGCGATCTGCCCGGCGCGCGCTTCGTCATGGACAGCTGGATCGTCGCGGGGCTGATCGCGGTGACGTCCGTCACCACCACGATGGGCGCGTTCGGCACCATGGTGGAGGATCAGTCCAAGAAGATCGTCAAGGACATCCGCTCCTCCCCGCTGGCGCGGACGAGCATCGCGGGCGGCTATATCCTCAGCGCGTTCGTCATCGGCGTGATCATGTGCCTCGTTGCGCTCGCGCTTTGCGAGGTGTATATCCTTGCGGGCGGCGGCGAGCTGCTCGGCGGGATGCAGCTGATCAAAGTGTTCGGCCTGATCCTGCTTTCAACGTTTTCCAACACCGCGCTCGTGCTGTTCTTCGTTTCGTTTTTCAGAAGCAACAACGCGTTTTCCATTGCGAGCACGATCATCGGCACCGTCATCGGCTTTCTGACCGGCATCTATATCCCCATCGGCCAGCTGCCAAACGGCGTGCAGTGGGTCATCAAGTTCTTCCCGCCGTCGCACTCCGCGCTGCTGCTGCGGCAGGTGATCATGGAAAACGCGCTGAAATCGAGCTTTGCCGGCGCGCCGGCGGACGTTGTGGAGAGCTTTAAGGAGGTCATGGGGGTCACGTTCAAGATCGGGGACACGGTGGTCACGCCGATTATGAGCATCGGCATCCTCATCGCCGCGGGAATCCTGTTTCTGGGGCTGTCGCTGCTGAATCTCTCCCGAAAGAAGAAATAACGTACTGAAACAGATGGTTGTTGCCCCCGCTGGCGGTTGTCGGCGGGGGTGATTTACTATATATATTTTAGTATCTAGGCAATAACGTTTAGATATATAATAAGTTTATTATTTCACTATTCAGCATTGTTTCATAATAAAGGAGAAATTTATGTGGATATTCTCAACTCGTGAGTTTGCAATCACTATCTATTTCACGTTGTTTATTGTATTATGTCTATTTAGCAATGAAGTGCGTTCAAAAATAATTATTTTAATAAAATCAGCACTTTCGCCAAAACTTGTAAAGGCAGTTTTCGTTTTTTTAATCTATGCTTCTATTTTCGTTTTAATCTTCGCTTTAACCCCTATTTGGAAATGGATATACTTAAAGGATATCTTGATATGGGTAATATTTGCAGGCATCCCATTATGTTTTAAATCAACAACAACAAATCTCAGCGCAGGGTACTTTCGCAATATTGTTTTTGATCAGTTTAAATTTGTTGTTTTTGTTGAATTTATTATCAATTCATTTACTTTTAGTTTGATAACAGAACTGTTTTTAGTTCTATTTGCTGCATTTATTACAATCCTTGATGCAATAGCTGGCACAAAAGAAGAATATAAACGCATAAAAGCACTAACATCATCAATACTTGTTATTATCGGACTATTGATTTTCTCATTTGCAATTAAAGAAATTATTGCATCGTTTAGTAGCATAGTAATGATTGATATGTTAGTAAGTTTTATGATTCCCATCGTTTATTTGTTTTTGTTTATACCTGTTGCCTATCTTTTCGCTATATATGCAAGATATGAATCGTTATTTGTAAACATGAGTTTTAAAGAACCTGCAATCAAAAAAACAAGACGCAGGCACCGCTGGGAAGTCTTCAAAGCATGTAGATTTTCGTACAAAAAAATCGATTTGTTTAATAAATCTTATATGGTACGGATGTATGTATCTATGAGCGATGATTCGTTTCGGTCTCTGATTGCTAACTTCAAGAGCAAGTTCGTTGATGTAAAATAATGTCAACCGTTTATAAATTCTAAGGTTGACATTTGTTTTATTCCCCCTTATACTACCCCCTAAGGAGAATTTTCCCATGACCGTTCAAGACCACCTGCGCGAACTGCTCGAATCGAATAAAAGCGTCTTCCTCTCCGGCGCGGAGATCGCCCGCCGCCTCGGCGTGAGCCGAAACGCAGTGTGGAAGGCGATCAAATCCCTGCAGGCGGACGGCTACCCCATCGAGGCCGTGCCAAACCGCGGCTACTGCCTCGCGGCCAGCAGCGACGTCCTCTCCGAAAGCGGCATCCGCCGCTATCTCACCGGCGAGGCGACCGCTCTCGATCTGCGCGTTTACGACGAGGTGGACTCCACCAACCTCGTTCTGCGAAAGCTCGCGGACGCAGGCGCGCCGGAAGGCACCGTCGTCGTCGCCTCCCGCCAGTCGGGCGGGCGCGGACGCAGGGGGCGCAGCTTCTTCTCCCCGGAGGGCACGGGCGTCTACGTTTCGCTGCTGCTCAAGCCGAAGATCGCGCCGGACGACGCGACGCTGATTACCACCACCGCCGCCGTCGCCGTCTGCGGCGCGGCCGAGGCACTCTCCGGCCGCAAGGCGGAGATCAAATGGGTCAACGACGTGTTCATGGACGGCAAAAAGATCTGCGGCATCCTCACGGAGGGCTCGTTCGACATGGAGAGCGGATTGTTTGAATATGCCGTCCTCGGCACGGGCATCAACGTCTACGCGCCGGAAGGCGGCTTTCCCGAGGAGATTCGCGGCATCGCGGGCAGCGTGCTGTCCGCCCCCGCGACGGACGCAAAAAACCGCGCCATCGCGGAATATCTCAACCGCTTTCTGCCGCTCTATCGCGATCTCGGCGGCAAAGAAACCATCGCGGAATACCGCCGCAGGAGCTTCGTCATCGGGCGAACCATCACCGTGCTCGCCGGAGACCGGGCGACGCCCGCCCGCGCGCTGGACGTGGACGAACGCTGCCGCCTCGTCGTGGAATATCGGGACGGCACGCGCGAGGCGCTCTCCTCCGGCGAAATCAGCATCCGCCTGAGCTGACGAAATTCCCCGCCTATTCCGCGCCGCGTAAAGCGCGCGATTGAATCGAACCAAGCAAGGAGACCTGAACCCGCTATGAATCCTGTCGTCACATCCCGCACCTATCAAATGATCCTCGTGGCGCTGTTTGCGGCGCTTATCGCCGTCGGCGCGTTCATTCGCATCCCCGTGCCGCTCGTGCCGTTTACGCTTCAGACGTTCTTCGTCTCCCTCGCGGGGATGCTGCTGGGCAGAAAGCTCGGCGCGGCGAGCGCGCTTGTCTACCTCGCGGTCGGGCTCATCGGCATTCCCGTGTTCACGCAGGGGGGCGGCATCGGTTATGTGCTCAAGCCCACGTTCGGATACCTGATTGGATTCGTCTGCGACGCGTTCGTCACGGGCGCGATTGCGCGAAAGGCTGCGCGTCCGACGTTTCTGCGCCTGTTGCTCGCCGCGCTGGCGGGGCTGCTGGCCGTCTATGTGCTCGGTACGGCGTACTTTTACGTTCTGAATAATTTCTATCTGGGCAATTCGATTCCCCTCTGGACGGCGGTGCTGTATTGCTTCCTCGTGTTCATCCCGGGTGACGCGGCAATGAGCGTCGTCGCCGCGCTGGTGGCGAGGCGCTTGATCCCTGTGCTGCAGAAAAATCATCTTTTCTGATTGACGAGCATACAACAAACGAGCCGATGCGTACTTGCACCGGCCCGTTTTTTTCACGCTTCCCCGTGTCGAAGCAGCTTCCGCACGCGCTTCCAGTCCGGGTAATATTCGTCCATGCGCTGCCAGAATCGCTCCCCGTGGCCCGGCTCGTGCAGATGGCAAAGCTCGTGCGCTAGCACATAGCGCAGGCACTCCGCGGGTCGCTCCGCAAGGCGCAGGTTGAGCGTAATCATGCCCGTCTTGATGTTGCAGGTGCCCCAGCGGGTCTTCATGTCCCGCACGCGCAGCTCGCCCGCGCGCTTGCCGACCGTTCGCTCGAGCGCAGGGAGCATCGCCCCGGCCGCCTCGTAGAGCTCCGCGCGATACCAGGCGTCTATCGCCTTTTTGCGCGCCGCCGTGTCCGCCTCCGGCTTGATTGAGAGCGTCAGCGTGTCGCCCGTTTGCTTCACGTTCACGCGCCCGGTTCGAAACAGCAGGCGCAGCGTCAGCCGTTTTCCAAAATACGGCACCTCGTCCCCGTCCTCATATCCGCGCATGGAAAAGGCGCCCTGCTTTGCCGTCTGCCGCTCAATCCAGTCCTCGCGGCTGAGCACAAAGCGCGAGATCTCCGCCTCGCTCGTGCGCAGCGGCGCGCTGATTGACAGCCCGCCCTGCGGCAGCACGCGCAGATACAGGTTCTTGATCCGCTTGTGCGTAACGCAAACGTCATATTGCCCGATGCGCATCCGCTCGGCTTTCTTCATCATATCCCTCCGCCGTCATTCATCCTGCTGCATTCTAACACCCGCCGGCAATCCGCGTCAATCGGCCTCCGGCTCCTCCCCGTCCGCGCCATCCTGCGGCCCGAACAGGCAGGTCAGTCCCGCCTCGATCGCCGCGTAAAGCACGAGGTTGAGGATATCCTCCCGCCACTTATAGAGCGTGGACTCCGACACGCAAAGATCCATGCTCAGCCGGATCATCCGCGCGCGCACGGGCTGGCCGCGCGGCAGCGGCGTCTCCAGCCCGAACAGGCGGCTCATAAACCGCTCCTTCGTCGGGTTTTCCGCGCGCAGATACGCCCGCGCCGCGTCGATGGCGCGCACCCAGCCGAGCATCACGCCGCCCTCTTCGCGAAGCGTCGCGCAGCGATAGACGCGGGAATGGTTGCGCCGGTAGTTCAGCAGCTGCCGTTTTGCCTCCGCGCGCAGGCGCGGCAATGTGTTCGTTTTCATTCCGTCCTCCTGTGTTCGCATAATACGAACGTTTGTGCGTATATTATACGGCGTTGCACCGATTTTGTGGTGTCGTATTCTGTACATTCCGATTTTCTTTTCCGCATTCTTTTGGGTTATTTATCGGATTCTGTCGATTTTTTGCGGATCGATCAAATTCTTTTTTCGACGCACCCTTGCGCGGGATAAAAAAGTTGCATTCCGTTCACTTCCGCGCGGCGCGCGGGCGTTGCCTGCCGCGGGAAGAAGTGTTATCATATATAAGGCGCACAAAAAAGCTGTTTTAGGAAGCAATCGCCGTAAAACAGTTTTGATAATCAATATTAAATATATCGTTTCCGTCAGGCCGGCGGAGTTCCGTCGGGCCTGCGCCACAGGATACAGGGGTTTTATGTTGGAGTTTTCAAAGATCACGATTCAAAACGCAGCCGAGCTGCGTCCCTACCTCAACGCGCAGCCGTTTCGCAGCTGCGACTATACGCTGGGCGCCGTGTTTCAGTGGCGCGCATATTTCCGTTCGGCTTACGCCATCGTTTCCGGCATGCTCGTCATGCTCGCCACCTATCCCGAGGAGGGCGTGTGTTTCGTCTTCCCCGTCGGCAATGGCGATCTCAACGCCGCGCTGGACGCCATAGAGGCGCACGCAAAGGAAACCGGCATGCCGCTGCGCTTCTGCGCCGTGCCGGAGGAAGCCCTCGCGCTGCTGGAGGCGCGCTACGGTGAGCGCGCAATCGTCTCCACCCATCGCAACTGGGCGGACTATCTCTACAACGCGAGCGATCTGATCAATTTTCCGGGCAACAAATATCACACGCAGCGCAACCACCTCAACCGCTTCTGCAAGGACAATCCGAGCGCAAAGTTCGTGCCGGTCACGCAGGAGACGCTGCCGCTTGCCGCCGCCTTTTTGGACGAGTATGAGCAGCACGTGCCGCTTGACAAGGTCATCGAGGCCGAGGAGATGAAGCGCGCAAAGGAGCTCCTGCTCGGTTCGCTCGAGCTGGGGCAGAAGGCGGGCTATATCGACGTGGCGGGGACCATCGTCGCGCTGTCCGTCGGCGAAGTCGCCGGGGACACGCTGTATTGCCATGTGGAGAAAGCGCGCGTGGACTACGCGGGTTCCTATCAGGCGATCGTGTCCTGGTATGCCAAATACGCCGCACAAGAGGACACGCTCTACATCAACCGCGAGGACGACTCCGGCGAAGAGCGCCTGCGCTATTCCAAGATGGCGTACCGCCCGATCCGTCTGATCGACAAATACTGGGTCACCATTGAATAAGCGCCGCAAAAAGAGTTTTCACGGCAACACCGCAAAAGAGACGCCCACTTTGGCGTCTCTTTGTTGTTTCGCGGTTCTGCTATTCCGTTTTCTCCGGGATCGCCGTCTCCGGCTGTTCCGGCGGTTGTTCCGCCGGTTTCTTCTCCGGCTTTTTCCGCGCCGCAGCGGCGGGCCGCGTCGCCATCTTCGCTTTACGGTCCTCCTCCTGCGTGCAGTGGCAGGGGCTCTCCGCGTCCTGCGGCGGGGGGAGTATCATTTCATACAGCGCCATATACGCTTTCGCAGGCTTCGTCCAGTCAAAGCGCTCCGCCATGCCGCGCCGCACCATGCGCCGCCACATGGGCTTGTCCTCTGTCCAGTACTTCACCGCGCGTTCAATGGTTGAAAGCATCTCGTGCGCGTTGTAGTTGGCAAACGAAAACCCGTTTCCCTCGTCGGTATACATATTGTACGGCACGATGGTGTCCTTCAGTCCGCCCGTTTCGCGCACGATCGGCACGCAGCCGTAGCGCAGCGCGATCATCTGGCTCAATCCGCAGGGCTCGAACTGGGACGGCATCAAAAACAGATCCGCGCCGGCGTAGATGCGATGCGCGAGGCCCTCGTCCAGTTCGATGCGCGCGTGCACGCGCTTGGGATAGCGCCAGTTTGCCCAGTTGAGCAGGTCGACAAAGCGCCGGTCGCCTTTCCCGAGGAAGACAATCTGCACGTCGTTTCGCATGATATCCCCGAGCACGCGCTCGACAAGATCCAGCCCTTTCTGCTGCGAAAGCCGCGCAATCATGCCGATGAGCGGCACGTCCTTCTGCTCAAGGCCGCATTCGCGCTGAAGATCCCGCTTGCAGGCGAGCTTTCCGTCCATATCGTCCATGTCGAAGTGATGCTTCAAAAAGCGGTCGTTCGACGGGTTGAAGATCGAATAATCCAGCCCGTTGAGGATGCCGCTGAGCGTATTTTCCCGCGCGCGAAGCAGTCCGTCCAGATTTTCGCCGAAAAACGGCGTCTTGATCTCCTCGGCATAGGTCGGGCTCACGGTGCAGAGCCGGTCGGCAAAGACCAGCCCGCCTTTCATGAAGCTGATGCAGCCGTAAAACTCGAGGTATTCGTAGGTAAAGTACCGTTCGTCCAGTCCCAGCCTGCCCGCGATTTCCCGCCATGAGAAAAGCCCCTGATACTTGAGGTTATGGATGGAAAACACGGTGCGGATGCGCGCGTAATCCGCGCTTGCGGCATACTGCGTTTTGAGCAGCGCGGCGATCAGCCCGGTCTGCCAGTCGTTGAGGTGCAGGACGTCCGGATAAAAATCGAGATGCGCCAGCGCCTCGAGCACCGCGCGGCTGAAGAACGCGAACCGCAGCCCCTCGGATACGCCGTCTCCATAGATTTCGTTGACGTAGAAATACGATTCGTTGTCCACAAAATAGTAGGTTACGCCGTTGTCCACCACGCGCTCGATGCCGCAGAAGAGCTTCTCCCAGCCAAAGAGCACCTCGAAGCTGCTCACATGCTCCATGCGGCTTCTCCAGTATTCGTCGATCACGCGGTATTTCGGCAGGATCACGCGGATATCCGCGCCCTCCTGACCCAGCGCGACGGGAAGCGCGCCGGCGACATCCGCCAGCCCCCCGGTTTTGACAAAGGGCACACATTCGCTCGCGCAGAACAGCACCTTCATATCGAAAAGCCCTCCCGTAATAAACGTATTCGGCCGCACGCCGCCGATTTGCGGCAAAGCACGGCCAAAGCGAACCGGCGTTCGCCGTTTTTCGTATTGTCCGCGCATTGCCGGACAAAAGCGTATGCTTAAATCGTTGTGCCTTTTTTGAGGATAATCGGGAATCCGTCGTAGCCGTTGAGCGTGCGCCCGTCCCGAATGACGACGCCTTTGTCGAGAATGACGTGATCCAGCATGCAGTTTTCGCCGATGCTCACGCCCTGCATGAGTATGCTGTTTTTCACCACGGCTCCCTTTTTCACGCTCACGCCGCGGAATACGATGCTGTTCTCAACGGTGCCCTCAATCTGGCAGCCATCGGCAAGCATGGAGTTTTTCACGCTCGCGTGTTCGCCGTATTTCGAGCTGACCTCGTCCTTGACCTTCGTATAGATCGGGTGCGCGGGGTTGAACAGATCGCTTCGAACCTCCTGCTGCAGGAGCGCGAGGTTATGGCGGAAGAAGTCGTTCACGGAATCCAGCCGCGCGACATATCCATCGTAACGGAAGCCCATGATCTTGAGCGTTGAGCATTTCTTCAGCAGGATGTCCCGCGTCAGGTCGTAGTCCCCGTGGGAATACGCCTCCTCCACGAGATATTCCAGCAGGAGCTTATCCATGATCATCACGTCGCAGCTGCGATGCGTGGAGCGCGGCGTAAACGGGTTGAGCTCCATCTCGGTCACCCGCTCGTTCGCATCCAGCAGCAGGCGAAGATCCGCGTTCTGCTCGTCGCTGACGGTGCTCTCCGCCTCGTTGTAGAGCATGGTGATGTTCGCGCGCGTCTCGATATGCCGCTCGATCATGTCGTTGAACGTCATGTTGAAAATCGTGTGACTGCCGGTGAGAATGACGTACTGCTGCGGATTGCGGCGCACATAGCCCAGACAGGAGCGAATGGCGTCCACGCTGCCGCGGTATAGCCCCGTGTTTTCCTTTGTCATAAACGGCGGCAGCATAAACAGGCCCTCGCGCTTTCTGTGGAGGTCCCATTCCTTGCCCGCGCCGAGGTGATCCATCAGGGAATGGTAGTTTTTCTGCGTGATGAGTCCGACGCTGGTCACGCCGGTATTGACCAGATCCGAAAGGATGAAGTCGATGCAGCGATAGCGTCCGCCGAACGGCACCGCCGCAACGGAGCGCGAAAGCGCGAGATCGCGCAGCAGCGGATTCGTCTCGCCGGTATAGATGAGGCCAAAGGCGTTGCTTGTCATAGGCTACCTCCCGCGCATGTGTCTTCGGTCGCCACCGTGCCCTGCGGCAGATATGTCCCGGCCTGGATGGCAATGTCGTTGCCTACGAGCGTGATCGTGCCGGTCAGGGAGTTGTCCACCTCGTCTCCAAGGCGCAGATCGCCGCCGATGACGGCATCCTCGCCGATGACCGAGTTTTCGCCGACGATGGCCTGATACAGCTTCGCCCCGCGCTTGACCACCGCGCCGGGGAAGATGACGGAATCGTACACCTCCGCGTCCGCCTCGATGGATACGTTGGAAAACAGCACGCTGTGATGAACCTTTCCCTCCACGCGGTCTCCCTCGGTCACGAGGCTCTGCGTGATGGAAGCGTGCTCGCCGACGTAGTGCGGCGGCATGATGGGGTTGCGGCTGTAGATTCTCCATTGCGGGTCGTTGAGCACGAGCTTGGGCGGCGTGGAGATGAGGTCCATATTCGCCTCCCAGAGACTCTGAATCGTCCCGACGTCCTTCCAGTACCCCTGAAACGGATAGGCGTAGACGGGCTGGCCGCTGCCGATGAAGGCGGGGATGATATCCTTTCCAAAGTCGTTGGAAGAATCCGGGTTTTCGTCGTCCAGCGCCATGCGCTCCTTGAGCGCGCGCCAGTTGAAGATATAGATGCCCATGGACGCCTTGTTGGACTTGGGCTGTTTGGGTTTTTCCTGAAAGGATGTCACACGGTCGTTCTCGTCCGTGTTCATGATGCCGAAGCGGTGCGCCTCCTCAAGCGGAACCGGCAGCACGGCGATGGTCGCGACGGCGTTTTTCTCCATATGAAAGCGGAGCATCGCGCCATAGTCCATCTTGTAGATGTGGTCGCCCGAGAGGATGAGCACATAGTCGGGATCATACTGGTCGACAAACTCGCGGTTTTGATAGATGGCGTTCGCCGTGCCGGTGTACCACCTGCCGTCCACGCCCGTCACATACGGCGGCAACACGAACACGCCGCCGTTCATACGGTCGAGGTCCCAGTGCTGGCCGGTGCCGATGTAGCTGTTGAGCGCAAGCGGGCGATACTGCGTCAGAACGCCGACAGTGTCGATGTCCGAATTGACGCAGTTGCTCAGCGGAAAATCGATGATTCGATACTTGCCGCCAAACGGCACGGCAGGCTTTGCCATGCTGGACGTGAGTACGCCAAGGCGGCTGCCTTGCCCTCCCGCGAGCAGCATTGCCACAATCCGTTTTTTCATGCGTCGTCCTCCTGTTTTGCCTTGAGTTTCGGCAGGGGTTGTTCGGCGATGCGGTAACACACCGCGCCAAACGGCGGCAGCCGCAGGCGAATGCGGCAGGGATGCTCGCCGTAGGGTTCGTATACGGCCATGGTCGGCGCGTTGGGATAATCTCCCGTGCCGCCGTAGTACGGCGCGTCGGTGGAAAGCACCTCGGTGTAGAGTCCGTACAGCGGCACGCCGATCATATAGTCCATCCACGGCATGGGCGTGAAGTTAAACGTCCAAAGCAGCGAATTGCCGTCCCGGTCGGTGCGCAGAAACGAAAGGATCGAGTGGATGTTGTCGTCCACCCCGCACCAGCGGAAGCCCTCCCAGTTGTCGTCGTTATCAAACAGCGGCGGGTTTTCGAGGTAAAAATGGTTCAAATCGTGCACAAACAGGTGCATCTCGGCGTGCTTGGGATAATCCAGCAAAAACCAGTCGAGCGAATCGTCGAATTTCCATTCGATATACTGCCCGAACTCGCCGCCCATGAACATCAGTTTTTTGCCCGGATGCGCGTATTGATATGCATACAAGAGCCGAAGCTGCGCAAACTGCTGCCAGTAATCGCCCGGCATCTTGGAGAGCATGCTCTTTTTGCCGTGAACGACCTCGTCGTGCGAAAACGGCAGCACGTAATGCTCCGAAAACGCATAACACAGCGAAAACGTGAGTTTGTCGTGGTGATATTTGCGATAGATGCTGTCCATGCCCATATAGGTGAGCATGTCGTTCATCCAGCCCATGTTCCACTTGTATGCAAAGCCAAGCCCGTCCTCGGAGACGGGGGCCGTCACATACGGATACGCCGAGCTTTCCTCGGCAAAGAGCATCTTTCCGCCGTCGAGGTTGCCGACAGCGGAATTGAGCTTTCTGAAAAACGCGATTGCGTCGAGGTTGTCGTGTCCGCCGTAGCGGTTGGGTAGCCACTCACCCGGCAGCTTGCCAAAGTCGAGATAGAGCATGGCGCTCACCGCGTCCACGCGAAGACCGTCGAAGTGGAACTCCCTGAGCCAGTAGATCGCGCTGGAGATGAGGAACGACTGCACCTGCGAGCGCTCAAAGTTGAAAAGCAGCGTGCCCCACTGGGGCATCTCGCCCCGGCGCGGGTCTGGATGCTCAAACAGCGGCGTGCCGTCAAAGAGGCGCAGCCCGTGCGCGTCCCGCGTGAAATGCGCGGGCACCCAGTCCATGATGACGCCGATGCCCAGGCTGTGCGCGCGGTCGACGAGGTACATCAGCTCCTCCGGCTCTCCGTAGCGCGCCGTGGCGGCGTAATACCCCGTCACCTGATATCCCCAGCTCGGATCGTACGGATACTCCATCAGCGGCATGACTTCGATGTGCGTGTAACCCATGTCCGCGACGTAATCGATCAATTCGTCCGCCAGTTCGCGGTAGCCAAGCCCCTGCTTCCAGCTGCCTAAGTGCACCTCGTAGATGTTCATCGGCTGGTCGTGGCTTGCGTTCGCCTCGTCCCGGCAGTCAAGGTATTCCTCGTCCGTCCAGTCAAAATACGGCATATCCCCGACCACGGACGCGGTGCCGTTCGGCTCCGCACGGAAAGCGAACGGGTCCGCTTTCATAATCACTTCGCCGGTGTAGGTGTCGATCGCATATTTATAGAGATCGCCCGGCCTTGCTACGCCGATGACGATCTCCCACACGCCGGTCGTGCCGACGCGCTCCATGCGGTCTGCTTTCACGTTCCAGAAGTTGAAACTCCCGACTACGCTGACATGCTCTGCATTTGGCGCCCAGACGGAGAACCGATACACCCGCTCTCCATATTCGCCGACCTCTTCGTGGCAGCCAAGCTCGAGATAAGCCGCTGTCGAAACGCCGCGATTAAAGTAGTAGAGTGCTGTTTCGTCCGAAAATCTGCTCATTCATGCTACCCCCGGGTACTACACTACAATGTCATCATACCATCATTTAGGCTTAAAAGGAACAGTGTTCCCTCCTTTTTGCCGCATGACAACTCAATTTTACGCGTTGTTAATCTTTTTCAGTTGCGTCGTAATAAACGAAAGTTCGTTTGAAAGCAGACCGCGGCGTTTTTTCTTTCAAACGCTTTTACTCGTAAAATCCGTGGCCCGGCGGCATCTTCGGCTTTTTTTGCGCGCTGCGCGACATCATTCCCGTTTTAAGCCCGCATATGGTATAATGCATCCATTATCGCGCTTTGGCCGCCGAAGCGCAGACTTTAATAACCGGAAGCCGGGGTACCCATGGACAACCTGATTCTCTCCTTCAACGTCGTAGCCCCGCTGATGGTCTACATGATCGTCGGCGCGCTGCTGCGCAAAACCGGCGTGGCGGACGAATACATTCTCCGCGGCGCAAACAAGATCGTTTTTTACGTCACCCTGCCGCTGATGTGCTATCGAGCGGTTGCGGCGGGCGATTTGAACGCCATGTTCGACACGCCGTTTCTGCTCTATATGGCGATTGGCATACTCGTTATCTACGCGCTGACGGCGCTGCTGGTGCCGGTGTTTTCCAGGGAAAACCGCCGTAGAGGCGTGCTGATGCTCGGCATCTTCCGCTCCAATGACGCAATCTTCGGCCTCGCGGTCGCCGCCGCGCTCCTCGGGGAAAACAACCTCGGCATGATGTCCATCGGCATCTCCCTCTGCGTTCCGCTCTACAGCCTCCTTTCGGTCATCGCCATGGAGCGCTACCGCGGAGAGCATGTGCGATTTACCACGCTGCTCATTCGCATCGCGACGAATCCGATCATCCTCGGCTGCGTGGCGGGCTTTATCGTTAATCTGCTGCATGTCGAGCTGCCGGTCGTGCTGCAAAAGCCCGTGGACGGCCTTGCCTCCGTCACCACGCCGCTGGCGTTTCTGCTGCTCGGCGGCACAATCTCTTTTTCGGCGGTTCGCAAAAACAAAGCCGCCATCACGCTCGTCTCCCTGCTTCGGCTGCTGATTATACCGGTCGTCGTCGTGGGTACGTTTCTGCTGCTGGGCTTTCGCGGCGAGTTCATCGTCGTCATTTTGATCATCTTCGGCGCGCCGGTCGCGATGGTGACCTATACCATGGCTCTCGCCATGCAGGCGGACGACGAGCTGGCCGGGACGCTGGTCGCGGTGACGAGCGTGCTCTCGATTGCGACCATGTTTTTCTTTATTTTTATACTCAAGCAGCTTAGCTTTATCTGACGCACCCAATGAACCATCAAAAGAAAGCCGAATGCGCCGGTAAATTACTTTTCAAGCAGCTTAGCTTTTATCCGACGCACCCAATCCCATTATTAGGAGAGAACCAAATGACCCGGCGATTATACGATCTCGACAGCCACATGACCGAAACAGAGTCCGTCGTCGTCTCCTGCGTCCCCGCGGGGGACGCGTTCGACGCGGTGCTCGATCAAACCGTGTTTTTCCCGGAAGGCGGCGGCCAGCCGTCCGATACCGGAACGCTCGGCGCGGCGAATGTTCTCGACGTGCGCGAGGAGGGCGGCGAAATCTATCACCGCATCGACCGCGCGCTCACGCCGGGGGAGCACGTGTCGGGGCGCATCGACTGGGCGCGGCGCTTTGACCTGATGCAGCAGCACACCGGCGAGCATCTGCTGTCGTTTTCGTTTTTTAAACTGTTCTCGGCCAGCAATGTCGGCTTTCATCTCGCGCTCGATTACGCGACTATCGACTTCGACAAACCGCTGAATCGCGAACAGATCATCGAAGCGGAGCGCCTTGCCAACCGCTTTGTCTGGCGCAATCTGCCCGTCTTTGCCGCGTTTTACGACAGCGAGGACGCGGTGAAGGATCTTCCTCTTCGAAAGTACGCCGAGGGGCTGCATCCGCCGATTCGCATTGTCTCGATTGAGGACGCGGATATGTGCACCTGCTGCGCGCCGCACTGCCGCCAAACCGGCGAAATCGGAACGATATTTGTCGCGGACGCATCCAGCTACAAAGGCGGCACGCGCATCTCGTTTTTCTGCGGCGAGCGCGCGCTGAGGCTGCTGCGACTAGAGCACGACGACCTCGACGCCATTGCGCGCCGCTTCTCCTGCCAGAGGGACGCCGCTCTTTCCGCCGTTAAAAAGCTGAACGATGATTTCGGCGCGCTGAAAAAAAACGAGCGCGATCTGGCCCGTTCCCTCAATGGCTATATGGCGGCGGAGCTGCTGGCTCAGTCGGCGCAGGCGGGGAAATACCGCCTTGTCGCCGGGCTTGTTTCCGGGCTGGATGCCGCGCGGCTCAAAGACCTCGCGCAGGCGGCAAGCGCGGAAAAGACGCTTGCGCTGCTGATGAGCGAAACAGACGGACGGCTTTTGTATGTGCTCTCCTCGGGCGAGGGGTTCCCGCTGGATGTCTCCGAGCTTATGCCCGCGGTCAATGCCGCGGCAAACGGCAAGGGAGGCGGACGCGGCACGCTTGCGCAGGGCACCGCGCCCTCGCCAATCGGCGCGGCGGAAACGCTGGAGCATATGAAGTACTATTTTGTCCGGCGGCTGACCGATCTAAAGTAAACATAAAAAGTGAACCGGCATAAAAAACATACCCGCGGCACCGCGGGTATGTTTTATCTCGTTTGTCGTTACAGTCCGTTGAACAGCGTTCCCAGAAAGAGCAGCCCATAGGCGGCCGTCATGAACCAGAAATCGTTCTGTCTGACGAAGCTGCCGATGGCGGGGATTCCGTAGTATTTGCTCACAATCGCCAGCGCGGCGAGGATCAGAGCAAGCAGCCATACGATGAATTTCGGTGCGCTTAATCTCATTTTCATAACCTCCGTCGTTGATGATCACATTGTAACATTTACGGCGCGTTCGTTCCACTCTTTGTCATATATCGACCTTTTTTTGTATCATATCGCCCGTAAAACAAAAGACCGCCTTGATCAAAAGGCAGTCTGTTGTTTCGCTTATAAGTCCTTTACGAAGCAGCGGCGGCGTTTGTGCTGAACCCCGCTGAACCGCTGCCATTGCGCGAGGATGTTGTCGTTTACCTCCAGCATCGGCCCCGTCTCGGCGTAGCGCACGCCGTGCTTGATGAGCTTATGCTGCATGTCGTCGAGCACGACCGCGTTAACGCCCTGTCCCTGCAGATCAGGGCGAACTGCGATGAGCAGCAGGTCGACCGTGTCGTTCTTGCCCTTGAGCGCTTTGATCAGCCGGACCCAGCCGAACGGGATCGTCTTGCCCTGCATCTTCTGCATCGCGCCGTCGAGCGCGGGACAGCAGATGCCGAAAGCGACCATCTCGCCCTCCTCGGTGTAGACGAACGACGTCGTGCGTTTACCCACCATCGGCCGGAATTCACCGACGTATTTTGTAATCTGCGCCTCCGTCAGCGGAATCATGCCAAAGAGCACATATGCTTTGTTGTAGAGCAAAAACATATCGCTGATCAGCTCTTTGATCGGCTTGTCGCCAAGGTTGACGACATGGAGTTTTTTGCGTTTCTTGACATATTCCGAAACGCGGGTGAGCGATTCGATGGGCTCCGTCGGAAGCGTCAGGCGCATTTCAAGCCAGTCGACCTGTTTGCCGTAGCCGCGCCGCGTGAGCTGTGTCAGATAGTACGGATGGTTGTAATAGGTGTAAAACAGGCTCCTTTGGTCGAACCCTTCGACCAGCATGCCTTCGCGATCCATATCGGAAAACCCGAGCGGCCCGTGCATCGCCTCGCAGCCGAGCTCGCGCGCCCAGTTTTCCACCGTGTCAAAAAGCGCGTCCACGACCTCGTCGTCGTCGATAAAATCGACTTGCGTAAAGTTCATGTACTTCCTGTCAAACGACGCGTTCGCGCGGTTGTTGAGGATTGCCGAGATCCGGCCTACGATTTTCCCGTCCCGATAGGCCAGAAACGCCTTTGCCTGGCAAAACGCGAACGCAGGATTTTTGTCCTTCTGCATGTCCGCCACCTGGCTGGCCAGAATGTCCGGCACATAGTACGGATTCCCTTTGTACAGCTCGATCGGGAATTCCATGAACTTGACCAAATCCTTCTTGGTCACGGCTTCTTTGATCGTTACCACCAATTCCATCCCCCTGATTCCATTCAATTTTTATTCGTTCTGTTTCACGGTATCGTCCGGTTCGGGCGAAGATGCCATCTGCGCTTTCAGCGCGGCCGCCTTTTTACGTTTTTTCTTCTTGTGCGCGATGATCGGAAGGCCGATGATCAAAAACAGCACGCCCGCCGGAATTGCGGCGATGGCGAGGAAGATTCCGATTGCGCCGAGCGCGTTCACCACAAAGCGCGCGCTGTTTTGGAACCCGCGGGCCATCTTGTCCCAAACATCCGAAGCCTTCCAGAGCTGAATGAGATCCTTCTCCCCTTCCACCGCGGTCTTGGGCGTGCGGTTGATCGTGACGCTGAGCGTCGCGTAGGCAACGAGGTTGTCCCAAAGGTTGATCTGCGCGGTATAGCTTTCGATGTCCGCGCGCACGCTGGTCAGGCTCTGGCGAACGGCGAGGATGTCCTCGATCGTTTCGCACCTTGCAAGGATGTCGAGAAGCTGTGTCTCCTCCGCCTTGGCATTGTCCAGCCGCGCCTGCAGATCATAGTAGGAAAGCGAGATGTCGTCGGAGTTCAGGCGATAGCTGTCCACTTTGCCGAGTTCGTTTGCCGTTGTAACGAGCTCTTCGAGCATCGCGGACGGCACCTTCAGCGTCGCGTTGGCATAGGTCGTGCCTTCGTCGTCCGTGGTTGCATACGAGCCGGAGACATACCCGCCAAGCGCTTCCGTCTTGGCGATGAGCGCTTCAAGCGTCGCGCCGGGGTCGTCCGCCGTGATGGCCATATCCGCGTTGTAGACGATTTTTCTCACGTCAAAATCGCCCTGCTGTTCCTCTGTTGCAGCCGTTGTATCGCTGGCCGTTTTTTCGGAATACACTGCTGCTTCCGACTGCGGCGCGACCGCCGCCATATCATACGAGGAACCGCTCGCCGCCTCGGAATAATAGACGGCGTCGTTCTGTGCGGCGCTTCTGGCTGCGCAGCCGATTGAAAAGAGCATCGTCGCGCAGAGGGTGAGCGCAATCAGTGTACGTTTTGTTTTCATGTCGATCTCCCCTTCTTTGTTTCGTTCGTCCGGTTTGTTCCGCCGCGGAAGCAGCCCTTGCCGCCGCGAAAAGCATGGTGCTTTCACATAGAACACTGCGCAGCTCTTTGATTCGTTGCAATTATTTTTGCCAAGCAGGAAAACCCGATTTTTCCTCATCCGGTAATCCTGTGAACGCGTATAGAATACCATAATTTTTAAAAAAAGAACAGCTTGCATGCCGCTCCGCCGAATCTGATAGAAACAGCGCCGCCCGTATATGGCGGCGCGGGATACTGCGTCTTTATCCTTCCGGCGTTTCGTCCGCCTGCGGGGTCTGCTCCACCGTCCCGGCGTCGTCCGCGCCGATGGTGACCGGCGTGTCGGTTTCAACGATCTTGCAGCTCACAAGCAGCCGCCCGTCTTCGCCGTCCGGCAGAACGACGCAGAACGAGACGATCCGATCGCTCGAGGTAATCTTCACGTTGCTGGTAAACGCCGAGCCTTCGGTGAGATCGTCGATAAACGAAAGGAACGAATCCTCCGTTGAAAACGAAATCGGTATCGCGCTGCGCACCCCGTCCACGCGGGTGCAGGCGAACACCGCGAGCGTGAGCTGCCGTCCGCCCGGCAGATAAAGGCTGATTTCGGGATGGCGGCTGAAATAGTTCGGGTTTTCATACTCCCAGAACGAGCCGAACGCCGCGCCGTTCTTGAGCGCATGGCCGTAGATGACGGTATGCCGGTCGGAAAAATCTCCCGCGTTGCCCGCGTCGACAAACGGCGTGCCAATCTTATTTTTATTTTCGTTGAACAGATGGTTCAGATAAAAAGAATTGTCGCTCGTTTTGACCACGGGCAGGTTGACCGCCGTATCGTCGAGGCGAACCCAGGCGCAGATTTCGGGGTTTTCGGCTGCAAGCGCGGTGAAATCCACCGTATCCGCCGACGCCGCCTGCTCCGCCAGAACCGCGTAGTAGTGGTTGCCAACAGTCGCCCCCATCAGCAGATACACCAGTTTGCCGATGCCGAACAACACAGCCAATACGATCAGTCCAAAGACGCCGTACAGCACGCCCGTGATGATATCCGCTTTTGATCTGGATCTGCGTTTTTTACGCTTCATAAGCGCAGTATAAACCAATCCCCGGCGCATTGCAATCGAAATGAATAACGCCTTCGGTCCATGCAAACAGCTCCGCCTTCAGAAGACATGGAAAAAGCCGGTTTGACGCGGCTTTTCGGTGTTTTTGAGAGATTGTGAAAGAACTGTAAACCCGATATCAATGCAGAATTTTCATGTGAAAACCAGTCCGTTATGCGTTTGACGCACGGTTTTCGAGGTATGCTTTCGCCTTTTTCGCAACGACGATTTCCTCGTTGGTCGCAATGACGAACACGCGCGCGCGGCTGCCCGCTCCGGTGAGCTCGCAGTCCGGCTTTGCGGTTTCATTCTTCTCAATATCCAGCGAAATGCCGAGAAATTCCAGTCCTTCCAGCGCCTTTTGCCGAACGAGCGCGCTGTTTTCGCCGATGCCGCCCGCAAACGCGACCGCGTCCACGCCGCCCATCGCCGCGGCGTATGCGCCGATCTGCTTTTTGATCTGGTAGCAGTAGCTTTCCACGGCGTTTTTCGCGTCCTCGTTTCCCGCGGCAGCCGCCTCCTCCACGTCCCGCAGATCGTTGGAAACGCCGCTCATGCCGAGCAGCCCGCTCTGCTTGTTGAGCATGGCCTCGATCTGTTCAAGCGTATAGCCGAAATCCTTCATCAGGTAGATCGGAATATACGGGTCGATGTCCCCGCAGCGGTTGTTGTGCATCACGCCGCACTGCAGCGACAGCCCGAGGTTGGTGTCTACCGACCTGCCGTTTACCACCGCGCAGAGCGAGCCGCTGCCGCCGAGATGGCAGGAGATCAGCTTAAAGTCCGTCCGCCCCATCAGCTCCGCCGCGCGCGCGGAACCATACTCGTGCGAAGCGCCGTGAAAGCCGTATCTGCGAATGGCGTATTTTCTGGAAACGTCGATCGGGATCGAATAGAGATACGCTTCCGGCGGCATGTCCGCATGGAACCCCGTTTCAAACGAGCCTACGAGCGGCACGCCCGGCAGCGCCTCCTGAAACTGGCGAATTGCCGCGATATACGGCGGGTTGTGGCTCGGCGCGACGGTGTTGAACGCCGCCATGGCGGAGAGCACCCGCTCGTCGAGCAGCTGCACGCCGGTGACGTCCTTTGCGTGCACCACCTTGAACGCCACGCAATCCAGCTCTTCCATGGAGCCGAGCGCGCCGGAAAGCAGCGCGCCCTGCATCAGCCGGATGCCCGCGGCGTAGTCGGGAATCGGCAGCGTCCGCTTTTGCGCCTCGCCGTTTGCGTCCCGGTGCGTCCAGACGCCGGATTGTGTGCCGACGCGCTCCTGTTTCCCCTCGGCGAGCGTGCGCTCCTCTTTTCCGAGGTCGAACAGGCGGTATTTCAGTGACGTGCTGCCGACGTTGCAGACAAGTATCTTCAATTAAGTAACTCCTCAATTATAGTGCTAAAGGGTTTCACTTTGACAAGAAGACTCCTTCCAGAATATGTTTAAACATCTTACAAAGCCGTAGTTGAAGAACCAATCCAACATTTATATTATTTTTCAGTTTCGTTAAATAATTTATTCACCATATCTATGCTTTGTTTAGGGAATTTCATCATTAGCCATTCTAGGACTTTTAACTGATCAGCTCCAGTCGCTCGTCTGATTTGTATTAAAAGTTTTTCATGTGACGGCCTATCAAGCGTTAGATTTGAAGCTCCTTCATTGCATACACTGCATATTGCTCTTAGATTTGAAGGATCATCAGTACCGCCCATACTTTTATCAATGATATGTCCTATATGTAGCCGCGTCCTCCGCGAAGGATCATATGGATGTGGTTCTCCAGCAACAGCACCGCACATTTGGCAGGTGAACCCGTTTCTGTCTAGAACGAACGCCCTTACTTCTTTGCTTATATCTCTAGCGAACGCAGGTTGAGGTTTTGGATTCTCCAGCAAATACTGACCCGGTTTGAGTTCTGATCGGTCATTATGTGTTAGGATTTGGAAACCTTCTTCGTTTCTCAATTCTCGAATTCGTCTCGCCCACTCACTAACGCCTGCAATTTCTCTTAGCGTTTTTGAATCCAGCACCATACCAATGTGTCCCAGAAAATATTCTCTTAATCTATCTCGCGATCCCATACTCTTCATAACAAGTTACCTCTTGAATATCTTTGCAGTCGGTCAGTTCTATTGCTTTATATATTGATAATCCAATTGCTTGCGCTACAGGGGGAGGAAAAGCATTCCCGATCTGTCTATACGCAGCTGTTTTTTTTCCTGAAAATTTCCAAGATTCTGGAAATCCTTGCAACAATGCCGTCATATCTGTTGTCAGTCTCGGTAATCCAGAAAACTCTGCAGAAGGGGGTTCGTCAGCAAGTCCCTTTGCATCCACACCCATTTTTAGCCAAGCAGCTTTTGTTCTTGTTGGACCTAAATCAGCACCACCATGTTTTTTACTTCCCCCTACCAAGGTGGGGGCGATATCACTAGCCAATCTTGCCCATTCTTGTGCTCCCCTCCATCCATTGCTGCTCATTTTATCTAGTAGTGTTTCCCCCACCGAACGACACTGATCCGAGTTTATGAGCGGCCAAGAGAAATTCTTAAAGTATTTCTTCTTCATGGCAACTAATACCGATCTCGGGCGTAATTGTGGTACTCCGAAGTGATTTGCTTGTACAATTTGCCACGAGCATACATACCCCATTTTTTCAAGCTGGTGAATGATTAAGTCACGATAATCATTGAATTTCGGATCGAATAGTCCCTTTACATTTTCGAGCATAATTGCTTTGGGATGACATTCTCGCGCAAGACGAATTGCTTCAGGAAACAAATCTCTCTCGTCTTTACTACCTAATTGTTTCCCTGCTACAGAAAAGGGCGGGCAAGGAACTCCTCCTGCCAGCAGGTCAATTTCATCAAATTCTTTTGCAGAAACATCACGGATATCCTTCTGAAGGACATTCCATTTCGGTCTGTTCTTTTTAAGAGTCTGACACGCATGCATGTCAATCTCAATTAAGGCAACATGTTCAAACCCGGCCATCTCTAGCCCCAAGGCTTGACCTCCTGCTCCAGCACATATCTCTAGCGAACGCATTCCCTTACCTCTGCGATCAATATTTTAATTTGATTATAACAGATATTGACTTTCGTCGGTGAAAATTTCATCTTAACCGCCTACTGATTCCCGAATCAATACACGCGGACGATGTAGTTCGCCTTGCGCGGGGCAGGCTCGCCGGGTTCTTCCGCCGCGTAACCGAGCACGACGTGGCCGACGCCCTCGTAATCCCCCTCGACGCCCCATTGTTTCAGCAGCGCCTTGCCTTCCTCGCTCTCGAACTCCTCCTTTGCGCGATGAATCCAGCAGGAACCCAAGCCCACGGCGTGCGCCGCGTTGAGCAGCGTGGTAATCACGGAAGCACCGTCGAGCAGGTAAGTCCCGCGCGAGCGCTCCGCCAGCACGACCAGCACCGTCGGCGCGCCGTAAAAGGGATCGCTCTTGTTGCCATTGACCGCCGCGTTCATGCGCGAAAGCTGCCGCACCGTCTGTGAATCCTGCACGGCTACGATGAGCGGCGTCTGCCGCCCGCCGCCTGTCGGGGCAAAGGTGCCCGCCTCGAGCACCTGCTCGAGCAGCGCCGTGTCCACCTGTTCGGGTTTATAGCTGCGCACACTGCGGCGCGTCTTGAGATTGTTCAGTGTTTCGTTCATTTTTCCTGTGCCTCCTGTGGTTTTGTGTTGCGTTGGCTTCGTTCGCGCTTCAACTGCTCCAGCAGCTCCGCGTGAGTTTCGCTTTTGAGAAACGTCGCGACGCCGCGCACCCGCCTCCAGGGCGGCGGCGGTGTCTCCCTGTCCCTTGCATATGTCAGCCCCAGCCGCTCGTAGAGCGCATAATGCGGCTTGAGACGCTTCAGAAAATCGGCATAGCACGCGCCCTCGCGCGCCGACCAGCCGGTTTCGGCGGTCGCTGCAAGACGCGGCAGCGTGTTGAAAAACAGCTTCTCCGGCGTATCGATCCACTCCGTCCAGATCGCCGCCTCCACGCCGAGGATATTCGCTTCGTTTTCCTTGCGCACGCCGCGGAGCGCGGGATGGAAGCGATACGTCTGTTTCAGCGGGGTCGCCGCGTATGGATAGTCATAATATACGCGCGTAACCGGGCTGAGGATCGCCTCTCCGCCCGCGTTGACATAGCGCGCGGTCTGTTTCGCTCCTCCATGTGTCAGCGGCGTCCAGTACTGCGCGATTGCGCTTTTGTGCAGCGTGTCGCAAAGCCCGTCGTTCCAGACGATTGCGCGCCGTCCGCGGGATTCGATATGTCCGATCACGCGGTTGAGAAAATACCCCTGCAGCTCGCGCTCGTCCTTCAGCCCCTGTTCGCGCCGAACCGCCTGACAGCGTTCGCAGCGCTTCCAGTCCGTCTTGACCGCCTCGTCCCCGCCGATATGGATGAAGGGAAACTCAAACACGTCCATCAACTCGTCCAGCAGCGCAAAGAGAAAGTCATAGGTCTCTTCGCTGCCCGCGCAATAGAGTTTTTTGGAAAAATCCGTTACGCCGAAGCGCGTTGCGACCTCCACCGGCTCGGCAAAACACGCAAGCCCGGGATACGCCGCCATGACGGAGAGTGCGTGTCCCGGCATGTCGAGTTCGGGCACGATCTCGATGCCACGCGCTTTTGCAAAGCGCACGAGCGAACGAAGTTCTTCCTTCTTATAATACCCGCCGTGCGGCTGCCCGTCCTGATACGCCCTGCCCCCGTGCCGAACCAGCGTGCTCGCGCGCCGGGAACCGACGCTGTTGAGCAGCGGGAATCGATCGCTTTCAAAGCGGAATCCCTGGTCGTCGCTCAGATGCAGATGCAAGCGGTTGTATTTGTAGTACGCCATCAGATCGACAAGGCGAAGTACTGTCTCCATCGGAAAAAAATGTCGGCAGATGTCGAGCGAGAGCCCCCGCCAGACAAAGCGCGGCTCGTCTTCAATCAGGCAATGTGGCAGCACTCCGCCGTGTTCGGCGAGCATCTGCGAAACGCTCGCCGCCGCGTACACCGCGCCGGGAACGCCGCCCGTCTCAATCGAAACGCCGCCTTTGCCGGACGAAATGATATAGCGCTCCTGCTTCAGCGCATCGTTATAGCGAATCCGCAGCACCGTACCGCCTTGGGCTGGAACGCTTTCCCCCAGCGCGAGCATGGCCAGCACGCCTTCGCGCGCGTCCGCTAGCTCTGCGTCCAGCCGAACTTTTAGGCGGTCGACACTCTGGCTCCCCTCGTATACCTTTTCAGACCGAACCCGCGGTATCGGCATGCGTTCGTCCTCCCATTGCGTACTGAACTGAAGACGGATATTGACTGAATGGAATTTTATTATACCCCGCCCGCGCCCTTACGGCAACGCCGCGCGCGTGATATACTGTTGACAGCGTTTCCAGCCATTCTGTAACGGAGGTTAACAATACGGATATGTTCCTCTCCATTCTCAGGCGCGTCGCGCCGCTGCCGAAGCTCGGCTCGTTTGAGCGGTATCTCTTCATCGGCCCGCACCCGGACGACATTGAGGTCGCCTGCGCGCCGACCGTCAAAGCCCTGACCGGCGCGGGCAAACACGTTTCGTTCGTGATTTTGACCGACGGACGCATGGGCGCGCTGGATCCGGCGCTCTACGGCGACGAACTCGTCCAAATCCGTCAGGCGGAAGCGCTCGCCTCGGCCGCGCTGCTCGGCGTAACGGACGTAACGTTTCTGCCGTTTGCCGACGGCGGGCTGTATCGCATGGAGGACGCCGGGTGCGAAATTGCCAAACAGATTGTGCGGCTTCAGCCGGACGCGGTGTTCGCGCCCGATCCGAACGTGATCAGCGAATGCCACATCGACCACATCAAGACCGGACTTGCGGCGAAGATGTCCATGAACATGGCGCCGTTTGAAAGCGTGATGAAGAGCATCGGCTCCTCCGGCAGCCATAGCGTTCAGGCGCTGGCGTTTTACTACACGGACAAGCCGAATACATATATTCCGGTGAAAAAAACGTTTGCCGCGCGGGCGGAGGCGCTCGCCTGCCACAAGAGCCAGTTTGGCGAACAGAGTGTTTCGGACATCTGCATGTATTTCAAGCTGCGCTCCGTCCGGCTGGGCTTAAGGCGGTTCAAGGGCCTCTGCGACGGCTACCGCGCGCTCTCCCCGACGCATATGCATTGTTTCCCCGAGGCATCCGAGTG
>CAYLIG010000002.1:200056-281767 GCA_964383635.1 uncultured Christensenella sp. | reverse complement strand
GGTCAGATAAGATTGAGATCGTTTTTTTTGAAAACCATCTCATATGCATTGCCCCCGGAGGCATCCGAGTGGGTCAGATAAGATTGAGATCGTTTTTTTTGAAAACCATCTCATATGCATTGCCCCGGAGGCATCCGAGTGGGTCGGATAAACTCCAGAATGCGTCATTCTCTTTAGGGTGGCTGATTTACATTCGCCCTATTTTTATTTTGCCCGCAGGCGCATGACAAAGATGCGGTGCGCCTCCCGCGCGGCTCGGAAGCGCCCCGCGAAGCGGAACATCGCGCGGAATTTCTCCGGCAAAAGCCGAACTGCGCTTTCGTCCGTCAAATAGACGGTTTTTTCGTGCGTAATACCGTCCCCGAACGCGGTCATTTCCTCCGGCGTATCCACACCCCAGCGGATGCGCGCACCCGTCTTTTTCAGCGAAGGATGCTTTCCCGCCTGCCTTGCCGTCAGGCTCGAATACGCGTCGAATACAAACGTAACGTCCGAAAACGCGTCCCGCAGCTTCAGAAACAGCGTCTGCACTTCCTGTCCGCTTAAGTACATCAAAAGCCCCTCCGCGATGACGAGCAGCGGTTTTCCGTCTGTCTCGACCGCGTCCATCCAGCCCCAATCCGTCACCGAAGAGCCGATCAGCCGATAGCGCTCCGTCTCGGGATACAGCTGCCGCCGCACGTCGATGACCTCCGGAAAATCCAGATCGTACCAGCTCCGGGCGGGCATGTTCAGCCGCTTTGCGCGCGCATCCAGTCCGCAGCCGAGATAGACGGCGGTGCTGTCGGGGTGTGCGCGCAGAAATTCAGCGGCAAACGCGTCGATCTGCGCGCCGCGAACGGAGAGCATGACCTGCGTCTTCTCCTGTATCCGAAGTTTCGAGAAATCATATTGGATCGAGCGCACCGCCTCCTCCGCGTCCGCGTCGTGGAAATAGCCCTTTTCGCTCATCCGCGCGCGCCCGTAGAGAGGAATCAGCAGCGTCTCCATCTCCTCTTTCAGCGGAACGGGCACCCGCTCGGACGCCGACTGCCCGCTGTTTCCGTTTTCTGCATCCATCATCTGTCCTCTCCTTTCGGTCGGTTCCCGCCCGCGATTCACAATTGGATTCACGCTTTCGCAAGGCAGGCGCTTGTTCAGTTGGAAAACGCGCCGAAGGTCGTTCGGCGCGTTTTGGTTTCCCGGCGCATTGGAGCTGCGCCGCGAAGATGCGTCCCCGCAAAACGAAGGCTGACGGAAGCCTTTTTCAGGTTCCGCGCCCGTCGTTTACGCTTAGGACAGCGGTTCGATGGACGCCCCTTCCTGATTACGAGTGTTGATGTGGTCCATCATCTGGTCGTAGAAGTCCTCGTCGATGAAGAATTTCTTCTTTTGAATATAGATCGAGATCACCAGCATCAGCGCGGGCAGCAGCGTTGCCGCGAGGCGCACCCAGATGCGCATGGTCTGCGTCCGCTGGTCGCGGAAATGGATGTTTGCCGCGCTCTCGCCGCCGCTCTTGAGATCGTCGATCTTGATCGAATACGTTCCGTTTTCGGCAGACATCGTGTTTGCGTCAAACGACCCGAGCCGCCCCAGCTCCTGTTCTTTTCCGTCGGCCGTGGTCAGGATGACCATCGCGTCCTTCAGTGCGGGCACATACGACGGGTCGAGCTGGAACCGGCTGACCAGGCTGTCCGCCGCGATCTGCCCGGACACCGTGTCCACGACGGCCTGATATTCGTCCGTCCCCGCCGACAGATCGTCAAACTCAACAAGGTATCCCTGCACCTGCGTGATGTAATACGCCTGCTCCGAGACGGTATGCTTATCAAAAAAGTCCCGCTGCGTTTCGAGCGTACTGATCGACTGGCTTAACAGAAACGTACCGGAGACGGCGAGCACAAGCGTTACGATCAGCGTATGCATCGCGGCGGCGAACTTCGCCATAAACGGACGAAGCGTCGAGACGACGGCCTCGTTGCGCTCGCCGTATTTATAGTCGTTGTATTCCACGCAGTTGGCCATGTTGATGATGCAGGTCATATAGAAGAGCGACTGACCCGCGGATACGAGAATGCAGAATGCGCACAGAAGCGCGATGTTGAACGGCAGAATTGACCACCAGCCCATCAGCGCGATGAGCGCATATCCGATCACGGCCGCGAGGATACTCAGATTCTGCAGCCGGTTTCTGCCGAGTTTGTTGACCAGCGCGGGATAGAGTGCATTGACCGCCACCATCGTGATGCCGTACGCCACGACAACATAGAAGTAAAGCGTGCCGTTGTAGCCGATCTCCATGTAGAGAAGGTTTGCGGCCAGCGCGATGAGCATTGTGCTGCCGATGTTGTAAAAGAGCATGGACAGCGTCATCCAGAGCACCTGATCGTTTCGCGCGATGGTGCGCCACATCTTTTTGAGGGAGATGTTTTCGCTCGTTTCAGACTTGCGGCGCGGCGGCTCCTTCACCATGAAATAGAGAAGAAGCTGGCAGCCGATGAATGCGGCGGCGATGAGGATAGACACGAAGCGGTAGCCCGCGCGCATGTCGCCGACGGTGACCTGCGGAATGATGCCCTGCGCGAGGATCGCGCCGACGCCGGCAAAGAGCACCGTGAGCGTGGTGATGGAGTTTCGTTCCTCCTTCACGCTCGAAAGGCTGGGCAGCATCGCCCAATAGCCGATGTCGTTCATGGTAAACGTGGATTCCCAGAGCAGGTACATGACCGTCATGAACACCACGAACCGCCAGCCGGGAATGCTCTGCACGTTGAACATCGTGATGATGACAAGGCCACAAAGAATTGCTCCGAGCATGATCCACGGACGGAATTTGCCGTTTTTGAAATGGGAGCCCTCGATGATTGCACCCATGAGCGGGTCGTTCATCGCGTCCCAGATACGTCCGCCGACGCCGATGATCAGGCTCAGTGTCGTAAACTGCGCGAGCGTGAGCGAGACGCCGAACTGAATATAGATCAGAAGAAACGAATCGATGAGCGCGTAGCTCATGTCGCGGCCGATGCCGCTGACGGAGTAATACCATTTGTTGCGGTTGAATGTTTTCTTGCGAAGCAGTTCGGCTTCGCCGACACCTTCCGGCGCGCCGGCTGCGGCAGAGTTTGTCTCCATACTGCGGTTGCTCCCATCCGATAGAATTGTTGAATTGTCAGAGAGGATGATTTGTCGATCGACCGTCTGGAACAAAGCGTACCATACTCACTTCATATTTACAATGGTCTGGCAGTTTTATGTATCTATCATACAATTCCGCCGCATATTCGGCGCAAAAAAGGAACGGTGTCTGCCGTTCCCGAAATAGTATCTTGGGGGACTCTACAGCTTGATCTCGCCCGTATACACGATCTCGGCGGGGCCGGTCATGTAGACGTGGTTGTCCTCCGCCCAGTCGATGTGCAGCGTGCCGAGCTCTATGCGGATATCCACGCTGCGCCCGGTCCTTCCGTTGAGAAAGCTTGCGACCGCGACGGAGCAGGCGCCCGTTCCGCAGGCAAGCGTCGGCCCGCAGCCGCGCTCAAACGTGCGCATTTCGAGTGTATTTTCGTCGATCACGCGCGCAAAGTTGACGTTTGTGCGCCGGGGAAACACGCTTGCGTGTTCGATGTCCCAGCCCATATCCATCCATTTTTTGTCGGTCGGATCATCCACATAGATCAGCGTGTGCGGAACGCCGACGAGTACGGTCGTATATTGAAGCCGATGCCCCTGTACCGTCATCTCGCGGCCGATGCAGCGCCCCTCGCCCACGACGGGAATTTCGGCGCACTCCAGATACGGCTCGCCCATATCCACCCGCACGGCGGTAACCTTGCCGCCGTCGAGCAGCAGCTTTGGCCGCATCACGCCCGCAAGCGTCTCCACGCCGAACTCGCTTTTATTTACGATGCCGCGCTCATAGACATACTTGGCAAAGCAGCGAATGCCGTTTCCGCACATCTCCGCTTCGCTTCCGTCCTCGTTGACGATGCGCATGCGAACGTCCGCGCGCTCGCTGTTTTCAATGATCAGAAGTCCGTCCGCGCCGATGCCCGTCTGCCGGTGGCAAAGCCGCGGCGCAAGCGCGGGATAGTCGAGCGAATCGATCCTGCCGTCAAGCATGATAAAGTCGTTTCCCAGTCCGTGAACCTTGGTAAAGTGCATATCTTGTTTGCTCCTTCAATTCAAGTCGGGCGCGCCTCAGCCGCCCATGATCTCGACAAACGCCTCGTCCGCATAGCTGCGAACCGCGCCCTCAAACCGGCGGTATGCCGTAAGAAAACGCCGGGCCTCCTCCGTCAGCTCCGCCCCGCCGCCGCCCTTTCCGCCCGTAACGGACTTGAGCAGCAGAAAGCCGAGATTCGCCTCAGCAATCTTTACGATCTTCCAGGCCTTGCTGTAGGCCATGTCCATCTCTATGGTCGCCTTGCGCAGGGACCGGAGCCGGTCCACGCGCTCGAGCAGATCCGCAACGCCCGGCCCGAAGCATTTTTCTTCTCCGAAGATACGAACGCTGACGTGGCAGCGCAGCTGTTTTGTTGGCATGGCGGCCTCCGTAATCATCATAGTACTCGCCCGGACGCTGTCCGGCGCGCGCCGCGAGTGAATACCCGTTCGGCATCGCGCGATTCCGATTCAGCAGTTCATAGCTGTTATGATTATATCACATCGCCGCATCCGCCACATCGAACCGTACGCTAAATTCACATTTTCAGCCAAAATGACAATAAAAAGCAGCTTGCACCGCGTAAAATTGAACTGTTCTCCACGCAGGTCATTGACAGCGCCAAAGCGCGCGGATAAACTGGCTTTATGACAACGCCGTTCGACAGTGAAATCCGTGCCGCACTTGCCGGCGCGCTCGGCACGGCGGCGGATGCGCAAAAGATTCATCTGCCCGCGCGGTATGCCGACGCAAGCGTTCATCCCCCGCGGGGAGCAGATTCGGAACGTGCGCCCGGCGTTCGTTTCGGCTCGCTCTACGGCGCGCCTCTTGTCGAAACGGTCCGCGTGCAGAACGGCTGGCTGCTCTTTACTTTTTCGCCCGCGTTTTACGACGCGCTGACGATGCAAATCAACGCCCTTCTGCCGCTTCCGGCTTCGGACGGCGGCAGCCACGCGGTCAACCGTATGCTCGTCCTCGCGCGGCACGGTGGCTCCGGCTGTCCTGATCACCCCGCATTCCGGCGCGCGCTGCTTCTGGCCGTCTGTGCGCACGAAAGCCGCGCCGCATATCTGCGGGCCGAACGCGCGGCCCGGACGCTTTTTCACACGATCCCTCCGCGTGAGCGCGCGGCGCTCCTCCCGCTCTGCGGCGCGTTCGGCGGCGCGCTCGCAAGGCTCCTCTTTTCCGCCGCCCGTCCGGCGGACGCCGATTTGCTTCTCTAAGTCAGGGTGAGCACACCGATCCGATCTTTTTTAAGTCTGTGAAACCAATGACGCTTTCACGAATGACCTGAATATAGAGTAAGGTTTATTTTTCGCATAGTGAAGACGAAACGACGGTTTTAAATATAGAGTAAGGCTTGTTTTTCGCATAGTGAAAACAAAACGACGGTTTAAATATAGAGTAAGGCTTGTTTTTCGCATAGTGAAGACGAAACGACGTTTTCATAAATGGCATAAATATAGAGCAAAGTTTATTTTTCGCATAAAGGAGACGAACAGTATGCAACTCACCTGGTACGGACATTCCTGCTTTCTGCTGACCGCCGAAAGCGGCTATTCCATTCTGACCGATCCGTGCGGCCGCGAGACGGGCTATAACCTGCACGACATCGAATGCGATACGGTTACGGTCAGCCACGACCACCACGACCACAACTGCCTCGCAAGCGTCGCGGGAACGCCGGAGGTCATTCGCACCCCCGGCGAACATCTCGCGGGGGATATCCCCGTCACGGGGTTTTTGAGCTATCACGACGACGCAAAAGGCGCCAACCGCGGCGAAAACATCGTGTTTCGCTATCAGATCGACGGTCTGCATATTCTCCACCTGGGCGATCTCGGACATATGCTTTCCAGCGAAACCATTGAAAAGATCGGCCCCGTGGACATTCTCTTTGCACCCATCGGCGGCGTATTCACGATCAACGCCAAGACCGCGACCGAGCTTTCGGACCGGCTCCAGGCCAAGGTGCTCATCCCGATGCACTATAAGACGCCCGTGCTGCACTTCAACATCGAAGGGCTTGAGCCGCTGCTTGCCGCCAACGCGGGCAGGCGCGTGCATTATCTCAACGCCAACACGGCGTCCCTTAGCTGCGATACGCTCGGCGAAAACCGTCTGCTGATCCTGGACTACAAACGCTGACGCGCGCGTTCCAATTTGTTACATTTCGGCAACGCCTGTGCCCCGGGATTTCAACCCCGGGGTTTTCTGTTTTCACGCGGTAAAACAGCCTTGTTGCAACAGCGTGACTGCGAATCGTCGGTCAGTGTGTAACAACATTGAACGATCTGTAAACTCGCAATATCTAGAAGCATTCCAACTTGCCTGACCCCAGATATAGTGATATGCTGAATTTGCGCCTGAAGAGGGCGTCTTCTCTTCTCACCGGCGAACAGACGCAAACAGCGATAGTTGCATACGATATTTGAGGGAAGGATTTTCCATACACACCCTGCGGCGCTGTGCCTGCGGCAATATAAAAAAGATATCAATTAAAGGGGCGGGATTTACCATGTCATTCAACGGCATCAACGACAACGCGATGAAAGTGCTCGAAAAGCGCTATCTGGCAAAGGACGAAACGGGACGCGTCACGGAGGACGTCGAGGGACTCTTTCGGCGGGTATCGCGCGCGGTTGCGCAGGCGGACGCGAACTACGACAAAAACATGGATTTAGGCGCGACGGCGGACTCGTTTTTTGAGCTGATGACGTCGCTGCGCTTTCTGCCGAACTCGCCGACGCTCATGAACGCCGGCAGGCCGCTCGGCCAGCTTTCCGCCTGCTTTGTGCTGCCCGTCGGCGACAGCATGGAGGAGATCTTCGAGGCGGTCAAGGACGCCGCGCTGATCCACAAATCCGGCGGCGGGACGGGCTTTTCGTTTTCCCGCCTGCGCCAGAAGGGCGCAACCGTCCGTTCGACCGGCGGCGTCGCCAGCGGGCCGGTGAGTTTCATGCGCGTGTTCAACGTCGCGACCGAGGCCGTCAAGCAGGGCGGCACCCGCCGCGGCGCGAACATGGGCATCCTCCGCGTCGACCATCCGGATATTCTGGAGTTCATCCGCTGCAAGAGCGATACAAACGACATCAACAACTTCAACATCTCCGTCGGACTGACGGAGGCGTTCATGCGCGCTGTGGACGCGGGCGAGGAATACGACCTCATCGACCCCAAGACGAAAAAGGCGGTCGGACGCCTTTTTGCGCGGGACGTGTTCGACGAGATCGTGGACGCCGCCTGGCAGACCGGCGAACCGGGCATCGTGTTTCTTGACCGGCTCAACCGGGACAACGTCGTGCCGTCCGTCGGCGAAATCGAAAGCACCAACCCCTGCGGCGAGCAGCCGCTGCTGCCCTACGAAAGCTGCAACCTCGGCTCGATCGACCTTGTAACCATGCTCAAAACCGAAAACGGCAACACGAGCTTCGACTTTGAGCTGCTGAAAACAACGATTGAAGAAGCCGTGCATTTTCTGGACAACGTGATCGATGTCAACAACTATCCGCTCGAACGCATCGCAGAGATGACCCGGAGCACCCGCAAGATCGGCCTTGGCGTCATGGGCTTTGCGGACGCGCTGCTTGCGCTCGGCATCCCTTACGACTCCGCGGAGGGCGTCGATTTTGCAGAGCGGGTGATGACCTTTATCGAAACCGAGGGACGCGGCGCAAGCCGCCGGCTTGCCAAGATCCGCGGGGCGTTTCCGCTCTTTTCCGTCAGCACGCTCGCAGACGGCGAACCCGTTCGCAACGCGACGGTGACCACCATTGCGCCGACCGGCACACTCTCCATCATCGCGGGCTGCTCCTCCGGTGTGGAGCCGGTGTTTGCATATGTCTATATTCGCAACGTCATGGACGGCACGCAGCTTGTCGAAGTCAACCCGCTGCTGACGGAGAAGCTCAAGGCGCTCGGCCTCGACAGCGAAGAGCTCTATCGCCGCATCGCCGCCGAGGGCACCATCCGGCACATCGCGGAGATTCCCGAGGACATCCGCCGCGTGTTCGTCTGCGCGCACGATATCTCGCCCGAGGCGCATATCCGCATGCAGGCTGCGTTTCAGCGGCACACGGACAACGCGGTGTCCAAAACCGTCAACTTCTCCCATGCCGCGGCGCGCGAGGACGTGCGCGAGGTCTACCTGCTTGCCTATCAGCAGGGGCTCAAGGGCGTCACGATCTATCGCGACGGCAGCCGCGCGGGGCAGGTGCTCAACATCGGCAAGGTCAACGACGGCAAGCCGGAGTCCTTCGAACCCTCGCTGGACGCGCCGCTGCCGGAGAACTACGGAAAGATCGAACCCCGTCCGCGCCCGCTGGTCACGCGCGGATTCACCGAGAAGATGAACATCGGCTGCGGCACGCTGTATGTGACCGTCAACTACGACGAAAACGGCATCTGTGAGGTGTTCACGAGCACCGGCAAAGCGGGCGGCTGCCCGAGCCAGAGCGAGGCGACGGCGCGGCTTGCGTCCATCGCGCTGCGCAGCGGCATCTCGATCGGCGAGGTGTACGACCAGCTCAAGGGCATCCGCTGCCCCTCGACCATACGGCAAAAGAACATGAGCTGCACCTCCTGTCCGGACGGCATCGCCCGCGTGCTCATGAAGGTCAGCAAATATATCGACAACGGCGCGGAGCACGGCACGCCGGACGCGCAGGCCAAGACCAAAGTTGCCGAACCCGCGCCCGTCGCGGTCAGTTCGGATGTGCCGTTCGTTCCGCTCGATCCGCCGCCCGCACCCGCGAGTGCGGCGGAGGTGCACGTCTGCCCCGAGTGCGGCGGCAAGGTGGAGCACGAGGGCGGCTGCGTCATCTGCCGCTCCTGCGGCTACAGTAAGTGCGGCTGAGGCGCTGCGGATTTTCTCACATGGGGATGGGAGGGAAACCTGCATGCGGACGTTGATTCTCACAGGACCGGCAAGCGAAGAACAGCAGGCGGTTGCGCAGGCGCTCAAGTCTGCGCTGTCCGCGCGCGGAGATACCAGCCTTTGTGTCGGCGCGCACGCGCTGATCGGCCCGCACGCGCCGCTTTCGATGACGGCCGCGCTGGAAGAAGAGGCGCTTCTCTCCCCGCGGGCGTTTTCGTTTCTGGCGGCCGGCGATCTGATGCTGCGCGGCCAGCGGCGAAGGCGTTCCGTCTATGAAGTCAGCGCGCGCTACGCCGAAAATCTGCGTACGCTCCTGACCGAAGGAGATTTCGACGCGGTGCTCTGTCTGCACCGCTATCCCGCCGAGGCGGTCGCGCAGCTGCGCGGAACGGTTCCGTCCTCCGCGCGCTGCTGCTTTGTCGGCGCCGATTTTTCCGTCGTTCCGTTTCTGGAAGAGACGGTGCTGGATCTGTTTTTTATCGCGCACGAGGATCTGCGCGCGCCGTATGAACGGCGCGGCCTGCCGGGCAGCCGGATCGCGCCCGTCGGCATCCCCCTGCCCGCCGCATGGTTTCGCGAGGAAGCGCGGGAGGACGCGCGCGCGCTGCTCAATCTGCCGCATGGTGCGCCTTGTTATTATATTCACACAGCGGCCCCCGAGGCGGCTACGGCCGCGCTGCTTTCGCGCCTGAACGGTTCGGACGCGCGCATCTGCGTTCGCATACCGGACGCCGCGCGCAGAAGCTCCTATTCGGCACGGTTTGCCGGAGATATCCGCATCAGCGCCGTCCCGCCGGAAGAATCGGCCGCGCTCTGCCGCATCGCCTGCGACGTCATGCTCGCCGCTCCGTCCGGCGCGGTTCCCGCCGCCGCGGCCGTCTGCGGCACGCCGCTGGTGCTCCTGCCGCCCGCGGATGCGCTTGAGACGCAGAATGCGCGGTTTTTCGCCGCGCGCGGCATGGCGGCTGCGGCGGAAACGCTTGACGACGACGCCGCGCTCGCGCTGGCGCTGGCAAAGGACGCCTCCTCTCGCGAAAAGATGTGTCAGGCCCAGTGGGGCCGACTCGCGCCCGACGCGGCTGATCGCGTCGTGCAGCGTCTGCATGAAGGCTAAAGCCCGCGTCAATCCGTCTGATTTCATCAAAATTCTTTGTTTTTGTATCTGTTATACGCGTAAAAAACCAAATATCTGATATACTGTTGTCGATTGCACCGGCCCGCCTTGCAATCGGCAATTTTTTATGTGGGTGGAACGATTCCGCATGAAGCAGTTATTGCGCCGCCAACTGACTAACATCGTGTTTCTCGTATTGATCGTCGCCGCCGCGCTGACGATCTATCTGCTTTCACGGGCACAGCCCGCCGCGGCAGCCGCACAGACCCCCGCGCCGTCCGCCTCCTCCACCCCGTCCCCGACCGCTTCCGCCCGACAGACGGCGCTCGGCGTTCCGGAATCCGTCTGGCAGACGCACCTGGGATCGAGCGAACTGTATACCGCCAGGGCGTCGAACGCGGACTTGCGAAAAATGGCGCTGACTTACGCGCCCGCAAAAACCATTTCGGCGGAGCTTTTCTATACGGTGTCAGGAGGATGCGTCTCTTCGATCGAGCTTACTTTCCCGCTGCTTACCGATCGGGACAATCAGAACAACATCGACCAATACATCAGCGACATGACAAAAGAAGGCGGCGACACGCAGACGAACGCTGTTTCGGAGATGTTGAGCGATCTTTACCCCGCCTGCGACGCGCAGAGTCGGCTGAATGTCCCGATCATACACTATTGGGCGGAGCAGGCGATGCTGCTTAAAAAAATCGGGGACGATTTTGAGGATTCATCGGAAGGGTTCCGTTTTCTGGCCTATCGCATTGAGCGGGACGGAAAAGAGTATCTTGTCTGCACGCTGATGCTCGACTGAATCGCCTGCCCTTTTTCCTATTCCCCGTTCGTTTTTATGCATTCCAATTTGTCCATCGTTTTATCTATCGTTTTATCCATCGTTTTTCTATTCCAACGCCAATTTTGTCGGTCTGCGCAATTGCTTTTGCGGGCGATGCGTTTTAATTGTGTCATCGGCTTTATGAGTTTGAAACAATAATACTTTGATTCGCCGGTTCTTGTATGCTATATCGGTCTGTTCAATTGCTTTTGCGGCCAATGCGTTTTAATTGTGTCATCGGCTTTGTGAGTTTGAAACAATAATGTTTCGATTCGCCGGTTCTTGTATGCTATAATAGAAATGATCTTCCGTCTCAGGAGGTAACACACATGACTTTTTATGAATTGCTGGGGCCGACCGCGGTTGCGACCATCGTCTGCCTGATCCTCGCGCTCGTGATGTTTGTCATCGAGCTGTTTACGCCCGGCATTGGCGTAGCGGGGGCGACGGGACTTCTTTCGCTGATCGCAGTCGTCGTCATGCAGCTCGGCTGGGGGCATCCGCGCGTTGCGATGTACATCATCGCCATCTCTCTGTTGCTCATCATTCTCGGGCTGATCTGGATCATCCGCTCTCTGCAGCGCGGGCGGCTGAGCAAGTCCTTTCTCGTGTTGAAAGACCATGTGGACGGCACGTCCGTCCCCGAAGTCGCCTCCGTCAAGGCCGACCTTCTCGGCAAGACCGGCGTCACCATCTCCGCGCTCCGTCCTTCCGGCATCGCCGAAATCGACGGCAGACGTCTGGACGTGATGACCGCGGGCGCATTCATCGAAAAGGGCGAAACCGTCACCGTCGTCAAGGCCGAGGGCATCCACATCCTCGTACGCGCGGCGGCTGCGAACGAACCGCAGGAATAATCGCCTGCCAAATTCCTTTCGCTATTAAAAAGACTCAAAAAACCAACCGAATAATAAGGAGGTTCATATGACATCATTCGTACCGATTCTGATCACGGTTGCCGCAATTATCTTCCTCATCCTGTTCTTCAGCTTTGTCCCGATCGGGCTCTGGATTTCCGCCAGCGCGTCGGGCGTGCGCATCGGCATCTTTCAACTCGTTGGTATGCGCGTTCGAAAAGTTATCCCGAGCCGCATCGTCAACCCGATGATCAAGGCCACCAAGGCCGGACTCGACATCTCCATCAACAAACTGGAGGCACACTACCTTGCCGGCGGCAATGTTGACCGCGTCGTCAACGCGCTCATCGCGGCGCAGCGCGCGGGCATCCCGCTCGGCTTTGAGCAGAGCTGCGCCATCGACCTCGCCGGACGCGACGTGCTCAACGCCGTTCAGATGAGCGTCAACCCGAAAGTCATCGAAACCCCGGTTATCGCCGCGGTCGCCATGGACGGCATCGAGCTGCGCGCCAAGGCGCGCGTCACCGTCCGCGCGAACATCGACCGCCTCGTCGGCGGCGCAGGTGAGGAGACCATCATCGCCCGTATCGGCGAGGGCATCGTCACCACCGTCGGCTCCAGCAAGAGCCACAAGGACGTGCTCGAAAACCCGGACAAGATCTCCCGCACGGTTCTGGACAAGGGTCTCGACGCGGGCACTGCGTTTGAAATTCTCTCCATCGACATCGCGGATGTGGACGTCGGCCGCAACGTCGGCGCGCAGCTGCAGATCGACCAGGCGGAGGCCGACAAGCGCATTGCGCAGGCCAAGGCCGAAGAGCGCCGCGCGATGGCCGTCGCGCAGGAGCAGGAAAACATCGCCGCCGTCGCGGGCATGCGCGCGCGCGTCGTCGAAGCCGAGGCGGAGGTTCCCAAAGCCATGGCGGAAGCGTTCCGCAGCGGGCATCTCGGCGTGATGGACTATTACCGCATGCAGAACATCAACTCCGACACGGATATGCGCACAGCCATCGGTAAAGGCACGAAACCCGCGCCCACCGATGCAAAAAAATAAGCCATGACTACCGTATTTATCATTCTGGTGCTCATCTGGGTCATCGTCCCGGTACTTGCCAGAAAAAAACAGCAGCAGGCGAAAGCCGATGCGGAACGCCAGCGCGCGGCAAGGCAGCAACAGCAGCCGCAGCCGGCGGCGATGCAGCGCGCGCCGCAGCAGATGCGCACCGCGCCGGTCGCTCCGCGGGTTGCCCCCTCCCATCCGAGTTTTCAGCCCTCCGTCGAGGGCGTCGGCTCGCAGGAGGGGCAGTCCGGCGCTGTTCTGCAGGGCGAAAAGGCACATTCGGTGGCCACAACGCTCAGCGAAGCCAAGAGCTCGCTCACGCAGCTGCGCACCAGCGCTTCCCACATCGTAACGGTCAGCAGCGAAAGCGGCCACGCGCACGAGGAGACGAGCGCAACCGGCATCGTGCCGAACTGTCCGCCGGATCAACCGTCCGCGCAGGCAGCCGCCGCGCCCGTTTCGGACGGCTCTTTTCTCTGGGACGTTTCCCAGGTGCGCAACGGGCTCGTCATGGCGGAGATCCTCGGCCCATGCCTTGCGCTGAGGGAATAACCGGTAAGCATGCAGAACACGACATCCAAAAAAGAAGCATGGTTCTGGAAAAGGGTACTGTTTACATCGGTACCCTTAATCGTACTGTTTTCGGCGTTTGCCGAGTGGATGTTCACGAGCGCGCCGCGCAGTCCGCTCGCCGTCGCCGCGGCGACGCTCAGCGCGTTTCTCTTCGCGCTGCTCGGCATCCGGTTCATCCCGCAGTGGATGGCGGCCTGGAGCCGCAAGCCCTGGCTGCCCGTCCGCGCGGAGGAGGGCAAGCGCAGCGCGCGCAGGCAGCGCATGCACCCGATCGTTCAGCTCGTCTTTTACCTGACGCTGTTTCGGGTGCTGCTGTTCGTTTTGGCCTATCTGCTCTCGCTGCTGCGGCAGGGGTATACGGGCGGGCTCTTCGACAGCTTCGGCATCTGGAACCAGCTCGGCACGGACAGCCAGCATTATCTGAACATCGCTGAAAACGGGTATGTCAACACGGGCGACGACCGTCTGCTGATCGTATTTCTCCCGCTGTATCCGTATCTCGTGCGCGCGGTTCACTATGTGTTCAACAGCTATCTCGTCAGCGGGCTGATCGTCTCGAACCTCTGCTGGGTGTTCGCGGCATATCTGCTCTACGACCTCGCGCTGATGGACACCGACAAGCGCGGCGCGCTGCGGGCGCTGAAATACCTCTGCATTCTGCCCGCGTCGTTCCTCTTTTCAGCCCCGCTTTCGGACAGCCTGTTTCTGCTGCTCTCGGTGGCGAGCGTCTACGCGGTTCGAAAAAACGTCTACCCCGCGGCGGGCGTCATCGGCTTTCTTGCGGCGTTTACACGCATGCCGGGCGTGCTGTTATTCGTACCCGCGTGCTTCGAGCTCGTCGGCGTGATCATACGCGGACTGCCCGCGCACAGGCGAGACCCGCGTTGGAAATGGCGCATGACGGGCAACGCGCTCTCGCTCTTGTTCATTCCGGCGGGGCTGATGCTCTATCTCTATGTCAACTACCGCGTCACGGGCAGCGCGACGACGTTTCTGACCTATCAGGCCGAGCACTGGCATCAGCAGCTCGGGTGGTTTTTCGGCTCGATGGCGACGATTGTCAGCAGCGCGACCGGCGCGTTTGCGGACAATCAACAGATGCTCTGGGGGCTCTGGATTCCGAATATCGTGTTCCTTCTCGCCTCGCTCGGCATCGTCATCGGCGCGCAGAACAAGCTCCGCGCGTCGAACGTCGCATATTTTATCGCATATTACGCCGTCTGCATGGGGGCGACCTGGCTGCTCTCCGCGCCGCGGTATCTCACGGCGGCATATCCGCTCGCGCTCGCGCTCGGAGCGATCACCGAAAAGAAGTCGGTCGACCGGATCGTGACGCTCGTGTGCTGCGCGCTGTTCGTGGTGTATCTGCTGGCGTTTGTCAACCAGTGGTATGTCTACTAAGGCGGGTTTTACGGCAGCTCAACGCAGCCCGAATTTTCACGGCATTCGCGAATTGACATTCTCCGCCCGCATGGTAAAATAGTTTCGTTGCGACCGTGGTGGAACGGCATACACAACGGACTTAAAATCCGTCGGCGAAAGCTTGAGGGTTCAAATCCCTCCGGTCGCACCAAAATAAGAAGGGGCATATGCCCCTTCTTATTTTGGTTTGCTTTCCCATCACTTCATCGGCAGCGCATACAGCGCGTCGGCAGTCATGCCGAAGGTTTCCCTAATCGCGTCGTTAAAAACGGACATGGGCGCAAGCAGCACATCCGTTTCACCCGTTTCGCCCAGCGCCTCCGTTATCATTCTTTCAAAGCGTTCCCTGTTGGTGGAGTCCACCATGAAAGTACCGCCCGCCACGTCGTAGAGATAGTTCATTTGTTCATCATTGATGTTCATTTGAAAGCAGTAGTAACTTATTTCCGGATAGTACAATACGGTCAGGATATACCCGCTATCCAGCATTAAGTTCATTTTCACGCATTTCATCATATCTTCGGTCTGCGGTGCGCCCCACTCAGCGTGGTTGATGCTCACGCTCATCCCGTCGCGCTGAACGTCCCCATAGTACGCCTCGGTTTTTTCGTCATTCATGACAAATCCAAGCTCCTGAAGCGTGGAGATGATCGCAAAATCCCGGTCCTCCAGATTCGAATAGAACGCCGTCAGCGGAGAATAGTCGGAAGCCGGGCTCCCCGCCAAATACAGATACTTTAGTCCGGTCAGCGCGGCAAGCGGCGACACATCGGCAATCGTCGAATGATCCAGCGCGAGCAGCTCCAGATTGACCAGATTGGAAAGCGCGCTGTAATCCTCCGCCGCACAGCCGGAAAGCGAGAGCACTTTCAGGTTCGTCAACCCGCCGAGCGGCGCAATATCGGCAACCGGATTTCCGTTCAGCGACAGCAAGGCGAGGCCGGTCAGCTCCGCAAGAGGCGAAATATCGCTGATCGCATGGAACGAAAGGTCGAGTTGTTTCAGGTTTGTGAAGTACTCCAATCCGCCGATGTCCTGAATCGGTACCGCATCCGGAAGATACTGCCGCCACTCGAAGCTCAGGTTCAGCTCCGTGACCGCCTCCGCCTGAGCCGCGGTGATGTCCCCCTCCGGCCTGCCCATTGCGCCGCGCACCATCACCTCCAGCGCCGGGTCGGCAAACGTCACAATTTCGGACGCCGGTTCAGCCGTCGCCGTCACATCCGGCGCAGTCGACGCCGCAGCCGCGGGCGCGCCGCATGCGGCCGTCCCCAGCGCGAGCAGTCCCGCCAAAACGATACAAAACAATTTTTTCATGGTTCTGTTTTCCCCGTTTCCGTCGATTTTTGAATTGTCCGGTCGAGCTTCTTTCTTTTTAGGAGAAATGTATTCTTCATACAGCCTTGTTTCGTGAAAAGGTTTGTTTCGATAGTAATTATAACGCAATGCGCGCCGTATCTCCACATCGTTCGTAACTTTCACAAAAAAGCGCGTAGCCAAGCCGAAAATGGTGCAATCGTCACGGTCGGTTTCCGCGCGTTTGCTACAATAAGGTCAAAGGGAGTGATCGCTATGACCACAAAGAATCTCACCCCGGAACAGACCGGGGAACTGCTCGGCGCGCTGCAATCGCGCTTTCTCACAAACCCTGCCCGCCATGCGCGGCTCGGCTGGCCCGCCGTGGAAGAAAGGCTCCGCGTCAACCCGGGCAAACTATGGTCGCTTTGGCAGATGGAGTCCACCGGCGGCGAGCCGGACGTATTCAGCCGGGATGAAAGCACGGGCGAGCTGATTTTCATGGACTTCTCCGCCGAAACGCCCGAGGGGCGCAGGACGCTCTGCTACGACCGCGCCGCGCTGGACGCGCGCAAGGCAAACAAGCCCGAAAATTCCGTGCTGGACATGGCGGATCAGATGGGTGTTTCGCTTCTGAACGAGGAGCAGTATCGCGCACTGCAGACGCGCGGCGAATTCGACCGGAAGACCTCCAGCTGGGTATTCACCCCGCCGGAGATTCGCAAGCTCGGCGGCGCGCTGTTCTGCGACCGGCGGTACGATCATGTGTTCACCTATCACAACGGGGCGGATTCCTACTATTCCGCGCGGGGCTTTCGTGCGTCGCTGCGCGTATAAGTTTGCCGGCGAAGTTTTAAAAGAGGCTCAAGCGAGTCTCTTTTTTGCTTGCGCCGCCGGAGTATCTGTGCTATAACACAACTCATAGTTACACATTTTCTGCATAGACATGCAGAATTTCGCATCAATCCTTCCGCCCCAGCACGGGCGGTGAACGGAGCATCATGAAAAAAGGCATCCTGCTCGGACTGTTCGCCTCGTTTTTCTTCGCGTTTACGTTTCTGCTCAACCGCAGCATGCACCTCTCCGGCGGCAGCTGGATTTGGAGCGCAAGCCTTCGCTATCTCTTTACGTTTCCCATATTCGCGCTGCTCGTCCGGCGAAAGTCCGGCTTTTCACGCGTGCACGCCGCAATCCGGCGCGCTCCGCTGCAATGGCTTCTCTGGAGCACCGTCGGCTTCGGCCTGTTTTACGCGCCGATTTCGTATGCGGGTGACCACGGCGAGAGCTGGCTCATCGCCGCAAGCTGGCAGGTGACAATCGTCATGGGGCTGCTGCTCTCTCCGCTGTTTCACAAGCGCATCGCCGTCAAAAACCTGCTCGCCGCCGCCGTCATCCTCGTCGGGGTGTTTCTGCTGCAGTTGAACAATATCCTCTCGTCCCGCCTCGGCTCCGTCGCGCAGACGCTGCTGCCGATCCTCATCGCCGCCGTGTCATACCCGCTCGGCAACCGCAAGATGATGGCGCTCTGCCCGCCGGAACTGACCACCACCGAGCGCGTCTACGGCATGACGCTCTGCAGCCTGCCGTTCTGGCTCCTGCTCGGCGGATACGGCCTCGTCACGTGCGGCGCGCCCTCCGGCTCGCAGGCGATCCAGTCTCTCGGCGTCGCGCTGCTTTCCGGCGTGATCGCCACGCTGCTGTTTTTCCGCGCGACGGACCTCGTCAAGTCTAGCCAGCGGCAGCTCGCGGTCGTGGAGTCCACGCAGTCCTTCGAGGTGCTCTTCACGCTGCTCGGCAGCGTTCTGCTGCTGCGCGACGCGCCGCCAGACGCGCCCGGCTGGGTCGGCGTCGGACTCATCGTCGCAGGTATGGTCGCAAGCAGCCTCGCCTCGGTGGGGGCGCCGCTCGACGTTATCAAAGAGGCCTGAACAGAAGCTTGAAAAGAAGCCTGAGTCCTCGACAGCTTTATACGCGCAAAAAAACGTCCGCAGATCGTTCCGCGGGCGTTTGTTATTTTGAGCATGCAGTTTTGCTTTCAGTTAACATTGACAAACAATATCTATCAGCAGTAAACTAATAATATCTTTATAATACAATTAAAATTATTATAATCCCCTATTTATAATAATAACATTTGTTTTTTATTTTGTCAACCATGACAATTTCGACCACCCCATACAGGAGACACAACCATGGGCCATCGCACACTGCGGCAGGAAACACAATGGCTCGACGACGTGCTCGCCGAAGCGGCGCGGCAATACCGCGATGCGTTTACGCGCGACGATGAGCTCAAAAGCGACGCTCTGGAGACCCAGCGCGAGCTCTGGGAAAACGTCGGCTCCATTTCTGCGGATAACGGACTGGATCAGCTGGTGGACTTTCTGGAATACATCAGCGTGATGAAAAGGCAGAAGCAGAGCCACGGCATCATCGAACGCCAGAAAGCAAAATACGAAAAGATGCTGCGCTCCCCCTACTTCGGGCGCATCGACTTTCGCACCGCGTCCGAGTCCGGCGCAAAAGCGTATTATGTCGGCACGTTCAGCCTCATCTGCGACGACAACCGGATTCTTGTCTACGACTGGCGCGCGCCCGTCTCGGGCATGTTTTACGACGACGAGGTCGGTCCGGCGCGCTATGAAACGCCCGGCGGCACCGTGGAGGGCGAGCTGCTGCTCAAGCGACAGTATAAAATTGAAAACGGCAAGCTCGAATACTGCTTCGACAGCGGGCTCAAGATCGACGACGAAATCCTGCAGCAGATGCTCGCGCAGCACTCAGACGGCAGGATGCGCACCATCGTAACCACCATCCAGCGCGAACAGAACCGCGCGATCCGAAACGAGTCCTACCGCCACCTCATCGTGCAGGGCGCGGCGGGCAGCGGAAAGACCTCCGTCGCGCTGCACCGCATCGCATACCTGCTCTACCGGCACAGGGATACCGTCAGCGCGAAGAACATCATCGTCTTTTCGCCGAATTCCGTGTTCGGAGACTATATCTCCAACGTACTGCCGGAGCTCGGCGAGGAGAATATGCGCCAGACGACGTTTGAGGCGTTCCTCTCCGGCGCGCTGAAGACGCGCGGCCGGCGGGAGAAATACGACGAGCGCATGGAGTATCTCTTTGCCAGCCGGAACAGCCCCGCCTACCCGGAACGAATCGCGGCCATGCGCCTGAAGTCCTCCGCCGCGTTTCGGGACGCGCTGACCGCCTACGCCGACCGAGTCGGGTCGGAGGAACCGCGCTTTCCCGGGCTGTTTTGTCAGGGCGTTCGCATCGCGAGCCCGGCGGAGCTGAACCGCCTGTTTTCCTACGACTACGCGAACATCCCTTATTTTCCGCGCCTCGAGAAGCTCCGCGCGCGCATGCTCTATCTGCTGGACGCGCACGAGGCCCGGCGCGCGGACGACATCGCGGCCGCAATCACCGCCGCGGAGGGGTTTATCGACCGGAAAGAGCTGCGCCGCAGAAGCCGCGCCGCCGCAAAGCAGGAAACCCGGGACGCGCGCGCGGAGGCCGCGCGCATGACCGAAGCGGACGCGTTGCGCGTCTACGGCGCGTTTCTCGGCGAGCTATCCGCGCTGTTGCCCGGAGAACCCGCCGAGCAAGTCGAAAGCGCCGCGCGCTACACGCTGGCAACGATCCGCGCGGGCGAACTGCACTATGAAGACCAGATTGCGCTGCTCTATCTGCAGGGCAGGCTCGGCGGCACGCAGAAGACGGCGCAGATCCGCTATGTCCTCATCGACGAGGCGCAGGATTACACGCCGCTGCAATACGAGTGCATCCGCCTGTTTTTCGCGCAGGCGAGCGTCACCATGCTCGGCGACCTCGACCAGTCGATTTCGCCCGGCGCGAGCCTCGGCTCCTATGAGCAGATCGCCCGGCTGTTTCCGCCGGAGGATACGCTCACGCTGCGCTTTACCAAGAGCTACCGCTCCACGGCGCAGATCACCGCGTTCTGCGGCGCGATCCTCGGCCGCGCGGACGCCGTCGAGCCGTTCGGACGACAGGGCGAGCCGCCCGCCGTCGTCGGTCTGCCGGACGAAACGAACGTACTCGCGGCGATCCGAACCGATCTCGAAGCGTTCGCCGCGAAAGAATACGCCTCCGTCGGCATCATCACGCGCACGCGCGCGGAGGCAAAGCGCGTCTTTCACGCGCTCGGCGGCGGGCCGGAGCTGCACGCGCTGCTCGGCGGCGAGGAGGAGTTTCCGCGCGGCGCGCTCGTGCTGCCCGCCTATCTGGCAAAGGGGCTGGAGTTCGACGCGGTCGTCCTCTTTAACGCCGGGGGCGAAAACTACGCCGCCGGGGACGAGCGGCTCTATCTCTACACCGCCTGCACGCGCGCGCTGCACGAGCTGCGCGTTTACCATGTCGGCGCGCCATCGCCGTTTCTGCCCCTGCAACTGAACGGCTGACCCGTCATCGCGCACAACGAGCCCGCCAAAAGGCGGGCTCGTTCGCTTGAATTCGCTCGTTATCCGATGAACACGGGATAGGTGTCCACCATCACGTAAACGCGCGCGCCGTCGGGAATCGTTTCCCCTTTGTCCAGCGTCAGCACGACGGAATCGATCGTTCCGTCCGCATTGGCATAGACAGAGGTGTTCTTGGTGTAATACAGCGGCAGCGGATGTCCGGCAGCATCCGTGACCAGCAGGCTGAACACATGCTCGTCCGCACGCAGCGTGCTATCCGTAAAGCGCGCGTTGATCATGCGCTCGTCCGTTCTCTGCTCAACATAGACCTGCCCCGCGCCGTCCGGCATCGCCGCGGTGTCCCGCGTGGTCAGGCGAACGCCGCCGCGCACGAACATCTGCCCGCTTTTGAACTCGCTCATGCCCATGAGCTTGAGGCCTATGCCGTAAAACTCAATCTCGTCGCAATTCGTGACGGCGGTCAGATCCGCGTCCCGCGCAAACGTCCCGTCCGCGGCGAGCGGCGCGCTGATGCGATAGGACGCAAACGGCATATCCCAGGAGCCGATGAATTTAATCTTGAACCCGTCGTCGTTGTAGAGCGTAACCAGCCCATCCTGCACGCGCATCAGCAGCGGATAGCGCGTCACCGCCTCGGGATCGATGGAGGACGTCCCGTTTTCGTTTAGCCGGCCTTCGATCACCCAGAGCAGCAGCCCGTCGCCCGCGGTGGTATCCACCACGCCCGCGATGTAGTGCAGCGAGTCGAAGCCGATCTGATTGTAGGACGGCAATATGGAGGGCGTCGGCGCCGAGAGCCTGCTGAGCTCCAGAACGCTCTGCTCCCCGCTCTGCACGGCGGACACAAACGGATTTTCCACCGCTGCTCCCTGCTGAACGCGAAACGTATACGCCGCGCTTGCTTCCCCCGTCTTTGTACCGCCAAAGAACTTCAGTCCAAACCGCGAGAGGTTCACGCGGTATGCCGCGTCCACGGTTATGGTGATACTGCCCGCTTCGTCCGCCTGCCAGCCGGAAAGCGGCGGCACGATGTTGACAAACCGGTTCGTCGCGCCCACTTCCACGCGATATCCTTCGTTTCCGGGGATGCTCACGCGAACGCTGCCGCGATCCAGCGCGGAAAGCACGTTGTCGCCGCCGTCGCGCACGAGCAGCGAGAGCGTGATGGGCTCGTTTGCGTCGATCTGCCCCGGCGGCGTGATCAGCAGCGCGCCGAACGCGGACGCAAAGAGCAGGTGCGCGCCGTCCGGCGGCATATTCTCCCCCGCCGTATCGCAGCGGGAGTCCGCCTTGCCCGATGCGGTAAGCGGATAGTCATAGGGAACAAAGAACACCTCGCCGCTCTCTCCGGCAATGTATATGCCGTCATTGCCCAGCGCGGGCGAGCCGTTGAGGTCGTTCCTGTTTTCGTCGATGCAACGATAGCTCCAGCGCAGCGTGCCGTCCGAGTTAACGCAATAGAGCTTGCCCTCGCCGTTGCCAAAGTAGATGTTGTCGTTTCCGTCCACGGCGGGCGAGGAGCGGATCGGTTCGAGCGTATCAAACTCCCAGACGGACTTCCCCGTTTTTGGATCGATGGCGTAGAGCGTGCCGTCCGTGCTGCCCTGTATAATCGTGCCGTCACTCAGCTGCGCGGGACTTGCGTAGATGTGATCCTTCGTGCCGAATTTCCAGAGCAGCTTCCCGCTCTCCTGCGCAAAGGCGCGCACAAACCCGTCGAATCCGCCGACGATCACCGCGCCGTTTTCCGCGGTGTTGGTCAGCAGCGTCGTCGCCGCGACGGTGCCGAAGCTTCCGGTCTGCCAGAGACGCTCTCCGTCGATGTCGTAGGCGAATACGTTTTTCAGAATCTGATAGTCCGATGCGAAGAAGATATGGCCGGTATCCAGGTTGACGGACGGCAGGGACCAGACCATCTCGTTGGCGAGATATGCCGTCTTTCGCTCGCCCGTGTCGCGATCCAGCGCGTAGACGAGGTAGTTGTCGTTGGGCGCAAGCAACGTTCCGTCGGCCAGCATGGCGATATTGCCTTCAAACCAGTTGACATTATAGGTCTCAATGTCATACTGCTCCTCCACCTCTTCCGTGCTCTGCGCCGCCGATTTCCAGATGATTTCGCCGGTTTCCCGGTCGAGGCAATACACATTCGCGTCGCCGGAGCCGAAATAGACGCGCCCCCGGTCGTCCAGCAGCGCGGAGGAGTCGATGATCTCCCCGGTCTTGACGCTCCATTTCACCGTTCCGTCCGGTGCGAAGCAGTAAAACACCGTATCCGCGGAGCCGATGTAGCAGTTGCCCGCCGCGTCGACCACCGGGGAGGAAAACACCCCCTTGCCCGTTTGGTAGCTCCAAGGCATCAGCGTCTCGTTCGCAACGGGTTCCACGGGGCTTCTGCCGTTGTTGAGCGCGTTGGCGCGAAACTTTGCCCAAGGGCTCTGCGGGTCGAGCGGAACGCCGTATTCATATGTTCCGTCCGCGCTGACGCGTGTATCCGGCGCGGGCGAAACGTCGTGCCTGCCAAACGGCACAAACAGGACGACGGCGCAAACCGCGCCGATCAGCACGAGACCCAGCAGAATTTTCCAGCCAAGCCCGCGCCTTTTCTTCTTTGGGTTTGCGTGTTCGCGTTTGTTTTTCATCGTATCGTCCCCCCCTGAAAAAATCTGGTTTCGGATATGTCAGTTGAGCCGCTCGCGTCCGCGCGGCGTGCATATGCCGCCGAGCAGCATCCGCACCGCGCGCCGCTGCAGCGCGGCAAAGTCCGCCGTCGTCAGCTGTTCCCGCTCGAGCATCAGCCCCTCCATCGCGTACGCATAGAGCCGGCTGAAGAGCTCCTGATCGAAGTTTTCGAGCGATCCTTCCGCCTTCGCCGCGTCCATGACGGCAAACGTCCGCTCCCAGCCGGTTTCGAGCCAGCGCGTAAGCCGTTGATACGCCTCTGGAAACGCGCGCCGCAGTTCGCGGATCCGGTAGTCCCGAAACGGCATCTCGGGCACGGCGCAAAGCAGCCGCTCCACCCGCTCCAGCGCACTGACGGATGCGTCCGCACGGATGGCGGCTTGCTGGCGCTCCACCGCGTCGAAATACCAGTCCAGCGCGCGCATCACCAGCTCCTCCTTGGAACGCACGAGCTCATAGAGCGTTTTTTTGCTCACGCCGAGCCGAAGCGCCAGCTCGTCCATGGTGAATTTTATGCCTTGCTCCTGATAGAGCACAAACAGCTCGCGATAGAGCGCGTCTTCGTTTTTCATTATTGCCTCTCTGCTTTGTGTCTTAGTTTTGCCTTTTTGATTTGTCTCTCTTAGTTTTGCCTATTAGTTTTCGAAATCGTGTATGCGCTTTTGTTTGCCGGATTTGATTTGATACTTTAAAAATTATTTGAGTTATATAAACGTACTATAATACATCTAATACTTTAGAAACTATTTTGGTTTTATGAGTTTATTATAACAAAATGATCGCATTTCGCAAGGCCGTTTTACCGGCGCATATCTTCTCTTGCTCCGCTGTGATATAATGACGAAAGCAAACAAATGTACTCTTTGGCAGGTTCAATGCCGCCGCAATGACATCGCATAAAAATATTTTTCGGGAGATCGATTTGGAAAAACGCCGCGTCGCCGTTCGCACCCTCGTGGAAACCGTCATGCTCTCGGGCAGCCTGTCGCCGGCCGCTTCTTCGGCGCGCCTGCTCGACGGCATCCGCGGGCATCAGGCGCTGCAGAGCATCGCGGCTTACGGCGCGCGAAACGAGGTCTCCGTCTCCGGGACGGTCTCCTCCGAGAACATCGATCTGACCGTCTACGGGCGCATAGACCGGCTCTACGGCGACGAGCGCGTCGAGGAGATCAAGACGACCTACCTCGGCGGCGAGCAGCTGCGCGGCGGCGATCCCCAGCACTGGGCGCAGGCGAAGTGCTACGCGTTTTTGTACTGCGAGCTTGCAAATCTGACGAAGATCGACGTAAGCCTGACCTATTTTCATCTGGACACGGGCGAGATTACGACGTTTACCGAGCCGTATACCATCGACGCGCTTGGGGAATTCTATCGGCTGATCACGGGGCGGTATCTGGGTTTGCTCGAAACCGAATACGCGCATGAACGCGCCCTGCGCGGGGACATCGGCAAAATGGCGTTTCCCTATCCCTCCTTTCGGGAGGGGCAGCACGAGCTCGCCGCGCAGGTATACTACGCCATCCGCGAAAAGTCCGCGCTTCTGGCGCAGGCGCCGACCGGCACGGGCAAGACCATGGCGGTGCTGTTTCCCGCGCTCAAGGCGCTTGCGGACAAACACGCGAATAAGATCTTTTACCTCACCGCACGCACCACGCAGCAGGAGGCGGCAATCAACGCCGCCCGGCTCATCCGAGCGCCGCACCTGCGCACCGTGGTCATCACCGCCAAGGAAAAGATGTGCGTCTATGACAAACCGATCTGCCGCGAGGAGGACTGCCCGCGCGCAAGCGGCTATTACGACCGCCTCGGCGAAGCGCTCGCCGGGATGAGCCAAACAGATGGGCTCTTTACGCCGGACGTGATCCGCGCGCACGCGGCGCGGCACTTCCTCTGCCCGTTTGAGCTCTCTCTGGACGTCTCCACCACGTGCGATCTGATCGTCTGCGACTACAACTACGCCTTCGACCCGCGCGTGCGGCTGCAGCGCTTCTTTGTCACGGGGCGGGGCGGCTTCGTGCTGCTCGTGGACGAGGCGCATAACCTGCCCGACCGCGCGCGAAGCATGTATTCCGCCTCGCTCTCGCTTGCAAGCGTCGTCGAAACGCGCCGCTCGGTACCGAAACCGCAGCGAAAGGGACCGCTCTACCACGCGCTCAAGCGGCTGGAGCAGGAGATATCCGCGCTTTTTGCCGCGCTTTCGCCACCGCTTGCGCTGGACGAGCCGCCGGAATCTCTGGCAAAAGCGGTCGAGGGCGCGCTCGACCAGCTCTCCGCGGAAACGATCCCCGCCGACCGCGCGCTCGCGCGGCAGCTGACATTCGACCTTTCGGCGTTCCGGTTCATCCTTGAGCTCTACGACGCCCGCTACCGCACGCTCTATGAAGGCGGAAAGACGACGCGGACGATCACGCTGTTTTGCACGGACGCATCGGGCAAGCTCGGCGAGGTCTACAAAAAATGCCGCAGCGAAATCCTGTTTTCCGCGACGCTCTCGCCCGCCGGATTCTATCGCGATCTCTCCGGCGTCGGCGAACAATCGCCGTTTTTCGCGCTGCCCTCGCCCTTTCCGCCGGAACACCTCGCCGTCTTCCACCTGCCGGTCGACCTGCGCTACCGCGCGCGGGAGGCGACGCTGGGTCTCGTCGCGGAGGCTGTCGCTGCGTTTGTCACCGCGCGGACGCGGGGAAACTATCTCGTGTTTGTGCCGAGCCATGCATATCTGCAAAAGCTCTCCGCGCTGCTGTGCGCGGCGCTGCCGGATGTCGAACTGTTCGAACAGTCGCCGAAGATGGACGACGAGGCGCGCGCGGCGTTTCTCGCGCGGTTTTTGCCGGACGGCGAAACCATCTCGGTCGGCCTCGCGGTCATGGGCGGCGTGTTTGCCGAAGGGATCGACCTGCCCGCCGAGCGCCTCTGCGGCGCGGTCGTCGTCGGCGTCGGCCTGCCGCAGGTGTGCCTGGAGCGGGACGTGCTGCGCGAGGCTTATGAGGACGCCTACCAGATCGGCTTTCGCTACGCCTATCAATATCCCGGCGTAAGCAAGGTGCTGCAGGCGGCGGGGCGCATCATCCGCACCGAGACCGACCGCGGCGCGCTGCTGCTGCTGGACACGCGCTATTCCCTCTCCGACTATCGCGCGCTGCTGCCCGCGCACTGGGCCGTTCAGCGCGTCGGCTCGGCGGCGGAGCTGACAAGCGGCCTGCGCCGCTTCTGGGCGGAATGAGCGCACCCTTTGGTTGACCGGGCGCACAAAACCTGCTAGACTGCACACAATATGAAAGAATACGATTTGAACTCTCAAGCTGTCCGGCCCTTCAAGGCCGTCATGTTCGACATCGACGCTTGTCTCATCGACTCCGCGCCGAACCTGCTCCGTTCGCTCGACCGCGCCCTGATAGACACAGGCGGCGGACATCATCCCGACGAATACCTGCGCAAAATGCTGGGACTGCCCGGTTACGCGCTGGACGAGCTGTTCGACCTGCCGGACTGGGAGCGCACGCTTCGCACCTGGAGCGAATACTACGCGCCGCTTGCGCCGTCAAACAAGCCCTTTGATGGCATCGAGCGGCTGCTTGCCGCCATCCAATCCGCCGGACTGCCGCTCGGCGTCGCCACCTCGCAGGGACGGGAGCTGTATCTCGAGCACTTCCATAAATACGGACTGCTGCCGTATTTCGACCTCGCCGTCTGCGCGGACGATGTGGAAAATCCCAAGCCTGCCGCCGATCCGCTGCTCTTTGCCGCAAACCGGTTCGGCGTCCTGCCCGGCGAAATTCTATTTCTCGGGGACGCGCCATACGACATGCAGTGCGCGCGCGCCGCAGGTTCTGCCGGTGCGCTGGCGGTCTGGGGCGCATCGGATCGCACTATTCCGGCGGACTACTACCCCGAGACCCCGCTGGACGTGCTGCCCATCCTCGGGCTGACGATCGAATAACCGCCGCGCCGCATCTGCTTCCGCAGACTGTCTGCAACGGCTTGTTTTTGCGGTAAATGCCATGGCCTACAGCTTGGAATGATGTTATACTGTCTTTATGCAGCTGACAAATTTCGTCGGGGTTTATTGATCTTTATGCAGCGTTTATTCAAAAAGTGCAAGCTCTTATTTCATCGGTTGTTCGTCGAACCCACGGAGCGCACCGCCGTGCAGTTTTTCCGCTATCTGTTTGTCGGCGGGCTTGCGTTTCTCGTCGACGCGGGCGCGCTGTTTCTGCTTGAGCGCGCAGGCCTGCATTATCTTCTCGCCGCCGCCGTCGCGTTTCTGCTTGGGCTGACGGCGAATTTCATCCTCTCGAAGCTCTTTGTCTTTACAAAGGATCCGCGCCGGGGCGGGCGGGCGGGTGAGTTCGCCGCCTACGGCCTGATCGGCCTTGCCGGACTTGGCATTACGGAGCTTGTGATGTATCTATGCACGAGCGTGTTCGGCATATACTTCATGCTCTCAAAAATCATCAGCACGGTACTGGTGTTTTTATGGAACTTTGGAGCACGAAAATTCTTCCTCTATCGATAACATAGCTGTTTCTGGAATTTCGGAACAAGAAAATATCTGCTCTATCTATCATATGAATTTGGGCTTACGGAGAAATCATGAAACAGGTTCTCGTCATCGGCGCGGGTCCCGCGGGGCTGACCGCCGCCTATCAGCTGCTGAAGCACACGGACGTCAAACCGGTCGTTCTGGAGGCGTCTGCCTATATCGGCGGCATCTCCCGAACGCACGAACACTACGGCAACCGGATGGATCTCGGCGGGCACCGTTTCTTTACGAAGTGCCCGGAGGTCATGGATCTCTGGCTGGAGTTGATGCCGCTGCAGGGCGCGCCCGCGCGGGACGACCTGCTGCTCCATCGCGAGGTGAAGCTCTCGGAAGGCGGGCCCGACCCGGAACGGCGGGACGACGTCATGCTCCTTCGCCGGAGGGTGTCCCGCATCTACTTTTTACAAAAATTCTTCGATTACCCCATCAGCATGAAGTGGAAGACGTTTGCGAACATGGGCTTGCTGCGCACCATGCGGGCGGGGTTTGGCTATGTTTTCAGCGCGCTGCACAAGCGAAAGGAACGCTCGCTGGAGGATTTCTACATCAACCGCTTCGGGCGTCCCCTCTACGAGATGTTTTTTGAAGATTATACGCAGAAGGTCTGGGGCGTGCATCCTTCGAAGATTTCGCCGGACTGGGGTTCCCAGCGCGTCAAGGGGCTCTCGCTCCTCAAGATTCTGGCGCAGATGATCACAAAGCCTTTTGTGAAGCAGCGTGAGGTGGAGACCTCTTTAATCGAGGAGTTCTACTATCCCAAGAAAGGGCCCGGCCAGCTTTACGAGGCGATGGCGGCGCGGATTCGGGAGATGGGCGGCGTCATCCTCACCCAAACCGCGGTCGACGGCGTCCAGGTCGAGGAAAATCAAATCGTCTGCGTTTCGGCGACGGACGCGGACGGCAACCGAACGGAATATGAACCCGCCGCCGTATTTTCCAGCATGGCGGTCAAGGATTTGATCGCCGCCATGGGAGACGCGCCCACACCCGGGGTGCGGGACATCGCCGGGGCGCTGCCGTATCGGGATTACATCACGGTCGGGTTGCTGGTTAAAAAGCTAAAGATCCAAAACGACAGCGGGATACCAACCCTCGGCGGTCTGGTGCCGGACTGCTGGATCTATGTGCAGGAGCGAAACGTCAAGCTCGGGCGGCTCCAGATTTTCAACAACTGGTCGCCCTATCTCGTCGCGGATTCGGCCACGGTCTGGATTGGACTCGAATACTTCTGCAACGAAGGCGACGACATGTGGACTATGCCCGCGGACGCGTTCACCGCGTTTGCAATCTCCGAAGCGGAGAAGATCAACCTCCTTGAAGCCGACGATGTGCTGGACACGGAATATGTGCGTGTCAAAAAGGCGTATCCGGCCTACTTCGGCGCATATGACCAGTTTGACTGCGTGAAGGACTACTTAAAATCGATCGACAACCTCTACTGCATCGGCCGGAACGGGCAGCACCGCTACAACAACATGGATCACTCGATGAAGACCGCGATCGACGCCGTCGAGGCGTATCGAAACAACGGCGCCGGAAAGGACGAAATCTGGGATGTCAATACGGAGACCGCCTATCATGAGGCGAAGTGAATTCGCGGCGCGGATGAATCCGGTTGTCCTGCCGGAGCCGGAAACCGGTCATACGCCCTTAGGCAAAGGCGGCAGAGTGCTGATGCTGATGCTTCTATATCTGCCGTGCCTGCTCGTGCGGGTAGAGCTGGACAACGACATCTGGTTTCTGCTCAACAGCGGGCGTTATGTGCTCCAGCACGGGATTCCGTTTTTCGAGCCGTTTACGCTGCACTCCAACATGACGTTTTTAATGCAGCAGTGGCTCTCCGCCGTCGTCTTTCAGGTCGTGTATTCCGGCCTTGGCGCATACGGTATTATCGCGCTGATGGCGCTCACATTCGCCGGCATCATCACGGTTCTTTACCGGCTGACCTATAAAATCTCCCGCGGCAACCAGCTTGCTTCGTTTCTCACGACGTTTTTCACCGCAGCGGTGCTGACGCCGTTTCTGACGACACGGCCGATGAACTTTACCCTGCTGATACTCCTTGGCGAGCTGTATCTGCTGGAATCGTACATCGAACAACAGAAGATCGGATGGCTCATTCCGCTTCCGTTTCTGTCCGCGCTGTTTATCAACATGCACACGGCCATGTGGCCGATGCAGTTTGTGATTCTGCTGCCTTATTTGATCGATTCGTTCAAGTTCAAGTTTTTATGTGTCGAGGGGCAGGGATACCGCAAAGCGCCTCTGTTCTTGACCGCGCTCGCCATGTTCGCCGCCGGGTTCCTCAACCCGTACGGCATTCGCGCCGTCACTTACCTGACCCGCTCCTATGGATATCAGGAGATTGGCGTCGTCTATGAAATGCAGGCGGCGGACGTCAACAACATGGTCGGCAAGTTCATATTCGGAACGTTTCTCGTCGTTATTGCGGTCTATCTTCTCTATCGCGCCGGAAAAACGCGGCTTCGCTATGTGCTGCTGGCGGGCGGGACGGCGCTGCTTGCGCTGTCGTCCGTGCGCAGTTTCGTGTTGTTTCTGATCTGCGGAATCTTTTCCCTCGCCTATTATCTGAAGGATATACGCCCCCCAAAAAAGAAAGAACGACCGGAAAAGGATCCACTCCGGCTTCGGCGGCTGCTCGCCGTGCTGGTCGTCTTCGCGTTTGCGTTCTTATGCTTCAGCCGGTACTTATCGATCGTAAAAGCGGAAAAAACGCCCGAAGTCGCCGCTCCCGTGAATTATCTTCTTCAAAACGAAGATACCGACGGGATGGTGCTGTATACCGGCTACAATGACGGCAACTATGCCGAGTATATGGGGCTGCGGCCTTACATCGACGCGCGCGCCGAGGTGTTTGTGAAAAAAAACAACGGCGTTGCGGACATCATGAAGGAATATTACGATCTGCAGATGGGACTCCTTTATTATAAAGATGTGCTGGATCAATACGGGTTTACGCATCTGCTGGTTGCAACGGGCGACATTCTGTATACCTATCTGCCGCACGACGACACGTACAAACTGATTTATGAAGACGAAACCTACGCGATTTACAAAGCCGTCTCCGCGCCGTAACCCTGCATTCAGGCAAAAGCAAGAGCCCTGATTCGTTTTGAATCAAGGCTCTTTGTTTTTAAGCCGAATCGCTTTGCCGATTGGAGCGTTTACAAAATCCGCTTGCCAATCTTGCCAAAGGCGCTCTTGCCCGCGTACTTTGCTGCGGAACCGAGTTCGTCCTCGATCCTAAGGAGGCGGTTGTACTTCGCGACGCGGTCCGTACGGCTCGGCGCGCCGGTCTTGATCTGCCCCGCGTTGGTCGCAACCGCGATGTCCGCAATGGTCGTGTCCTCCGTCTCGCCGGAGCGGTGCGAGGTGACCGTCGTGTATCCCGCGCGCTGCGCCATTTCGATGGCCTCGAGCGTCTCGGTCAGCGAACCGATCTGGTTCACCTTGATCAGGATGGAGTTTGCGTCCTCCTCCTCGATGCAGCGGGCGAGGCGTTTTGTGTTCGTCACAAGCAGGTCGTCGCCAACCAGCTGGATCTTTCCGCCGAGCTCGCTATTGAGCGCGTGCCAGCCGTCCCAGTCCTCCTCGGCGAGGCCGTCTTCCAGAGAGATAATCGGATATTTCGCCGCGAGATCCGCCCAGTATTGAATCATCTGGTCGCGCGATTTCAGCACGCCCGTCTTCCAGAAGAGATAGCTGCCGTCTTTACCCGCTTTCTTCGCCTCGTCGAACATCTCGGTCGAGGCCGCGTCCATGGCGAGCATGAAATCCTTGCCCGGCGTATATCCGGCTTTGGCGATCGCCTCGAGCAATGTCTCGAGCGCCTCCTCTTCGCCGGAAAGGTTCGGCGCGAATCCGCCTTCGTCACCGACGGACGTGCTCAGTCCCTTCTTATGCAGAATGCCCTTGAGCGTGTGGAACACCTCCGCGCCCCAGCGCAGGCCTTCGGCGAACGTCGACGCTCCGACCGGCATGATCATAAACTCCTGACTGGAGATGTTGTTGTCCGCATGCTTGCCGCCGTTGATGACGTTCATCATCGGCACCGGCAGCACATGCGCGTTGACCCCGCCGATGTAGCGATACAGCGGCAGATCGAGCGTCTGTGCCGCCGCCTTTGCCGCCGCAAGCGAAACGGCGAGAATGCCGTTTGCGCCGACCTTGCTCTTGTCGTGCGTGCCGTCGATTGCGAGCATTGCGTAGTCGATTTCGCGCTGGCCGGTCACGTCCATGCCGATGAGTTTCGGCGCGAGCATATCGCGCACGTTTTGCACGGCTTTCTGCGTTCCTTTTCCGAGATAGCGGCTCTTGTCGCCGTCCCGCAGTTCGAGCGCTTCATATGCGCCCGTGGACGCGCCGGAGGGCACCGCCGCCCAGCCGACCACGCCGCCGCTCGTCGTTACCTCGGCCTCTACGGTCGGGTTCCCGCGCGAGTCCAGAATCTCCCTTGCGGTAATCTTTGCTATCGTCTGTCTGCCCATCTATCTTACCTCAGCTTTCTTTTCGTATTCTCACCTATGTTTTGCATGTTGCGCATAGGTATGATTTGTTTTGATACTATCACCGTAGCACAATTGAATGGTTTGTCAAGCGATTGCGTCACGCCCATGCACGGCACTCCGCCTTGTTTGCAACAAAGTCACCGTTTCCCCGTTTGCAACGCGTTTTTTTACACGGCGGCTCATCCGTTACAGGCAGTGAATCCGCTTGTATATACCGTCAGGCGGTGTTATACTGATCCGGACAACTTGAGTGGAACGTCAGGCGGCGGAAGTTCCCGACCGCGCTGCGCACAGGAGGCAGTTATGAATCCCGAAGTAATCACACCCGACGCACCCGAAACCCAATCCATCCCCGAGCCCGGCGCGGCGATCCATCAGATGACCGAGGAGCGCACGCCGCTTCCCGTGCTCAACGGCATCATCGGCGCTCTGCTTGGCAGCCTCCCCGGGGTTCTGCTCTGGATCATTCTGGGTCAGTTCGGTTACATCGCGGGCATCGCGGGCTGGCTCATGATCATCGGCGCGCGCTTCGGCTATCAAAAGCTCGCGGGCGGCATCAACAAGCTCGGCTCCGTTCTCTCCCTGATCATCGCGCTGATCATGCCCGCCGTCAGCGAGTACATCGGCCTTGCCGTCTCCGTTTACCGTGAGTTTCACGCGGACTATGGCGTAACGGTTGGCGATGCGTTTCGTTCCATTCCCTATTTTCTGAGCGAACCGGACGTCGTGCGGCCTCTTGCCGGTTCTCTGGCCATCGGTTACTTTCTGATGCTGCTCGTGTTCTTCACTTCGCTTGGACGCGTTCGCCAGCCGAAGCAGAAGAATCAAAAGATGCCCGATCTTACCCACATGTAACTTGTAACGTATATTTTACATTGTCCGCGCACATAAAGTGCGCGGGCTTTTTTACGGCATCCGACGTTTTCTTACCACGCATGGTATCTGCGTGCATTGACAGGCCGCACGCCTCGCAACTAGAATGAATGTATTCGTACCGAACGTTTGCGAAAGGCAAAACAGAGCATGAAAAAGACTTTCCGTTCCCTGACCCCCGCCATGACGTTTATCCTGCTGTTCAGCATCGTCAGCCTGCTTTCGGACATGACCCATGAAGGAGCCGCCAGCATCCGGGGCGCGTATCTTTCGCTGCTCGGCGCGTCCGCGGCGACCATCGGCTTCATCTCCGGCCTCGGCGAGCTGTTCGGGTATTCGCTTCGCCTGCTGTTCGGGCGCTTTGCGGACAAAACGAAGCGCTACTGGCTCATCACCGTCATCGGCTATATCGTGGACGTGCTGGCCGTGCCCGCGCTCGCGCTCGCGGGGGAGCATGGTTGGATATTTGCGGGCGTGCTCATCGTGATTGAGCGCATCGGCAAGGCGATTAAAAAACCTGCCAAGAGCACGCTTCTTTCCTTTGCCGCCACGCAGGAGGGCATTGGCAAGAGCTTCGCCATACAGGAGCTGCTCGACCAGATCGGCGCGTTTATCGGCCCGGTGATGCTCTATCTCGCGCTGCTGTTTAAAACCGACGGCACGATGCTGCAGCGGTATGCGTTCTGCTTTGCGCTGCTGCTCGTTCCCGCAATCGCGACCATCGTGATGCTGTTTGTCACCAAGCGAAAGTTTCCCCATCCGGAGCGCTTCGAGCCGGAGCCGACGCAGTACGTCCCCTTTCGCCTCAAGCGAAAATTTTTACTCTATCTCGGCGGCATCAGCCTCTTTGCGTTCGGGTTTATCGACTATTCGCTGATCATTATGCATGTGTCGCGCTCGTTTTCCGGCATCGCGGCAGGTCTTTCGGAAACCACCTCGCTGGTCAACAGCGGCACGCTTCCGCTGCTCTACGCCGGCGCGATGCTGGTGGACGCCGCCGCCGCGATGGTGTTCGGCCTGCTGTACGACAAGAAGGGCGTTCGCGCGCTCGTACTGTCTACCGCGCTCTCCGCGCCGTTTGCGCTGCTCATCTTTGGCGCGCACAGCAACGCCGCCCTGCTCGTCGGCATCGCCATGTGGGGCATCGGCATGGGCGCGCAGGAATCCATCCTCAAGGCGGCGGTCGCGAGTATCGTACCCAAGGACAGCCGCGCGACGGGCTACGGCATCTTCGAGTTCGTGTTCGGCATCTTCTGGTTTCTCGGCAGCTGGCTGCTCGGCGCGCTGTACGACTGGAGCATACCGGCAATGATCTTCGTCTCCGTCGGCGCGCAGCTGCTCGCCGTTCCGCTCTATCTGCTTTCGGCAAAAAGCAAAGAATGATCCTGCACTATATTTGGTACAGCAAACCGCGGAAATCCGCGGTTTTTTACTTTACCCGATATACTTTTTATGATACCTCCATATCAATCTTGGCATACGGAATGGATTGACAAATTTGCGGGAATGCTTTATCATGTGACCTGATTCGGATTTCATGCGCCATGCTTTCAGACCAGCGCACGGCGATGCGCCGCATCGCCCCAAAACGGCGCGTTTTTCCCCGCAATGCGGCATTTCTGTCGCCCGCAGGCGGTATATCGTTGAAAAATGACCAGTAAATTCTGCATGCGCCGGTGCGGTACAGCATCGGCTCTGCATTTATAAGGGAGGTACTTCCATATGCCGTTAACATTCGGTGAAAGTCTGCTCTACGCCTTGTTTCTCATGGCGGTCGTATTCGTCGCACTGCTTGCGCTGTACTTGTTCATCACTCTGTTTTCTCTGATCGTGGAGACTTCGGAGCACGCGGCTAAGCACAAAAAAGCCGCGCAGTAACCGGACGGACGCAGAACGCAAAGGAGAATACGATGTCAATTTTAACCGCGCTTGAAAAGCTCTTGGAAACCTCGGGGTTCACCGCTCTGTCCTGGCAGTACCTGGTCATGATCGGCATTTCCCTGATTTTGATCTATCTCGCAATCGTGAAAAAGTTCGAGCCACTGCTGCTGCTGCCAATCGCATTCGGCATGCTGCTGGCGAACCTGCCGTTTGCAGATCTGATGGCGGAGCCCGCCGGCGACAGCCCGGGCGGCCTGCTCTACTACCTCTATCAGGGTGTGCATCTCGGCATCTACCCGTCGCTGATCTTCCTCGGCATCGGCGCCATGACCGACTTTGGGCCGTTGATCGCGAGCCCGAGCAGCCTCTTCATGGGCGCCGGCGCGCAGTTCGGCATCGCCGCCGCTCTCATCATTGCCAGCGCGCTGGGGTTTGTGCCCGGTGAAGCCGCCTCCATCGCCATCATCGGCGGCGCGGACGGCCCGACGGCCATCTACCTCACCACGCGCCTTGCACCGGCTCTGCTGCCGGCAATCGCCATCGCGGCGTATTCCTACATGGCGCTGATTCCGATTATCCAGCCCCCGATCATGCGCGCTCTCACCACGAAGAAAGAGCGCGAAACCATGATGGTGCAGCTGCGCCCCGTTTCGAAGCTCGAGAAGGTCTGCTTCCCGATCATCGTCTCGATTCTCTGCATCCTGCTGCTGCCCGCGGTCGCGCCGCTGATCGGCATGCTGATGCTGGGCAACCTCTTCCGTGAATGCGGCGTTGTCGCGCGTCTTTCGGACACCGCGCAGAACGCGCTGATCAACATCGTGACCATCTTCCTCGGCGTCACCGTCGGTGCGACGGCAAACGCCGGTACGTTCCTCACCCCCGAGACGCTGAAGATTATCGGCCTCGGCCTGATCGCGTTCATGTTCAGCACCGTCGGCGGTCTGCTGCTCGGCAAGCTCATGTATCTGCTCACCGGCGGCAAGGTCAACCCGCTGATCGGTTCCGCGGGCGTCTCCGCCGTCCCCATGGCGGCGCGCGTTTCGCATCTGGAAGGCCAGAAAGCGAACCCGAAGAACTTCCTGCTCATGCACGCCATCGGCCCGAACGTGGCTGGCGTCATCGGTTCCGCCGTCGCGGCAGGCGTACTGCTCTCGCTCTTCGGCAAATAAAGGAATTCTTCCGCACCTGCATCGAACCGCGCAGTTTCATGCGCGGTTCGTTTTTTTGTTCCCACCGGTTATCTATAGTAACTGCGCGTTTGTTACATTGTAACTGTATGGTGTTGAAAAGCGGTTTTTGATCGATTATAATGGGATAAAATAAGATTGTAAAAAAGCAGGGAGGATACCGCTATGGGTTTTCTGAAAAAGCTTCTTGGAATCGGCGTCACCGCGGGCGCGACCGTCGCCGCCGTCAAAGTTGCCGAGAAAGTAAAAGAGAATAATCCCGACGGCGTGCAGGACGTCAACGGGGACGGAAAAGTGGACGCGAAAGATTACTTTGAGGAAGTGAAAAAGGCCGCGGGCGAAGTGTATCACGACGCGGCGGCAGCTTTTCAGGAAAAGGCCCCGCAGTTTTCGCAGCAGGCGAAGGACGCGGCGGGCAACGTAAAAGAGGTCGTGGTGAACGCCGCCGAAACCGTTAAGGAAAAGGCGCCGGAATATGCCGAGAAGGCCAAAGAAGCCGCGATCAACGCAAAGGACGCCATCGTAGACGCGTTTGATAAAAAAAGCGAGTAACACTCGTCCCTTATCCGGTAGAGTGCAATAAAAAACTTCCGGCAATTTGTCCGGAAGTTTTTTGTTTGCCCAAATGTTTATACGCGCTCCGCCAGCAGGCGCATCGCCTCAAGATATCCGTCCAGCCCGTGGCCTTTGATGCTGGCGACACACGCTGCGCGGATGTAGGACACGCGCCGGAATTCCTCCCGCGCGTCGGGGTCCGAGATATGCACCTCCACGGTCGGAATACCGACCGCCTTGACCGCGTCCAGCAACGCAATGCTCGTGTGCGTATACGCCCCGGGGTTGATCACGATGCCGTCCGCCGTGCCATACGCGCCCTGAATTGCATCCACCAGCGCGCCTTCATGGTTGCTCTGCATAAAATCAACCTCCACGTCGAGGCGCTTGGCTTCCGCGCGGATCATCTCCACGAGGTCGGCATAGGTACGCCTGCCGTAGATGCCCGGCTCGCGAAGGCCGAGCAAATTCAGGTTCGACCCGTTGATCACAAGGATTTTCATGCGTTCTCCCCTCGCTTTACGATTAATTCAGTCCGCGCTGTCGCAAAAATCCCGCCAGATCCAGCCTGCCGCGTCGTCCGGCGAACCGCCGTTTTCAGCCGCCGCGTCGCGAAAGCGCGCATAGAGCGGCCCGCGCTCGCGCTGCATCGCGTCCAGATCGGCGCCCGCCGAAAGCGGCCTGCCCGCGCGCGCCAGCAGCGAATTGTCGCGCCGGATTTCATAGATGCGTCCGTTCTGCTTCAGCGCGCGGTAGTTGCGTTCGTCCTTGACGACGCCGCCGCCCGTAATCAGAATCAGCCCGCTCTCCTTGCCCCAGCGCGCCGCCTGTTCGCGCTCCAGCGCACGAAACGCCGCCTCGCCGTCCTGTGTAAAAATTTCCGGGATCGTTCGCCCGGCGGCAAGCGCGATCTGCTCGTCCAGATCGACCGCGCGCCGCCCCGACAGCCCGCCCAGCGCCGCGCCGACGGTGCTCTTCCCGCTGCCCGGCATGCCGATGAGCACGATATTCTGCATCGTCCGGCTTAAAAGCCGCAGGATGCGCTCGTTTTCGCCGTCCGGAATCGACCGGCCGAAAAACAGCTCCTCCGCGACCTTTGCCTGCGCAACCAGCATGGAAAGCCCGTCCGCACAGGGAATCCCCAGCTCGCCCGCGCGAAACAGCAGCTCCGTCCTGCGCGGGTTGTACACAAGATCCAGCACGCCCTCGCACGCCGGAAACAGCGCGGGATCGGCGGGCAGTTCGCCCGTATGCGGATACATGCCGACCGGCGTGGCATTGACGAGTACCTCCGCGTCCGCGTGGCGCTTCAGGTTGCCGTAATTGTCCTCTCCGCCGCGCGAAATAACGACGATCTCCCGCGCGCCGCCGGTCTTTGCGGCGTATCGCACGGTCAGCGACGCGCCGCCGTTGCCGAAGACGAGGACCTTTTTTCCGGCAAACGAAATGCCCGCGCGCTCGGCCATCCATTGAAAGCCGGCAGCGTCGGTGTTGTAGCCTTTCAGCGTGCCGTCCGCGCGGCGCACGAGCGTATTGACGCTGCCGATTTCGCGCGCGGTCCCGTCCAGCTCGGCGCAGTATTTCATCACGTCCCGCTTGTAGGGAATCGTCACATTCAGCCCGGCGACGTCGCCGCGAGAGAGAAATTCGCCCAGCGCCTCCGGCTCGAGCGGATAGAGCGCATACTCGCCGTTTCCGAGCGCGCGATGGATCGGCACGCTGTAGCTGTGCGAAAGCGAACGCCCGATCAGTCCGTAGATGCGCCCGTCCACGGCTCAGACCACCGAGTAGTTGCCGAGGAACGTGAAGCTCTCGCTGATGCGCTCCAGCTCCTCGAGCATGGGCAGCACGCCCTTTTCGCGCACGGACGCGTCGAGGTCGAAGAAGAAGATGAACTCGAAATTGCGTCCCGTAACCGGGCAGCTCTCAATCTTGCTGGTGTTCACGCCGTATGCGGAAATCTTCGCGAGGATGGCGTTGAGCGCGCCGGGTTCGTTTTTGCAGTCCAGAATCAGGCTGATCTTATTGGAACCCGCGTAGATGACCGGGTTTTTCGCGATGCAGATGAAGCGCGTATAGTTGTTGTCGCTGTCCTGCACGTCGTCCTTCAGCACGCTCAGGCCGTAGAGCTCGGCGCAGGCATGCGAGCTGAGCGCAGCCGCGTGCGGGTTGATCCCCTCGGCAACCATCTTCGCCGCCGTCGCCGTGTTCGCGCAGGGGACGACCTTCACCTTGCCGTTGAGACTGCCGAGATACCTGCTGCACTGGCCGATCGCCTGCTCATGGGAATAGATCTCCGTGATGTCGCCAAGCTTCGTGCCCGGCTTTGCCAGCAGTTCGTGGCGGATGTGAAGCGTCGTGCCGCGCACGATGGAGAAGCGCTTCCTCTGCAGCAGGTCGTAAACCGTGCGCACGGAACCGTTCGCGCTGTTTTCAATCGGCAGCACGCCAAAGCGGCACAGGCCGGATTCCACCGCGTCGAACACCGCCTCGAAGCTCTTGACATACATGATGTTGCCGCGCGGCAGCAGCTTGTCGCACGCCGCCTGCGAGTTTGCGCCCTCGACGCCCTGGCAGGCGATCGTGCCCGTGCGCGGGAATGTTTCCTCCGGCGCGGCAAGCGATCCCTCGATCAGCGCGCGCACGCGCGAAGGCTGCGAATACAGCTCCGTCTGGCGCGCTTTGTTCAGCTCGATCAACGTCATAAAGAGCTGATAGGCATATGGCTCCATGTCCCCCGCCTCCGCCTGTACGCGCGCGAGGACTTCCCGCTCGCGCGCCTTGGCAAGCACGGGCAGTTCGCTTTCGCGCTTGCAGGCGGCAATCTCTTCGCCGAGGCGCATGCGCTCTAGAAACAGCCCGAGTATTTCGTTGTCCACCATGTCGATCTGGCCGCGAAGTTGTTCTAAATCCATTCTCTTTTCTCCTCCAATATCAAATCCAGCAAAACCAGCGCCGTTACCGCCTCCACCACCGGCACCGCGCGGTGCGCGACGCATGGGTCATGGCGTCCTTTGACGACGAGTTCCGCATTTTCCTGCTTGGAAAGACTTATGGTGCGCTGTGCTTTTGCAATGGACGGCGTCGGCTTCATCGCGGCGCGCAGCACGAGCGGCTGTCCCGTGGTAATGCCGCCGAGGATTCCGCCCGCGTGGTTTGTCTCGGTCGTAACCATCCCGTCCGCGCCGATGCGAAAGGGGTCGTTGTGCTCGCTGCCGCGCATGCCCGCCGCGGCAAAGCCCGCGCCGAACTCCACGCCCTTGACGGCGGGAATGCCGAAGAGAGCGCGCGCAAGGCGGTTTTCCACGCCGTCAAACATCGGCCCGCCGAGCCCGGCCGGAAGCCCGAGCGCCGCGCACTCGATCACGCCGCCGACGGAGTCGCCCTCGCGGGACGCAGCAAGGATCGCCTCCCGCATCCGCGTTCCCCGTTCGTCGCTGAGCACGGGAAAGTCTTTTTGCGCAACTTCGTCGAAGAGCGCGTCCGTCGGGGTCATCGGAAACGGTTCGTCCGCAATGCCCGCGACGGCGGCAAGGTGCGCGCCGATTGCGACGCCGCGGCGCGCGAGAATCTGCTTTGCGATGCCGCCCGCGATGCAGAACGGCGCGGTCAGCCGCCCGGAAAAATGCCCGCCGCCGCGCATATCCGCCGCTCCGCCCCATTTGACAAACGCGGTGTAGTCCGCGTGTCCCGGGCGCGGCTTATCCGCAAGCTCCGCATAGTCGCGCGAGCGCGCGTCCGCGTTTTCAATGATCGCGCAGAGCGGGCTGCCCGTGGTTTTGCCCTCCGCGATGCCGGAGAGAAACACCGGCCTGTCCGGCTCGACCCGCGCGGTGGAAAGCGCGCTTTTCCCCGGGCGGCGGCGCTCCAGAAACGCCTCCAGCGCGGGCATATCGACCGCCTCGCCCGCGGGCAGGCCCTGCATCGTCACGCCGATTGCACGCCCGTGCGATTCGCCGAACACGCCGACGCGGAGGATGGTGCCAAATTCAGACGACATGCGCGTTGCCTCCCAGTCGATTAAAATCCTCATAAAACGTCGGATACGACTTGTTCACCGCATCCGCGCCGAGGATCGTCACCCCGCCCTTGCAGCGGATGGACGCAACCGCCGCCGCCATGGCGATGCGGTGATCTTTGCAGCTGTCCACCGTGCCGCCGGACAAAGCCGCGCCGCGAACGATCAGCGCGTCCGGCAGTTCCGTGACCGATCCGCCGAGCGCGCGCAGCATTGCAGACGAGGAGGCGAGCCGGTCGCTCTCCTTGAGCCGAAGGCGCGCGGCGTTGACGAGCAGCGTCTCCCCCTCCGCCGCCGCGCCGAGTACGGCGAGCACCGGCAGCAGATCCGGCGTGTTGCTCACGTCGATTTCGCAGCCTTTCAGCGGCGCGGGCGAAATTGAAACCGAGCCGGACGACGCCTCCACCGGCGCGCCGAACGCAGCCAGTGCGTCCAGAATCGCCTTGTCCCCTTGCGGAGAACCGAGCTCGAGACCCGTGACGCGCACCGGCGCGCCGAGCGCGCCCGCCGCGAGGAAGAATGCCGCGTTTGACCAGTCCCCGTCCACACGCAGCTCGCCGGGCGAAACGACCGCCTGTCCGCCGGAGATCGAATACGTCCCCTTTGCTTCGCGCACGGAGATGCCGAAGCGGGCAAGTGCGTGCAGCGTAATGTCCACATACGCGGCTGACTCGAGCCGCGTGGTCAGCGTGACGCTGCCCGGTTCGTCCATCAGCGGCAGCGCGAGCAGCAGCCCGGTCAGGTACTGCGAACTGACATTGCCCGGCAGCGTAAACGCCCCGCCGGTGAGCCGCCCGCTTGTTTCAAAGGGCAGGCGATCTGCGGAAAACGAAACCTCGTGCTCACGCATGGCGCGCATCAGCTCGCCGACGGGCCGCTCCGGCAGACGCCCGCCGCCGGTGAAGCGCGCGCTTTCGCATAGCGCCGCCGCAACGGGCAGCAGAAACCGAAACGTAGAGCCGCTCTCCCTGCACTCGAGCAGCGGGTTTTGCGGCGTCTGTTCGACGCCGCGCACCAAAACGCCGCCGGGTTCGAGCAAAATTTCCGCGCCGAGCGCGCGAAGGCACCCGATGGTCGCGTCGATGTCCTCCGAGCGCCGCTCCATAAAAAGGCGCGTCTCGCCACGGCTCAGCGCCGCGAGGATGAGCAGGCGGTGCGCGTCGGACTTGGAGGCGATGGCTGGAATCGTGCCCTTCAGCGGCGCGGGTTGAATCGAAACATTCATGCGTCCGTCTCCATCCCTGCGCGAAAGACCTCCGCGAGCCGCCCGACGGGCAGCTCCATCAGCTCGCACTCGCCGATGCGCCGCGCAACGACGAGTGTGATCGTGCCGCCCACGCGCTTCTTGTCCGAAAGCGCGGCCTCTGCCAGTGCCTCCGGCGAAAACGCCGTTGTTACGGGCAGGCCGTTTTGAGTCAGCGCCCGTTCGATGCGTTCCGCAATCGGCTCTTTCGCCCAGCCCAGCCGCTCGGCGGCGCGGGCGATGATCGCAAGCCCGACCGCGACGGCGTGTCCGTGCGGAATTGTAAAGCCGCTGCAGCGCTCGATCGCGTGCGCGGCGGTGTGTCCAAGATTGAGTGTTTTGCGCAGGCCGGACTCCGTCTCGTCCTGCTCCACCACGCGCGCCTTAAACGCCACGCAGCGGGAGACGATTTCGCCCGCGCGCTCCCGAACGCCGTCCGATTCGAACAGCGCAAAGAGCGATTCGTCGTCGAGGATGCCAGTCTTGATCGCTTCCGCCGCGCCGTTTGCAAACTCATCCGGGGAAAGCGTGGCAAAGCAGTTCGTGTCGCAGATCACCAGCGACGGCTGGTGGAACAGCCCCGCGAGGTTCTTGCCCGCCGCGAGGTCGACCGCCGTCTTGCCGCCGACCGACGAATCCACGGCGGCGAGCAGCGTCGTGGGCAGCTGCACATAGCGAATCCCGCGCAGGTAGCACCCCGCGGCGAAGCCCGCCATGTCGCCCGTCACACCGCCGCCGAGCGCGAGGACGCAGTCCTTTCGCGTCAGCCGCTGCGCGGCGAATTCTTCCAGCATCTGCGCGAGGGTCTCCATGCGCTTGTGCGCTTCCCCAGCGGGAAAGACAAACGAACACGCGTCGTATCCCGCCTTTGTCAGCGTCTCCATCAAGGGGGCAAGGTACAGATTCGCAACGTTGCTGTCCGTCACGACCGCCAGGCGGCAATCGCCCAGCGCCGCGCGGATCAGCCGCCCGCTTTCCTTCAGCAGGCCGCCGCCGATGACGACTTCATACCCTTCCCGCACGCGCACGGGGATAACGCGCTGTTCCATGATCGCTAGTTTCCTCCCGCCGTGGCCTTCTTTTCGCGCCCGTCTTTCAGCAGCGCCTGCAGTTTCTCCGCGTCCCGCGCGTCCAGCGCGTCGCGGTATTCGTTCAGATGCTCGATCAGAATGTCGAGCTGTTCGGTCAGATAGTCCGCGTCGTCTAAGAAAAGCTCCGTCCACATCGCCTCGTCCAGATGCGCGACGCGCGTCATGTCCTTGAAGCTGCCCGCCGAGAAGCCGCGCCTGCGCTGCGCCTCCGGCGACTTGATGTACGCGCTCGAGACAAGGTGCGCCAGCTGCGAGGTGTAGGCGATGATGCGGTCGTGCTCGTCCGGCGTGGAAAACGTCAGCCCGGCAAAGCCGATGTCCGTAAAGAACGCCTTGAGCGTCTCGAGCATGCGCATGTCCGTGTTTTGATCCGGCGTAAGGATCATCGGCGCGTCGGCATAGAGGTCCGCGCTCGAGTGCACAAACCCGCCGCGCTCGCGCCCCGCCATGGGATGCCCGCCGATGTAGGCAAACCCGCGCACCTTTGCGAGGGGCTCTATCTGTGCGCACACGCCGCGCTTGACGCCGCAGAGGTCGACGAGGATCGCGCTCTTCGATAATTTCTCCGCGTTGTCCCGCACCCAGTTTACCGCCGCTGCGGGGCGGATGGCAACAAGCACGAGGTCGCACTGCGGAATGGTTTCATCCGTCAGCGCGCCGTCGATAGCGCCGCTGAGCCGCGCGAGCATCATCGTCTCCGCGTCCAGATCGGCGCCCCAGACGGTATGCGCCGTGCGGATTTTGATGCTCTTGGCCATCGAACCGCCGATGAGGCCGAGGCCGACGATTCCAACGTTCACTTGTCCGCCTCGCCTTCAAAGAGAAACGCGTGCAGCGCGAGCAATTTTTTGTTGAGTTTGTCGAACGCGTCGGGGTTAAGGGACTGCGGTCCGTCGCTCAGCGCGTGCGCGGGGTCGTTGTGCACCTCGATGAGCAGCCCGTCGCAGCCCGTTGCAACCGCGCCCATCGCCAGCGGCGCAACAAGCGTATACCTGCCCGTCGCGTGGCTTGGGTCGATGATCACCGGCAGGTGCGTCAAGTGCCGCAGCACCGGTATGGCGGCGAGGTCGAGCGTGTTACGGGTGTAGGTTTCGAAGGTACGGATGCCGCGCTCGCAGAGGATGACCTGCTCGTTGCCGTTTGCCATGACATATTCCGCGCTCATAAGCCATTCCTCATAGGTTGAGGACAGGCCGCGCTTGATCATAACCGGTTTTTGCTGCGCGCCGAGCAGCTTGAGCAGGTTGAAGTTCTGCATGTTCCGCGCGCCGACCTGAATGACGTCCACATCGTCGAACAGCGCGATCTGAGAGGTGTCCATGATCTCGCTCACGATGGGCAGCCCCGTCTCTGCGCGTGCGAGTTTCAATAAACGCAGTCCCTCCGCGCCCATGCCCTGGAACGAATACGGCGAGGTGCGCGGTTTGAACGCGCCGCCGCGCAGCATGGTCGCGCCGCTGGCCTTGACGGCCTTTGCCACGGCGACGATCTGCTCTTCGGACTCCACCGAGCACGGCCCGGCCATGATGGTCAGCGTGCCGCCGCCGACCTGCGTATTGCCGACCTTGACGATGGTGTCCTCCGGGTGAAACTTGCGGTTTGCGTTTTTGTAGGGCTCCTGCACGCGCTTGACGTCCTCAACGATGTCCAGCGCGTTGATCAGGTCGATGTCCAGCGTCGACGTATCCCCGACGAGGCCAAGAATCATCTGGCTCGTGCCGAGGCTGGTGTGGATCTGGATGCCCTTGCCGAGCAGCCAGCTTTTCAGGCTTTCAAGCTGGTCCGGATTCGGGTTTGGTTTGAGTATGACAATCATAACATTCTCCCTTCGGCTGTAAAAAAACCGCAGCCGGTCTGGCTGCGGTGCTTAGCGATCGTATGGCGCTTTCCTTGTTTCGATCACCGTTTTTCAGCCAAACCGAACGAATCCTTACCGAAATAAAAGCCGGTAAAGATAAAGTAGCGGTATTCGGCTGCGCGGGCGATGCTGGTCATAAAGCGCTTCCTGCTTCAACGTCATTTGCTGTGTTCGCTGTCACGATTTCTGTCAATTTATCATGTTTGCAAGAAAATTGCAAGGGGTTCGCGCGAAAAATATATAATATATACGTGGGATCAGCCGCCCGCCGTCACCGCGTCTGGAAACGTCTCGCGAACGTCGTATACGCCCGGGTCGCCGGGAAGACAGGCGTTTTCGCGCATATAAGCGCGGATGGCGGGCGTACTCTCGAGAATTACAAACTTGTCGTAGGTTTGAATCTGCCCCATGAACGCGTCCGCGTCAAACGCGCTGACCGCATCCGCCTGAGCGGCAAAGAGGAAATACCGCGCGACATACGGCAGATAGTAGCTCGACACCTGATCGCCGTCGTCCGTGGCATAGAAGAGATACCGCGTGTCGTTGTCCGGCGCGTTCCAGCTGTCCCCAACCATGGCCTCCACCTTCGCCGGCAGCGAAGCGGAATATTCCCGCTTGATGGTGTTCATGCCGTTGAGCTCGGAGAGCAGAATCAGCGACGCGGCGAGCGCAAAGAGCACCGTTGCCGCCTGATAGATGTTTTTAGAAGTCAGGCTGCGAAACGCGCGGTAATCGCGCCGCTCGCCCTGCTGGAGATAGAAGGAATCCTCAACGTCCATGGTCAGCCGCATGGTGAGCGCGCCGACGAAGAAGAGAATCATGCTTGAAGCATACCGCTCGAACCCCGCGAGCCGCAGCGCCTCGTCCACCGGCATGGATAGAATGTACATAGCCAGTATGCCGAGGTCGTGGAGCACGATGCCAAGGTCGAGCAGCAGCAGGATTTTGAGCAGTTTCCATGGTTTATGAAACACAAACCGCGCGATGAAATACGCCGCCAGCGCAAGAGCGTTGACGAGCAGCACGCCGTATACGTTCAGCTGATCGATCGCGGTGACTTTCTGAATAAACATCTGAACAATCGTATGGATCTGCTCCGGCGTCTTATCGACGGCAAACGACGAGATCGCCTGAAAATCATAGCTGAATTTGGATGAGCCCGCCGGAAACGCGAGCGACGTATGCACGCTCCAGAGCACCAGCGGCAGGATTGAAAGCACGACGGTCCCAATGGCATACCAGTAGAACGGCCTGAGCTTCGCGTCCGCGCGCTGAAACTGCACCGCACGATAGATTAAAACGATATAGCCGACCAAGGCAAACACGATGCCCGTGCTTTTCACGACGGTGAGCAGCGCAAGCACCGGCAGGCTGGCAAGGCACGCCCGCAGGCAGCTCTTGTGCTCGGAATACAGCACGCCGACGGCGGCAAGCGTCAGCGCGGGCAGCAGAAAGTCCACGAGCAGGTTGTTGATGCGAATGCTGATGTTAAAATACGCAAGCGTCGAGAAGCCCAGCCCCAGCAGCGCCGCGAGCAGAAAGCGCTTGTTGTCCCGAATCACGCCGAACGCCGCATAAAAGCAGGCAAACAGCAATATCGCCTGTCCGACCAGCATGACGCCCTCGCCGCTGCCCACGATGCGGCCGACATAATATAGAAATGACGAACTGCCGAGCGGATAATTCTTAAAATCTATGATCGCGCTGGCCGCGTCCGGAATGCGGTCGGTCACCAGCATATACTTCACCACGACCGCCCAATGTGAAAAATTGTCGTAATGGATGAACTGCGTGTTGATCAGCGAGGCGGTGATGGCGCCAAACACGACGATAAACGCGGCGTTGACCGCGTTGAGCGAACCGACGTTGTACGCCAGCGCAATTTTTTTATTGACGATCATCAGGGCAAGCAAGATCAGCCCGCCGCCGAAGAGCGTGAACGCCGCGTAGACCAGCACGCCGACCAGCCCCGCAAAATACATCAGCAGCGCAAGCGAAGAAAACACGAAGATGTAGCTTGCGCGCGCGGGAATCTTCCAGTATGCGCGCGAAAAGGCGACATATCCCGCCGCAGAGAGAAGAAACGCGACCAGTCGCAATATGGTCCATACCATCGTCATACTTCCGCTTCCCTTTCTTTCCCAATCCCCCGATGATTCATTTGCACCATAGCCGCCCGCGTGGTATCCGCGCGGGCGGCGTCATGCCGTTTCAGCATCATACCGTCTTTTCGGCGTTATGCGCTATGCCGCCTGTCGCCTTGCGCGGCGGGGGCGCAGCGTGCCTTGTTTGTATTCAAAGATCCAGTCCTCCAGCAACGTCTGGAACGCCTTGCTTCCGGCAAGCTCTTCCCAGTTGGTCACCGCATAGAGTGTTACGCCCGGCGTAGTCATGGTCTTCTTCGCGTTTTCCAGCTGGATGCGGATGCCGCTGCGCGGCACGAGCGTCAGCGTATCCGCGCGCTCGCTCAGCCCCTTGACCAGAATGTACTTGAAGTTAAAGTCCACCAGCGTGCCGCTGACGCCCTCCTCAAAGCGGACGAACCGCTCGAGCTGGATGCGCGGCAGCGCGCGCATTTCGGAGCGCTGTTTCTCCAGGCGCATGCTCGCATTGTTGACGATATCGTCAAACGCGGTTACCCAGATGTTCATCGACTTCGGCAGCGAGTGCTGACGGTCGTAAACGAGCTGCAGATATTCGCTGTGGTTCTGCGCGCTCATGTTCGAATCGATCTGCACGTGGTAGAGCCACTGATTGCCGGTGCTGTTGATGTATACGATGCGCCCTTTCACGTCCGCACGGTACTTGTCGTTTTTGAGCGTGAAGTCCAGCCACTCGTCATCCGGCAAATAAGCCGGATGCTCCAGCATGAACAGAAATCCGCCCTCGGAGATGTTCCTGGTCACCGCGGAAAACGGTTTACCGCGATAGGTCAGGCGAACGGGAATCTCCGCCTCGAAGCGCTCACTGGCGCGGAATGCTTTCCGTCCCATCATGAAATACACCGCGTAGAGCAGGTTTGTAATGTTCAGGATGAGCCAGAAGGCGATGAAGCTGCTGTAAAACAGCGCCGTGCCGTACTTGCCGCCGAGGTAGCGGATTAACCCCGCAATGGACATGCCGAGCATCACGAGCTGCGGCACGATGTATACGAAGTTGGAGTGCTGGGGTTTACTGCTGCTCTTATCCGTCACCTTGAACTTCAGCTGTTTGATGCCGATGGTCTCAAGCAGTACCGGAATCACCAGAAACGGCGCGAGGATCGTGTCGATAATCTGGTTCCAGCGCTGGTTTCGCGTGTCGCTGGAGAGGCACCGCACCGCCAGGCTGTAGAAGATATACTGCGGGCCCCAGATCGCCATGATCTCCCAGAAGGTTGTGTTGACCACCTGCAGGGAAAACAGCGCGAACATGATCGGCGCGAAGGTAAACACAAGCCGCCGCCCGAACGACCACCAGTAGGAATACGAAAGAAAATAACTGATGCGTGCGCTCAGACTCAGGCCTTTGTTCCTGAGCAGCTTCGTGTTTCGAATGGACTGGATCACGCCGCGCGCCCAGCGGACGCGTTGGGTAACCATGCTTTTGATGCTCGTCGGCGCGAGTCCGCTCGCCAGCGGGCGTAGTGTGGAATACGTCGTGTATCCCTTGGACTGGATCTTGATGCCGGTTTCAAAGTCCTCGGTGATCGTGTCCGTCGGGAACCCGCCGATCTCCTCAATCGCCTGGCGCGAAATAACCGTGTTGCTGCCGGTGTAGGCCACGGCGTTTGTGCTGTTGCGCATGACGTTGATCTCGCGCGAGAAGAAGTCCTGCTCGTTCGGGATATTGTGCTCGGCATAGAGGTTGAATTGGAACAGATCCGGGTTATAGAAGCTCTGCGGCGTCTGAATAAAACCGATCTTATAGTTCGGGTCAATCTCCTCTTGCGTTCTTGTTACCCATTCGCCGTCTTGATGCCGCACGCGCGGCAGGAAGAAATACGGCACCGTTTCCATCAGGAATTCGCGCCGGGCGATCATGTCCGCGTCAAACGTCGCAACCAGAGGCGAATGCGTTTGCCGCAGGGCGTTGTTGAGGTTTCCGCTCTTTGCCTCCTTGTTGTTGGCAAGCGGGAAATAGCCGACGCCGAACTGCTCGGCCAGTTTTGCCATGGCGGGACGGTTCCCGTCGTCTGCAATGTAGATGTGTACCTTGCTCTTATCCGGATAGTCCATATAGGTCAGGGCGTTCACGGTCTTGAAGAGCAGATCCACCGGTTCGTTGTGCGTCGCCACGATCACGTCCACGTCCGGATACCAATCCGCCGGAATCTCCGGCAGGGTGAGATCCACCTTGCTGGACCGGGCTTTGCGCCAGTAGAGCTCAAAGGTGCCGAGCGCGGCGCTGATTTCGCTGATGAGCAGCATGATGCCGAAGATCAGCGCAACCACGCCGTTTTTCAGCGGCAGTGTGAAAATTGCGCGCCACATCAGGTAGATGATCGATGTGACGGTGGCAAGCAAAAACATCGCGTTTTGAAATCTGCGATTTTGAAAGAGTTTGCCCATTATCGTTACCCCCTCTCTGTGGGTGGTGCGTTTTGTTGCACGGATTTTAATATATCCGTTTTGTTCGTGTAACTTTTTTCCAAGTTAATCGTATGTAACTCTGTTTCTATTTTAATTTTTGTGTTCCCCCGTGTCAACGTGCCTTTTTCATATAGCTCCATATTGCAAGGCATGTCTGCCAAATGCGTCGCCGGAGCGGCCGGGCGCGCTATTCGCGCTTTATCAGGGAACGGTTGTGCCTGTCCGCCGGTTTTTCAAAACCAGCATGTAACTTTTCGCAACGCAATTTTGTGTCGTGAAAACAATCTGTTTTTTCGCACGCATACGCGCTGTGTCTTTTTTGATAGATGATAATAAACACTTTGCGTTATTTTCGTCTGTGATTAACGCACGCGTGCAGTCGATTTTTGACATAAGTCGCTGTTTTTTTCAGATACTGTCTCTGGTTTTTTAATGATTTACGATAAATTATTTGAAAAAATATTACATTATTTTAATGTTTATTGATTTACACTGTAATACTATGATATTCTGTCATTAGCAAATTCTCTTTTTTATTGTATGTTTTATTGTCACATCATCAGATCTTTGCGACTGATCTGTGACGAAATGTTGCACAGGTACATGTTTCGCCGATCAAAGGAGGTGCCGACGCGACATGCCAAAACGCTGTTCCGATTCGATTGCCTCGTTTGAGGCACTGCTGGACACCGTTCCGACGCAAATATGGATGGTATCCGACGAACGCACATACGATTACGCAAACGCCGCCCACGCGGCGTTTCTGCGCCTGAGCCGCCGCGAACTGGAACACCGCGATCTTGCGCAGGTGCTGCCCGCGGAGGTTGCCGAAGACTGCATTCGACACAACAGGGCGGCTTTTCAAACCAGGCGCCCCGTCGTCAGCGAAGAATGGGCGCCGGATGAAGCGGGCCGCATGCGGCTTCTTCGCGTTATCCGGACGCCAAGGCTGGACGACGCGGGCAACGTGCTCTTTTTGTCGTGCTCCGCAGAGGACATCACCGAGCGCAAGCAGATGGAGCGCGAGTTAAAACGATACAACGAAAACCTTGAGGATCTCGTGCAGGAAAAAGTGCAGGAGTTGGCGGACGCGCTCTGGGGCACGATCAGTTCTCTCGTCCAGCTCGCCGAGACGCGGGACGACGACACCGGCGGGCACCTCAAGCGCATCAGCGACACCTGCCGTACGGTTGCGACCGTTTTGTCCCTCAACAGCATCTACAGCGAGAAGTTGAATTACGATTTCATCTATAACATTCAGCGGGCCAGCATGCTCCACGACATCGGCAAAGTCGGCATTCCGGACAGCATCCTGCTCAAGCCCGGCAAACTCACGCGCGAAGAATTCGACCAGATGAAGCGGCATACCACAATCGGCACGGAAACGCTCCGCCAGGCATACCCGCACTACAAGAACAACGGCATCCTCAACATGGCGATCGACATCGCCTCCGGCCATCATGAGCGCTGGGACGGCAAGGGTTATCCGAGCGGGCTGAAAGGAAACGACATCCCGCTTTCGGCGCAGATTGTCGCCATCTGCGACGTCTACGACGCGCTGCGCTCCAAGCGAGTCTATAAACCCGCGTATTCGCACGAAGAAAGCCTCGCGGAAATCCGCCGGGAGTGCGGCTCGCACTTCAACCCCGCAATCTGCGACGCGTTTTTCAAATGTGCGGACGAAGTCCGCCACATCTACGAGGCCAACCTGTCCTGACCATTTTTAGCAGCAAGCCGCCGCCGGACAAATTCCGACGGCGGCTTTTTGATTGTTCTATATACAAGAGTGAGGGAATCCTTCGGCTTCAGTCTCCAAGCCGCGCGTTTTTCAACGCGCTTTTCATTTAATTCCCAAACATGAATGGAAATATCGACTTTAATCTCCAAGCCGCGCGTTTTTCAACGCGCTTTCATAGCGCCAGTTGTTCAGGTCGGTATAGCGCACATACAGCGCAACGCGATTTTTCGCGTCCAGCGCGCGCCAGATGCGCTCCGCCAGCTCCTCCGGCGTTCCGCCGATTTCGAGCGCGCGCGGCTCGCCGGAAAACGAGGGCAGCGGCTCGCCGTCCCCGTCGTAGGTGCAGATCAAATGCGCCGTTCCCTCCTTCGGGTCGTAACTCCAGTATTTCCGCCGGCAGTCCGGCGCGTCACCCGCCTTTTTCACGATGCCAAGCGTATATCTGCCCGTGGAGAGCGCGAGTCCCGCGATGCGCGGCGTGTAGTTCGGCGCGTCCGGCTCGTAGCAGCGCGTGCTCATGGCATATTGGAGGGAATGCCCCGCAAGCAGGCTTTCGCAGATGGTGTCCGTCTGATCGCCGTTGGTGACGACGATGCTCTCCGCGCAGACGCAAAGCGGCGGATAGAAGATCAGCTTCGGGTCTGACACGAGCTTTTCATCGTAAGGATAGATGGCGAGCGACTCGCCCTCCTCGCGAAACACGCGGTTGCGGCTGTTTTCGCTTCGACCCGTGACAAAGTAGGCCGTCACCGCGCGCGCGCCGAGGCTGCCGATGAGAACGCCCCTGCCCGGATATCTGTTTGTGCCGAGAATCGATTCAATCGTATCCATACTGCGCCTCCGATTGCGCCCCCGGTCAGTTTCTGCCTTACCGCGAATCGCTGCCGTCCATCGGCACGGGCAAAAACGTCCGCCCATCGAACACCCAGCGTTCGGTGAATCCACAGGCCCGCGCAAGCGCTTCCGCCTCCGCAAAGCCAAACACGATATCCTGCGCTCGGTGCGCGTCCGAGCTAAACGTAATCCGCCCGCCCAGTTTTTGCAGCGCGGTCAGCAGCGCGCGGGACGGATATGGCGCCGTGCGGTAGCCGCGCGCGATTGCGCCCGTGTTGAGTTCAAAAATCTTGCCCGCGGCAGCAAGCGCGTCCATCGCGCCGAGCGCCGCCTTCTGAAAACGCGGCGAATCGGGATTGTAAAAATGGTGCGTTTCATCGAACTTGGTCAGAATATCGAAATGCCCGACGATATCAACCTCGTCCAGCGCCGCAAGCGCGGCAGTCTGCGCAAAATACGCCTCCGCCGCCGCGTCCGCGTCCCCGCCGAAGAGTTCGTCCAGATAGGCTTGCGTCGCCTCCGGCGAATTGTCCACGCAGCAGATTTCGCCGTCCACCGGGATGTGATGCGCCGAGCCGATTACAAAGTCGAACCCGTCCAGCGGAATTTCCGAAAGCAGATCCCACTCCGCGCCGCAATACAGCGCGATTTGGCCGCGATACGCTTCCCGCAGCCGCCGCGCCTCAGCAAAATAGTCCGGCAGACGTCCGGCCGGAATCGTCCAGCAGGCGTCAAACGGCATGGGCATATGCACGCTGAAGCCCAGCGACGTCAGCCCCACGTCGATCGCCGCGCGCGCCATCTCCTCGAGCGTATTCTGCCCGTCGTCAAACGTGCTGTGCGTATGCAGTGTCTGGCGAATCATCCGAATTCCACTCTCCTGTCGCGTCTGCCCGTCTCCCAAAGGAGATGGATTATTCCAGCATCTTTTCCTGCTTGACCTTGCGGTCGATCACATGGCGGGACGCCATCTCCCTCTTGATATCGTCCATGCTGATGCCCGCCTCGATCATGAGCACCATGACATGGTACATCAAATCGCCGATTTCGTAGATCGTGTTCGCCTTGTCGCCGTCCTTGGCGGAGATGATGACCTCCGTGGTCTCCTCGCCGACCTTTTTGAGGATTTTATCCAGCCCTTTTTCAAAAAGATAGGTCGTGTAGGAGCCTTCCTTCGGGTTTTCCTTCCGACCGCGCAGCATCTCGAAGAGATCTTCATAGCGAAACGCGGGCGCTTCCTCGCCTTCAAACAGCGGCTGGAAAAAGCAGCTCTCCGCGCCCGTGTGGCAGGCGGGGCCGCTCTTTCTTACCTCGACGAGCAGCGTGTCCGCGTCGCAGTCCGCCGTGATGGACACGATGCGCTGCACGTTTCCGCTCGTCTCGCCCTTGCGCCAGAGTTCCCGGCGCGAGCGGGACCAAAAGCACGTCCGCCCCTCGGCCATCGACACGCCGAGGCTCTCCGCGTTCATATACGCAACCATGAGCACATCCCGCGTTTCCGTGTCGATCACGACTGTGGGGATGAGCCCGTTTGCGTCAAATTTCAGTTTCTGAATGTCCAGCATGTTCAAACCCTCCGAACCGTTATGCCCGCCTCATGCAGCGCCTGCTTGAGGTCGGGAATCGACACCTCGCCGAAATGGAAGATGGAGGCGGCAAGCCCCGCGTCCACCTTGGGAATCGACGTAAACAGCGTCACAAAATCCTGCACGCCGCCCGCGCCGCCGGACGCGATGACCGGCACGCTCACGAGCTCGCACACGGCGGAGAGCATCTCAAGATCGAACCCCCGCTTCACGCCGTCCGTGTCGATGGAGTTGAGCACGATTTCGCCCGCGCCGCTCTCCACGCCGCGCCGGATCCACTCCAGCGCGTCCAGCCCCGTGTCCTCGCGGCCGCCTTTGGCAAACACCCGGAACCGGCCGTCCACACGCTTGCAGTCCACCGAGAGCACGACGCACTGGTCGCCGTATCGCTTGGCGGCCTCGCCGATCAGCGCGGGGTTTTTGATCGCCCCGCTGTTGACGCTCACCTTGTCCGCGCCGCACTTGAGCACGCGGTCGAAGTCGTTCAGCGAATTGATGCCGCCGCCGACCGTCAGCGGGATGAAGATCGTCTCCGCAACGCGCGTGAGGATGTCCGTAAAGAGCGACCGCCCCTCGGCGCTGGCCGTGATGTCGTAAAACACCAGCTCGTCCGCACCGCTCTCGCTGTAATACTGCGCGAGCTTCACGGGGTCGGATACGTCGTTCAGCCCGAGGAAATTGACCCCCTTGACCACGCGTCCGTCCTTGACGTCCAGACACGGGATGATGCGCTTGGTGATCATGCATTCGCCTCCCCGATTGCCGCCGCGAGATCGATCGCGCCGGTGTAGTATGCCTTGCCGACGATCGCGCCGTAGAGCCCGAGCTCCTTCAGCGCGCGGATATCGTCCAGCGAGCTCACGCCGCCCGAGGCGATGAAGTCCATCGAAAACGCTGCTTGCAGCTCACCGTAGAGCGCGCGGTTTGCGCCCGCCATGGCGCCGTCCCGCGCGATGTCCGTGCAGATCACGGTCTGAACGCCGATGTCCTGCAAGCTCCTGCAGAAGTCCATGCCGCTTAGGCCGCTCGTCTCCGTCCAACCCTTGACGGCAACCATGCCGTCCCTTAAATCCACGCCAACGGCGATCGCCGGGCCGTATTTTGCGACCATGTCCGCAACAAAGCGGATGTTGTTTGCCGCCGCCGTGCCGAGGATCACCCGGTTCACGCCCGCGTCGAGATAGCTCAATATCGTCTCTTCGTCCCGAATGCCGCCGCCGAGCTCCACGCGAAGCCCGCTCGTGCGGATGATCTTCGCGGCGACGTCGAAATTCGGCGTTCCGCCGCACTTCGCGCCCTCGAGATCGACCATGTGCAGCCACTCCGCCCCCGCCTCGCGAAACGCTTTGGAAAGCTTCGGCGGGTCGTCGCTGTAAACGGTCATCTTTGCGTATTCGCCCTTGTAGAGGCGAACCGCTTTATGTTCGAATAAATCGATTGCCGGTAATACGATCATACTGGTTTGTGTGTTCCTGACTTTGTTTCATAATTGTTCCGTGCGTGTAAACTACAGTTCGCAGAACGCGCGGAGGATATTCAGGCCGACCCGGCCGCTCTTTTCGGGGTGGAACTGGCAGCCGAGCACGTTGCCGCTGCCGACCGCTGCGGTCAGCTCCGCGCCGTACTCCGCCGTTGCGAGCGTCGCTTCCTCGCAGTTCGCCGCGTAGAAGCTATGCACAAAATACACGCAGTCACCCTCTTTTGTGTAGCGAAACAGCGGGTGATCCTGCTGCTTGAGCTTCAGCGCGTTCCAGCCGATATGCGGCACCTTGAACGTCTCCGGGATGCGCCCGCGCATGTCGACCACGTCGCCTTTGATCAGCCCGAGGCCGCGGTGCTCGCCGTATTCAAAGCTGCGCTCAAAGAGCATCTGCATGCCGAGGCAGATGCCTAAAAGCGGCTTTCCCGCGTTCGCCTGCTCGGTTACAACCGCGTCCAGCCCCGTTGCGCGGAGCTTGTTCGCCGCGTCCTCAAACGCGCCGACGCCCGGCAGGATGATCTTCTCCGCCGCGCGAAGCTCCGCCGCGCTGCCGGTGACCTGCGCATCGGCGCCGATCATCGAAAGCGAGCTTTTCAGCGAAAACAGGTTTCCGACCCCGTAGTCGACGATTGCGATCATATCACAGCACGCCCTTCGTGGAGGGGATTTCGTCCGCAAACGCCGCGTCTATGGCGGCGGCGTCCCTCAGCGCGCGGCCGAAGGCTTTGAACATCGCCTCGATGATGTGGTGCGAGTTCTCGCCGTCGAGCTGCTTGATGTGCAGCGTAACGCCCGCCGTCCGGGTCAGCGCGAGGAAAAACTCCTGTATGAGCTCCGTGTCAAACGAACCGACCTTCTGGGTCGGAATGCTCGCCGTATAGCGAAGATATCCCCGTCCCGAAAGATCGAGCGCAAGAAGCACGAGCGTTTCGTCCATCGGCAGCAGCGAGCTTCCGTAGCGGACGATGCCGCGCTTGTCCCCGAGCGCCGCCTTCAGCGCCTCGCCGAGCGCAATGCCGATGTCCTCCACGCTGTGGTGGTCGTCCACGCGCGTATCGCCCGCGCAGCGCAGCGTCAGATCGACGCGCGCCTGCTTTGCAAAAAGCGTGAGCATGTGGTCGAGAAACCCTACGCCGCTGTCGATGTCGCCCCTGCCCGCGCCGTCCAGATTCAGGGAAAGCGCGATGTCCGTCTCGGCGGTCTTTCGATTGATTGTTGCCGTTCGCATGGTGTGTTTCAGCATCCTTTCGCGTTCAGTATCGCCCTGATGTTTTTACGTTGCCTGCCGCCGCCCGTCCGGCGTTGGTCAGACTTCTTTTGCGTCCAGTATCTCTTTGATATTGCCCAGCAGAATGTCCATCTGCTCCGCCGTTCCAATCGTGATGCGGCAGTAGTCCTTGATCCGCTCTTTGGTAAAATGCCGAACGAGCACACCGCGCGATTTCAGCGCCTTGTAGAGCGCTTCCCCGCCGACCCTGTCACTCGCGGCAAAGAGAAAATTCGCCTTGGACGGCAGCACCGTAAAGCCAAGCGCCCTTAGCCTCGACGCCGTCTCTTCGCGCACCGCCGCGATGCGTCTTGCATTCTCCTCATAATACGCGTTGTCGCGAATTGCCGCAACCCCCGCAGCCTGCGTCATACGGTTGACATTATACGGATTGATCGAGTATTTCACCGTGTTCAGGTCACGAATCAGCGCCGCGCAGCCGATGCCGAAGCCCAGCCGCGCCCCCGCGAGCGAGCGGCTCTTGGAAAACGTCTGAATCACGAGCAGGTTGTCATAGCGGGCTGTCAGCGGCACGCAGCTGACGCCGCCAAAGTCGATATACGCTTCGTCAACGATCACCAGCCGGTCGGGATTGGCGATTAGGATCGCCTCGATCTCGTCCACCGGCAGGCAGGTACCCGTCGGCGCGTTGGGGTTGGCAAGAAGGATGTGTTCCCGAATGCCAAGATAGTCCCGATAGTCGATTGCGAGCGCATCCGTCAGCGGGATTTCCCGCTTCGGCACGCCGCAAAACTCCGCATAGACGGGGTAAAAGCCGTAGCTGACGTCCGCAAACGCGAACGGGTTTTGCTCGTCCCCGAACGCGAGAAACGCAAAATAGAGAATTTCATCCGAGCCGTTGACCGGCAGCACGTTTTCCGGCAGCACGCCGTAGAGCTCCGCCGCAGCGGCTCTCAGCTGCGTGCACTCCGGATCGCTGTAGAGATTCAGCCGCGCCGCCTCGTTCGAGGCCGCCGCGAGCACACCCGGGGACGGCGGAAACGGGGACTCGTTTGTGTTCAGCTTGACATATTGCTGATCGCGCGGCTGTTCGCCGGGCGTATAAGGCGTTAGCTGCGCATATTTCGCGCTCAAAAACCGGCTCATGCCTTTGCCTCCCAGCCGCGAATCAGCGCTGAGCGCGCGTGCGCTTCCAGCCCCTCCGCGCGGGCGAACACGGCGATCTTTTCGTCGAGCGCTGCCAGCGCCTCCGGCGAAAAATACGTGTACTGCGTCTTTTTGATGAAATCGTCCACGCTCAGCGGGCTGGAAAACCGCGCCGTGCCGCTCGTCGGCAGGGTGTGGTTCGGCCCGGCGAGATAGTCCCCCAGCGCCTCGGGGCAGTAGCTTCCAAGAAACACGGAGCCCGCGTTTTTCACTTGTCCAAAGTAGCGCTCCGGTTCGCGCACGCAAAGCTCGAGGTGCTCCGGTGCGAGCTCGTTTGCCAGCTCCATTGCGCTGATGAGATCATCTGTAACGATGATCTTTCCGTTGTTTTCGATCGACGCGCGCGCGATCTGCTCGCGCGGCAGCGCGCTCAACTGCCGCTCCACCTCGTCGCTGACTTGCGCTGCCAGCGCGCGGCTGTCGGTGATCAGCACCGCACTCGCCAGCTTGTCGTGCTCGGCCTGGCTCAATAAATCCGCCGCGATAAACGCAGGGTTTGCCGTTTCGTCCGCAACGACGAGGATTTCGCTCGGCCCCGCGATCATGTCGATGGCGACGCGCCCGAACACCTGCCGCTTGGCTTCGGCGACATACGCGTTGCCGGGGCCGACGATCTTGTCCACCTTGGGAACGGTCTGCGTTCCATACGCCAGCGCGGCGACGGCCTGCGCCCCGCCCGCCTTGAAGACGCGATCCACGCCCGCGAGCTTCGCCGCCGCGAGAATCGGCGCTGCGATCTTTCCCTCCGCGTTCGGCGGGGAGACCATGACGACGAGTCCACAGCCCGCGAGCTTTGCGGGAATTGCGTTCATAAACACCGTGGACGGATAGCTCGCCGTGCCGCCGGGAATATAGAGCCCGACCTTTTCGATCGGCGTGATCTTCTGGCCCATGTACGCGCCGTCCGCACGCTCGATGCGAAAGCCTTCCCGCAGCTGCATGCTGTGAAACGCGCGGATGTTTTCCTCCGCGGTCTTCATCGCGTCCAGCAGCTCCGCAGGGATGGCTTGCAGCGCCGCGTCCATCTCCTCCGGCTCGACCTCAAGCGCGGTCAGTTCCGCGCGATCGAATTTTTTTGCGTAAGCAAACAGCGCCGCGTCCCCGTTTTGCGCCACGTCGCGGATGATCTCCCGCACGACGCCGTCCACGCCGCTGTCCTCCAGCCGACGAAGAAAGAGCGCGCCCTTGTCCATTTCGCTATAGTTGAGCAGTTTCATGCGTTCACCGCTTCTTCCAGTCCGCGCCGCAGCGCGTCGATTTGTTCGCCCATAAATTTATAGTGCGCCTTGTTCGCAATCAGCCGCGCGCTGATCGGTTCGATCTCCTCCAGCACGCTCAGGCCGTTTTCCTTGAGCGTCTTGCCGGTCTCCACGATGTCCACGATCACATCCGAAAGCCCCAGTATCGGCGCGAGTTCAATGGAGCCGTTGAGACGGATGACGTCGATTTCGCGGCTCTGCGCGGCGTAAAACCGCCGCGCGATGTTCGGAAACTTCGTCGCAACGCGCAGCACGCCCGTGTGCGAATCCTTAAACGCGCTCGGCCCGGCGACGCACATGCGGCATTTGCCGATGCCGAGGTCGAGTAGTTCGTATACGTCCGGCGCGTACTCGAGCAGGATGTCCTTGCCCGCGACGCCGATATCCGCCGCGCCGCGCTCGACATAGATCGCCACATCCGAAGGCTTCACCCAGAAGTAACGCACGCCCGCGCGCTCGTTTTCAAATGTCAGCTTCCGGTTTTCCTCCAGCAATTCCGGGCACTCGTAGCCCGCCCGCGCAAACAGCGCGTATGCCTTGTCCCCCAGCCGACCTTTCGGCAGGGCGACGTTGATCATTCGTTTCATGCTTTTGCCTCCTTGCCCGGATACACCGTTTCGCGGCAGCGCGGGCGCGGTTCCTCCGCCCGCTGCACCCGAACGCTCAGCCCACTCGCGCGCAGCGCCTCCGCCGCGCGGACGATCTCAAGCGGGTCGGTTTCTTCATCGTACAACACGAGCGCGTCGGTTTCATAGTCCGCCTGCTGCTCCATGAACCGCTCCAGCTGGTCGAGATAGACCGCAAAGCCGATCGCCTCGCCATGCTTTCCCATGCGCGAGAGCAGGTTGTCATAGCGTCCGCCGGAGAGCACGCCCGCGGGAATGCCCTCGACAAAGCCGCGAAAGACCAGCCCGTTGTAATAGTCCATGTCGTTGACTACCGAAAAATCGAGATTGACGTTCGTCACGCCGTATGCCGCGAGCATGGTGCTCATGCGCCGGAGCTCGGCAAGCGCCGCGCGGCTGCTCTGCGGCAGGTTTAATTGCTCCACCCGCGCGAGCGTGTCCTCCAGCGGACCGCAGGCCGAGACAAGCGCGCCGAGCAGCTCCCGCGTTTGGTTCGAAATAGCAAGCTGCGCGCAGAGCGCGTCCAGCCCGTGCAGGTTCTTCTCCCCGATGGCGGCGAGCAGCTTCGCGCTGTCCGCGTCCCCGACCGATTCCTCCGCCAGCACGCCCGAGAGCACACCGACGTTGGACACGTCCAGCAGATAGTCCGGACTGATGCGTTCCAGGCTCCGCGCGGCGAGCATGAGCACCTCCGCCGCGGCGTAATCGTCCACGCGCCCGATGCACTCGAGGCCCGTCTGCATGATCTCGCGAAAGCCGTATGCGTTTCGCGGCACGCGGTAGACCGTCTCGGTGTAGCAGAGCTTCTGCACGCGCCCGTCGTCCTTTGCGTTTTTCACGATGGAGAGCGTCACGTCCGGCTTGAGCGCCTTGAGCCTGCCGTTTGTGTCGCTGAAGGAGAGCACCTGCTCGCTGGCGAGGAATTTTTTGTTGCGCATGTAGAGGTCGTATTCCTCAAATTTGCCAACCTTATAGGGACGGTAGCCATAGCCAAAGTACAGCTCCCGCAGTTCGTATAGGATGCGCTCCTGCGTATTCAATGTCGCCGGATTCATTTGCCTTCCCCCTTTTTGCGGATGCGGTCGAGCATGAGCCGGTAACCGCCCGCGCCGTAGTTGAGACAGCGCTTGACGCGCCCGATGGTCGCCGTGCTCACGCCGGTCTTTTCGATGGCGCTCTGGTAGGAGCCGCCGCCGTCCAGCGCTTTGGCGATTTCAAGGCGCAGGCTCATGTCCCGCACCTCCTGAATCGTACACAGATCCTCAAAATACCGGTAGCAGTCCTCGACGCTTTCAAGCAGCAGCATGGAGGCAAACAGCTCGTCCGTTTGTTTGTTTCTCGGTAACCCCATTTCGCCCTTCCTTTTCAGGGAACGCCTTCCCCGCCTTTATGCATTTAGCATTTTATCACTTCTCTCTGCTAAAGTACAGATAATTTTTTTCGAATTCAGAATTTCTTCACTTTTGCGGTTCTCCCGCCGTCCGTTCCGTGCCATAATCAATTCTGTTCAATTTTCCTAATTTTTTATCCATACCATCTCTGAGCTTTGACATAACAGCTTGAATATAAAAATCATGCCATTGTTCTATCCGGTAAAGATTTTCCTATTTTTTGTAATATGCGTCCCTGTTGCGCGGCGAAATACCGTGTTAAAATGGATTTATCCAATCAGACAATCAACATATTTTCTATTTGCGCTACTTAGACAAAATTAAAAGGGGTTGAACGATCATGACATCCAAAGAACGCATTCGCGCCGCGCTGGAACACCGTCAGCCGGATCGCGTGCCCTCCACCATGCAGTGCGTGGATACCGCCTGGGAAAAACTACGCGCATATTTCAAGGTTGAAACAAACGAAGACGTGATGGACAAGCTGGACATCGACACGCGCATCATGGATTTTCCGCCCTACATCGGGCCGGCGCATCCGGACTACGTCAACGAAAAGGGCGAAACCGTATATACGCACCCGTTTGGCTATGAATACATCGAAAAATGGAACGGCGTGGAGTATAATTGGCACATCACCAAAATGCCCTACAACTCGATTGAGACCATGGCGGATTTCGAGACGTTCGACGGCTGGGTGAATCCCGACCATTACGATTACGACGCGGTAAAGAGATATTGCGACCGCTTCCCCGACAAGGCGATCCGCATCGGCTGGCCGGGACCATATCAGGTGTTTACACTCATGTACGACGCGGAGATGTTTTACATCAACATGATCGAGGAGCCGGAGCTGATCATCGCCATGCTGGATCGCTACTGCGACGCGAGCCTCGAGCTCTACGAGCGCATGTTCCAGGCAAGCGGGGATCGCATCGACATCCTCCGCTGCGCGGACGACTACGGCACGCAGCGCGGCATGCTCTTTGGCTCCCAAATGTGGGATAAGTTCTTTGCGCGAAACACCAGGCGGTTCGTCGAGCTTGCGCACAAGCACAACTGCTTCTACCTGCAGCATTCCTGCGGCGCGATTCGGGACATCATTCCAAACCTCATCGCCTGCGGCGTGGACGCCATCGAGCCGCTGCAAAAGGTTGTCGGGCTGGAGCCGGAGGGACTCAAGCGGGACTTCGGCGACGCGATCTGCTTCCAGGGCGGCATCGACACGCAGGGTATCCTGCCCCTCGGCACGCCGGAAGAGGTTCGCCTCGAAACCGAGCGCTACATCCGCGCGCTGCATCAAAACGGCGGCTATATCCTCGCCCCCAGTCAGGATTTTGAGGGCGATGTGCCGATTGAGAACATCCTCGCGCTCTATGAAGCGCGCTATACCTACCAGCGCTGACGGGCATGGAACCGCCACGGCGCATCATCGGCGAACCGCTGGAGCGGGACATCCCGCACGACGTGCTATATATGACGGCGCGCGCGCGGGATGACGACGTGCTGCTCCGCGTCAGCCGCGCGGGAATCGTCGGCCTGACGCCGCCGGACTTCCACATCCGTCGCAGCGGCAGCTATCGCTACGGCGTGGTGCACTGCGTTACGCGCGGAAAAGGCTGCGTCGCCGTGCGCGGGCGGGAGCACCGCGTCTGCAAGGGACAGCTCTTCGTGCTCGGCCCCGGCGAACCGCACGAGTACGCCAGCGCGCCGGAGGATCCGCTCGGCTTAAGCTGGGTAGAGTTCACCGGCGCAAACAGCGCGGACATGCTGCGCCAGATCCTCTCCGGCGGCGTGGTCTACGGCGGCGCGGCGTTCGACACGGCGCTGACGCTGCTGACGCAGATCATCATGCGCCTCGACAAACCGTCCCAGGACGCCGAGATCAGCGTTCAGCTGTATCAGCTGCTGGTCTCGCTGTTGAAGGCTTCCGGCGCGCTCGGCAGCGCGGACGCGTCCCAGGGCGGATTTTCCGAAATTCTGCGCTATATCGACCGAAATCTGGACAAAAAACTCACCATAGAGACGCTCGCCGCGGAATTCGGCTACAACCCGACCTATCTTGCGCGCAAGTTCAGTCAGGAGTTCGGCGCGCCGCCCGCGAAGTACGTGCTGCGCCAGCGGATTGTACGCTGTCACCATCTGCTGCTTGCGACGAACCTCTCCCTCGAGCAAATCGCCGCCGAGACGGGGTTTTACGACGCGAGCCATTTCATCTCGAAATTCAAGGAGTTTGAAGGCGTGACGCCGCTGGCGTACCGCAAGCAAAACCGCGGCCTCGTGCCGCCGGAAAAAATGCAAGAGGAGGTCACATGAAACAGGAACCGATCGTCAACATCCACCGGGAAAACCCGCCCGCCTGGTTTCAGGAGAGCAATTTCGGCTTCTTCATCCACTGGAGCATCTCCAGCATTCCCGCCTTTGCGCCCGTGGACGTGCCGGACTACGCGCAGATGAGCGCGACCATACCGCCCAAGGAGATGTTCACCAACATTCCCTACGCGGACTGGTATCTCAACAGCATCCGCATCCCCGGCAGCCCCGCGCAGAAGTACCACGCCGAGCACTTTCCGGGGCAAACCTACGAAAGCCTCGCCGGGGAGTTCAACAAGCGCGCAAAGCAGGTGGATGTCGAGCGCTGGGCGGACCTCTTTGCCAAAACCGGCGCGAAATACGTCGTCGCGGTCACCAAGCACCACGACGGCTTCGTCATGTACGACACCAAGGTGGAAAACCCCAAACGTCCCGGCTACCACCTCGACTTCGACTACATCGGCGACCTCGCGCGCGCCGTGCGCCGCCGCGGCATGCGCTTTGGCACCTATTACAGCTCGCTGCTGGACTGGACGTTTACGCCCCGCCCGCTGACCGGCATCGGCGAGCTGTTTCTCGGCAACGACAACTCCCGCGTCTACATGGACTACTGCTACGCGCACTGGATGGAGCTCATCGACCGCTACGAGCCGGACGTGCTCTGGAGCGACATCGGCTACCCCGCGGACAAACGCCTGCCCAGGCTCTTCCGGCAGTATTACGCGCGCGTGCCGGAGGGCGTCGTCAACGACCGCTGGGGACAGTTCCCGAACTGGCTGCGCAACCCGATCGGCAAAAAAATCGTGGACGACACCGCAAAAAAGATGCTGAAAAAAGGCGACGTCGGTCTGCTCGACACGCCCTATTACGACTACCGGACGATTGAATACACCTCCAACTGGACGGAAAACGGACTGTATTTCGAGATGTGCCGCGGCATGGACAAGTCCTTTGGCTACAACCAGTTCAGCCGGGACGAGGACTTCGTTACGCCGGAAGAGGTGCGCAGCATCGTTGCAGACGTCGTGCCAAAAAAGGGACGCCTGCTGCTCAACGTCGGCCCCGACTCCTACGGCGCCATTCCGCCGCGTCAGGAAGCCGTCATCCGCGGTCTGGAAGGCGCGTTTTAACCCGTCTTCCCATCCCGTCTCAGCATCGCACATCCGTAATAAAAATCCGGACCGGGAGGCTCGCTTTCACCCGTCCGCCAATCCAGAGCGAAACCGCATATCCAAACTGAATAGAGAGAGGTACCGCGCATGACAAAGGAGCTGAAGAGCTACATCCGCACGCAGGCGATCGCCTCGTTCATCATCAACGCCGTCATCAACGGCCTGATCATCTGGCTGCTCACCATCGGAAAAACCGTGTATACGACGGGCGCGCTCTCGGTTTTGATCACGTTCGCCATCGACAACTTCATCACCTGTCCGCTGCTGGGGTGGTTCGGCGCGGACGGCGCGGTGAAAAACCTGAAAAAAGCGGGCACGCTCTTCTCGCTCCCGTCCGGGGATACGCGCCTCGGGCGCATGGCGCGGCGGATGCAAAAGCCCGCGCGCTTCGGGCTGCTGCTGGGCTTTTGCGCGTTTGCGCTCGTGCTCGGGCTTTCGGCCGCGGGCGTGTATCTCTTCGGGGTTGCGACGCTCACGCGCTGGGGCTATGTCCTCTATAAGGGGCTGTATACCGGCGTCGTCGGCGCGGCTTTCTCCGTGCTGTTCCATAGCGCGGCGCTGCGCAGGCCCGCCGAAATCGCCGGATAATTCCTCCGCCAACACACAAAAACAGAACAGGACGAACGCCGCCCTGTTCTGTTTTGCTGCTCAATGACGCTGCCGCTGGGGGCGGACTTACACCTCCGCGATGACCTCCACCTCGCAAAGCACGTTTTTCGGCAGGTGCTTTGCGGCGATGCAGGAGCGCGCGGGTCTGCTCGTCATGTACTTGCTGTAGACAACGTTGAACGCGTCAAAGTCCTCCATGTTCGCCAGAAAACAGGTGGCCTTGACAGCGCGCTCAAAGCCGCTGCCCGCCGCCTCCAACACCGCCGCGATGTTCTTCATCACCTGCTCGGTCTGCAGGAAGATATCCGCAACGACGATATCGCCGGTTTCCGGATCAATCGGAATCTGGCCGGAGACAAACACGAGGCCGTTGCTGACCATCGCCTGAGAATAGGGGCCGATCGCTTTCGGCGCTTTTTCCGTATGGATTCTTTTCATCTTACGTTCACTCCTCTCTGGGTTCTCTCTGTCTTTATTATCGGATATGTCGCGCCGTTCGTCAACCCGCCGCCGCGGCGGAGCGGTAATGTGATATACTGTCAACAAATCAAATTATATCAGGAGCGCATAATAAAATGGATGTTCAGCGGGCGATGGATTCCCTCAAAAAGCGGGGCTTTGCGGTGCGATATTTCGAAAGCGCAACCGAGGCGGCGGACTATCTTGCCGGCAGCATCGGCGGCAAGTCCGTCGGCATCGGCGGCAGCATCACCATAGAGCAGCTCGGCGTTTACGACCGGCTCGCGGCGCAGAACACCGTATACTGGCACTGGCGGCAAAACGACAAACAGACGCGCACGCTCGCCGCCGGTGCGGACGTTTACCTCACCTCCGCCAACGCCATCGCCGAGACGGGCGAAATCATCAATATCGACGGCAGCGGCAACCGCGTCGCCGCAACGCTGTATAACCACGAGCGGGTCGTGTTCGTCGCGGGGGTGAATAAGCTCGCGCCCGATTTGGAGAGCGCGATGTACCGCGCGCGGAACGTCGCCGCGCCGCTCAACGCAAAAAGGCTCCAGTGCAAGACGCCCTGCGCGGTTGCAAAGGAGATGAAGTGCTACGACTGCGCGAGCAAGGAGCGCATCTGCAGCGGGATCGTTACGATCGTCTGGCCGATGCGGAGCGTCGGGGTGACGGAGGTTGTGTTGGTAGGGGAAAGTTTGGGGTATTGATTTTTTAGGGGTATGAGGAAGCCTCCCGCAGAAATGTGGGAGGTTTTGCTCTGTCGACCAACATTAAATGTAAAATAATGTCGAAACATTGTTCTGCACAGTTTTTAAGAGTATGATTGAAATATATAAAAAATGTCTTATAAGAAAAGGGGGACCTATGAAATTTACCGAAAAACAACTGCATGATTTTGCCGCACCTCTCAGCGATACGGAAGATCAACAATGCATTAATGCTATTAAAATGGTACGCGATGCGCTAGCCCCTATGGGTTTTAGCGCGGAGGGACGGACAATTACCCCCTTATATGAAGGAACGAGCGCTTATTCTTTGCGGATGATGAATCCGTCCACCAATAGAGATATCAAAATTTTTGTTCAGGGCTCATATGCAAACAATACTAATGTTAGAACTGAAAGCGATGTTGATATTGCAATAGTTCAAGAAGAAACTTTTACCATAAAATTGCGTCCGGGTGTTAATCAAAGTGCGTATAGGATAGTTGATGCCCCCCCATCCTCTAAATCGTTTAAGGATGAGGTGCAATCCTATTTGCAAAACAAGTTCGGGACAGATGTTGAACGAAAAAATAAGTCAATAAAAGTCCGTGGCAACAATTATCGAAAAGACGCTGATACTGTTCCATGTGGCAGATTTAAGGATTATAGTAGCGATTTTAAGAATGATATCAACAACTTTATCGGTGGCATCAAGATAATTACTGACGATGGTGATATTATAATAAACTATCCTGAACAACACATTGCAAATGGAAAGAAAAAGAATGATTCTACAAATCATTATTATAAAAAAATGGTTCGCATTGCAAAAAAAATGAGATATTTGATGGTCGATGCAGGATTTACTTCTGCAACTCACGTCCATTCTTTCGGTATTGAATCTATTCTATGGAATGTGCCTGATTCAGTCTATTTGCAGTATATTAATTACCGATATATTTTCGACGAAGTGCTTAAATATTTAGTAAACAATATCAACACCTATAACACATTCCGGGAAGCAAATGGCATAAAACTTTTGTGCCCTACAGTATCGGAACTAAGTGCATATCAATCATTCATTAGAGATCTTGCAACCTACTTTGATTATGATATATAAGAGGTATAAATATGAATAAGCGCACTAAGAAGTTTTCTCAACAAATTGGATATGTTTTACTAATAGTCTTTTTTGCGCGTTGCTATATCAGCAAGGATTCGCTGTATAATGCATTTAAAGTTTATGAGTTATTTGGGTGCATAAGCGATTCTGTTGCTATAACTGGATTATTAATGTTTTGTTATGAACGGTTCCTATGGAGATTCAATCCATTTGAATCCACACCAAAGTTAAAAAAAGATTATGATGGAAATATAGTATCTACCTTTGATAACAAGAGCCGTGATGCTACATTAGTTGTGCAACAAACATTACTTTCAATTCACATTACTTTAAAAACAGATGAAAGCCGAAGTCAGTCTGTGAATGCATCTATCATCCAACTAAATGGCGAAAAATGTTTGGTATATACTTACATAAATACACCAAACGCATTGGTCAGGGATAGAAGCAGTATACATTATGGAACAGCAACACTTTGTATAGAAAAGCAGGATTTATCTGGCAATTATTATACTGATAGAAAAACATCTGGTGTCATGAATTTCCCAGCAATAAAGGAATAACTGTATACAAACCAACAGCCTCCCCCGATCCCTCGGAAGAGGCTGTTTTTCTGCCATTTTATGCTATTTGATTGCTCCCGCCGCCGCCCGGCGCAGGTCTGCCCCCGCCACAGCGGCCGACAGTCCTAGCTTACGCCATCGCGTGCGCGGTCTTCGTGCGGCGCTTGCGGAAGAGCCCCTTGCGCTCCTTGGTCAAAAACGCAACCGTGTCCTTGATGGTCGCGCTCAAATCGCGCGGCTTATAGCCAAGGTCGCGGCGCGCCTTTTCGTTGGTGAAGCGCGCGTTGCTCGTGAGCGTATAGAGCGTGTAGCGCGTAAAGAGCGGCGCTTCATGCCGGATTTTGTAGTAAAGCTCCGCAAGCGGCGCGGTCATCCTTGCAAACCACAGCGGCAGCACGGTCTTAATCGTCCGCCCGCCGGTCACGCGCGAAAGCGTGTTGAGCAGCTCGCGCACCGGCACATAGCGGTTGCTGAGGATGTAGCATTCGCCTTTCTTGCCCTTCTCGGTCGCGGCGATCACGCCGTCGGCAACGTCCCGCACGTCCACGAAGTCGTAACCGCCTTCGACGCAGGCGGAGAGCGACCCGTTGAGGTAGCTGATGACCATCTGTGTCAGGTGTCCGTGGCCGTAGTCGTTCGGGCCGATGATGCCGGAGGGATGGATCACCGTCGCGTCCAGCCCGCTCTTTGCCGCGTCCAGCACGATCTGCGTCGCGGCGGCTTTCGTCTTGGCATAGAGGCCGATCACGGTCTCCGCCTGGAACCCGTCCGCAACCTCGTGGATCACGGTGCCGTGCGGCAGCTCGGGCAGCGCGTGCACGGAGCTGATGTACACGAGCTTTTTCACGTTGTGCTCCTTGCAGAGGCTGACGACGTTCTCCGTGCCGCGGACGTTGACGTCCACAACGCGCTGGTCGTATTTCGACGCGACGGACACGATGCCCGCGCAGTGGATGAAATAAACCTCGTCGTCGTCGGTCAGCCCGTAAAAGAGCGGCTCGAGAGAGCTCTTCTCCCGAACGTCCCCGCGCACGATGGACACCGCGTCGCCGTAGAGCATGGTGACGTCCTCGTTCGGCAGCGCGAACCCGCGCACGGTCTCGCCCGCCGCCAGCAGCTCGCGCGCGACGGTATTGCCAAGGTGCCCGCCTACGCCCGTAATCATATAAACTCGTTTCATGAGTGTGTTTCCTCGCTTTCCATGGTTCAAACAAACGCTGTTACAAAATTCTTCGCGGCCTGTCCGCTTTTACCCTGTCATCATACGAAGACAATGTTACGCGGCTATTACGAAAAACCGACGATTTGCCGACAACTTTACGGCTTTTTTATGAAGCGCCGGAAAATGCGGCCGTCCGCGCCGAAAAAGCGCCTGGTTTCGGTGATATTTCACCTCTACAGCCGCAGTTTATCAGGTATTTTTCAATTCTTCATCAAGCCGATCTGACCAGGCGTGCGCGTCGTAGGCAGTTGCGTTTGAAACGTGTGTTCGCTTATAATGAAAGTGACATCATCCCGTCCAAGATTCATTTCTTTATTCTGTCTGTCCGGAGGTATCTGTTTTGAACGTATCCAAACTCAAACAGCAGTTTATGGAACACGGGCGCTCCGAAGCGGAGGCTGCGGAGGCCGTTGCGGACGTGCTCGCCCTTGAAAACTGGCTCTCCGTGCGAAACTGCGCCCCGGAGGACGCGCGCGCGGAGGATCTGCGCCGCTATATCGGCGCGCTCATCGACAAAAAGCGGAACGCGCCCCAGCGGCTTAGAAACCTCGCAGCCTATTTTTATCTGATGCGCCGCAATGATGCTTACCTCTACCTTTGCCAGCTCACCGGCGGCGAAGGCGTGCTGGAGCATATCCTCGCCCGCTGCCGCGCGCTGGCCGGGGACGAAGCCGCGGATGCGGTCGCGAACGAATCGCCCCTGCCGCCCGCCGGAACGGACCCCGAGGAGCTGCCCGCATACACAGCGCGCTTTGTCGCGGCGCTGGAGCGCGCACTGCCGGAGCCGCTGCTGCAATCCGTGCTCGCGGGCAACAACCACGGCATCCCCGCGGGGGCGTTCAATGCGGAGCGGGAGCGGTACCTCTGTGCGCCCTCGCTCGAAGACTACCTCAAGGGTAAACACGAACGCGCGGTGCAGACGCTCCAGAAGCACTGCGACAGCGGCGAGGTCTGGTTTGAGCAGGTCGTCACGCAGCCGTTCGTGGACTATGTGGCGTCAAATCAGGAGCTGCTCTCCGCGCGCAGCGAGGGAGGCAGGCTCTACATCACCAAGGTTCCCTACGCGCCGGAGCAGTTCCTTTCGGAGACGGATCCGGTCATGAAGCGCTATTACGCCTGCCATTGCCCGTTTGCGCGGGAGGCGATTTTGCGCGGGGAGACGGACATCTCGCGCAACTGGTGCTACTGCAGCGCCGGGTTTGCCAAGCACCCCTTCGAAACCATCCTGGGCAGGCCGCTGCGGGTGGAGCTGCTGCAGTCCGTGCTCGCGGGCGATCCCGTCTGTCGCTTCGCCATCGATCTGGACGGCGCGGAAAAATCTTAACCCCCGGACGCGCATAAAAAAAGCGAAGCTGTAAACGCTTCGCTTTTTGCTTTGTCCGGTTGTCGAATTTGTCAGTACGTCTGCGCCTGTTCGCTCTTTTCCTGATAGCTGATGCGCCCCCTGCCGTTTTGCTTGGAGCGGTACATCAGCGCGTCCGCGTCGGCAAGCATCTGCTGATAGGTGCTCTCCGTACGCATCTCCACGACGCCGTAGCTGCAGGAAATGACGCACCCGTTGGAAAAGGAAATCTGTTCGACCGACCGGCGGATGCGATCCAGCAGCAGCACGGCGTTTTTGAGCGAAACATTCGGCAGCAGCAGCACGAACTCGTCCCCGCCCCAGCGGGAAATGGTGTCGGAGTTGCGCAGCTGTTTCTGCATGAGCTCCGCAACGCTTTTGAGCACGGTGTCGCCCATCGCGTGGCCGAACTGGTCGTTGATGCGCTTGAGATTGTCCACATCGACAAACACCATGCAAAGCGGCAGCTCCTGCCTGCGGCAAAAGCTCATCCAGCGGCGCGCCTCTTCTTCCAGACGCGCGCGCGTCGCCGCGCTGGTCAGAAAATCCGTCGAGCTGACCTGCTCTAGATGCGTCTTGGACATAAACTCCCGAAACGCGTCCCGATCATTTCCATAAACCGTGACGGCGCAGATAACGATCGTCAGCACTGCATATGCGATGGCGGCGATCAGCTCGTTGAGCTGGCGATCCTGTATGCAGAAAAACGCAAGAGCGAAGAACGCGATCGTACTGGCGATTGAAAGCGTCAGCATATATCCGCAGCGGTTTGGCACGACAAATATGATGAGGATCAGCGCGACCAGCCCCATGGACTGAATCATGAAATGCGGTGTCTCATACAGTCTGAGAACGCCCAGATACAGCAGCACGCCCACCGTCTCCAGCAGAGTTACAATACTCGCAAATGAGCGGAAGCTGCGCGTGTTTTGCAGCACGCGGATCATCAGAATCAAAAGAAGTGAAAAGCCATACCGCACGGCGCCGACGACGATGCGCTCCGTCTGCCCCGAGATACAGCCAAGGTCGCAGACCAAAAGCAGGAAATTCACCACGCTGGCAACACCCGCAAAAACGTGGATGTTCCTCTGCGCGGCACGCAATTTGCTCTCGTTGTAGGCGGCGCGATTCTGCCTTCGCGTTGTTGCCGCCTCGCTTGTCCGCTTTTTGCCTGACAATTTTTTCACCCGTACCCGTTTGAACTATCGCGAGAATTTTATGGACTCGAAAAACGCTCCGGCTGTATCAGCGAGCGTAGTTTCTATATTCACACAAATCAACATTGATAGCAAGGCGTATTTGAAAATATTTTTACAGCGCGTGTATCAGTGTTCCGTCCAAAGCGGTCGATTTAACAGCGGGTGTCCCATCCGTCCGGTTCGCGCATACCACGTGTGGTGGAAAAGTTTTTCCAATCATTCGGTGACTGCAAATTCGGTTCTATAGCGTGTGTGTTTTTAAGTTAAATTGTCCATGTGAAAAATGAAAAATCGCAATGAAAATTATCCAATATTACCCCGCGTGGTATCTTCGGCTTGTTTCACTTTTGGGTTTGTTCTCGCTTTGGTCATCTGATAAACCAGAATCGCAACGCCGGCGCAGAGCGCCACATCCCCCGCGCTTGCAAACCCGAGCGGTACGCCAACCGGGCCTATGCGGATTACGTCCCCCAGAAACGGCAGCCGTGTCGCGCCGTCCATAAGGCAGTATGCATAGATTCGTCCTTCGGCCAGCAGGGTCATCCGCTCCCCCGCGCCTTCGAGAAGCGACGCGGCAACCGGCATACAGCCGCCGTTAAAAGCGATCACCAGAAGATTGAGCAACGACCCGAGCCCGACGAACGCCGGCCAGATCGGACGGCGCAGGTTGAGAAAGACAAACAGCAATATCAACGCGTATTGAACAAGACACACCGCCAGCGCGCCTGTCTGCGGCGTAAAAAACTGCGCGGCCCCGGCCTTGATCAGCAGCGCGCCGACCGGCAGAAGCAGCCCTTTGAGGGGATATTGCGAAAGCCCCCGCAGCGATCCGCCGGTCAGAAGGCCAATCAGCAGTCCAAGCGCGGCGAAAACAAGCAGTATCATACCGTGTAGAGCAGAAGTTTTTCCGCATCCTCGGGACGCAGCCTCGGTTCGATCGCGAGAAATGCCTTGACCACCTTCGGGTCAAGCTGCGTTCCCGCAACCTCCTCGATGATTTCCCGTGCGCGCGCCTTCGTCTGCCCAGCGCGATACGGTCGGTCGGTGATGATCGCGTCGTATGTATCCGCAACGGCGAGTATGGCCGCCGAAAGCGGCAGCTCGCCCGGGCCGGGCCCCTCGGTAGGATATCCGGTTCCGTCATAGCGCCGGTGATGATAGAGCACCGCGTCGTTGACTACCTGGGAAAGGTTAATGCTCTCGATGATGCGCCTTCCGACGACAGGATGCTGCTTGATAATTGCGTACTCTTCCTCCGTCAGCGCCCCGGGTTTTCTAAGCACGGCGTCTTCCACGCCGATCTTACCCGTGTCGTGCAGCAGCGCCGCCATCATGATCTGATCCGTAAACGAGCGCGAGCAGCCCATCGCCTTGCAGATTTCACTGCTGAGATAGGCAACGCGCTGGGAGTGACCGTGCGTATACGGGTCCTTGGCTTCAATCGCTTCTACGAGGGACGCGATGGTCCTCAGCAGCATCGTGTGGCTGTCCAGATATACTTTGAACGAATAGCGCGCGAGCATCAGCGGCCCCATAAACAGTATCATCCAAAGATACGCGTTGTTTTGCATCAGGATATACCCGATTACGAGACCAAGGGGAATCGTTGCGAGGACATTCGGCAATATACCGCCGATGTTATCGCGCAGCAACGCAAAAAAGCGCCCCTGATCGCTCAGCCGAAAATAGAGGATGAAGAAGATCAGATTGCCGAATATCGCAATAAACGAAAACACCATCGCGCCGATGACAACGCTCCAGGTAAAGACGGATCCGCCGGGAGCAGGCGCAATTAGATTGTAAATAAATCCACCCAGCCAAATGGAAATCAGAACGTTGGATACGTTGAAAAGCTCTTTCAGCGGCGCGCGAATCCAGGCGGAGTAGTATCGACGCGTCTTGGAGTCCTGCAAAAGCGCGAGCATCGTCGAGAGCGTGAAGAGCACAATTGCCAGCGGCACGCCTTTTGTCACAACGCAGGCGACAACAGGCACGAAGCTGATCTCCATGGTTTTATCCGTGGTGATATAGATCGGAAGCATGTGGCACAAAATCAACACCACGAGCACGAGCAGGCAATAGAGGATGTTGGCAAGCAGTGTCTGCGGGTCTGTAAAGAGCGCGATCGTTTGATAAACGCTGATACCAAACACCGCGGCGCCAATCAGGCCGACAAACACCATGTACAGCTTTTGCTTCTTCATTCCTCTGCAACCTCGTGCATTCGCTCACGATATGGAAAAAACATTAACAGATCCGGCGGGTTACTCACTGAAAATGTGCTCTTTCGTCTAACAAGTCTTATCTGACAAAGAAAAACGCGCCGCTGGACAGAACCAACGCAGCAAGAGAAGCAAGCGCCATGAGAACCTTCTTCATTTGGATATAGCCTCCTTCTGTAGGTCTCTGTTCTCCGCTAATCGAACAGGCTATATCCGCTACGCTATTGCCGGATCTGTTAATTTTTCAAAAAACATATGACGACCGACTCCCATTGACAAGAAGCCGGCTGTGTATATTGATTACGATTCCTGCGTGTAGATCTCGAGCTTGCGGTTGATCGCATCCAAAACGCTCTGCGCAACCGCCGCGTTGGGGTCCGGCGCCGCGTATACGCAGCCGATCAGCGGCGTGTTTTCCGGCAGGCAGAATATCTGTGAAACGATGATCGACCGGCCGTTCGCCTGAAGCAGTTCGACGCTCGCCAATTCAAAAAAGGATGTGCCGCCCGTGCAGGACTTCACAGCGTCCAGCGTTGCCTGCGCAATGCAGCGCATGCGGGAAAACGGAATCGCACTGCCGATGGCGGTGCCCGTAAACTGCTCGTCCTCGCGGGAGAGCACGACGGAGACCTCCATTTCCTTCCCGGAGGAGCGCATGTTGATTCCGGAATACGCCAGCCGGAAGCAGATGCCGGAGATGATGTTGGACGCCACCTGTGCAATGCTGATGATGTGATAATCTATATCGATGCCATACCGTGCGGAGATGGCGGACTGTACGTCCCGAACGATCGCTTTTACGTTTCTGCGATTGCTCGCCAATACATGAATTTCCGTCGGCTCCTGAAGTTCAGAAAACACGACGTGTGCGGCATAAACGCCGTTGAGCTTGGAAATCAGCGATTGCCAGTCGTTCGCGGTGCCGTTTTGTCCGTCCATCTTTTTCTCCCGTCCCATCGTGAAAATCTGTCTTCGATATGCCGCGTTGCAAGTTTATGCTATTATCATTTATTATATCTCTTGTTATATATGAGTGCAAGAAAAACAGAAATTCCTAATATTACGATGTAACGTTTCGCAGTGGTCGACGTTATCCAATGTGTGAGCGGCAGGTTTCCGGTAAAAATCACCCGTTCCCTGAAAAATCGGGACCTCCCGAAAGATTTGTGAAGGAAGCTGTTACATGTCTGGTTCTTTTTCAAAAGCCAGCAGCAGTGTCCTGCTGCGGAATTTTATTCCGCGTCCCGGTAATAATACCGGCCGCGCAGAGCCGTTCCCGCGCCATACTGAATCGCTTTTGCCGGGCAGCGATTGATGCAGCCCATACACTGCGCGCAGTGTTTCTTCACCCAAAGCGGCTTGCCCTCTTCCAGTTGGATCGCCTGCGTCGGGCAGATATGTACGCAGAGCCCGCAGCTGTTGCAATCGTCCGTCGCGAAAAACGGCTTGGTACGCCGCATTGCGGCGTTAAACATCGGGCAGAGCAGCGCGGTCTTCAGCCATGCCGCCGGACCCTCGCATACATCATAACCCGCCGCGCCCGCCAGAATCGCATCCGCAATTTGCGGAAGTTTTTCCCGCGCGTCTTTTATTTTCCGGCGCACCGATTCGAGGCTGTCCACATCAAAGCCGACGATATAGTTGTTCGGCATGGCAAGCGACCACGCGCTTTGCCAGGGAAAGCGCTTTTTCAGCCGCCGCATCGCGCGCCCCGCTTCGTCTCCGCAGGTGCAGACGGCAAACGCGTAAGCGCCCTGTTCCACCGTGATCGACCTGCAGAAGCGCTCCACAATCTTCGGCGCGCCCCAGGCATAGACAGGAAAGACGATTCCAATTCGGGAATCCCCCGCTGCATAGACGGCCGTGGGGCCGTCCTGCGTCAGCGCGGAAATGCTCCGCGCCTCGTCGTTTGTGCGGCGCGCAAGTTCCTCGGCGACCCATCTGGAGTTCCCAGTTCCCGAAAAATAATAAATCACGCGTATTTCCCTCTCTTGTCTTTCGGTTCTGAGTATAGCACAGCCTGGCCGCGTGTGCACCGAATCACAAAAAATATATGCGGACGCCGCGGATGCGGCGAAGGCCGCCGGGTTACTCCGGCGGCCTTCGCCTCGTTGGGGAATCGACGCGGGTGTATGGACCGCGCAAACGCGTCAGACGTCTTCGCGTTTGCACTTTCTGCCGAAGCAGTCGAGCCAGATGATGCCGACGATGACGACGCCCTGGCAGACCTGCTGCAGATACGGCGCAATGCCGAGCATGTTCATGCAGTTTGCCAGCAGCTGCAGCACCATCAGGCCGACAAAGCTCTGCATGATGCCGCCGACGCCGCCGGCAAAGCTCGTTCCGCCGACCACGACGCCGCAGTTGACCATCAGCGCCGTGTCGTCGCCATAGATGCTAGAACCGGTATTGAGCTTGCTCGAGAGCAGCACGCCCGCAACCGCCGCCAGCGCGCCGCTGAGCACAAACGCCGTCCACTTCGTGACGATAACGTTGATGCCGGAATACTTGGCAACGTCATAATCGCCGCCGAGTGCGTAGAGGTTTCTGCCGTAACTCGTATAGCGCAACAGCGCATAGGTCAGAAGCCCGATGACGATCATATAGATCGCGAGGTTGGGAACCACGCCGCCGATCTTGCCGTTGGCGATCTTCATGAACTCCATGTTCGTGCAGGAAACCGGGTGCGCGTCCGTGAGCTGCTGGTTCACGCCCTTGATGAGCATGCCCATGCCGAGCGTGATGATGAACGCCTCCGTCTTTTGCTGCACAACGAGGAATCCGTTGACAAAGCCGACCAGGGCGCCTACCAGCACCGCGAGCAGGATTGCCAGCCATAGATTCATGCCGCCATTCATGAACTTGATCGCCACGATGCCGGAAAGGCACATCACGCCGCCGACCGAGAGGTCGCATCCCGCGGCGATGACCGTCAGCGTTACGCCGAAGGCGATGATCTCGTTGACTGCCGCGTCCTTGAGGATGCTCAGCAGATTGTAGGACGTGTAGAAGTTCGTCTTGAAGAAGAGCATCAAAACCAGCATTGCGAGGATTGCGATGACCGCTTTCTGTTTGGTAAGAGCACGCAACGTCCGTTTGCCAAATGATGCGATAGATGTTTGCATACCGTTACCCCCTTACTGCTCTTTCCGGTTGTCGAGCCAGATGGCGACCACCAGAATGGCACCCTTGAGCACGACCTGCAGATAGGCCGAAACGCCAAGCAGGTTCATGCAGTTAGACATCAGCGTAATCAAAAGCACGCCGAGAACCGTTCGAAGCACGCTGCCCTTGCCGCCCTTGAGCGTCGTACCGCCGACGACCACGGACAGGATCGCGTTTGTCTCATAGTTTTTGCCGATGATCGGCGCCGCCGTCGTGATGCGGGAAAACAGCACGATCGCGCCGACGGCGGACATGAGTCCGCAGATCGTATAGATCAGAATCACGCTGCGCTTGATCGGTATGCCGGAGAGTTCCGCCGCAACCTTGTTTCCACCGGTATAGCTGATCGAGCGGCCGCTGTACGTCTTGTTGTGGAAGACCCACAGAGCCGCGAGCGAAACAAGGAAGATGATAAACGAAACGGACAGAATACCGACCGTGCCGGAGCCGATGGCTTCAAAGATGCTCAGCGACGACTTCAGCCAGCTCATATGCTGCGTCGCGCCGTCCGTATAGATCAGCGCAATCGCGCTGTAGACCGCGCTCATGCCGTAGGTGATGAAGAGCGCCTCCGCCTGCGTCAGCGCGCCGGCGGATATCAGCACCATGCTGTTGAGAAAACCCAGAAACGCGCCGAGCATGACGCCGACGATCAGGGCGTTCACCTGTCCGATCGGATCGATCAGCGACACCGTGACGACCGCCACGAGCGAGATCAGCCCGCCGACCGAAAGGTCGATGAACCCACCGATGATGACGAACGTCATTCCCAGCGAGACAAAGCTCAGCGGGCCGAACTGGCGCATGATGTTCGTCAGGTTTTCGCCGGAAAGGAACTTCGGCTCCACGATGATCGTAATGATCACAAGAACCACGATCGCGACGAGAACCAGATAGTTCAGAAAGAACTTTTTTAAGTCAAATCGTTTTGTCATATCGTTCCCTCCCCTCATCCGATCGCGCTGTCCATGATCGCCTGCGCGGACACTTCTTCGGGGTTGAACTCCCCGGTGATGCGGCCTTCGCAAATGGTCAGAACGCGGTTACTCATGTTCAGCACCTCCGGAAGTTCGGAGGAGATCATGATGATCGAACCACCGCTTTCCACAACCTGCTTCATGAGCACATAGATTTCGTACTTGGCGCCGACGTCGATGCCGCGCGTCGGTTCGTCCATGATCAAAATTCGGGGGTTGATCTCCAGCCAGCGGCCGACGACGCACTTCTGCTGGTTGCCGCCGGAGAGACTCAAAACGGTCGTCTGGGCGGAGGGCGTCTTGATGCCGAGGTTTGCAATCTGCCGCTCGGCGATGTCCTTCTCGCGCGAGGAGTTCACAAACCCGAACTTCGTCATCCGGTCCAGGCTCGCCATGACGATGTTGCTCTGCACGGAGAAGCGGAGCACGAGTCCCTGGAGTTTGCGATCCTCCGGCAAAAGCCCGATGCCGAGCTTCTTTGCATCGGCGGGCTTTTTGATGTGCACCGGTTTTCCTTCGATGAACACCTTGTGGCCCTTGGCCTTGTCCGCGCCGCAGATGGCGCGAACGATCTCCGTGCGCCCCGCGCCGACCAGCCCGACAAACCCGAGGATCTCGCCCTTTTTCAGCTCAAACGAGATGTCGTGCAGCTTGTGGGTGTTGATTGAGCGAACCTCCATCAGCGTGTCTCCGACACAGCGGGGACGCTCGGGGTATTCATGCTCGATCGAACGGCCGACCATCTTGGTGATCATCTCCGCGCGGGTCAGTTCGCCGACCGGCTTTGTGTCGATCATGTGCCCGTCGCGCATGACGGTCACGATGTCGCAGAGCTCAAAAATTTCGTCCAGTTTGTGGCTGATGTAGATGATGGACACGCCGCGCGCCTTCAAATCCCCGATGATGGCGAAAAGCTGCTTTAGCTCGTCGCTGGTGAGTGAACTGCTCGGCTCGTCCATGATGATGAGCTTGCTGTTGAAGGAAAGCGCCTTGGTAATCTCCACCATCTGCTTTTCCGCGGCGGACAGGTCGCCAACCAGCGTGCGGGTGTCGATGTCGCAGCCGATACTGTCCAGAAGCCTTCTCGCTTCGGCGTGCGTGCCGCGCATTCCGTTCATTTCCTTGAAGCGTCCGAGAAAGATGTTCTCGCCGACGCTCATGGTGTTTACAAGGTTGAATTCCTGATAGATGATGCTCAGTCCCCGGTTGAGCGACTCGATCGGCGTCGTGTGTTCGATGGTCTCCCCGTCGAATACGATTCTGCCGGTGTCCTTCGTATAGACGCCGGAGAGAATCTTCATCAGCGTCGATTTACCCGCGCCGTTCTCTCCCACGATTCCATGGACAATCCCTCGCTTTACGTCAATCGAAACATTGTCCAGCGCCTTTACGCCGGGGAACGATTTGCTCACGTCTTTAATGGAAAGGATGATTCCCGAATCCTTCTTTTCCACCCGTCTTTTCCCCTTTCAATATGTTACCGCTCTGCGGGGCGGGTCTTCCCTTTCGCATTCCTTCGAAAGGGCCGCGCCGCTTCGGCATCCTTGTCCCTATGCAAGAGCGGAGGGCCGCCCGGCTCGCTAAGAGGAGCCGGGCCGGCCCGCCATTGTTCAGTTACGCTTCGTGCTTACCATTCCGGATACGGAAGGGTATCGACATTGTCCAGCGTCACGACATCCAGCGGGATGAAGTTGACAGCCTCGTAGGAGCCGCCCGTCAGCATCGCCTGGGCGCACTTGAGGCTCTGGATGGCCATGTTCGTGAAGCTCTGGCCGATGCAGACGCTCTGCGTGCCGGCCTTGACCTGGTCGTAACCGGCGCGGCAGCCGTCGACTGCAACGAGGTATACACCGGTCATGTTGGCGTTCTTGAGGGCTTCGATGACGCCCGTCGCGCCGTTGTCCCAATGGCAGAACACACCCTGAATCTGATCGCCGTACTTCACAATGAAGTCTTCCATGATGGCCATGGCGTCAGCGGTGACCCAGCCGGAGCAGTTCTGGGAGTCGAGCAGCGTAATCTTGCTGCCTTCAATTGCCTGCACAAAGCCGTCATGACGCTTGATCTGCGCGTCGTGGCCGGCCTGGCCGCCAACTTCAACAACGGTTGCACCATCCGGGAAATGATCGACAAACGCCTGTCCGGCGGTCTGGCCGGCCATGGTGTCGTCAACGCCGCAGAAGAAATCACGATACTGCTGCGATTCCGCGGGGAGGTCCGAAGAGAACATGCCGACGATGACGCCCGCCTCTTTGGCTTCCATCAGGCTCGGAACGATCGCGTTGATGTCGCTCGGGTTGATGAAGATGGCGTCGTAGCCCTGCGCGATGCAGGTGCTGACGGCTTTCGCCTCGTTCTGCACGTCATTCTGGCCTTCGAAAACGTCCATCGTGAAGCCATACTCGGCACAATACTGCTGGAACTGTTTCCAGGCATAGGCCTGCGACTCATTGGAGAGCGCCTGCGTGATAAACGCGGCTTTGTAGGTCTTCGCTTCGGTCGTGGCGGCGTCCGTCGTCGCGGTTTCTGTCGTCGCGGTGTCCGTCTTTGCGGTATCCGCCGCGGCGGTGTCCGTCGTTGCAGCGGGTTTGCAGGCAAACACGCCGACTACCATCATGAGAGCCAGGAGCAGTACGAGAATCTTTTTGGTCATTCTGTTTTTTCCTCCTTTTTATTATAAACGGCTGGCGCGCTGTGGGTGTTGCGGTGCACCGTCCGCTTATTTCGTTGTTCGTGAATTTTACCCTGTGTGGTATTTTCAACTTTTTACGTTAGCTCAGCGCCTCCTGCAGCGCCTTGAGCATGACCGCCTTGTCGGGCTTGAGCCCCGTCCACATCTCGATGTTGATCGCAGCCTGGTTGATCAGCATGCCGGTGCCGGTGTTCCAGCGCGCGCCGCGCGCTTCGGCGGCGCGCAAAAACGGCGTAACGGCCGGGTTCGGGATCACGTCCTGCACAAACATGGACGGCAGAATGGTGTCGAGTTCGATGTTCGGAATCGCATCCACGTTCGGATACAGCCCGATGGGCGTCGCGTTGACGAGGATGTCCGTGTCCGCGGGCACGGCATAGGTATGATCCCAGGTAACGAATGTATTGTTCTGGATAATCCGGCCGAGCAGCTCCATGAGGCTCTTTGCCAGCGCCGCGTCTTCGGGGCGGTTGACGATGGTGATGCTGCCGGCACCCGCGAGCGAGAGCTCCACGCTGACTGCGCGCGCCGCGCCGCCCGCGCCGAGGATGACGACTTTCTTGCCCCGCGGATCCACGCCATTTTGCTCGAGGGATTCCATGAAGCCCTTGCCGTCCGTGTTTTCGCCGAAGAGCCTGCCGTCCGTGTTGACGATCGTATTGACCGCGCCGATGAGACGTGCGCTTTCGGAGAGTTCGTCGAGATACTGGATCACGTTGATCTTGTGCGGAATGGTGCAGTTGATGCCGCGCATCTTAAAGGCCTTGAGTCCCCGAATCGCATCCTCGAGCTTGTCGGGATCGACGTCTATGGTCAGAAACCGCCAGAGGTTCAGGCCGAGCGCCTTGAACGCCGCCTCCTGGATGACGACGCCGGGGTTTTCCGCCGCCGGATGTCCGAAGACCCCGACGAGACTGTCCAGATAATTCTGTTCCTTCATATTGATAT
>CAYLIG010000002.1:177441-199956 GCA_964383635.1 uncultured Christensenella sp. | reverse complement strand
ACCGCCTGCCCGAACTGCGCGACCGTGTGAACGGGATCGCTCTTGAGGTCGAGCATCATCGGCGTGAACGCAAGGTTTCCGTCCCCCGCCACAAACCGGACGGGGCGGCGCGCATCCGCGCCCTCCTGCATGAGTTCAAAACAGCGTTTGTGCTTGACAAAGCGGCCAAACAGCACGCGCGCCCTGCTTTTGGGCTCCAGCATCCACTCCGTTTCCTCAAACGTGACCGAGAGAAACGCGCCGATCTCACGGAAGATCTCCTCCGCCGCGGGGTCGCCGTCCGACGCAAGGCGCATAAGGTGCTCCAGCAGAGGCTTTCGCATATCCTCCGGCGTCCGGCAGACAAACACGCCGCCGTCCCTGCGCTCGAGAAACCCTTTGTCGAACAGTTCCGCATATTGTTCCGGCGCGCGCTCTTCGAAGATGCGGAGCGCGAGGCGGTAGGCGCCGCTCTGGCTGCAGTACTTCTGCAGCGTTCCCGGCAGGCTCGTGTTGAAGTTATTGACGCTGCGCGCGTCTAGCTCGTGATACGCCCGCGCGGGATGGTTGCCAAGGTCGATAACGCAGTTGTATACCTCAAGCGGAATCTGCGGGATTTCGCCCGTCTCGTCGAGCCAGCCCGTACCGAGCTCGGTGCCGAGCGTGTGCGCGAATACGCCGTTTTCAACGTTCTTCGCCTCGGGCGAATGCGCCAGCTCCACCGCCGCGGTGTAGGCCGCAAGCGAGCCGTCGTTTGCCATGTGTACCCTGCCGCCCGGGCGGCACTGCTGCATCAGCAGCGTATCGAGCGAGGAGAGCTTTAAAAATTCTTTCTCATAATCGTCGGACGCGTTACGAATACCGCGCGTTTTATAGGTTTCGCCGCCGACGATCCGGTCGTCGATCACCACGTCCGGGAAGCACACGCCGATGCCGTCGAGCAGCGGCGCTTCTCCGTAGACCGCCCTGCAGGTGTCCGCGGCGCTTCGCATCGCCTCGTCGGAAACGCCTTTTTTGAGCATCCGCTCCTTGAGCAAGTTTGCCTCCGCCGTGTCCGGCAGCGACATCGCCGCGCGTACAATCTGCGCCATGAGCAGAATGGGTTTGATGATCTGCTCCGCGCGCGTCATCTCCGCCGGGTTCCAGTCGTATTCCTTCACGGCGACGATCCGCCCGCCGCGCATGCCGACGACCTTGATGTCCGTTCCGCCGATGTCGATGCCGCAGAGCAGCGCCTTGCGCGCCTTTTCGACCGCCGAGCGGCAGGCGGACACCGCGTCGACGTGCGCCTGCGCCTGCGCCGCCGTCTCCGGCAGGGGCGCTTTGGTAATTTCAAACGAAAACGGCGTTTTCCCCATGGCCGCGTTGATGCGGTCGGTCACGTTGAGACACTTGCCGTAGCCGCTGCGCCCGCGCTTTGGCACGCGCACCTGAAACACGTCGTCCAGCGAAGAACAGAGCTCGGCTGCAAATGTATCTTCCGGATCGACGGCGAGCGTCATGCCAAGGCCGCCGTACGCGGAGATGAGGTTATACAGGCTGGAATAGAAATACTCCTCAACAAACGCGCGTTCCGCTTCGTCCGCCGCGGGGGGAACGCTGATCGTCCAGCGCCTGCCGCCGCCGATGACCGGCGTCAGCTCGCAGACGATTTTGCTCTCCGCGTCACAAAACGCCTTTCGTACGTCCGTGATATAGACGTTTTCGCCGCGCGCGGCCTGATTCAGAAACTCTTTGAGCATCTTTGTCTTCCCATCCATCCCTATAATGCCGTCAGGCCGTGGCCTGTTATAATCTGCCTGAGCGCGGAAACCGTCTCTTCCGGCAGTTCGCGCTGGTTCGGGTCGAAGTGATATTCCTGCCGCAGGGACTCGTATTTCTCCCTGCACATGGGGTTGAAATTGAGCAGTTCGATGGGGATATCGTCCCGCCCGAGCGATGCGACGAACGCAGCGATGCCGTCGATGTTTTCCCGATCGTCCGTGTAGCCCGGAATCAGCGGCACGCGGATGAGCAGGTTTGCGCCCTTGTTCGCAAGGCGTGCAATGTTGGAAAGGATCAGCGCGTTGTCCACGCCGGTCGCGGCCAGATGCCGCGCGGGGTCGATGAGCTTGATGTCTGCAATGATCCGGTCGGCCGCCCCGCAAAATTCGTCCGCAATCTCCGGCTTTGCGTAGAGGCTTGTTTCAATCTGCGCGTTGATGCCGCGTTCGCGGCACGCGCGGAGCACCGCCAGGGAAAACGCGGGGCTTGCCATGCACTCTCCGCCGGAGAGGGTTACGCCGCCGTCCGTCCCATAAAACGGGCGATCTTTCTCGATTTCGAGCAGCGCCTCCTCCACGCTCATCCGGCGCGCGTCGAACCGAATTGCGCCGGTGGGACAGGCGGTGACGCATGCGCCGCAGCGCGTGCAGGCGTCGTGGTCGATGTTGACGCCGAGCGAATCCCAGCTCAGCGCGCCGAATGCACAGGCGGCGATGCAGCTCTTGCAGGCAACGCAGACGTTCTTTGCGTACCAGAGGCGGATTTCGGGAATCAACCCCTCGGGGTTTTGGCACCATTTACAGCGCAGCGGGCAGCCCTTGATGAAGATCGTCGTGCGGATGCCGTCGCCGTCGTTGATGGAAAACCGCTTGATGTCAAATACGTTCGCCGTGATCATATGTCCGCGTATTCCGTGCGCTCGATGATCTCGCGCTGCAGATCCGGCGCAAGCTCCGTAAAATACGCCGTGTATCCCGCCACGCGGATGGTGAGGCTTCGATACAGCTCCGGCCGCTCCTGCGCCGCGAGCAGATCCGCGCGGTTGACAACGTTGAACTGCACATGGATGATCTTGAGCTCGATGAACGCCCGAAGCAGGCGCACGAACTTCGCCACGCCGAGTTCCGTTTTAAACAGGCTCGGTAAAAACTTCATGTTCAGCAGCGTACCGTTGCTGCCGTATTCGCTCTTGACGCGCGATACGCTCTTGAGCACCGCCGTGGGGCCATGGCTGTCCCGCCCGTAGACGGGCGACATACCGCCGTCCGCCAGCGGCTCCTTTGCGAGGCGTCCGTCCGGCGTCGCGCCGACGTTCTGCCCCATCGGCACATGCGCGGAAACGGTGTAGAGCCCCATCTGATACGGGCCGCCGCGCACGTTGGTGTATTTTGCCAGCCGCTCGGCAAACGCTTTTGCCCAGTCGAAGGCGATGGCGTCCACCCAGTCGATGTCGTTGCCGTATTTCGGCGCCTTGTTCAAAAGGCGCAGCCGCAGCAGTTCGGCGTTTTCAAAGTTATTCACGAGCGCCGCGTGCAGCTCTTTCCGGTCGACGAGGTGTTCATCGTACACCAGCGTCTTGAGCGCGGCGAGGCTGTCCGCAACGTTTGCACACTGGATCGCCTGGATGCCCGAAAGGTTGTAGTGCGCGCCGCCCGCGGTCACGTCTATGCCGGTCGCCATGCAGTCGTTGATCACGCTGGACAGAAACGGCGAAGGCAGCAGCTCGGCGTGCGCCTTTTCCACCACCTCGCAGCAGCGGATCATGCGCTCGAAGAAGAAATCCACCTGCGTATCGAGCGCGCGGAGCACGTCCTCATATGTGCGGAAGTCCTCAATCGTGCCCGTGTGCGCGCCCATCTGTTTTCCTGTGAGCGTGCAGACGCCGTCGTTGAGCGCAAGCTCGAGCGCCTTGACGAGGTTGAACATCGCCGCGTCGCTCCAGCCGAGGTTGTTGCCCATCGTGGTAAGCTCCACGCAGCCGACGATGGCGTAGTTTTTCGCGTCCTCGTCGGAGATGCCCTTGCTCTTGAGCGCCGGGATGACCGCCTCGTCGTTGAAAAACTGCGGCATGCCGCTGCCTTTGCCGACGACCTCCGCGCAGCGCGTCAAAAACCGCTCGCTGGAGCCGGAGAACACGCGCGCCGAGAGGTTCGGCTGCGGCAGAAGCAGGTGCTCCTGCGCGCGGAGGAAGAGGAACGTCAGCTCGTTTTCCGAAGAAGCGCCCGCGTCGTCCTGTCCGCCGATGGCGACGTTGAAGCCGATCGGGAAACCCGCGAAATACTTTGCGCTGCCCGCGCTTCTGAGATAGACGATCTGGTTAAACTTGAGAAACAGGCATTCGATCAGCTCCAGCGCCTGTTCGTTGGACAGCGCGCCGGACTCGACGTCCTTTTTGTAAAACGGGTAGAGATACTGATCCATGCGGCCCGGCGAGAAGGAGGAGGCGTTGCTCTCCATCTGCAGCACGACATACAAAAACCAGCTGGCCTGCACCGCCTCGCGGAAGCTCTCCGGCGCGCGCTCGGAAAGCGCGTCGCAGACGCGGGCGATCTCGAGCAGCTCGTCCTTTCGGGAAGACGTCCTCGCCTGCTCCCGCGCGAGCGCGGCATAGCGGCGCATGAACGCCCTGGCGCCTTCCAGCGCGAGGATTAGCCCGTCGTAGAATCCTTCGTTGCCGGGGTTTTCCTCGCGATCCGCTTTCGCGGCGTCGATCAGCCCCTGCGGCCCGTATTGCAGCCAGCGCTCGGTGTCCGGGCAGATGTGCCCCTGCGCGTGGTCGGTCTGGTTGATCTTGGCAACCTTGCCGATGGCGCGCATTTCGGGCCCGATGCGCTGATCGAGAATGTCCTCGAGCGTTTTGTCCTTCCAGAACGGATAAATCTCTTCTTTGAACGCCGCGACGTCCTCCGGGCGCACCTGAAACGGATCCTGCGGCCTTGTCGGCAACTGATCAATTTCACGGTCCACCCAGCTTAAGCCGGATTCGGGAAAGATTACACCGGCGCGCACGCCCGTCGTACGGTTGCCGACGATGAGTTCGCCTTCCGTGATACGGATTTCAATACGCGTCAGCGCCTCGTTCAGCGCCAGCGCGCGGAGCATATTTCTCGGCAAACCGGGATTGTCGCGGTAGATGTTTGTGACGATCTTCGCCTGCTCGATCGACATAAAACGCTCTTCGGCAAACATGGTTTCCTTTAATTTTTGAACACGAAGGCTCAGCGGCAGCTGATCGATTTTCGGTTTCATGTTTGGTTGTTTCCTCTTGGTCGGTTTCGAATGTAAGTAAATCAAATGTGAATAGAATTAATCTGCTTGTTTCTATAAAAATGCTACCACAAAAAAAACGGTCCTAAAACCGTTTTGCGTGTCCAAAAGGTATACTATTGTGAACCAATATCGCCTGTTATGAACCGGTTGCCCTGTTTGCGGTCTCCTGTTTCCGGTATTCGCGCGTGGACATGCCCGTATAGGCGCGAAACGCGCGGTAGAAAAACTTGGTCGTGCGATAGCCCGTCTGGTAGGCAATTTCCTCGGTGTTCATATCCGAGGCGGCCAGCATGATCTTCGCCGCCTCCATGCGAAGCGTGTTGAGATATTCCATCAAAGAGACGCCGGTCTTTAGCTTGAACGCGCGGCTGAGATAGGACTTACTGACGTATACCATGTCCGCCAGCTGCTGGACGCTGATGCTTTCGGTCAGGTGATCCTGCATATAGAGCACCACGCGGCTGACCATGTCGCTCTCCGCATGCTTATCAAAACAGCAGCGGCCGATGAGCAGCACGATGCTCTTGACATAGTGATCCATCAAAAGTTTATTGGGTGTTTTGCTCTTGTATTCCGTGTGCAGGTTCTCCAGGAGCCACTTAAACCTTGCGTCCTTGTCCTGAATGCGCAGGATGTCGCGCAGCTCCAGCTCGGGAATATCCACCCAGAGGCAGATGATCTCCTGATGGTGGTCAAATTGAAGGCTCTCGGTGTGCGGCTTGCCCTTGGGATACACGATCATGTCGTAAAACGACGCCTGCACGCTCTTTTCGCCCGTGATTACGCGCGCGCTGCCATAGAGAAAGTAGATCAGCTCGATGCAATCGTGCGTGTGTTCCTTAAAATTCCAGATGTTGCTGCGCTCGTCAAAGCGCTCGCAAAAGAGCACGGGCGTCTCCGACCGGTCGATCGCCGCGCAGAAGTCTTCATAGCTGCTGGCAAGATAATCCAAATCCGCTCCGCTCCTTTTTCTCCGGCGCAGGGCTAGGTGAGAATGATCTCCACGCCGCTCTCCTCGAGCGCGACGCGGCAGTTCTCCGGCACCTCGTCGGTAATCACATGCGTTACCTGCCGCGCAGGCATGAGCTGCACCACGCCGCGTTTGTTAAACTTGGACATATCCGTAAGGATGACGCGCTTGTCCGCGCGCGCCGCCATGGCGCGAACGGCTTCGGCACGCAGCATGTCGACGTTGGAAAATCCCTGCTTGGGGTCGTACCCGTCCGTTCCGATGAAGAATTTATCCACATAGAACTCCTCGGCGCATTTCCCGACCAGCGGCCCACTCATCACCTGCGCGTCGGGGTCGTAGGTGCCGCCGAGCAGCACCACACGCGCACCGGGAATGGAGCGCACATAGCCCGCGATGAACGCGGAGTTGGTGATGATGGTCACGTCCCGCTTGTTGCGCACGAGCTCTTCGGCCAGCATGGCGCAGGTGGAGCCGGACTCGATCATGACCGCCTCGCCGCTCTGCACCATATCCGCCGCGCGCCTGGCGATGCGCCGCTTGACTTCATAGTCGAAGGTCATTCGATAGCCAACGTCGTTCGGGGAAACGCGCATGGCGCAGCCGTGCTGCCGGTGCAGGAGTCCCTTGTTTTCGAGGATGGCGAGGTCTTTTCGCACCGTCACGGCGGATACGCCAAGGCGCCCGGCGAGGTCGTTGACGTCGAGCGTATCTTCGCGGTTGAGCATGTCGAGTATGGTAAGGCAGCGCTGGTTCATTTCAAAATACCCACGATTCCATTTCATATTGCGGTTTTGGTTCGATCATTCGAAACCAATCCGTTCCATGATTATAGCAGGTTGCGAAACGCTTTCCAAGCCGAAATATAACGTATGCTACTGTTTGTTTACAGCATCTGCTCCGTCCTTGCGGTCATTTCGTCCTGATCATTGTTTTTATCCAATAATCGTTTTTACAGCACCTGCTCCGTCCGGGCAATCATTTCATCCTGATCATTGTTTTATCCAATGATCGGCCTTTTACAGCACCTGCTCCGTCCGGGCGATGATATCATCCTGCGTCTGGCGCGAAAGCACATTGAAAAACGCCGAATACCCGGCCACGCGGACGATCAGATCCTTGTGGTTTTCGGGATGCGCCTGCGCGTCGAGCAGCGTCTCTCTGGAGACCACGTTGTACTGCACATGGAACCCTTTCAGCACGTTGAAGAACGTGCGCAGAAGCATGAGCAGCTTCTGCCGGTCACGCGGCTTTTCGAGCATGCTCGGGGCGACTTTCTGATTCAGCAGCACGCCGCCGGTGATCTTGTCCGTGGGCAGTTTGCTTACGCTCTTGAACACGCTGGTCGGTCCGTTTGTGTCCGCCGCGTGCGTGGGCGAGCAGCCCTCGGCCAGCGGGTCGCCCTTGTGGCGCCCGTCCGGCGTTGCGCAGGTGCCCGCGCCCTGCGGTACGTTGGCGGAGATGGAGCTCGTGCCCGCGTAGTAGCAGCCGCCGATCGGCCCGCGCCCGTAGCGGGTGTTTTTATACTTCTTCAGCTCGTCGATGTAGCTGTCGTAGCCCTTTACGACGAGGCTGTCCACATAATCGTCGTCGTTGCCGTATTTCGGCGCGGCGAGCAGGAGTTTTCGAATCTCCTCCCCGCGCTCGCCGGCAAAGTCGGTCAACAGCGCGTTCCAGAGCTCTTCGCGCGTAACGCTCCCGTCCTCATAGACGCACTTTTTGATCGCCGCGAGCGAATCGCCGAGGTTTGCAATGCCGACCTGCAGGTCGCTGATGAAATCGTAGACCGCACCGCCCTCTTTGAGGTGCTTGCCGCGCGCGATGCAGTCCTCCGTCAGCGCCGAACAGAGGATGTCCGGCACCTCCTGCTCGAGCACCATATCCGCGCTGGAGTCGAGGATGACCGCCTGACGACAGAATTCGCGAACGAATACGTCCCAGGCGCGCATCACGTCGTCGAAACGCTCCATATCGAGAAAATGCCCTTTGCCCTCAAACACGCGCTTGCCGCTGTCGATGTCCACGCCATCGTTGAGCGCGATCATCAGCGTCTTGGGGAAGTTGAGAAAGCTCATGCCCGTGCAGCGATAGCCCCATTTGCCGGGAACGGCAACCTCGACGCAGCCGATGGCGCTGTAGTTATAGGCGTCCTCTTTTTTTACCCCGATGTCGAGGAACGAGGGAATGATGATCTCGTCGCTGTTAAACGCCGGCATACCGAACCCGCAGCGGATCACCTGAATGCATTCCTGCATGAAGTCGTCGCTCAGACCCTTGTGATAGCGGACGGTGAGGTTCGGCTGCGGCAGATGGCAGCGCGCAACCGAGCGCAGAATCTGATAGCTCAGCTCGTTCACCGCGTCTTTGCCGTCCAGGGTCTGCCCGCCGACGGTCACGTTCTGATACAGCGGACTGCCCGCCGAAAAGCGCGTGTGCGACCAGCTGCGAATCTTATTGACCGTAAACGTGCGCAGCCAGAGGTTTTCCAACAGCTCGCCCGCCCGTTCTTCACTCATGCCCGCCACACGGCTGGCTTTGTAGTAAGGATATACATACTGATCCATCCGTCCGTAGGAGAGCGAGTGCCCGTTGCTCTCGATTTGAAGGACGACATGCAGCAGCCAGACGCTCTGCAGCGCCTCGTGGAAGGTTTCCGCGGGCTGCATGGGCACCTTGCGGCAGATGCGCGCCAGTTCCAGCAGCTCTTTTGCCCGCTCCGGCGCGGCGGATTTCGCCTGCTCCTCCGCCAGTGCGGCATAGCGAAGCGAAAACGCCTCTACCGCGTCCAAAACAATCAGAATCGCTCGGTAAAAATAGCTCTTTTTCAGGTCTTCAAAGCTGGAAAGTTCCAGCCGATCCTGCGCCTCGATCACGCGGGCGCGGTAGCCTGTCAGCCCCTCGCGCAGGATGCGGCCGTAATCCACCGCGATATGCGCGTCGCCCGAGGTGATGTTGCCCTCGGTCTTGATGATGCCGAGGTCGTAAAACAGCCGCGCGCGCTCGGGAAACGCCGCGTATCCCTTGTCCTGCAGGGTGCGCCCTTTCCAATATGGATAGATGTCGCGCAGAATCTGCTTGTTCTCCTCCGTAATGGTGAACCGATCGCCGTCGCGTTTGTCAAACGCGTCCAGCTCCTTGATCACCCAATCCATCGCATATTCGGGGAAGATCGGCGCGCTGCGGTCGCCCGAGGCCTGGTTGCCCGCAAGCAGCGCGTCGGGGTCAATATAGATGCTCATGTTGCGCAAAACGTTGTCCAGCATGTACGCGCGGCGCAGAACCACCTGATCCTGTTCGTGCGCGCGGTAGCTCTCGGTTGTGAGCACGGCGCGCTCGGTGTCCACCGTCGGCTGCGTGTCCAGCAGGCGCGCGCGGATGCGCGCGGTGCGCTCGCTCAATTCGCCGAAGTATTCCTTGGGGTTTCCATATTCTTTTTCTGTTTTCAATGCTTCCATACTGTTTTCTCTCCCGGGTTTCGATACTGATTCTATATTAAAAATTTATGCTTCCCGCACGAATTCCGCCGCGCCGATGAGGCCTGTGTCCCCGCCGAGCTCCGCAATGCGAAACTCCACCGGCAGCGGAATGTGGTTATATTTGTCAAACTCCGCCTTCACGCGGTCAAACAGCACGTCCCCGAAGTTGGTCAGCCCGCCGCCGAAGACGAAGCGGTTGATGTTGAGCATCTGATAGACATTGAACGCGCAGACGCCGAGATAATGCGCGGTGGTTTCAATCATTTCTATGGCGAGCGCGTCGCCCTTGTGATACGCCGCAAGGACATGCTCCCCGTCCGCCGTATCGGGCGTGAGGATCGTGGTTGCGCAGTAACTCATCTGTCCGCGCACGCGCGCGCTGATGCTGCGGCCCGAGGCGTAGGACATGAAGCACCCGCGGTTTTCGCAGCCGCACATGAGTCCTTCGTCCGGCGTGGCGAGCATATGCCCGCACTCGCCCGCCCAGCCGTAGCTGCCGCGAAAGAGCTTCCCGTCGATCACGATGCCGCTGCCGAGGCCCGTGCCCGCCGTGATGTACACGAGGTGCCTGCTGCCCCTGCCCGCGCCGCGCCGGTATTCGGCAAGCGCCGCTGCGTTGCTGTCGTTGTCCAGAACGATGCGCGTGTGAAGGTGCTTTTCGAGATAGTCCCGCATGGGAAATTGTTTAATGCCCGGCATGGCGGAGGTCATGAGCACGTATCCCTCGTCAAAGAGGATGAACGACGGCATGCAGATGCCGATGCCGTCTAGATCCGTGTCCTTCATGCCGTTTCGATCGAGAATGGCGCGGATGTTTTCCACCAGCGTGTCCGAAAACGATTCCCCCGTGGCGCAGACGTCCGTCGGATGCTGCGCGCGATCCACGCGCTCTCCCGCGGGGTTAAACAGCCCGTAGGCGACCTTTGTGCCGCCGGCGTCGATGCCGATGACGTATCCGTTTCCCATCTTTCGCGTACTCCTCTTTCCTGTCCGGCGTTGATTTTTTGTCCCCAAATCCCATGCTCAGTATAGCGGCGTACCCCCGGATTGTCAATCAATATTCTTTCTTTTATAATCATAATACTTTCATTCGTAAGTTTTGATCCTGTGATTGCAAATCTTTTGTCGATGCGCTATGATGATAGCGCGCGGACGAAACGCCGCTATGACGGCCGTTTTCCGCCCGAGGAAGCATCATTTCGCAGCCGGGACCGGCGGCGTGAATCCATAAGGAGGCACCCTATCCTATGAAACGATCCGAGATCAACCGCGCCATAAGCCGCATGGAGGCGTTTGCAAAAGAGCAGGGCTTCGCGCTGCCGCCGTTCTGCGACTGGACGCCGGAAGCCTGGCAGACGAAAAACCACGAGTACGACGAAATCCGGGACAACATGCTCGGCTGGGACGTAACCGACTACGGCGCGGGCGATTTTTCAAAGATGGGCTTTTCGCTCGTCACCATCCGAAACGGCAACTTCGAGCGCAGGGACGTATACCCAAAGCCCTACGCCGAAAAGCTGCTGTACATCGACGAGGGACAGTATTCGCCGATGCACTTCCACTGGAGCAAGATGGAGGACATCATCAACCGCGGCGGCGGAACCGTGCTCATCACGGTGTATAACTCCACGCCGGACGAACAGCTCGCGGACACGGACGTGACGCTGCACTGCGACGGACGCGCCTTCACCGTTGCCGCCGGTACGCAGATTCGCCTGCTGCCCGGCGAGAGCATCTCGATTCAGCCGTTTCTGTATCACGACTTCAACGTGGAGTCCGGCTCCGGCCCCGTGCTGCTCGGCGAGGTCAGCATGTGCAACGACGACGTGCGGGACAATCGCTTCCTCAAGCCGCTCGGCCGCTTTTCCACCATTGAGGAGGATGAGCCGGCCTACCGGCTGCTCTGCAACGAATATCCTGCGGCGAAGGGCTGACGCATGGCAAAGATCAGACTGGCCGCGCTGGACGTGGACGGCACGCTTGTGCGCGGAGACCTTTCCCTTTCCCCCGCCGTGGCGGAGGCCGTGCGCTCGCTCGACGAGGCGGGCATCACCGTCGCCATCGTCACGGGGCGCTGTATGGGAGAACTGATCCACTTTCGGCAGGCGCTTCCGTGGCTTCGATATTTCGTCGTCAGCAACGGCGCAACCGCACTGGACGCTGAAAAGGATCTCGTGTTTTACCGAAAGTATCTGCCGCTTTCCATCGCGCGCGCGGTCGCGCACGAGGCGCAGCGGTATTCCGTCATGACCGAGGTGTACGCGGACGGCTTTTCCTATGTCGACCGCGCCCGCTGGGAGCAGTATGATCGTTACTCGCCGGAGTCGCTGCACCATCCCTCTCTCGCCGCAGGGCGCGTTCCGGTCGAGAGCGTCTGCGACCTGCTGGACGCGCGGGAGAGCGACGTGGAAAAGCTCTACATCTCCTTTGAACACCTGAGCGATCTGCCAAAGCTCGAATCGTTTGCCGCGCGCTACCCGGTCGACCTTGTGCGCTCGATTCACAACGGTCTGGAGGTCAACGAGCGCGGCGTGGAGAAAGGCAGCGGGCTTGCTGCGCTCTGCAACTATCTCGGCATTTCCCCCGCCGAAACCGCCGCGGTTGGCGACGGGGACGCGGACGTCGCGATGTTCCGAACGGCGGGGCTTTCCATCGCCATGGAAAACGCGAACGAGCGCGTCCGAACCAGCGCGGATCTCGTCGCCCCGCATAACGACAGCGACGGCGCCGTCTGGGCCATCGGGCAGATTCTCACGGCGCGCTGAAGCGCGTCCAGCATCATCGAACTATTTTGACAGGAGACGAAACATCATGAAAAATCGACTGGTATTCGTCGGCAGTTACTCGCAGCCCCTCCTGCTCGGCACGGGCGAAACCGTCCCCGGCAAAGGCGACGGCGTCACCGTTTACCGCATGGACGACGCGGGGTATCTCACCCGCTTGTCCGCGGCGGGCAAGCCAAACCCGACCTATCTTGCGCTGAGCGCGGATCAAAAGTTTCTTTACACCGTCAACGAGCTCAAGGAGTACCATGAGGAGCCCTCTTCCGCCGTCTCGGCGTATGCGGTCGACCCCGACGCCGGTACGCTGACGCTGCTCAACCGCCGCATGAGCGGCGGCGCGGACGCGTGCTATGTCGGCCTCGGCGGGGACGGGCGGCATCTGCTCGTTGCAAACTTCACGGGCGGCAGCTTTTCCATTCTGCCGATTCTGCCGGACGGAAGCCTCGGCACCCCGTCCTGTTTTCTGCAGCACTACGGCGGGGGCCTGCATCCCGCGCGGCAGGCAGGCCCGCACGTGCATCAGGTCACGGTCGATCCGGGTGGAAGGCACCTGCTCGTCGCCGACCTTGGCAAGGACGAAATCGTCGTCTACGGCATCGACTGGAGCATCGGCTGCGCGGTTCCAAACGCCGCGCCTGCCATCCGCTGCGAACCGGGCGACGGCCCGCGGCAGTTTGTGTTTGATAGGAGCGGGAGCTACCTCTATCTCGTCACCGAGCTGAGCAACACCGTGCGCGTATACGAATATGACAGCGACAGCGGCACGGCGGCGTTTTTGCAGGCGTTGCCCACGCTGCCCAACGAATGCGTTGCGGACTCCACCGCCGCCTGCATCAAGCTGCATCCCGGCGGAGAGTTTCTCTATGCCAGCAATCGCGGCCACGACAGCATCGCGAGCTACCGCGTCCACAAGGACGGCACGCTCACGCCGCTTTCCATCATGAAGATGAACGGCAAAACCCCGCGGGATTTCAACATTACGCCGGACGGCGAATATCTGCTCGCCGGGCTTCAGGATTCCGACGAACTGATTCTCTATCGCATCGACCCGCGCAACGGCCAGCTCACCGAGCTGGAGCGCACGGCCTGTAGCACGCCTACGGCAGTGCTGTTTGCGGATTACGAGTAACTTACACACGCAAACGCAAAAAAAGGACGCTCCCGATCGAGCGTCCTTTGTGTTATAGGCAGTTACAGATCTTCCCCGTCCCCGAAATCGACGCCGGTCTGCCGACGCGCCTCGTCCAGAAGGCGCATCACCCGAATGCTCTGCACGTCGAAAGCCGTCGTATTCGCGCCGGTTTCGATCATGCGTGAAAACGCGTTGAGCTCGTGCACCATGTTGTTTTTCACGGGGGTAAAGAGCTCCTCCGTCCGCCCGTCACGATAGAGCATGCGCACATAGCTCGGCTGGTTCAGCGTGTCGAACACCAGCGAGCCCTCCTCGCCCTGAATCATGCTCGGGTGAATCGAACTCGTCACCTTGGAGTAGGAAATCGTCGTCTGCTGTTCGCCATAGTCGAGCAGCATCGTGCCCGCCGCTTCGGTGCCGTTTGGAAGAAAACTCGCGCCTGCCGACAGCTTTTTCGGTTCGCCGAAAAGCGCCACGCAGGTATGCAGGCAATACACCGCGAGATCCATCATCGCGGCGTTGCCAAGCGAGGATTCGAATACGTTCGGCCGCTCGCCCGCCTTGAAGCGGTCGTAGCGCGAGGAATACTGGCAAAACTCAAACGTCGCCCGGCGGATGCGCCCGACCTTGTGGAGATTCGCCTTCAAAACGCTGAGAAACGGGTCGTGCACGGGACGAATCGCCTCGAGCAGGATCAAGCCTTGTTCGTGCGCCGTGCGAATCATCCGCTCCGCCTGCGCGGCGTTGATCGCCAGCGGCTTTTCGCAGAGCACATGCTTGCCATGCAAAAGCGCTTCGAGCGTCTGGCGGTAATGCGCGACGTTCGGGCTGGCGATATAGACCGCGTCGATATCCGGGCTGGACAGAAACGCGTCCTCCTCGCAATAGCATCCGGGAATACGCTGCTTTTCGGCATACGCCTTTCCCCGCGCTTCGTCGCGCGAAAACACGGCGGCAATCTCGCAGCCGTCGCTCATATGCGCCGCCTCGCAGATCCAGTCGCTTACAAAACTCGTGCCGATGACGCCGATGCGAAGTGGTTTTCTCATATTCTTTCTCCGTTCAATCCGTCGCTGTTTTGTCACGGCGCGGCGCGTATTTTCCCGCCGTTCCCAGACAATTGTAGAGTTCCTTACGCGGCTTGTCAATCCGCGTTGTTTAATTCGCAATTAGATTTACTTTCTTTCGTAAGTATTCTGTTTACTTTTCGATCATTTTGGCGTAGAATATGTTGCGAATCGAGGGATCGTATCATGCAACAGGCACTGGTGTTCAATCTTCAGAAATTCTCCATCCACGACGGCGCGGGCATCCGCACGGACGTGTTTTTTCAGGGGTGCAATCTGCGCTGCAAATGGTGCTCCAATCCCGAGAGCCAGCCGATGGAGCCGCAGCCCGGTGAGAAAGCAAAGGCGTATACGGTGGGCGAGCTCGTGCAGGAGTTGCTCAAGGACAAGCCGTTTTACGACGAAAGCGGCGGCGGGGTGACGCTCACGGGCGGCGAGGCGCTGCTCCAACCGGAATTCGTGCTGGAACTGACGGACGCGCTCCACAAGGAGGGCGTCCACGTCGCCGTCGAAACCGCGGCCTGTGTGTCGGAAGAAGTTTTTCACCGCGTGATCCTGGCGGTGGATTTTGCGTATATCGACCTCAAGCACTACGACGACGCGAAGCACCGTGCGGGTACGGGCGTCGGCAACGGGCTGATCCTTCGCAACATCGCCGCCGCGCTGAAGGGCAAAACGCCCATCGTCGTTCGCATTCCCGTCATTCCAGGATACAACGACAGCGAGGCGGATTTCGAAGGGTTTGCGAGGACGCTGACGTCGCTCGGCGCGAAGGATGTGCAACTGCTGCCATTCCACCAGCTCGGCGAGAGCAAATACCGCCGACTGAATCTTGAGTACGCTTACGACGGAACGAAACAGCTGCGGGACGGAGATGTTTCCGCCTTTGCCGACGCTCTGACGCGCGCGGGACTGAATGTACAAATCGGTGGATGACTGTTCCAATATCTATCTTTGTCGTTTGTCTATATCACAATTGATAAAAAAAGCTTAGTCTATCACAGCCTCTTCGCAACCAGTCATCTTTTTATAAAAAAAGATAACAAAAAAAGAAGCTTACGCCATTGTAAGCCTCTTCGCTGTTCTCTATTCGGTTGTTTTCAGCCCCGACCCGGGATTCGTCCTTCAGCCGATGGCCATCTGTGCCTCCGGAACGAACCGTTCTGCTGGTGAATGGTTACGCCGCGTAGATGCGCGAAGAGCCCGAGGTTGCGTCGAGGTCCATGCCGTCTTCCATCATGAACCGGATCAGCCGGATCACGTCCCGCTCCGAATTGGTTTCGATGGAGAGTCTGGTGACGCCATTCTGCGTGTCAAGCAGCAAATTCTGTACGAAGCTGTTGCCCTTGAGTTCTTCCGGCTCGCGTTCGGCAACGATCAGTTTGACCGAACCTTCGCTGGTGTTGACGATATCAAAGAAGCGTCTGAGATTCGTAACATTGATTTTCATCATGTTCCTGTTCCTCCTTTCTTTTTAGTCAGTGTCATTATACGTTCTATTTTTCAAGAAATCAACCATTATTCGGCTTTTTATTGTGACTATTCTTCCATAACATAAAATTCAAGTAAAAAATATGTGTCTTTCTTGTGAAGCGTGGCGGTTTTATCATTAGTTTTCGTATTATGTATGTTCTTTTTTCATACAAATCAGCGTACATGACATATAAATTTTCGTGTTCCAAAAACACCAATAGCCGCTGACTACTGTCATACGGCGTGTTTTTTTCAATATTACTTTCCCGGATCCATTGGTACTGTCCACGGGCGCTAAGGCCCGTTTTCATGAGGCGGTCTGTGCAAAAAGCGATCTGCAGTCCGCCAAAGGTATCGAAACCGGTGGTGTTCCGGCTTTTTTGATTATACGTCCCGTGTCTGGAAAAAGCCAGTGTTTTTCGAAAAATCGTTAAAAAAACATAGTCGCGGACAAATTCGACCCCGCGAAAAAACGGAGACGATCGTTACAGAACGCGGGAATACTGGATACCGGAGTTTTTGAGCACGATCTGGAATTTATTCCGATCCGCCCGGGCAAGCTCGACGCAGTATTCGAAGATTTCTCCCGCCGTGTTTTTCGAGATGCGCTGGATGCGAAACCCGGGGTCGCCCGCGCGCTGATGCATGAGCTCCGCGTCACGCTTGTTGAGGATCACTGCCTCGTAGATTTCAACCGCCTCCTGCGCCGAGGAACCGGAGCATTCGTGAATGGTCGCGTAGAGCGAATCGTTGAGCTGGCCGCGGTGAAGCGTCGGGCAGATATGCGTCGGGATATACGCTGTCTCAAGCAGGAGCGGTTCTTCGTCCCCCAGACGCAGACGCTCGATGCGAAACGCCGTCTCCCCCGCGGAGAGATTCAAAATCTCGGCGATCTTCGCAGGCGGCCGGACCGTGGTAAACGAAATCACCTTCGAGCTCGGCGCGAGGCCAAGGGCGAGCATCTCCGTCGTAAAATTGTAGAGGTTACTGATGCTGCGCTTCAGCTTGGGTTTGCATACGCGTGTGCCGACCCGTTTCTTGCGGACGATGACGCCCTCGTCCTCCAGCATCTGAAACGCCTGGCGCACGGTCGAGCGGCTGATGCCGAGCATCTTGCAAAGCGCGGTCTCCGTCGGCAGCGCGTCGCCCTCGCGCAGATCGCCCGAGGAAATCCGCGCTGAAAAATAATTGGACAGCTGCAGATAGACGGGTTTGCCGTCCGTCCATTCAATGTTGAGTTGATTCCAATCCATGCGATTTTCTCCCGCAATGAAAGTTGGCTCCCGCGCGCAAGTTTTCCACAGGGCAGCGTGCTGTTCTTTTATGATTGTATCATACAATTTTCAGCAAGTAAGCGATGGCGGAAAGATTTTTTAACAAACGGCGATTTCTTGTTAACTCTATTATTATACACGATATCCGCATTCCTGCAATCTCTGGCCAGTATCCGCCCCGCCTGCGTCGGTCGGCCTTTTTCTTGTTTTCAGAAACAAGTTAAACCAGGTCGGATACGGCAACTGGATTGAATAAAAAACGGCGAACCATCGTTCCGCCGTTTTCGTATGTTCGCCGTTTTTTTACAGTCCCAGCTGCCGTCCGGCGGCTTCCTCCGCCGCTTTACAGCTCCGGTAAGCTTCCTCCAGATCCGTTCCGCAGCAGAGCACGCCGTGGTTCATCAGAAGGCAGCCGTTTCGGGTGCCCAGCGCCTGAATCGCAGCCCGGGACAGTTTTTTTGTTGAGGGAAGCGCGTGCCCCGCGCAGCGAAGCTCCGCATCCGAGCCGCCGGAGACGCTCTTTCGCGCGGCGGCGAATACGCCGCAAAGCCGCGCGTGCGTATGAATCGCCGCGCCAACGTCCGGCCGCGCGACAAAGAGATCCCGATGCAGGCGCTTTTCGCTCGTTGGCTTACGCTGCGCGCCGTAGGAAAGCGTGCTCAGCTCCACCCGGACGATATCGTCCGGCGTGAGATGGTAATAGTCCAGCCCGCTCGGCGTGCAGAGCATGTGCGCTTCGTCCAGCCGCACGGCGATGTTTCCCCAGGTGCCCTGCACCAGTCCTTCGTCCGCAAGGCGTTTGCCGCAGGAAACGATCTGCTCCCGCAGCTCGCGTTCGCGCGCGGTTCTCTCCGGCGCGCCTTCGTTTTCGACTTCGTTGGTGGTCTGTTCCCGCGCGGACTCCGCGCCGAGATTGATCTTTGAATACTTCTTTTGATAGATCAGATGCATCAGCGCCGCCGAAAACAGCGGCACGCGCTTTGCGCCGCCGATCTTTTCCGCGAGGATATGCGTCATAGCCGCTTTTTCCAGCAGAATCGCGCCCGTAAGCGCTTCCGTCAAAGACCGACCGGTAATCAGCATGCCAAGCTCCCTGACAAAGCAGCTGTTTCGCCCGCGCAGGCAGCGTTCAAGTTCGCGCTGCTCCAGAGAGCGCGCAACCCGCGCCGTCAGCCCGACAATCTGCGTCATATCATCCAGCTCCGCCCGCAGCGCGCGCATCTTGTCCGAAAGGGCAAGCGCGTAGGTTCCGCGCAGCAGCAACAGCGCCTTTGCCTCTGGCTTGAGCGAAAACGCCCGCAAAAGCGGCTCGTCCTGCGGCGCCGCGTCCAGCTCCTGCACGGTCAGATCCGCGCCGGAGAGCTCGGCCAGAACGACCGCGCCGCCCTCCGCGCGCAGCGCGGCCTTGACCACGCCGCCCGCGTCGGAAAGCAGTCCTTCGTGTTTCAGCCGCGCGGCCAGTTCCAGAAAGGCCTTCGCGGCCTCGGTCTTCGTCATTTTTTGCCGTCCTCACTGTGTTACTTTAATGATTTGTTTGCCGTTTGCCGCGGCATATAGACCGGATTATTTCCGTCCTTACTGTATTACTTCTGTGAATCGCTTGCCGTTTGCGTCGGCATATAGGCCGGACAGCGAGCGGTAGAGCTTCTGATACTGCGAAAACAGCCCGTCGTAGACCGCCTTGTTTTCCGGGTTCGGTGTAAACGACTCGCTCACGCGGACGAATTTCTTCGCCGCCGCAAAATCCGGCAGTTCGCCGAGTCCGATGAGCGCGACGACCGCCGCGCCGACCGCGCCCGCGTTTCGCGGATTCTCCACAACGCTGATCGTTCGTCCCGTAACGTCCGAAAGAATCTGCATCCAGCCGCTGTCCAGCGCGCCGCCGCCGATGATGCGAATGTCCTGGCAGTCGATGCCGTAGTCGCCTGCAAAATTCTGCAAAATCCAGCGGATGTTGTAGGCGATGCCCTCGTAGACCGCGCGCATGAGATGCTCGCGCGTGTGCACCATGGTGATGTTAAAGAGCGTGGCGCGCGTGGTCGTGCTCGAAACGGGACAGCGCTCGCCAAGCATCCATGGCGTGCAGATCAGCCCGTCGCTGCCCGGCGGAACGGAGGCGATCACCTTGTCCATATAGTTGAACACGCCACCGCCGTACTGTTCCTTTTCGTGGCGGAAAAACTGGTCGCGAATCCATTCGATATTCGCGCCCGCGCTCTCCGTAATTCCCGCAATGAGGTTCATGCCGGGGTCCGCGCTCTGAATCGCCGCCGCGCCGTGCCGAAAGCTGTCCCCTGTCTTCGTCGCCGCCGCGACCCATGCCGAGGTGCCGAGGTAAATGTGCACGTCCCCGTCGGACTGCTGTCCCGCGCCGACCGCCGCGGCCTGCACGTCGTCGCAGCCGCCGAACACCGGCGTTCCCTCGAGAAGCCCCGTCTCCGTTGCCGCCCGGCTCGTCAGCGGGGCGATCATGTCCGTGCTCTTCATCAGCGGCGGGAGCTTCTTCATGTCGATGCCCGCCAGCGGCAGCACGCTCATCCAGGTCTTTTTCTTCAGATCGAAGCCGTAGCCGGACGCGCCGGAGAGCTCCGTAACCATTTTGCCCGTGCAGCGAAACTTGAGATATCCGTTCACGTCCAGAATCCGGTGTGCTTTTTGATAGAGCTCCGGTCGTTCTTCCTTGAGCCAGATGATCTTGGCGATGCAGTCCTTGCCCATGATCGGCGTGCCGGCCAGCAGCGTAAAAAGCCGTTTACCGCCAACCTTTTTCATAATGCCCTGCGCCTGCTTTTCCGCGCGCCCGTCCACCCAGGTGATGTTCGGGTAGAGCACCTCGCCGCTTTCGGAGACGGGGATTACGCCCTGCGCCTGCGTGGAAAAGACGATTGCGGCGACGCTCTCGGGCGAGATATCGTTGTCCGTCAGCACGCGGCGGCTCGTTTTGCAAACCGCGTTCCAGTAGTCGTCCGGGTTTTGCTCCACCCACGCGGGGTTGGGGTAATAGGTCGGATACGGCTCGCTCGCCGTCGCGCGGATCGATCCGTCGAAGCGCACGAGCACCGCCTTGTCGGAACTGGTGCCGATATCGTGGGCAAGGATATAGCGTTCCATCTGACTGCCTCCCGTCGGTGTGCATACATTCGTTCTGTTTCAGAATCAGTACGTTTTATCGTGAAAAAGCGATTCGCTCTTCAGCGTTTCCCGGTATTTACAACATTCGAAAATACGGTTTCAAAGCGATTCAGCGCGTCGGCAATCACCTCGTCCGTGTCTACAAGGGAGGTATACAGGCGGCTGCCGGCCAGCGTGACGATGCCGTTTGCCATATACGCCGCGCCCATGCGCTCCATGGAGTCCTTGCGGCGCGTCATCATGTCCTTGTTTTTCAGAAGGCCCAGCGCGGACTTGACAAAGCTCATGCTCGAATAGTCATAGCTCATCGCGCCCGTGCATTCAAGATGCACAATGGAGCCCTGGTTATACGCCACAAACGGCAATTTGTATTGTTCAATCAGCGTCTTGAGCCCGTCGGCGAGCTTGTCCCCCTGCCTGCCCGCGATTTCGCAGGCGTTCGTGCGCTCGATCTCGCGGATGGCCGTGTACCCCGCAAGGGCCGAAAGCGGATTGGCCGCGAGCGTACCGCCGACATAGGCGCGATGCTTGCCGGTCGCAAGTCCCGCCGCCATGAGCGAAGCATATTCCTTTTTGCCGCCGACGCCGCCCGCCGCGGGATACCCGCCCGCGACGATCTTGCCGAAAATCGTCAGATCCGGCACGACGCCAAAATAGCCCTGCGCGCCGGAAAGCGCGACGCGGAAGCCCGTCACCACCTCGTCGAAGATCATCAGCGCGCCGTATTTGTCGCAAAGCGCGCGTACGCCCGCGTTGTAGTCCTTCGCCACGGGGCGCGTGCCGCTCTCCGGGCCGACGGGCTCGACGATAACCGCCGCCGTTCCGCCTTTCAAGCGGTTGAGGCGCAGCATGGTCTCGAGCATATTCAGGTCGTTCGGGCGCACCTCGTCGGTCAGCGAATAGCAAGCGCGCGGAATGCCGTGGGATTCCAAGAGCGCGCGGCTGCCGGGGATTTTCAGCCCGTAAACCATTTGATCGGACCAGCCGTGGTATGCGCCACCGATCTTGATGACGCGCTTGTTGCCCGTTGCGATGCGCGCGATGCGAAGGCTCGCCATGACGGCCTCCGTACCGCTGCCGAGCATGCGGAACATCTCGACTGCGGGCATATGCCGGTGGATTTCTTTTGCGATTAAAAGCTCCGCCTCGTGCAGCAGTCCCGTCACGGGGCCGCAGGTTTCAATGAGCGCCATCGCGGCTTTTCGCACGGTTTCGTTGTTGCTGCCGAGGATGGTCGGCCCGCCCGCCTGCAGAAAATCGATGTAGCGGTTTCCGTCCGCGTCGGTCAGATATGCGCCGTCCGCTTTGGCGATGCAGATCGGGAACGGCTTGTTGAATGCAAGGTTATGCTGGACGCCGCCGGGGATAACGTCCTTCGCCTCGTCGAAAATCTGCTTTGAGCGCACGCAGCGCTGGTCAAAATATCGCAGTACGCCGTTTTGATAATAGTCTTCGGACACTTCGTAGATCGGTTCGTTTGTGAGTTGTTTCAGCTTCGCGTTGATCTCGCCGGGATCGTCCCAGCGACTGATACCACAGTTTTCCATGTCGCATTCGCTTTCCGGATATCGGGGCCGACGCCCGGGGATACCCTCTATTATTTCGTCTTGAGCGCCTCGCGTGTGCCGCTGAGCAGATAATCCAGCATGACGCGCATATTCTTTTGCATCTTCTCTTTTTCAAACGGCAGGCCAAACGCGAGCAGATGGTTGACCTGTCCGTAATACAGCCCCATCGTCATCTGCGCGAGCATCGCCGCGGAGACGGGCGCGTCCGGCGGAAATACGCCAAATTCGGTCTCATACTGCCGCGCGATGAGCCGCTCGATTTCGCCCGCGCGCCCACTTACGCCGCCGAGGATCGTCGCGTTCGTCAGGCGCGCCATCACGCGCGGATAGTTTGCCGTGTCGTCGATCAGTTTTTCCAGCAGCGCGTGGATCAGCGTAAGCCCTTTGTGTTCGGAACGTTCGCCGAATTCGACCAGCTCGCCGATCTCCGCGACCGCGAGCGCCTGCTGGAGTTCTCCCGCGTCCGCAAAGTGGTTGAACACCGTCGTGCGGCACACGCCCGCCTGCAGCGCGATGTCGTCAAAGGGAACGTTCCCGACGCCCTGTTTTTCATAGAGCACCTTTGCCGCGTGCAGAATCGCCCGCTGGGTTTTGTTTCGTTTTCGTTCGCTCATAGAATCCTTTCGT
>CAYLIG010000002.1:0-177341 GCA_964383635.1 uncultured Christensenella sp. | reverse complement strand
CAGAATCGCCCGCTGGGTTTTGTTTCGTTTTCGTTCGCTCATAGAATCCTTTCGTTCCATGCCGCTTGTACGGCTGGTTTTCCCTGTTAAAAAACAGAATTCTTTCCTGCTGTGCCTTTTACAGCTGGTTCTCTCCGGTAAAAAATGGCTGTGCCCCAAATTACGTCGCCTGGGATGACCGGTTATAAATTGTATTCAAGTACAGTTTTAAGGTATCATGTTTTTTCATGCGCGTCAAGAGCCGCGGCGTATCCGTGCCGCCGTTTTTGCGGATTTTTATTCGGACGACGCGCGGCGTTCCGCCATCGACGATGCCCGCGCCGGGAAAAGTTGATTGTTTCTTGAGCCGGAATTTGGTAGGATAGCAGGGCGCGCGGTACAGCTGCGCCGATATACGCACCTGAAACGGAGGACGCATGCGAATTCCCCTGATCGAACGCAATCTGCCGGGGTATACGCGCGGCGAAGAGATCTTTCATATGGTTTCCCACATCGCCGGCGGCGTGTTCGCGTTTGTCGCGCTGCTTTTGTGCGTCGTCAAATCCGCACTCGGTACAAGCGCCTGGGCGATCGCGTCGTCCATCGTTTACGGCGTCACCATGATCGTGCTGTATTGCCTGTCCAGCGTGTACCACGGGCTGAAGCCCTCGCTGGGCAAAAAAGTTTTGCAGGTGCTCGACCATTGCTCGATCTATTTCATGATCGCGGGAACCTATACGCCGATTCTGCTCGTCGCCATGCGGCCGCTCTATCCCGTTGCCGCGTGGATCGTCTTCGGCGCGGAGTGGGCGCTCACCGCGCTTGCGGTCACGCTCACGGCCATCGACTTAAAGCAGTACCGCGTGTTTTCGATGTTTTGCTACATCTTTATGGGCTGGGCGGTCGTGTTTGTCGCGCCGTATGCCGTGCGCGCGCTCACCGGCGCCGGGTTCTGGCTGCTGCTCTCCGGGGGCTTTGCCTATACCGTCGGCGCAATCCTCTACGGCGTCGGCTCAAAGCGGCGCTGGTTCCACGCGCTGTTTCATCTGTTTGTGCTGGCGGGCAGCGTGCTCCAGTTTCTTTCAATCTTTCTTTACGTTCTCTAGCAAGATAAAAGCAAGTCTCCCTCCTGCCAAACCGACAGAGGGAGACTTTTACTATGTCTCGTCTTTTTTATATTCAGACCTCGATTTCGCTTTTCAGATGAAAGCTGCTCCGATCGAAGGTCAAAAGCCCCTCGTCCCGCATCTTGCCCAGCTCGTTGCTCATGGCGCTGCGGTCCACGCAGAGATAGTCCGCCAGCTGCTGGCGGTTAAACGGAATGTCGAACACGTCGCTGCCCGCCGCGAGAGACTGGCCGGACAGATAGGAGAGCAGCTTTTCGCGCGTGGTGCGCTTGCTCATGTGCGAAAGTTTCCTCGTAAGCGCGAGGTTTTTCTTCGCCGCCTCCGCAAGGATATTCTGCACCAGCCGCGTGTGGAAGCGGCAGGCGCTGGAGCAGATCTCCAGCATGTGCCGCGCGTCGATCATCATCACGAGACTCGTCTCGGCGGCAACTACGCTCACGCGCAGCAGCTCGCCCGGCAAAAATGCGTACGATTCGCCAAACAGATCCCCCGCCCACGCATCGGCGATGATATTGCGATTGCCCCAGAAGTCCTCCTCAATGATCTGCACCCGGCCGGAGAGCACCATGCCCACGGCGGTGATATCCTCGCCCTGATGCAGGATGATCTCGTTTTTCGCAAACTCCCGGTAGCTCGGCGCGATGCAGCCCAAAAGCGTCGGCAGCTCCGCCTCCGTGGTGCCGCGAAAGAGCGACGTCTTCTTTAAAAATGCGTTGGATACCGGATTCGTCGCCGCAATGCTCATATCAATCATCCCTCTCTGCCGTGATCATACAACAAATTGCGCGGATCGTTTGTTGTATTTGCAACGGATTCGTTTTCAACAGCATAGTATACTGCGTTTATAACGTCAAGTAACAAACCGGCCTATGTCCGCCGGATCAAACGCCCGGCCGGAAGGCGGAAACACGGAAAGGAACTTTTTTTCATATGCTGCGAAAGATTATTCAAATCGATGAATCGCTCTGTAACGGCTGCGGCGCCTGCGCAAGCGCCTGCCACGAGGGCGCAATCGGCATGGTAAACGGCAAGGCACGCCTGCTAAAGGACGATTACTGCGACGGTCTTGGCGACTGCCTGCCCGCCTGTCCAACGGGCGCGATCTCGTTTGTGGAGCGCGAAGCCGCCGCATACGACGAAGCCGCGGTCAAGGCACGGCAGGAGAAGGCAAAGGCAGCCCCGGCCGCGCGTCACTTCGGCTGCCCCGGCACACGCAGCCGCGCCATCGAACGCGCGGACAGCACCGAAGCCGCGCCCTGCGCCTGCTCCGCCGGAGAGAACACCGCGCCGTCGCTGCTGCGTCAGTGGCCGGTGCAGATCAAGCTCGCGCCGGTCAACGCGCCGTATTTTAATCGTGCGAAGCTGCTCATCGCCGCGGACTGCACGGCGTATGCGCGCGCGGACTTCCACGAGCGGTTCATCAAAAACCACGTGACGCTCATCGGCTGCCCGAAGCTGGATATGACGGATTATTCCGAAAAGCTCGCCGAAATCCTGCGCAGCAACGACATCAAAAGCATCGACGTCGTGCGCATGGAGGTTCCCTGCTGCGGCGGCATCGAGCACGCGGTGCAGCGCGCGCTGAAGGAGAGCGGCAAGATGATCCCCTGGCAGGTGGTCACCATCGCCACGGACGGAACGATTCTGGACTAAGGGTCGTTCCCGCTATTTCAGCGCACACGTTTTTCGTCATAATGATAAATTGTGTTGTTCGTTTTCGTGAAGATACAACCATTATTTGATCTGTAAATTATGGAAAAGTGCGGGGTTTTCGCCGTTTGATACATAAAAAGCCTGGTTCGTGCCGTATCCCTTGCATTTTTCAAAAACAGTTATATAATGTGATTATCTTGTATAGACAGGAAATCTGATCCGGGAGTTGATAAGATTGGGTATCAGCGAACAGCCGATCTTCAAAAAGATCATCGACCACATCAACGCCGGTATCGAAAGCGGCGCGTATAAACACGGCAAAGCCATACCATCCGAGCCCGAACTCTGCAAGCAGTTTGACACCACGCGGATGACCGTTCGCCGCGCCATCGACGCGCTGGTCAACGAAGGCAAACTCTTCCGCATTCAGGGAAAGGGCACCTTTGTCTCCCCTTTCGAGCTGGATAAGACGTATCAAAAGCAGGGCTTCACCAGCAATATGCTTTCCCTCGGCATGCAGCCTTCCAGCAGGGTGCTCTGCGCTTCCCCCTGCGGCGCAAACGCGGAAGTACAGGAGGGCCTGCGGCTTGAAGCCGACGAACCTCTTTTCTGCCTCAAGCGCATCCGTCAGGCAAACGAGGAGCCGATCGCCATTGAGCGCGTCTGGCTTTCTCTGACCCGGTTCCCCCGCCTTCCCGAATTCGATTTTTCGCAGGAATCCCTGTATGAGGTGCTGCACCGCGAGTTCGGGCTGGATCTGACAAACAGCTATTCCAAGCAGCGCATCAATGCCGTCACGATCACCGGCGAGGACGCCGAGCTGCTGTTCAACGCAAAACGCGGCGTCGCACTGCACATTCGCAACATTGACTACGACAAGGCGCATCGTCCGTTCGCGATGTCGGACGCCTATTATCACGGCACGAAATACACGCTGGACATCGTAATTTAAGCAAAAACCGTTCCGTACAAGCACGGCCGTCCCCAAACCGGGACGGTCGTTTTTTTCATTTCTCACCTTATTTTTGCTATGCTTTTTACGCGAAACATCCGATCACTGGTTTGTTTGCAGCACCATTACACGAAACATCCGATCGCTGGTTCGTTTGCAGCACCATTACACGAAACATCCGATCACTGGTTCGCGTGCAGCGCCATTACGCGAAGCATCCATCCCTCTAGGGATGGATGTTTCTATTCCAATCACGCGCGCAATATCCACTCGCTGGTTCGCGTGCAGCACCATTACGCGAAACATCCATCCTTCTGGGGGATGGACGTTTCTATTCCAATCACGCGCGGATCATCCGATCACTGTATCGCGTGCAGCACTTTATATAACAAGTCGTAGAGGGTTGCTGCTTCCTGTTTCGACAGCGGCAGGCACTTGCCGATTTCGCTGGGTATGTTTGCGGCGCGCGCTCTGAGCGCCTCGCCCGCATCCGTAACCGAAACGATCACGCTGCGTTCGTCCGCCGTGCTGCGCTGGCGGGAGACAATCCCCTGCGCCTCCATCTTCTTGAGCAGGGGCGTAAGCGTCCCGCTGTCGAGATAGAGATGTTCGCCAAGCTCCTTGACGGTCAGCGACCGCTTGTCCCAGAGCACCATCATGGCGATATACTGCGTATAGGTCAGGCCGATCTCGTCGAGAAACGGCTTATACAGCCTTACGACCTCTTTGGACACCGCATAGAGCGGAAAGCAAAGCTGGTTTTGCAGCAGAAGTGCGCTGTATGCGCCGTCTCCCTCTGCGCCGCAGGGTGCGAAGGAGAGTACCGTTTCGTTGTTCATTTCAATCGCTCCCTTTCAGGCCGCTTGCTGTTTGCGGCTTCGTTTCGCTCGTCCCGCCGTTACAGCAGCGCGACGATGTCCTGTTCAATGCTCTCCGGCGTATCCGCGGGAGCGAAGCGCTTGACCACGTTTCCTTCGCGGTCGATCAGGAACTTCGTAAAGTTCCATTTGATGGTTCCCTTCTTTTCGCCCTTGAGAAATTTGTATAGCTCGCTGGCGTTTTTGCCGTTGACGTTGATCTTGGCAAACCGCGGGAACGTCGTTCCGTAGTTCAGCGTGCAGAAGCTCTGAATCTCTTCAATGGTGCCGGGCGCCTGTCCCGCAAACTGGTTGCAGGGGAAGTCGAGAATCTCAAAGCCTTTGTCCTTGTAGGTGTCGTAGAGTTTTTGCAGGCCCGTGTACTGCGGCGTAAACCCGCAGCCCGTCGCCGTGTTGACGACCAGAAGCACCTTTCCTTTATAGTCCGCAAGCGAGACGTCTTCGTCCGCTCTGCCTTTAACGGTTATATCATACAAACGCATGGTTTTAAGCTCCTTTCGCTTTTTACAATTTTATTTTACACAATATATTTAAATTTGTCAAGAATGATTATCAAATATATTATTTTTGCTCTTGATTACAGCGTTAAATAACAGAATGGGCTCGCCGTTTCCGGCGACCCCATTCTGTTTCGGGGGATTGCCCCCTGTCAATGCTGTTATTACGCGATCTCCAGCTTGCGGGAGGCGGGAAGCGTCTCCTGCTGCTTGGGCAGGGTGAGCTTCAGGATGCCGTCCTCATAGGCCGCCGAAACGTCCGCGGTGCGGATGCCGGTCATGTCAAAGCTGCGGGAGAAGCTGCCGTAGCAGCGTTCGCGCTTGACAAAGTTGCCCTTGCCGTCCTTTTCTTCGGTATTCTCGGTACGTTCGGCGCGGATGGTCATCGTGTCGCCTTCAATGTTGACGGCGATGTCTTCCTTCTTAAATCCGGGCAGTTCGGCCTCGAGCATGTAGCTCTCGCCGTTGTCGCGGATGTCGGTCTTAAAGTCGCGAACCGCATTCTCTCCAAAGAAGCGGCGCTGCATCTCTTCGAGGTCTTCAAAGGGGTTGTAAAACGTCAGGTTGCGCTTTCTGCCATAAGGTACTAATTCAAACATGTCCATTCTCCTCCTTTGGAAAATATGATGATTTATTTTGCGCCTCTCCCCGGCGCATGGGGTTTGTTGCCGGTTAAAAAGCATTTCCTTTACGGAACACCTGTATCTTACAAAACAATTTTTACAAAAAAACAGACAGGTTGTAATGGAAATGTGAAATTTAGCACTCAACTCACCAGAGTGCTGATTATATGGCGCGCAATCTTGTTTTTCCGTGTTTCTCGTTCGCTGCAGCAAAAAAACCGCCGCAAAAGCGGCGGGCGATTCAGCAGTTTCCTTACACCGGCTGGTCTGTTCGCGATTCTTTTTTCACGAGGCGGATGACCACGATGTACATCACGACGACGAACACGATAAATAGCAGCGTGGAGAGAATTGTGCCCATCAGCACACAGGCGTCGTAAAAGCCGTGCAGCAGCACCGCCACGAGATACGCCGCCCAGAGGTTGAGCCGCCGCCAGCGGGCGTTGCCCAGATCCGAACAGAGCTTTGCCCGCGCGTAGAAGTACCCCATGAACACCGCAAAGCCCATATGCGCGGGTATGGCGAGCAGCGCGCGGAAGATCGCCGTCGTCAGGCCGTAACCCATGACGTAGCTGATGTTTTCAAACGCCGCAAACCCGAGCGAGACGAACACCGCGTAGACGATGCCGTCGAATCGGTAGTTGAAGTTGGGGTCGCGCCAGGTCCGCCAGAGCATGAAGAGGAACTTCGCCCCTTCCTCCACGACAGCGACGACGAGGAACGCCATGACGATCGAGTACGCCGGATCGTCCTCCCCGAGAAAACTTAGCAGCAGGCTCTTGCCCGCAAACTCGAACGCCATCGCGACGAGCGCAGCCGCAACACCCAGGAACACCAGCCCCACGAGCATGCCCTTCGGCTCTTTTTCGACGGTGTCCTTGCGGTAGATATACCGCATTAAAAACAGCGCGGGCAGCAGCGCCGCCAGCAGATAGACGATCACGACAGCAAGGGTAGGCAACACCAAATACATTTAGATTCCGCCTTTCCGTATTCGCCCGCCGCGTTATGCGTTCGGGGCGCCGAGGTTTCTGTGCTTACCCGTCACCTCGTCAAGCGCGACGCGGTAAACGTTTGTAATCGCCATGGCGTTTTCCGGGCATGTCTCGCCGCGGATGCCGCAGTGCTCCAGCAGCAGCCGGATTCCCCGCTCGGCGTCTTCGCCTTCGAGCAGCTCGATGGTTCCATACCCGATCACGCTCTCATAATCGCAGGTATATCCGCCGCGTTCGTTTTTGACGAAGCCGTGACAAAGATCCGCCTCGGCGCACACGCGCGGCAGGCGATCCAGCAGCGCGGCCTTTCGCCCCTCCATCGCGCCGTGAAAATAGACGCATATCGTACCGTCCTGCAACTCAAACCCGAACGACACCGGCACGATGTACGGTGCGCCGGCATCGGCTATGCCGATGCGGATGGTGTCGCAGCGCGATAGGATTTCGGCAATCGCCTCTATGGATTTGACCTCGCGGTCCTGCTTTCTCATATCTCTCTCCCGGGTCGGACTAATTTCCTTGAGGATACCATAAATTGGCGGCGTAAAAAAGCCTCAAATCCGCCAAAGAACGGCAAAAATCCGCAATTGCGCCGCGTTTATATCCGCTTTGTGGAATTCCGCGCCGGATTGTGCTATCATTTTTCTATTCTCCGGTGTCCCGCTTCGGGCGGTATTTCAAATCGACTTTTCACTTTTCAATCCGGTTTGGGACGAACGATTTTATGCGGCAGAAACCATCCAACGTTTACAAGGCGAATTTATCGATCCTCGCCGTGCTCATCATGGCGGCCTTCACGCTCGTAAGCATGTTTGTTTACCGCGCGCTGATCGACCGCACGTTTAAGCTGGACACGGGCGGAACGCGTTTTTACAGCCATCATATCGCGCTGGTCACGGAATCCCATACCGACCCGTTCTGGAAAAACGTCTGGCTCGCGGCGAAGGAAGAAGGCGACCAGAAGGACGCCTGCGTCGAATGGATCGGCAGTTCGCTGACCGAGCAATATCCGCTCGCCTCGCTTCTCGAGATGGCCATCTCCGCCGATGTGGACGGCATTTTGATCCAGCCGGACGGATCGGACGAGGTCAAGCAACTGATTGCAAAGGCCATAGAAAGCGGCATTCCCGTCATCACGGTTATGTCGGACGCAAGCGGCAGCGGGCGCCAGGGGTTCGTGGGCTATAACAGCTACGACCTCGGCCAGCTGTACGGCCAGCAGGTGCGCGCCGCCATGGCGCAGTCCATCACCGAATACCACGCCGTTCTGCTCTTTGGCAGCGATGTTTCGGAAAACGCGCAGAACATCGTTTATTCAAGCATCAAGGAGAGCCTCGAAGGCACGAACGTCACGCTGGACGTCGTCGTCATCGACAACAGCAACGTCTTCTCCGCGGAGGAAGCCATCCGCGAGCTCGTCGTCTCCTCCCCCACGCAAAGCGCGGACGCGGCCACGCCGCCGCTGCTCGGCAAAACCTACGGGCCGGATATCCTCATCTGCCTGAACGCAACAAATACCATCTGCGCCTATCAGGCGGTGGTCGACCACAACAAGGTCGGTCAGATCCAGATCCTCGGCTACTACGATTCGGACGAAATTCTCACAGCCGTTGAAAAGCGTGTCATTCAGGCGACCGTCGCCGTGGACGCAAACCGCGTCGGCGTGTCGAGCGTGGACGCGCTGATGGAATATCTAGACCTCGGCCGCACGAGCGACTTCACGCCCGTCGGGCTGACGCTCGTCACCGCCGCAAACGTCGCGGACTACCGCGCGGCCATCGCGGGAACGGAGGCGGGCGAATGAAACTGCTCTCCAGAGCGCACCGGCTGTTCATAGACCTCCCGCTTCGCACCAAGCTCGTGCTCGTGTTCGCGTTTACGATGTTCATGGTCGCGTTCGTCAACGTCTATATGCATATCAGCATCAACAGCGTGGTCGGCACCATCGACAAGGTGTACGCCAGCAACGTCAGCTTAAACCAGCTGATGGACACGCTGGACGACGTGCAGGAAAACATGTTTCGCTATCTGAACACGAAGAGCACCGCCGCGCTCAACGACTATTACCTCAGCGAGCAATCCTACAGCGAGCAAATTTCGAGCCTGAACGACAAAGCCACGGACAACGAACTCAAGCTCGCGGAGAAAAACATCCGCAGCATGTCCGAAGAATACCTCAAGCTCGCTGCCTCGGCCGTCGCGGCCAAGCGCGGACGGGACGTGGAGCAGTATCGCTCCGTCTACGACGAGGCAAGCAAGCTCTACGGCTACCTCGACACCTACATCAACGAGCTCAACAACGCGCGCTTCAAGACCAACGCGGAGAGCTACAACACGCTGCGCACTTCGCTTCGCTATATGCAGACCTTCAGCACGGTCATCCTCTTTATCGCCATTACGGGCAACATGTTTGTACTGATGCTGCTTTCGAGCACCATTACAAAGCCCCTGACCAAGCTCGCGCGGCAGGCGGGTCAGGTCGGCAACGGGGACTTCGACATCGACTTTATCACCGTGGAATCGAAGGACGAGGTCGGCGTGCTGGCGGACGCGTTCAATCAGATGACGGACAGCCTGCAGGAGCACGTGGATCAGATCAAGGCGCGCATGGCGGAGGAAAGCCGACTGAAAGAGACCCAGCTTCGCATGGAAAACAGCCTGAAGGAAAGCCAGCTGATCTTTCTGCAGTCCCAGATCAACCCGCACTTTCTGTACAACACGCTCAACGCCGGCGCGCAGCTGGCCATGATGGAAGGCGCGGAGAAGACGACGCTCTTCATCGAAAACCTTGCGGATTTCTTCCGCTACAACGTCAAGCATACGGGTCAGACATCCAGCCTTTCGGACGAGATTTCGCAGGTGGAAACGTATCTGCACATCATCAACGTGCGCTTTTCCGGCGAAATCCACTATGTCAAGCGCATCGAAGGCCGCGTGGAGCGTATCTCCCTGCCCGGCGTCATCCTCCAGCCCATCGTCGAAAACGCGATCAACCACGGGCTGAGGGACATCGGCTGGGAAAAACGCATCGAACTGACCGCGCTGGAGCAGGAGGACCGCATCCGCGTCACCATCGCCGACAACGGCAAGGGCATGACGCAGGCGGAGATCGACGCCGTGCTCGTAGGCCAGCCGCTTGCAATCGAGATGGACGGCCAGCAGCACCGCGGAACCGGGCTGAAAAACGTCATCGAGCGGCTTCGCATCTACTTTGGCATCCGCGACGTTTTCGAAATTCAGAGCGACGGCCCCGGGCAGGGCACGGCCGTCACCATCATCATCCCCAAGCACGGCTGGCACGCCGGTGAAATCGGCAGGCCGACCGTGGATAATCCATCATCGGAGGACGCGCATGTATAAAATTCTGCTCGCGGACGACGAGGGCATCGAACTCGACGCGCTCATGTTCATCCTCGAGAAAAACTTCCCCGGTCAGTGCACCATAGAAACCGCGAAGACCGGCTACGACGCGGTTCAGCTTTCCGAGCGCTTTCGCCCGGACATCGCGGTCATGGACATCCGTATGCCCGGCATCAACGGCATGGAGGCGATTGCGGCGATTCAGGCGATCTCGCCGGGCACGCTGTTTATCGTGCTCACCGCCTACGACAAATTCGAATACGCCAAGGAGGCCATCCGGCTTTCGGTGTTCGAGTTTCTGACCAAGCCCGTCAACCGCATGGTATTTGCCGATGTGATGCGCCGCGCGATGAACAAGGTGGACGCGGAGCGAAAGGCGCGCACGGCGGTGCTGAAGACCCGCGAGCGCATGGAGAACATGCTGCCCGTACTCGAAAGCAGCTTTATCTATATGCTGCTGATGCAGAGCGACGACCCCGCCGCGTATACGCGTCTGTTCGAAATGCTCGGCATCGACTCCCCCTGTGCAACCGTCATGGTGCTGGAGCTGACCAAGATGCTCGGCGGGGATATCCTCGATCTGGACATCAAGGCCAGCGAGGTATACGCCGCCATCCGCGGACTCATCAAGGAATCGTTCGTCTGCGTGGTCGGCCCCGCTATGGCGAACCGCGTAATCGTCGTCCGCCCGGCCGACGAGCCGGAAAACGAATATTACGAGCGCCTGCTGCTCATTGAACAGGGACGCGCGCTGGCGCACCGCGTGGAGGATAAGATAGACGTGGAGTGCAAGCTCGGCATCGGGTCCACGGTTTCGATGGATCGCCTCTGCGAGAGCTATTCGCAGGCGGTCAGATCCGTCAAACACTGCAAGGGCATCGTGTCGCACTTCAACGATCTGCCCATCGTTTCGGACTATGAAACAGGCTATCCGGTCGAGCGCGAGAAGCACCTCGACGAGATGATCCTCAAGGGCGACGCACAGGCCGCTGCCGCTGATGCGGAGCAGTTTTTCCAGTGGATGGTGGAACGGTATCCCGACCATGAAATGGCCATCCGGCTCAAAGTGCTGGAGTTTGTCATGCGCGCGGAATACAGCGTTTTTCACGAAGGCGGCGGCATGAAATACCATTTTCTGGATCGTGAAGACTATCTTCAGACCGTGCTTGCGGCGGAAAATTACGAGGAACTCAAGGGCTGGTTTGCCCGAAAGGTCGCCGAGAGCGCGCGAAACGTCAACACCAAGGCCGACGAGAAGGCAAACCGCGTCGTCGCCAAGGCGCGCGCGTTTATCGACCGAAGCTTCAACCGCGACCTAACGCTCGAGGAGGTCTCCCGGGAAGTCCACGTCAGCCCCTACTATTTCAGCAAACTTTTCAAGGAGCAGACGGGCGATAACTTCATCAACTATCTCACGCTGCGTAGAATTGAAGCGGCCAAGCAGCTTCTGGCCGACGGACGGCTCAACATCAAAAGCATCTGCGGCGAGGTCGGCTACAATGACCCGAACTATTTTTCCCGATTGTTCAAGCGCTTTGAAGGCGTAACGCCAACGGAATACCGGGAGCAGGCGCTCGGCGGCACGGGAAGCTGAGCGCCGCAACTCCCCGCCGTACCGTTTCACAAACCATGCAAGGAGGCCGGTAAATGAAGCCAACCCGATTTTTCAGGCGCGTTCTGCTGACGGTGGCCGCGCTCGTGCTTTTGCTGAGCGCCTCCGGCTGCGGAGACGGCGCGGGTGAATCCAGCAAGGAGCCCAGCGGCGAAGACAAGCCGCTCATCGGCATGTCTCTCGACTCGTTTCTCATCGAACGCTGGCAGCGGGATCGGGACGTGTTCGTCTCGACGGCCAGCGAGCTCGGCGCGGAGGTCAACGTTCAGATTGCAAACGGCAGCGCGAGCGAGCAGGTCGCTCAGATCGAATACTTCATTCAAAAAGGCGTGGACGCGATCGTCGTCGTCGCGGTGGACTGCTACGGGCTTTCGGATATCGTAAAAAAAGCGCATGACGCGGGCATCTACGTCATCTCCTACGACCGCCTGATCATGAACGCGGACAGCGATTTATATATTTCCTTTGACAACGAGATGGTCGGCGCCATGATGGCCGAGGCGCTCGTGGCAAACGTCCCGGAGGGCGGAAACATCCTCAGCATCGCCGGCTCGCCGACGGATCAGAACGTCGCCCAGGCGCAGCAGGGCTTTGACGCCGTCATCGCAAAAAGCACCCTCCACGTCGTCATGCAGGACTACGCGCCAAACTGGCTGGCGGAGACGGCATACAACGTTGTCAACAAGGCGATTTCCGAAGGGTTGACCTTCGACGGCGTCCGCTGCGGAAACGACGACCTCGCCAGTCAGGCGTTTCTCGCGCTCTCCGAGCACCGGCTCGCCAGCGACGTCAAGCTCGTCGGTCAGGACGCGGACCTCGCTGCCTGCCAGCGCATCGTGGAAGGCACGCAGCTTATGACAGTATACAAACCCGTCGAGAAGCTCGCAAAGCAAGCCGCGGAGATCGTCGTGCAGATGATCAGCGGCACAGCGCCGTCAACGGCGGATACGATCTTCGACGGCGTATACAACGTGCCGTATGTCAAGCTCACGCCCATCATGGTTACGCGCGACAACATAGACGAAGTCATCATCGACGGCGGATTCCACCGCAAAGAGCAGGTCTATCTCAATCTGGGCTGACCTTTGCCGCAATCGCCGCAACTCGGTTTTTGACAGCGTTCGGACTCTGATCCGGACGCTGTTTTCGTTTTTTAGCACTATTTTGCAGTACAGGACAATTTTGTCATGTTTTTTACGAAGCCGCGCAATATTTTACAGTCTCTGAACAAAGCGGTGAAAAATAAGCCAATTTTAAGCAGATTTTTCTAAATATGTCCTGTTTATGATTGCAAAACGCTGTGATAGCTTGTAGATACAGCCAAGTAGGCACATCAAACACATCACATCTTTAAGGAGGAGAAACCAACACATGAAAAAGATCATTACCGTACTGTTAGTCGTCGCACTGCTGTTCTCCATGGCGGCATGCGCGGGCACGAGCACCAAGAACGACAAGTTCGTCGGTATTTCGATGCCTACCCAGGATCTCCAGCGCTGGAATCAGGACGGCGCGAACATGAAAGAAAAGTTCGAAGCCGCCGGTTACAAAGTAGACCTGCAATACGCCAACAACGAAGTGAACACGCAGGTAAGCCAGATTGAGAACATGATCTCCGAAGGCGTGAAAGTTCTCGTCATCGCCGCCATCGACGGCAAGACGCTGACCCAGGTTCTCGGCACCGCGAAGGACGCGAAAATCGCCGTCATCGCCTATGACCGTCTGATCATGGACACCGACGCCGTCAGCTACTACTGCACGTTTGACAACTACATGGTCGGCACCATTCAGGGCCAGTACATCAAGGATCAGCTCAAGCTCGACGAGGGCGGCAGCTACAACATGGAAATCACCGCGGGCGACCCGGCGGACAACAACGCCCTCTACTTCTATCAGGGCGCGTACGATGTCCTCAAGCCGTACATCGACAGCGGCGTGATCAAAATCCCGTCCGGCCAGGTCGAATTTGACCAGGTTGCCACCGCTGCGTGGAGCACCGAAACCTCGCAGAGCCGCATGGAAGCCATCCTCGCGTCCTACTATGCCGACGGCACGCAGCTTGACGCCTGCCTCTGCTCGAACGACTCCACCGCCAAGGGCGTAACGAACGCTCTGGCCAGCTCCTACACCGGCAAGTACCCGATCGTCACCGGTCAGGACTGCGACATCGCCAACACGAAGGACATCATCGCGGGCAAACAGTCCATGTCCATCTTTAAGGACACCCGTACGCTCGCGGCGCAGACCGTTGCGATGGTCAGCGATATCCTCGCCGGCAAGACGCCTGAAGTCAACGACACGAAGTCCTACGACAACGGCACGGGCATCATCCCGACCTACCTCTGCGCGCCGGTGTTTGCGGACATCAACAACTACAAAGAACTGCTGATCGACTCCGGCTACTACACAGCGGATCAGCTCAAGTAATCGAGCGCAAACTCTCGTTATCAACCGGTCGAAAGGCGGGCGGTTTCCCGCCCGCCTTTTGACCGCCTATTCAGGCTTGCATCTCCCTGCCGGGATTTCAGTGCGTCAGGCAGCGCGCTCTGCCGCAGCGAAATCTTTGCAGACCGCCGTTCACGGCAGGCCGCCATATCCTGTATCACGCATCTTGGAGGAACGCTATGTCGGATTACATTCTCGAAATGGAGCATATCACAAAGGAATTTCCTGGCGTCAAAGCGCTGGACGACGTGAGTCTGGAGGTTCGCCGGGGCGAAATCCACGCGCTGGTCGGCGAAAACGGCGCAGGTAAGTCCACGCTGATGAACGTCCTCTCCGGCATCTACCCCCACGGCAGCTATACCGGTGAAATCATTTACAACGGCAAGCCCTGCCGCTTTTCGACCATCCGCGACAGCGAAGAACTCGGCATCGTCATCATCCATCAGGAGCTGGCGCTGGTTCCGTTTCTGTCCATCGCGGAAAACATGTTCCTCGGCAACGAACGCGGCAGCTCCATGAACATCGACTGGAACGAAACCTATGCAAAGGCAGACGAACTGCTGGAAGTCGTCGGGCTGCACGAGTCCTCGCACACGCTGATCAAGGACATCAGCGTCGGCAAGCAGCAGCTGGTCGAAATCGCCAAGGCGCTGTCCAAAAACGTGCAGCTGCTCATTCTTGACGAGCCGACCGCCTCTCTCAACGAGAGCGACTCAATGAAACTGCTGAATCTTCTGAAAGAATTTAAGAAAAAGGGCGTTACGTCCATCATCATTTCGCACAAGCTCAATGAAATCGCTTATGTCGCGGATCAGATCACCATCATCCGCGACGGCGCGGTCATCGAAACGCTCGACATGGCTGAATGCGCGGTGGACGAGGCGCGCATCATCCGCGGCATGGTCGGCCGCGAGCTGACGAACCGTTTCCCCAAGCGGGAGTCGCACGTTTCGGATGAAGTCGTGCTGGAGGTGGAGCACTGGTCCGTGCAGCACGCGCTCTATTCCGACCGGACGGTGGTGGACGACGTCTCGTTTAAGCTGAAAAAGGGCGAGGTCGTCGGCATCGCGGGTCTGATGGGCGCGGGCAGAACCGAACTTGCCATGAGCATCTTCGGCAGAAGCTACGGCAACAACATCCGCGGCACGCTGAAGATCCACGGAAAGGAAGTCGTGCTCGCCAATGAGCGGGACGCAATCAAGCACGGCCTGGCCTACGCAACGGAGGACCGCAAAGGCAACGGCCTGATTTTGAGCAACCCCATCCGCGTGAACACAACCCTCGCGCGGCTCGACAAGGTAAGCCACCGGCATATTCTCGATCTCGATCTGGAGTATAAGATGGCCGCCGGCATGCGCGAAAAGCTCGGCATCAAATGCCCCACGGTGGAACAGATTGCCGGGAACCTCTCCGGCGGAAACCAGCAGAAGGTGCTGCTTGCCAAGTGGATGTTCGCCGAGCCGGACATCATGATTCTGGACGAACCCACGCGCGGCATCGACGTCGGCGCAAAATATGAAATCTACTGCATCATCAACGATCTCGTCGCGGCGGGCAAGTCCGTCATCATGATCTCTTCGGAGATGCCGGAGGTGCTTGGCATGTGCGATCGCATCTATGTCATGAGCGAAGGCAAGATCGTCGGCGAGATGGATGCAAACAGCGCCACGCAGGAGCGCATCATGTCCAGCATACTCAGCGTAAACAAAGGAGCATAAGCCATGAGCAGTAAAAACGCAGTCCTCTGGGAAAAGACAAAATCATTTCTCCTGAAAAACACGATGATCATCGCCCTCGTGCTGGTCTATCTGTTTTTCATCATCAAGTCGGAAGGCCGCATGTTCCTGCCGCAGAACATCAACAACCTGATCATGCAAAACTCTTACGTGGTCATCCTCGCGGTCGGCATGCTGCTGTGCATCCTCACCGGCGGCAACATCGACCTTTCGGTCGGCGCTTCCGTCTGTCTGGTCGGCGCCATCGCGGGCGTTTTAATGGTCAACCTCGGCTGGAACATCTATCTGTCCATGGTCGTGTGCCTGCTCATCGGCGTCGCAATCGGCGTCTGGCAGGGGTTCTGGATCGCCTATGTGCGTGTCCCGCCGTTCATCGTCACCCTCGCGGGCATGCTGCTCTTCCGCGGCCTGGCGCAGGCCATCCTCGGCGGGCTGACCATCTCCGGTTTTTCGGAAGAGTTTCTCTCCATCTTCAACAACTACGTCAACATCCCCGCCCTCGACAGCGGCGCGGTGAAATATTCCAGCATCATCTTCGGCGTCATCTGCTGTGCCGTCTATATCGTCGCTTCCATTGTGACGAACCTGAACAAGAAGCGCAAAGGCTACACGGTGGAAAACCGCGTCTCGCTCTATACCAAAATCGTGATCCTCTGCGCGATCGTGATGCTGCTGATGTACAAGCTCTCGCTCTATAAAGGCATTCCGTACATCCTGCTCTGGCTCATCGGCATCGTGGCAATCTACACCTACATCACGGCAAAAACCACGTTCGGCCGCCACTTCTACGCCCTCGGCGGAAACGAAAAGGCCACGAAGCTCTCCGGCATCAACACCAACCGCATCTACTTCTCGGCCTATGTCAACGTTTCGTTCCTCAGCGCGCTCGCGGCGCTCGTCGTCGCCGCCCGCTTCACCTCCGCAAACCCGGCGGCAGGCACGAACTACGAGCTCGACGCCATCGGCTCCTGCTTCATCGGCGGCGCCTCCGCTTACGGCGGCATCGGCACAGTCAGCGGCGCGGTCATCGGCGCCGTGCTCATGGGTGTGCTAAACCTCGGCATGAACATCATCGGCGTGGACTCGAACTTCCAGAAAGTCGTCAAGGGTCTCGTGCTGCTGGCGGCGGTCATCTTCGACGTCGTCTCCAAGCGCCGCGCGGTCAAATCCGTCGCGTAACGACGGCCCTGCGCCGCACAAATCCCCCCAAAGTACCAGACTTCCCTTGGTAAAGGAGCGTATCGGATCATGGCATATTTTGAACAGATCGGCACCGTGCAGTACGAAGGCCCGAAGAGCAAAAACCCGTTTTCGTTTAAGTATTACGATCCGGGCGAATGCATCGCGGGAAAAACGATGAAGGAGCACCTGCGCTTTGCCATGAGCTGGTGGCATACGTTTACCTACCGCGGCACGGATCCGTTCGGCAGCGAAACCATCTACCGTCCCTGGGACAACACCGCCGATGCGACGGAGCGCGCAAAGGCGCGCGTACACGCGGCGTTCGAGTTCATGGAAAAGATGCAGATCGGGTATTTCTGCTTTCACGACGCGGATATCGCGCCCCGGCAGGACAACCTGCTCCAGACCAACCGCGTGCTCGACGAAATCGTCGCCGTGATCCAGCAGGAGATGGCGCGCACCGGCATTCGTTGCCTCTGGGGCACGTCCAACTGCTTCGGGGACGACAAGTTTGTCCACGGCGCGGCAACCTCCCCCAACGCGAGCGTGTTTGCATACACCGCCGCGCAGATCAAAAAAGCGATTGAGGTTACGCAAACGCTCGGCGGAGAAAACTACGTCTTCTGGGGCGGGCGTGAAGGGTATGAAACCCTGCTCAACACCGATACGTCGCTGGAACTGGACAACTTTGCGCGGCTGTTGCAGATGGCGGTGGACTACGCAAAGAAAATCGGCTTTACCGGACAGTTTCTCATCGAACCCAAACCGAAAGAGCCGACGAAGCACCAGTATGATTTTGACACGGCAAGCGTACTGTCGTTTCTGCGCAAGTATCAGCTTGAGCCATATTTCAAGATGAACATTGAGGCCAACCACGCCACGCTCGCGGCGCATACCTTCCAGCACGAACTGAACGCCGCGCGCATCAACGGCGTATTCGGCAGCGTGGACGCCAACACCGGCGATCCCCTGCTCGGCTGGGACACCGACCAGTTCCCAACCAGCGTATACGACACGACGCTGGCCATGTACGAAATCCTGCTCGCGGGCGGATTCACGAGCGGCGGATTGAACTTCGACGCAAAGGTGCGCCGCGGCTCGTTCCAGGAGGACGACCTGTTCCTTGCGTACATCGCAGGCATGGACACCTTCGCAAAGGGTCTGCGCGTCGCTTCCCGCCTCGTTGAAGACGGCGTGTTCGAGCGCTTTAAGGCGGCCCGGTACGAAAGCTACAACGAAGGCATCGGCAAGGATATCATCGGCGGGCGGGTCGGCTTTTCGGAGCTGGAAGCCTATGCGCTGATCCATGGCACGACGCCCAACAGTTCCGGACGGCAGGAATACCTCGAATCGCTGCTGAACCAGTACATCCTCGAAAGCTGATCCTGCTCGTCTCGGCGGAGCCCTGGCTCCGCCGATGCGTTATTCCCCTTTCGCGTCGGCGTTTCGATATGCGCCGCGCGCGCCGTCTGGCAGCCAGCCGATCCTTCTGTCGGCTGGAACAGAGCGGCAGCCCGCGCAGTCAGGGCGAAACGGCATCGGCTCGATGCCCGCTTAGAGCGCATCTCCCTGATCCCATGTTATCGAACCGCAAACGCGAAAAACGCCGGGCTTACCAAAGGCCGGGCCGCATCCGGGCAATGCGGTTCGCCCCAAGGCAGGCACAGCCGCACTCCTTCTCTTCCTCTCTCCCCGAGTCGTCCCCGCCTGATCCGGTTCCCGCGCTGTCTGTTGACGCGGCGCGCGGGGAGCCGCCGTCAGGAGGGGACGATTCCATTTTGGCCGTGCGTTTGGATAAAGCGCGCACAAAAACAGGCCGCTTCGTTTCGTCCGCAAGCGTTGATCAGTCAAAGTTCGCATAAAAAAGAGGGCTCCGAGTATATTGAACGGAACCCTCTTTGTGGTTGAATTGTATACCGGCGGGTTTATGAAAGTTTACAGAGCTCTTTGGCGATCCTCGCCGCCACGCGCGCGTTGTTGTAGGCAAGCTGTACGTTGGAGGCAAAGGACACGCCCTTGGTGAGCTCCTTGATCTTTGCCAGCAGAAACGGCGTGATGTCTTTGCCGCGCACGCCCCGTTCGTCCGCCTCGTCCTGCGCCCGGTCGATCACGCTCTCCATATAGTCGAAGTCCAGCGCGTATTCTTCGGGAATCGGATTGGCGATCAGCACGCCGCCCTCGAGTCCGAGATCCCATTTCATCTTCATGATGGACGCGATCTGCGCTTCGTCCTTGGCCGCATAATCCACGCCAAAGCCGCTCTTTCGGCAGTAAAACGCCGGAAAGTCCGCCGTGCCGTTGCCGAGCACGGGCACGCCCATGGTCTCGAGGTATTCAAGCGTGCGCCCGATGTCGAGGATCTGCTTGGCGCCCGCGCAGACCACCGCGACGGGCGTCTGCTTGAGCTCCTGCAGGTCGGCGGAGACGTCCATCGTCACCTCGCCGTGGCGGTGCACGCCGCCGATGCCGCCGGTGGCAAACACCTTAACGCCCGCCATCGCGGCGCAGATCATCGTGGTCGCAACGGTGGTTGCGCCGGTCTTTTTCATCGCCAGATATGTCGCCATGTCGCGGCGGCTCACCTTGCCGACGTCCTCCGCGCGGCACATAACCTCCAGCTCCGCGGGGCTGAGGCCGACCTTGATGCGGCCGCCGATCAGCGCCGTCGTCGCGGGCACCGCGCCCTCCGCGCGCACGACCTTCTCCACCTCCGCGGCGAAGTCCACGTTTTCGGGATACGGCATACCATGGCTCAAAATTGTGCTCTCGAGCGCGACCACGGGTCTGTTCTGGTCCAGCGCGTCCTGAATCTCCGGCAGCACGTCCAGATATTGCTTCATTTGCTGCATATGTTCTATTCGCTCCTTTCGGTCAAAGGCTGTCACAGCCTGTATCGGTTCAAATTTTCCCGCACGAGCGCGTCGCTCATATCCGGGTTGATCGTCGTCATGCTCTGTATCGCCGCGGTGCCGGAGGCAAGCGCGTAATCCAGCATCTCCTCCACAGGCAGATGATCCACCAGCGCGTGCGTCAGACCCGCCATAAACGCGTCCCCCGCGCCGGTTGCGTTCACCATCTGCTCTACGGGCCGCAGCGCGCGGAACAGCCGGTTTCCCGCCGCGTCCGCATAGTAGCAGCCCTTTTCCCCGCGGCTGACGGCGACGAGCTTCGTGCCGCGCCGCAGCAGCTCCTCGCTGGCGTGCTCGATCTGCGCCTCCGTCCCGGTCGGCAGGCCGGAGAGAATGCTCAGCTCCATCTCGTTGGGCTTGACGCAGAAAAACTTGCCGACAAGCGGTTCCATCTGCCGCGCGTATGCACTCGACACGGGGTCGATCAGCACGGGCGTGTCCCCCGCCGCCTCGGACAGCAAGTGCTCGAGCAGGCTTGTCGGCAGACAGGCGTCGCAGACGATCGCATCCGCCCGGCGCAGCACGTCTCGGTTTTCGTCCAGATAGGACGGCGGCATGTCCTCGATGATGCGCATGTCCGACATGCCGAGCAGCATGTCCCCGTGCTCGTCAAGAATCGCAATATAGCTTGAGGACGACGTGCCCGGTTTCAGCCGCAGATGCGAAACATCGATGCCGGCCGCCGCGCTGTCGCGCATGATCCTGTCTCCGTAAAGATCGTCGCTCACGGCGGAAAGCAGCAGCGCGGAGACACCCTGCCGCGATAGGTTTTCAAGGATGTTTCGCGTCACCCCGCCGACGGAGGTCGCCATATAGCCCGGGTTTGAGTCCCGCATGACGATTGCCTTCCGGCTCCGGCCGTGCACGTCCACATTGGCCGCGCCGACGCCGACGACGGTGCGTCTGATTGTTTCGCTCATCCGTCCGTATCCCCCGAACCGTCTTCAATTTTGTCAGGCGATGCGCCGCACCGCAGATACCAGTATACTCGCACGCGCGTTTGTTTTCAAGCGCGCCGCCGGCGGTAAAGCGGTTGCGTTTCGCGCCCGCATCGTATAGAATAATCAGGATTGCGCCATAAGGGCGCAGGCAATTTCTACTCGGGAGGTCTCATGGGCGCCTTAGACGGCTATTATCTGTACTGCGATCTGGACGGAACGTTGTTTGACGATCAAAAACGCGTTTCCGAAGAAAACCGCGCCGCAATTTGCGCGTTCGTCGCCGAGGGCGGCCGTTTCGGCGTAGCAACTGGGCGCGTACCGTCCATCATCGGCGCAATCGAGGCCGCTCTGCCCGTCAACGCGCCCTGCATCCTCGCCAACGGCGCGGGGCTCTACGACCTGACCACAAAGCAATACCTTGCGGTGCATCCGGCGGATCCCGTCCTGACCGAGCGCGTTACCTCGCGCGCCGTCGCGCTGCGGCATGACGCCTGCCCGCAGATCTTTAACACCACCGGCATCTACGAACTCAACCCTGACCAGCGCGACGACCCGCAGACCGTCATCGAGCGCATGCTAACGTTTCATATGCCGATTGAGCGCGTTCCGCAGCCGTTTCTCAAGTTTCTTATCGCGCACGAATCTGACCAGCTGGACTACCTGCAGGAGGCGCTGTATGCAGAAGGCCTTTATGAGGGCTTCTCCGTATTCCGTTCGTCGGACGCTTATCTGGAGTTCGTCGCCGAAGGCGTCAACAAAGGCATGGCGCTTTCGGATGTGCGAACGCGCTGCGACGGCGTAAAAAAGATTCTCGCCATAGGCGACTACAACAACGATCTGGAGATGGTCGCGCTCGCCGACATCGGCGGCGCACCCGCAAACGCGATCGACGAGGTGAAGTCTGCGGCAGCCATCGTTCTGACGGCGGACAACAACCAGAGCTGCGTCGCCCGCTTTCTCGAAGCCGTGCTGGGATAACAAACGATCCGCCTGTATCAAAAAATCCGCCGTGTCATTCGGCGGATTTTTTTGGTTTGTCATTCGTAATACTGCTGTCTGCGCTTCTTCGCCCGCGCGCGGCGTTTTCTCTCATAGCGGCGCTTGCGCTCGGAAACGACGAACACAACGATGAGCGCGACGAGCAGGATCAACAGCAGGATAAACATCAGCGTCAGCGTTTTTGTCGAGTTCCAGTCGATATGCCCCTTGTCGAGCAGCGACGTGCTGTCCGGCGAGGAAGTAACCAATACCGTTTCGTCCGGCTGCACGGCGGTGACTTCCAGCACCTGCTTCACAGCAAAGTCCGCAACCAGCGGCGCGGTGCAGATGGTTTCGCCGCCAAGCTGATAGTCCACGGTGCCCATGGTCTGCCCCGCGGTAATCGGCGCCTGCGCGTCTGTCGTGAGCACGACGTTTGTCGTAATCGAGCCCGCGTTCGCCTTGATGTTCGCTATCCTGTCCGCCGAGGCGCGGATGCTGACGTCGTCGATCAGCGCGGTCATGGTCAGCTGCCCGTCTGTGAGGTCGTTCGCGTCCGCGTTGACAACGCCGGTGGCGAAGCTCTTTTGCAGCCCCAGCTCGCTTGCCGTGACGGACTGGTATTCGTTTGCAAAGACATAGTCGAAGATTTTCGCGGCGTTGAGAAACCGCGCGAGGTTCGTCGTCACCGTGTCGCCGTTGTAGAGGTCGGCCTTGTCGCCAAACATCGCGACGATCACGCGCGCCCCATCCTTTTCGGCGGCGGCAACGAGGCACTTGCCCGCGACGTCCGTATCCCCCGTCTTCCCGGCGATGGCATAGGGATAGACGGTGTCCACCGGATCGGTCGCAACCGCGTTGAGCAGGCGGTCGGTGTTGTTGAGCACAAGCTCGGTCGTGCGCACGCTGTTGGCGGGCACAGTGTAGGTCTTGGTCTCCGCAATTTTGACGAAATCATCGTTTTTCAGCGCGTAGGCCATAAGCTTCGCCATATCTCGCGCGGTGGTGTAGTGGTCGTCGTTCTGCACGCCGTGCGGATTGTTGAAGTGCGTGTTTGTCATGCCGATCTCGGCGGCCTTCTGGTTCATCAGCGCAACAAACGCCTCCACCGAACCGGCGACGTGTTTGGCAATCGCCTCGCCCGCGTCGTTTCCCGAAACGAGCATCAGCCCGTACACGAGATCCCGCAGCGTCAGCGTTTCGCCGGGCTGAATGCCCATCAGCGAGGAATACTGCGTAAACTTGACGGTCGTGCCGAGCACCTCGTCGCCGACCGTAAACGTATCGTCCAGCATGCCGCTGTCAAGAGCGACAAGCGTGGTCATAATCTTTGTCGTGCTCGCGGGGTAAACCTTTTGATCCGCGTTGCGTTCAAAAAACACCACGCTCGGATCGTCGCCGTCAACAACGATCATATTCGGCGTGGGAATCGAGTCGTAATCATAGTCTGCCAGAGCGGCCGCCGGCGTCAAGAGTATCGCCAGAACCAGCAAAACGCTAAGGATTCGTTTCATTCCATTCTCCCGTTTTTCGTGATCATCGACTTGCAGTATACCAAAATCGGCTCCCCTCTGGTAGGGGTTTTCGCCTTTTGTGATTGATTGTTAACATTCCGGCGGGTATACTGAAAGAAGCGACCGGCAGCGCTGGTATCTGCCGTTTTATTCCAAAAATGACACGGGTCTGAACACCTGAAAGGAGCGATTGTTTTATGATGAAGAAATTTCGCTGTCCCGTCTGCGGATATGTACACACGGGTGACACCCCGCCTGCGGTCTGCCCCGTTTGCAACGCGCCTGGCGATTCGTTTATCGAGCTGAAAGAGGAAGCAAAATCCTATGCCGCGGAGCATGTCGTCGGCATCGCCGCAGGCGTCGACGCAGAGGTGCTCGAGGGGCTGAAGATGAATTTCTCGGGCGAATGCACCGAAGTCGGCATGTATCTGGCGATGGCGCGCGTGGCCGATCGCGAGGGATATCCCGAAATCGCCGAGGCCTTCAAGCGGTACGCTTTCGAAGAAGCCGACCACGCTTCCCGCTTTGCAGAGCTGCTTGGCGATGTGATCACCACCTCGACCAAACAGAATCTCGAGCTGCGCGCCGCCGCGGAGTACGGCGCGTGCGAGGGCAAGACCCAGCTGGCCAAACGCGCCAAGGAGCTGAACCTCGACGCGATTCACGACACCGTGCACGAGATGGCGCGCGACGAAGCACGCCACGGAAAAGGCTTTGAAGGCCTGCTCAAGAGGTATTTCTCATGATGGAGCTGAACGCCTACCTCGACCATACGTTGCTCAAGGCGGAAGCGACGGAGTCGGACATCCTCGCCGTCGTTGCGGAGGCCAAGCAATACCGCACCGCAAGCGTCTGCGTCAACTCCTGCTATGCCTCGCTCGTTTCGCGCGAACTGCAAGGCAGCGGCGTGAAGACCTGCTGCGTCGTCGGCTTCCCTCTCGGCGCCATGTCCAGCGGCGCAAAAGCGCTGGAGGCAGCGCTCGCCGTTCGCGACGGCGCGGAGGAGATCGATATGGTCATGGCCATCGGCGCCGCGAAAGCGGGCGACTGGAGCGCCGTGCAGGCGGATATCGCGGCTGTTGTGGGCGCCGCAAAGCCCGCCATCGTCAAGGTCATCCTCGAAACCTGCCTTCTGACGGACGAGGAGAAGATTTCCGCGTGTCTTGCCGCAAAGGCCGCCGGAGCCGCGTTTGTTAAGACCTCCACCGGGTTTTCCACCGGCGGCGCAACGACGCAGGACATTTCGCTCATGCGCAAAACCGTCGGCCCGGACATGGGCGTCAAAGCCAGCGGCGGCGTTCGCACGCGCGAGCAGGCGCTCGCCATGATTGAGGCGGGCGCGAGCCGGATCGGCTGCAGCTCTACGAAAAAAATCATGGAGTAATTCAGCCGTCTCGTTCACAATTTACAGGCAGTAGCCGTGCCAAAAAAGGGAGCCGAATGCGAAAACTCGCCATTTCGGCTCCTGTTTTTATGTTTTCTCCCCACTTTTCGTGTTTTAGCAGTGAAAGGATTAACAATTTATCCATAGATTCTTCACAATAACCTCAATCATTCACCCCCGCCGACTATGGTACACTAGAGTCGTATCCGAATGGGGATTTTTGGGCATACGCCGGGGCTCCCATTTGCGCCGGTTTCGCGTCTTCCGGTCGCGGACGCGGCGTGCTTTTAAGCGCCGGATATGATGGCCGAGCAACGTATTGACTGAGCCGATTCTCAAACGAGGAGCGTGAAAAACATGGATCACCAGAACGGCGGTTATGGATATCCGCCATACGACGAGGAACCGCGTACCACCGGTCAAAACACAAACGCGCCGCACGCTTATCGCGATGATCCTGCCGCTTACAAAGAAGCACCTTTGCAGCAGGGAGATTCCGACATGGATTATGATCCTGCCGGCGGCGGGTATGACGGGCGCGGCTATTCCGTACGCCAGGCGCCTTCCGCCTATGCGGATTCCGAAAACCCTTACGCGCCGCATCCGATCGATGCCAATTACGGTTATGATTACAACCAGCAGCCCCAGCAGCCCGCGGATGGATACGCCGCACAGCAGGGGTATTATGCGCAGCAGCCTTCCGACGGTTACAGCGCGCAGCAGGGATATTACCCGCAGCAGCCCGCCGGCGAATACGGCACGCAGCAGGAGTATTATTCCCAGCAGCCGCAGCAGGGGTACTATTCGAATTCGCAGCAGCCAACCAACAACTATACAGAGCGCCAGCAGTCCGGCGGTTATTACGAAGCGCCCGGCGGCGGATATCCCCCCCACCGCCAGTTTACGGACTACGCTCAGCACGGCGCAAGCGGACGCATAAATATGCCCGTAAACGATTCGGGATATGAGCCCGCCGCACCGCGCTCCGGCACGGGCCGCACGCAGATGCCGGACGGTGTCGAAGAATACACGCCTCGCGCCAATACATCCCGCACGCGCTATCCGCGCAGCGAAGACGACTACGCGCGCGAAGGCGGAGACGAAATGGATCTTTACGATCAGCCGCGCGCCAGCTCCGGAAAGAAAAAGCGCAGCAAGTTCGCAAAATTCATGCATGCACTCGGTCTCTATCTGGCGCAGATGCCGACCAAGACGCTCGTTATCATCGGCGGCACATTCGCCATGGCGCTTGCCGCGGTCATCCTGCTGGCGGTGCTCCTGCCGAACAGCGGCCGCACCGAGCGCGCGGACGACGGCCAGCTCGCCATTTCGGATATCACGCCCACCCCGTCGCTCGCGCCGACGGATACGCCAGCGCCGACCGAGGAAGCATCTCCGTCGCCTTCCATCGCGGTGCTCACGGATAATATCGCGACGCTGAATTCAACCAGCCCGCTCATTCCCGATATTCAGAAGCGGCTGGTCGAACTTGGCTACATGGACGAACCCGAGGGCGGGTATACCGATAAATTCGGCCCGTCGACCAAGACCGCCATCCGTCTGTTTCAGGTGAAAAACTTCAGCGATTCTCACGATTGGGACGGCATCATCGGCAACGGCACCTATTCGCTTCTGATGAGCGATGATGCAAAAGCCTACTATCTCTCCCGCGGCGACGGCGACTCCCGAACCAATGTCATCACGAAGCTCGTTGAGGACGTCACCACCCTGCAAAACCGCCTGATCCAGCTCGGTTACCTGACTGGCAGCGCGACCGGCCTGTATGGAAGCACAACCGTGCAAGCCGTGCAGAAGTTCCAGGAATACCACGGCCTGTCTCCCATCGACGGCATCGCGGGTCAGGAGACGCTGAAGCTGATCTACAGCACGGACGCCATGGACGCGGTAACCGGCGCGGCGAACAACAAGACCAAGCTCGGCACCACATCTCCGAGCGTCTCGCCAAGCGTCTCCCCCAGCACCTCGCCCACAACCCCGTAAACCAGACGGCACTCTATCAAAGGCGCTCTTGCGAGCGCCTTTTTTTGATTGACTCGACCGCAGCAAAATATGCTGACTTACGCCGCCGTACGCGGTATAATACGGTATCGATTTCTTTGGGAGGCAGTATGGAGTTTACCGCCGCGCTCCGGCGGGATCTGCCGGAGCTGAGTGTGCTTTACCGCGAGGCCACGCGCCGCATGGACGAGCAGGGCGTCTTTCAGTGGGACAGGCTGTATCCGACCCGCCGCATTCTTGCGGACGATATCGCGCGCCAAGAACTGGAAATCGGTCGGATCGACGGCAGAATCGCCGTATCCTTTGCGCTCGAATCCTGCGTTGAGGGTGAGTATGAAGCGGCAAGCTGGCAATACGGGGTCGGGCGATTTGTCGTGCTGCACCGGCTTTGCGTGCATCCCGCGTTTCAGGGCAGGGGCGTTGCCAAAGAGGCGATGGACTATATCGAAGGCAGCGTACGCGCGCGCGGTATAGAATCCATCCGTCTGGACGCGTTTTCACAAAATCCCGCCGCGCTGCGTCTGTATACTTCGCGCGGATATGAAAAAGCGGGCGAAATCAATTATCGCAAGGGATTGTTCTTTCTTTACGAAAAAAAGTTGTAACCTGCCAACACACGCTTCCCCGTTCAGAAAGGTGCATAATGTATGCCAACATATGACGCCGACATCTCGTTTATGCTCTCACATCGCCATGACAACGGCGCGGATCTTTGGGCGGCGCCGGATCATACGCTCATTCGGGGCGGTCCTTTTTCTACTCTGGAGGCAGCGTATATCCTCGCCGAGCTGGGGCTCGACGCGGCCGATCCGCTGCTCGGCGGCGCGGCGGCGTTGATCTGGGAGGCGCAGCGCGTGGACGGACGGTTCCGTCTTGCGCCAAAGAGCACAATCTATCCCTGCCATACCATACTCGCGGCCAGAACGCTTTGCTATCTCGGGTTTGCGGCGGATGCGCGGCTCGAAAAAACGTTTTCACATCTGCTGAGCACGCGGCATGACGACGGCGGATGGCGCTGCAGCAAATATTTCTTCGGACACGGACCGGAAACGGAGTTTTCCAACCCCGGTCCGACGCTCTCCGCGCTGGATGCGTTCCGCTTCACGCCGTATGCCAATGCGGATGAGCGGCTCGAGCGCACGGTGGAGTTTCTGCTCGGGCACTGGACGACGCGCGCGCCGCTCGGCCCCTGTCATTACGGCATCGGCACATTGTTCCATCAGATCACTTTCCCGTTTTTAACTTATAACTTACTTTACTATGTGTTTGTTCTTTCGTTCTATTCAGCGGCAAAGCGCGATGAACGCTTTCTTGACGCGCTCGGCGTACTGCAAAGCAAGCTGGCGGACGGCCAAATCGTCGTCGAGCGTCCGCATGCCAAGCTGCGCTCGCTCTCCGTGTGCCAAAAAGGCGCGCCAAGCAGGCGTGCGACCGAGAAATACCAAACGATTCTCAAGAACCTTGCCTGACAAAACCGCATCAGCCCAAGCAAGCAAAAAAGCGAACGCCTCCGCAAACCTGCGGAGGCGTTCGTTGTTGATAAACTCCGACTCACTGCGGAGTCGTCTTTGGGCATAGGTTATTTGGTTACGGTCGCATCCCAGAACATCTTCAGGGCGGTACCGGTCACGCCGAAGCCCGTGAAGTACGTCTGCGCGAGCACGTCGTCAGCATAGAATACGATCGGGATAATCGGCATATCATTCATGATGATCGCCTCAGCCTGATGGTACATATCCATGCGCTTCACCGGATCCTGCTCGGTTCTGGCGGAAACGACCAGCGCGTCGTACTCAGGATTGTTGTAGTGGCCGTCGTTCGTGCCGGCTGTGCTCGTAAAGAGATCGAAGAACGTTGCGGGATCCGTGTAGTCGCCGATCCAGCCCTGACGAGCGATTTCGCAATCGGACGTCTTGCGGTAGCCCTGGAAGGTTGCCCAGTCCATGGTGGCGATTTCAACATCGATGCCCAGGTTGTTCTTCCACATCGACATGACCGCTTCGGCAACCGCCTGGTGGCCGGTGTTTTCATTGATGGCGAACTCGAGTTTCGGGAACCCGACGCCATCCGCGTAACCCGCGGCAGCAAGCAGTTCCTTCGCCTTTGCAACGTTGGCTGCATAGTCGTCCGTCAGGTCGCCGCCAACGGCAACGCCCGCGGTCGTGCGGAAGTCGGAGCCGGCAGTGGCATCCGGAACGCCATACGGAATCAGGGAGTAGGCCGGAATACGGGAATCAGCAAACACGGTCTGATTGATGTATTCGCGGTCGATCGCCAGCGAGAGCGCCTTGCGGACATTGACGTCCTTCAGGACTTCCGCGCCGCCGTCGATCTGCTGGATCTCAAGGTAGTACAGACCAATCTGGCCATACTGCTTGTATTCCGGCGTTTCGCGAAGCGCCGCCAGCTCGTCGGTCGGGAAAGAGTCGGCCAGATCCAGGTCACCCGCTTTGAACGCGGCCAGGATGGCGTTGTCGTCGTCGGAGAGCATGCAGTTCAGCGTGCCCAGCTTGGTGGACGCCGCATCCCAGTACGTGGTGCTCATCGTCAGGACGATCTGGCTCTCGTGCGCAAACGTGGAGAGCACATAACGACCGTTCGAAACCTGGGTGTCAACTTCGGTGGACCAGCCCTCGGGATTCGCTTCCACGATATCCTGACGCAGCGGCATCAGGCTCGGGAACGCCAGAAGGTCCTTGGTGTACGGAACGTTCGCGGCAATGTCGAACTCAAGCGTCTTGTCGTCAACGGCGGTAACGCTGAGCTGATCCGGCGAGATAACTTCATTGGCAACATCATGCCCGTTGGCAAAGAAGTCCTGGCCGATGTAGCCATACGATGAGCCGGTCGCCGGGTCGCAAAGACGACGCCAGGAATAGACGAAGTCATTCGCGGTGACGGGTTTGCCATCGCTCCAGAAGATGTCGTCACGAAGCGTGGCGACCACATGGGCGGTGCCGTCCGCATTGTCGGTAATCGTTACATCCTTGGCCTGGCCAAGCGAGAACGAGCCGTCCGTGTTGGGCCGATAGAGGCCCTCATACAGATGGGTGATGTAGATCATGCCGTCTACCGATTCGTTCATGTTCGGATCGAGCGTTGCGGGCTCGGGACCGACGCAGACAGTCGCGCTGGTATCCAGAACTTTCGCCTTAGACGTGGCTTTGCACGAAATCATGCTAAACGCCAGGGAAACGATCATGACCAGAGTGAGTACGAGGGTTAGTGTCTTTTTCATTCCTTATTCCTCCTTATTAATTACAGGCCGACGCCTGTTGGGGACTTTTTTATATCTCGCCTGCGAAATGGCACGCGACATAGTGGCCACATGACAGTTCTTCGAGCGCGGGACTCTCCTGATGGCAGATTTCCTTTGCGTAGGGGCAGCGCGTGCTGAATACGCAGCCTTTCGGGGGCGTCAGAGGGTTCGGAATTTCCCCCTCCAGAATGATGCGCTTACGCGCGCGGTTCACCTTTGGATCAAACGCCGGAATGGCGGAAAGCAGCGCCCGCGTGTAGGGATGCATCGGCGTTGCGTGCAGTTCCTTCGTCTCCGAGAGCTCAACGATCTTGCCAAGGTACATGACCCCGATGCGCTGCGATATATGCTTGACGACCGCAAGATCGTGCGCGATGAACAGATAGGTCAGGCACATCTCATGCTGGAGCCGCTCGAGCATGTTGATAATCTGCGCCTGAATCGAGACATCCAGCGCGGAAACCGGCTCGTCGCAAACGATAAACTCGGGCTGCACGGCAAGCGCCCGCGCAATGCCGATGCGCTGCCGCTGTCCGCCTGAAAACTCGTGCGGATAGCGCGTCGCCTGCTCGCTGTTCAGGCCGACCTGATCGAGCAGGATGTTGATGCGCTCCTTGCGCTCGCTTGCGTTTGCGGCGAGATTGTGGATATCGATCGGCTCGCCGACAATATCCCCGACCGTCATGCGCGGGTTGAGCGACGCGTAAGGATCCTGAAAGATATACTGCATCTTTCTGCGGTACGGCTGCATCTTTGCGTTCGTAATGTCTTTGCCGTCGTAAACAATGGTGCCGTCCGTCGGTTCATACAGCCGAAGCAGCGTGCGTCCCGTCGTCGTCTTGCCGCTTCCGGACTCGCCGACGAGTCCGAGCGTCTCGCCTTTTAGGATATGGAAGGAAACGTCGTCGACGGCGCGCAGCTTATTGCGTCCCGCCGGTTCGCCTTTTATCGTGAAATACTTTTTCAGATGATTGATTTCCAGCAGTTTTTCCATGGGTTATTGTTCCTTCCGATCATAGTGGAGCCAGCACGCTGAAAAATGCCCCTGCCCCATCTCAAAGTACGGCGGTTTCTCCGTCAGGCAAACTTTCATGCAATGTTCACAGCGGGGCGCGAACGGACATCCGGCGGGCGGATGCATCAGATCGACGGGCGATCCTTCGATCGGCGTGAGCGGTTCGCCTTCCTTCTGATCGATTTTCGGCAGCGAGTGAATCAACCCGATGGTATACGGATGGCTCGGGTTGGACAGCAGGCTCTCGATCGGGCCGTGTTCCATGATCTCGCCGCTGTACATGATAATGATTTTATCACAAATATCCGAAACAATCCCAAGATCGTGCGTAATGAGCACAATGCTCATGTTGCGCCGCTGTTTCAGCTCCTTCATGATCTCCAGAATCTGCGCCTGGATCGTCACGTCGAGCGCCGTCGTGGGTTCATCGGCAATCAGCAGCTTCGGTTCGCAGGCAAGCGCCATTGCGATCATCGCGCGCTGCCGCATGCCGCCGGAGAATTCAAACGGGTACTGCTTCAGGCGCCGTTTCGGGCTAGGAATGCCGACCATGCCAAGCAGTTCCTCCGCGCGGTCGAGCGCCTGTTGCCCTTTCATATGCAAATGCAGGCTGAGCGGCTCGCAGATTTGATTTCCAACGGTGTAAACCGGATTTAATGAGGTCATGGGATCCTGAAAGATCATGGCGATATCGTTGCCGCGAATGCAGCGCATCTCGCTTTCTGTGAGACTCAGAATATCCACGTCGTTAAACCGGATGGATCCGCCGACAACGCGGCCGGGCTCCTGCAGCAGCCGCATGACCGAATAGGCCGAAACGGATTTTCCGCTGCCGGACTCGCCGACGATGCCAAGCGCCTCGCCTTCGTTCAAAAACCACGATACGCCGCGGACGGCCTGCACTTCGCCGCCCGGGGTAAAGAACGACACCCGTAAATCTTCAATATCGATTAAATGCTTGTTTTCCACTCTCGCACCTCTACTTTTTCATTCTGGGATCCAGCACATCGCGAAGCGCATCGCCCACCGTATTGAACGCCAGTATGATCAGGGCAATGATCACAGAAGGAAACAGCACACGTGTTGGATAGGAATACACGCCCTGCAGCGCGTCGGTTACCATGGAACCGAGCGACGCGAGCGGGGCCGAAATGCCCAGGCCGATAAAGCTCAGGAAGGATTCCGTAAAGATCGCGGCCGGAATCTGCAGCGTGGTCGTCACGATGATCGGCCCGATGCAGTTGGGCAACACATGCCGCCGGATGATGCGTCCGCTGTTTGCGCCAAGCGCGCGCGCCGCGAGCACATATTCCTGCTCCTTGATGCGCAGCACCTCGCCGCGTACGATACGCGCCATCGTGCCCCAGTACATCAGCGCGAACACGATGAGCATGGAGAAGAACGCCGGCCCCAGCTCGCTGATGCCGGAGAAGATCCGGCTGTTTTCCAGCATGTCCTCCAGCGGCCCTTTCAGCGTAGCGGAGAGCAGAATCACCACCAGCAAGTCGGGCAGCGAATAGATGACGTCGATCACGCGCATCATGATGTTGTCCGTTTTCCCGCCGGTAAATCCGCTGATCGAACCATAGAGCGAGCCGATGACAAACGTCAGAACAGCGGCGATTACGCCGATGGAGAGCGATATTCGCGCGCCGTACATATTGCGCACCAAAAGATCGCGTCCAAACCGATCCGTTCCAAACGGATGCACCCAGTTCGGGCCCTGATCCTCTTCGCCGGGGTTAAATTGGTCATATGTGTAATTGGAGAGCAGCGGCCCGACAAACGCAAACAGGAACAGGATGATGATCAGCACCAGCGCAACCATCGCAAACTTGTTTTTGCGGAAGCGACGCATGGCGTCCTTCCAAAGCGACGTGCTCTGGCGAATGACCACCAGCTCCTGCTTTTCTTCCTCCGTTGCCGGTTCAAACAGATTCGGGTTGATCTGCATGCTGAACGGGCTTTTCCTCAGGCTTGGCTTATTTTTAATCTCTGTCGTATTTTTCATGGATGCCTCGCTTATCGCAACTTGATTCTGGGATCGACCATGCCATAGATGAAGTCCACAAGGAGGTTCATCATGACCATGATGCATCCGAGAAAAATAGTTGTACCCATGATGACGGGATAGTCGCGATTCGATACGCTGTCCACGAAAAACCGCCCCAGCCCCGGTACGCTGAACAATTTTTCGACGGCGAACGTGCCGGTGATCAGAAACGCGGTCAGCGGGCCGACATAGGAGATGACCGGAATGACGGAGTTCTTCAGCGCGTGCTTGAAATGCACCTTAAGCGCGGAAAGGCCCTTGGCGTGCGCTGTTTTAATGTAGTCCTGGCCAAGCGTCTCCAGCATGGCGGAGCGGGTCAGTTTTGTAATATAGCAAATCGGATAGAACGACAACGCGATCACCGGCAGCACATAGTTGCCGAATGAGTCGTTCCACGCGGCAGGCGCAATTTTTAATATTGCGCAGAATATGACCAGTAATAGCGTGCCGAATACAAATCCCGGCACGGATATGAATATAGTGGTAAACAGCATCACCAAACGGTCGATGAGTTTTTCATGCTTGATCGCGGCAATCGCGCCAAGCGGAATGCCGACAATGACGGCGAGCGTGATTGCAAAAATACCCAGCTTGGCCGAGTATGGGAATTTCTCTTCAATGATGCCGGTTACGGTTCGTCCTTTTTTCTGAAGAGACGTCCCCATGTCCCCCTGCATCAGCTGCTTGAGATACAGCAGATACTGCGTCGTCAGCGGTTTATCCAGGCCGTATTTCTTTTCGAGGTTCGCTCTGACCGAGTCCGTCATTCTTTCCGAAAGAAACGGACTTCCGGGCACCATATGCATCAGGAAAAATGTTGCGGTGATCAAAATAATAACGGCAAGTATCGAAGAGACGATACGCTTAAGCACATATTTCAACATTTGCCGCTACCGCCATGTTCGTTTTGCATTCAATTACCTCCACTCAACTATCAAAAAACTGCGGCGACCCGTGTCCCCTGCCAGAGAAGAACATCGTTCGCCAAATCATAACAAACTATGGGTTACCGCCTGCCCCAGCTCCCGGGCGCTGAATAGATTGCTTCCGTGCCCGGCTGCCTGCCTTTTCCCGTTCGGCAAAAACCGCCGGGAAAGAATCCGCTCCCAAGTTTGGAACAACATTTTATGCAATTATTTCGGGCGTACGTAAATACGCCCGAACCTATCGTATATAATCGCTTAATCCTGTGAGCAAGCAGTTATATTATATATAAACATATATGCACACATAAAGTCAATAAAAAAATCCGTTCCCACGCAATACAAGTCCAGTTTTTCCAGTATTTAAGCGGTTTTTTCTGTCAGTCGCGTAAAATTTAAAACAGCCGCGCCATCGACATTCTTCCCTCGCAATGCTTGTATATTCATGCGCCGTGCTTTCTTTTTATACGCCAGAAATACGCCGTTTTTGCATATTTTGCGCGTCCAGGAAAGCATGCCGCCGTATGAATACAGCGCCGGAATGCAGCCGATCGGTTTCATCGCCGCTTTGCCCGTTCGCTCCGGCAATCAGTGTTTTTTCCCCGAGAGCGCCTGCTTGACCCGCGCCAGCTCGGACTTCTTCGAGAGCGCCTCGACCGCGCTCATGCCTTCGAATACGACGAGTGCGTGCTGCGGCAGCGAAAACCCGCCGCGCAGGCAGGCGCGCTCGACGAGTGCCGCCGTATACAGTTCGCTGCCCGTCGTCGGGGACGCGACAAGAAAACGAATGGTTCCGTCGCCTCCGAGCAGAGCAAGCGTTCGCTCGTCCGGCAGTCCAACCGTGTTTTCGCAGAGCAGCACCGTCTGCTCCGCGCCGGTCTCGTCGGTCAGTTCCCCGCCGGACGCGGAGACGATGTCCTTCAGCGCGCCGCGCCAGTCGTGCGCCGCGCCGCCCTCCAGCGGGGTGTCAAATCGCATGCGCGGCCATTCGCGCGAGACGACCCGGGCTTCGTCGAGCCGGAGCGCCAGCGTCCGCGCCAGCGAGCGGTAGCGTTCAAACGGCGTGCCTTTGCCGTTTCCCGCCTGCATGACGCCGCGCAGCTCCCGATCCGCCTCCAGCAGCGGTTGAGCCAATAGTTCCGCCCCCGCCGCGTTTGCCGCAAGCAGCAGCCGCAGCGCGTCGATATGCGCGCTTCCGCCCTGCTCGGCGTCCACAATCATCGCGCAGATGCATCCGCCGAGGGCGCATGTTCCAGCGGCCAGCCGCGCACTCAGCGCGCGCATCTGCGCGTTTTGCCCGTCGGCGTCGGTGCTTGCGGCAAAGAGCAGGCTTCGGTTTTGCCAGCTCTTGTTTGTAAAATCCACCGCGTCCACAGTTTCAAACGGAAGCCCCTCCAGCGCGAACTCCAGCGCGTCGCCCAGGCGCGTATGACGGCCCACGGATATGACGACGATATGTTGTTTACTGTTGTTTTCTCCCGAATACTTCATAAATTACTCTAATTACTCTTATTGTTTTCTATTACAGAATGCCTATTGACAAAGCACTCTATATTACAAAACGTTCTATGTTATAAAACGCCTTATATTACAATGATACTTTTTTTTGCACAAATTACAATATTATATAGGCGAATTCCGAAAATTTATCCGATCGTTTGTCAGCATCGCAAAAAGCGGGGCGCGCGGCCCCGCCTTCCATGCAAAAATTGATCGGTAATCCGGTTACGGCTGCTCCTGCATCACCGCGTCGGCCGCCTGCGCGGGCGTGACGGCGGGCACGCCTCTGCCGCCGAAGATCCGCTTCCAGGGCAGCTGGGAACCGATGACCGCCGCGAATACGAGCGCGCAGCCGAGCAGTTCTCGCGCCGAGAGCTTCTGCCCCAGCAGAGCCCACCCCGCGAGCGCGGAAAACACATTTTCGGGGCTAAGCAGCAGCGACGCCGTCGTCGGTTCAACGCGCCGCTGCCCCAGCAGCTGCAGCGTATACGCGCCGCTGCCGGAGAAGATGCCCGCGTAGACAAGCGTCACCCAGGCGCTGGAGATATCCGCCATCCTCGGCTGCTCCGTGAGGAACATCATGATGCCGGAGAGCGTCGCCGTCACGGTAAACTGAATGCAGTTGAGGCGCACGGCGTCCACCTTTGGCGCGTAATGGTCGATGAGCAGGATATGCAGCGTAAAAAACACCGCCGAGACGAGCACATACAAATCCCCGCCGCTGATCGAAAAATCGCCGCGGATCGATAGAAAATACAGCCCCGCCAGCGCGACAACCACGCTAATCCAGAGCATGGGATGCGGCTTTTTGCGAAGAAACAACCCGAACGCCGGAACGAATACGATATACAGCGAGGTGATAAACCCCGCCTTTCCCGCGGAGGTTGTCACCAGCGCGATCTGCTGGAGGTTGGTTGCAATCGCCATCACGACGCCCATGATAATCCCGGCGCGCCAGAGCAGCTTTTTGTCCGTGTTCTTCGGACTGATTCCTTTTTTGTCGAGCACGGCCATCACCGCGGCCATGCCGAGCGCGGCGAGCGCGCTGCGCACCGCCGTAAATGTATAGGGGCCGATATAGGCCATGCCCGCGCTTTGCGCAACAAACGCAACGCCCCAGATGAGGGACGCGCTGAGCAGCAGCACGGCGCCGAGGCCGCGCCCTTTGTGTTCACCAATCGTCGTCATGTATTTCTAGCACCGTTTCCGTTTCCGCCTGCTGGCGGAGCACTGTTCAAGGAGACATCATACTTGTTTTTCGGGCAAAACACAAGCCCGACCGGAGATTGTGCAACGCGAACATTTGTGCTATGATTTACGTGTTCTTATACAATATAATGAAATCAAGGAGTCCAAGTTTCATGCAGCCTTCGAAAGTATATTTTACCAATTTACGCACAGACTACGACAATCCGCTGACGGTGAAACTCCAGCGGCTCATCCGGCGCGCGGGCATCGAGAGCATCGATTTTAAGGATCGCTTCGTCGCCATCAAGATCCATTTCGGCGAGCCGGGCAACCTTTCGTTTCTCCGCCCGAATTTTGCCCGTGCGGTTGTGGACGTCATCCGCGCCAAGGGCGGCAAACCGTTTTTAACGGACTGCAACACGCTCTACGCCGGCCGTCGCAAAAACGCGCTGGAGCACCTCGATTCCGCCGCGGAAAACGGCTTTTCCGTCGCGTCCGCCGGCTGCCAGATCATCATTGCGGACGGGTTAAAGGGGCTGGACGAAAAGCTTGTTCCGCTCACGGGAACCAAGCACGTCACCGAGGCGAAGATCGGTCAGGCGATCATGGACGCGGATATCTTCGTCTCCCTCAACCATTTCAAGGGTCATGAAGCGACCGGGTTTGGCGGCGCCATGAAAAACATCGGCATGGGCTGCGGTTCCCGCGCGGGCAAGATGGAGCAGCACTGCGACGGAAAACCGACGGTCGACCGCGAACTCTGCCGCTCCTGCCGCCAGTGCGCCAAGCAATGCGCGCATGGCGCGATCAGCTACGACGAAAAGAAGATCGCCAGCATCGACCACGACCTCTGCGTCGGCTGCGGCCGCTGCATCGGGGCCTGCAACTTCGACGCAATCGAAAATTCGGACGGCAGCAGTTTCGAAGCGCTCAGCGAAAAGATCGCGGAATACTCCCTCGCCGTGCTGCAAAACCGGCCTAATTTCCACATCAACATCGTCACGCAGGTCTCCCCGAACTGTGACTGCCACGGTGAAAACGATATGCCGATCATTCCGGATGTCGGCATGTTCGCCTCGTTTGACCCCGTCGCGCTCGACCAGGCATGCGCGGACGCTTGCAACAAACAGCCTGTCATACAGGGCAGCCAGCTGAGCGACAACCTTGCCAAGTGCGAAAGCCGCCACGACCACTTTGTGGACTCCGCGCCGGAAACGGACTGGACGCTGACGCTCAAGCACGCGGAGTCAATCGGCGTCGGTACGCGGCAATATGAATTGATCACGGTAAAATAAAACCACAGCAAAGGAAGCGCAGGCTTCCTTTTTTGTTTCCCAAACGCATTGGGGCTTGTATCATTTCCCGTACTCACCCGAGTTTCTTTTATCTCCAAGCGCATCAGGACTACACCGGAAAGGAAGGGTTATCGACATGAAGCGTCTGTGTTATCTGCTCATCATCCTGCTCGCGGCGGCGCTGCTGCCCGCCGCCTGTGCCGCGCCCGCCGTGCCGGAACCGACAAGCGTCCCCATTGCAACCGCTCCTTCAAACGCTCCGTCAACCGTCGAACCGGCGAAGCAGTCCCCCGTCGTCTCCCTGGCCGATACGCCCTCCCCGACGCCGGAGCCAACCGAACCGCCTGCTGTAACGCAGACGCCGGAGCCAACCCCGACGCCGGCAGGCCCAAGCATGTATTCCAGCTATGCGGATCTCGTCTCATTCGACCCCGCAACCGGCATCGCAAAATTCGACTACTTCGACATGCTGCGCGGCGCGGACGCCGTTAAGTTCCTCGTCGATCACGAGGGATATACGCTGGCGGACGCGCAGAATCTGGTGGACAACTTCGCCGACTCAGAATACGTCAAGAAAAACACGAACCCGCAGCTGCGCGCAATCGACCTGGACGACGTTTCGCTGAGCCTCATGGTGCAGCCAAGCGGCGCTTTTGTCGAAGGCGCGGAGCCCGTGCCGTCCACCGCGTCGGATTTTCGCACCATCTATGCGCTCGATCCCGCGCTGCTGACGAATACCTACTTCTACTATATCCATGTGGAAAGCGACGGCCACGTCTCGCTGGTCGAACAGGTATACTGGCCGTAAAACTTCTTTCACTATAAAAGCGCCCGTGTAGTGTTACACTACATGCGGGCGCTTTTGTGTTGCTCGAAAAAAGAGGATTATTTCGTCTCCGTCTCCAGCATGATCGAGAGAATTTTCGATTCTGTCTCGCGCATACCGTCCTTGGCAAGGCGGCCGACATTGCGGATGGTGTTGTCCACGCCCTTGACCACGATGCCGTCCCCGCTGACAAACTCCTGCTTCTGCGTATACATGCGATAGCCGAGGATGCCCGCGTCCACCGCCGCGGCGATCTTCGCCGCGCAGCTCGCTTTCGCTCCGTCGCAGACCATGCCGCTGATGATGGCGAGCGCGTTGACCACCGCGTGCGCGACGCCCTCGTATCCGCCGCCCTCGAGATAGGCGATGCCCGCGCCCGCGCCGCATCCGGCGCAGACCGCGCCGCAGAAGGCCGAGAGCCGTCCGATGCCGGTCTTTTGATGGAGCGTCACGAGGTCGGAGACGATCAGCGCGCGCAGCAGCGCCTCCTCGCCAAAGCCCCGTTCCTTCGCCCAGACGGCGACCGGCACGCTCGCGGTAATGCCCTGGTTGCCCGAGCCGGAGACGATGACGACGGGCATTTCCTCGCCGCTCATGCGCGCGTCCGACCCGGCGGCCGCCCAGGCGCGCGCGCGGGTGATCAAATCGTCCGCCCCGCTGAGCAGCACGCGCCCGATGTTCGCGCCGCAGCTGCGGCCAAGACCGTATTCCGAAATTGCAAGATTCATGGCGAGCTGTCGTTTCAGCGGCGCCTCGACGCGGCATAGATCCACCGTATCCGCAAACGCAACGATATCCGCCGTGTTGAGGATGCTCGGCGCGTCGCTTTCGTGCACCGGGTCGACAGCCGGTTCGTCGTGGAGTATTTCGCCGTTTCGCTCGATATGCACGATGTTCGTGTGCGCGCCGACGATGCGGACGGCGGCCGTGTCCGACCCGTGCCAGCCGGTGACGCGGATGTCCAGCGTCAGTTCCCCCTCGACACACTCGACCGAAATCGGCGCGCTCTTGAGATATTCGCCGATTTTATCCCGCTGTTCAGCCGAGACAGAGTCGATCACCTCGAGCAGGCGGGACGCGTCGCCCGCGACGACGCCCGCCGCGGCAGCCGCCGCAATGCCCTTTTTGCCGCCCGTACCCGGAACGACGACGCTCTTGGCGTTCTTGAGGATGTTTCCGCTTACGCCGATTGTCATGCGCTCCGGCAGAGCGCCGAGCGCGTCCCGCATCGTCGTCGCCGCATACGCGATGGCGATGGGTTCGGTGCAGCCCGTCGCGGGCATCAGTTCGGCCTCCAGCAGAGCACAGTAGGCGTCAATCGTCTCGTTGGTGAGCATGTCGGTCGGTTCTCCTTTGTTCATCGTTCGTTTGGCGCGTGCCGACAATTATTTCAGATACAGTCCGACGAGCATCATATCCTTGTCGAACGAAAACGTATAGACCAGGCTCGCGTTTGCATGCTTGACCAGCACCTGCGCAACGGCATATTCTTCGCCCGTGCTCTTATCCGCCGTACCGGAGAGCACCGTCTTTGTGATGCTGTCGAACGCGCCCGCTTTTTCATAGATCGACGCCCAGCCTTCCTTGAGCTGATCCGCCGTCACCTGACTTTTCAGGTCGTCCCGCAGCATCGCAATCACCGCGTCGTAATCCCCGTCGGTTGAAAGCTGAACGAGTTCGGCGGCCTTCTTTGTCACCTGGTCGGCGTCAAATCCATCCGGCAGCGCCGCCGCCGAGCAGCCGAGCAGTCCAACGCAGAGAAAAAGTCCGAGCGCGGCGGCAATCCATTTTTTCATCGCATATTTCTGTTTCATATCGCAATTTCCCCCTTGTACTGTCTATATCATCCGCTTCAGTATAACACAATCCCTGTTAAAACGTTCACCAACCGGAGTAATTTGGGGTTGGTAAAAAGGGGCTGTCGTACTTGCGATAACGCAACAAATTATGGTATTCTGGTTGGGAAATTCGGAAAGAACAGGCAGGTGAGCGCCATGCGCAAAGACGGCCGGCGCGTCAAGGACGCCAACCCCATCTATACGGTGATGCCGTATGTCCTGAAATACCGCTACGACGCGATGAACATGATCGAGGTCGATATCCCGATTACACCCATGCAGACGTATCTCAACGAAAAACGCAAGCAGGGTTATCGTTTTTCGCACCTCGGCCTCATCCTCGCGGCCTATGTGCGCACCGCGGCGGAATATCCGCTGCTCAACCGCTTCATCGCCAACAAGCGCATCTATCAGCGAAACGAGTTCTCCATCGCCATGGTCGTGTTAAAGCCCGGCGATATGGACGGCACCATGAGCAAGATGTACTTCAACATGGAGGACGACATCTTCGCCGTGCACGAAACCATGGATCGCTATGTCAACGAAAACCGCGCGGAGGGCGACACGAACGCCACGGACGGACTTGTTCGCACGCTGCTGAAAATTCCCGGCCTCGTCAACTTCGGCGTAGGGCTGTTTAAGTTGATGGACCGCTACGGCCTGCTGCCAAAGAGCCTCATCAAGGCCAGCCCGTTTCACACGAGCCTGACGATCTCCAACCTCGCGAGCATCCGCACAAACCACATCTTCCACCATGTGTACGAATTCGGCACGACGAGTATCCTCATCACGCTCGGCAACATGCGCGAAATCCCCGTACGCAAGGGCGGAGAGATCGTCTTCGAGCGTTCGCTGCCCATGGGCGTCGTCATGGACGAGCGCATCTGCTCCGGCAGCTATTTCGCCGCCGTGTTCCATCGCTTCAAGCAGTATCTAACCAATCCCGAACTGCTCGAAGGCCCGCCGAAAATCGTCAACACGGCGCTGGACTAGGCGGTCATATGGCTTTTAAGACGGCGGCGCGGTCAGCGTCCGCCGTCTTTTTTCTTTCCCGCGGCCTGCGCGGCGTTGCGCGGCGTTCAATAAAATGATAGAATCGACGCAATAAGGAGTTATCAACACCATGCAGTTTTTAAACACGTTGTCTCAAAAGCATATTCTGTTCGACGGAGCTTATGGCACCATGCTGGTCGCGGCGGGTCTTCCCGCCGGCGCGTCGCCGGACGAGTGGAACATCGCGCATCCCGACGCGGTGCGCGCCGTGCACGCGGCATACCTGTCCGCGGGTGCGGACGTCCTGACCACGAACACCTTCGGCTGCAGCGCGCCGCGGCTCAAGCGCAGCTCTTATTCACCGGCGGAGCTGACGCGCGCGGGCGTGCGCCTTGCCAGAGAAGCTGTCGCCGCCTCCGGGCGGACGGCGTATGTCGCGCTCGACATCGGCCCGCTCGGCGGGTTCCTCGAACCGCTGGGCGACCTGACGGAGAAGGAAGCGCTGGACTATTTCCGCGAGTCCATCGAGGCGGGCGTGTCCGAGGGCGCGGACTGCATTCTCATTGAAACCATGAGCACGCTGGAAGAGGCGCTCGTCTGCGTTCAGGCCGCAAAAGCCTACGGCGGCGGGTTGCCCGTGCTCTGCACGCTAACCTACAACGAAGGCGGCCGCATCCTGACGGGCGCGGACGTCGAAGCCACCGTCGCCGCGCTGGAGGCGGCGGGCGTGGACGCGCTCGGCTGCAACTGCGGCGTCGGGCCGGAACAGTTTGTCAATCTGCTGCCGCGCTTCACCGCCGCGGCGCATCTGCCGCTGATCATGCAGCCCAACGCGGGGCTGCCCGTGTATCAGGACGGAAAAACGGTGTATCTCGTCGGCCCCGAAGCGTTTGCCGAGCAGATGCGCCTGCTCTACGACGGCGGCGTCTGGGGCATCGGCGGCTGCTGCGGCACCACGCCGGAGCATATTGCGCAGATCGCGAAGTTTGCCAAAGCCGACGCGTAACGCGTTTACTCTGTTTTCGGCAGCAACCCGGCCTTTTGGAGAAACAGTATGCAGAATATCGTTCCCGTCCTCAAGATCGTACTTCCGCTGATCGTCTCGCTCGGCATCGGATACTTTGCCCGAAAGCGGGATATCCTCTCGCCGGAAGCCATAGACGGCATGAAGACGTTTGTCATGAAGTTCGCGCTTCCCGCGCTGCTCTTCGGCGTGTTTTTCACGGCGGAATATTCCGCGAGCATTCTGCTCTTCGCGGTCACGATGTTCGTTCTTGGTTTTATCGGTCTCGGATTCGGCTTTCTGATCGGAAAGCCGCTGGAGAAGCGCAGCCCGATGTTTAAGTACATGACAACGGGCTGGGAAGTCGGCATGCTCGGCTACGCGCTCTATGCGCTGCTCTTCGGCGCGGAAAACCTGCGCAATCTGGCGACGCTGGATTTCGGACACGTGCTGTTCATCTTCTCCGGCTACATCGCTGTGCTGTATACCCGGATCGGATGCACGCGCAAGGAGTCGCTGCAGGCGCTCGTGACCAACCCCATCCCCTGGGCAATGCTGTCCGGCGCGGTGCTCGCCATGCTCGGCGTATCGCGCGCGCTCACGCCCTCCGGCGTGACGGATCTGATCAAGTCGCTCTGCGATTTTATCGCCGCGCCGCTTTCCTGCGTCATCCTGATTGTCGTGGGCTACGGCATCGAGTTTTCGGGAAAGAACTTCGGCACCGCGGTCATCTCCGTACTGGTGCGCACGCTTGTATGCGCCGCGCTTTGCGCCGTCGCGCTGCTTGTGTTCGGCGCGTTTGTCCCGCTCTCGGATGCCATGCGCTGGGCGGTCATCATCCTGTTCATGACGCCCGCGCCGTATATCCTGACCGTCTTTACCAACAACGATCAGGAGCGCGCGGATGTCTCCATGTCGCTCTCTCTGCAAACCATGGTCACCGTGGCCGCGTTTATTGTAATCGTCATTTTTAACCGTTAACGCGCAACCGCGCGAATCATCAAAAGCGCCGCTTTCCAGGCCGGAAAGCGGCGCTTTGTTTCGCGTTCTGTCTTCAGCCGATTTTCATCCCGCCGACGGGACGCACGGCGAATCGATAGCAGCAGCCCGGGCCGAATGCGCGCTCCATCTCCATCTGATATGCGTCCACCATGCCCAGCGGTACAAGCGCCTGTATCGTGCCCGCAAAGCCGCCGCCGTGGACGCGCCACGCGCCGTGCCCGCCCAGCACGCGCTCCGAAAGCGCGAGCGCAAGCGCAAGTCCCCGCTCCGCAGGATCCGTCGGGCAGACGTTTTGCAGCAGCATAAAGCTCGATCTCCCGCTTTCGTTCATGAGTCGGCGGAAGGTTTCCATGTCCCGGCGGCTCAGCGCCTCCGCCTGATCCGGCACGCGCGCGTTGTCGCCAAAGAAATGCATGGCGCGCAGCACCGCGCGGTCGGATACGGCCTTTCGAAGCTGCCCGATCGACGCGTAAAACGCGCCTTCATCCACCTCGCGCAGCACGCTCTTTCCAAAGAAGCGGGCAACTTCGCCCATCTCCTGCGTCACCGCCGCGTATTCGGGCGTCAGATCCGCGTGGTTGCCGCCGCAGTTGACGATGCAGATGGCATATCCCAGCGACTCGAGATCGCACTCGATCTTCTCAATCTTCGGCGCCTCCGGCTGTTCAAAATCGATGGTGATGAACCCGCCGACCGCACAGGCCAGCTGATCCATCAGCCCGCTCGGCTTGCCGAAGTGTTTGTTTTCGGCATATTTGCTCGCAAGCGCCTGCTCCACGGGCGAAATCCGTCCGTCGTTGAAGAGCTCCGAAAAAATCGTGCAGACGAGTATGCTGAACGCCGCGCTCGAGGAAAGGCCCGAGCCCTTCGGAACGTCAGAGGCCGTCACGGCGTCGAACCCGCCGACCGTCCAGCCGTTCTGCGCCAGGCGCTCGGCGATGCCGCGCACGAGCGCTTCGCTCGCGTTTTTCTCCGTGCTGTCCGGGGAGAGGTTGTCGAGCGATACACAAAGCGGCGTATACCCCTGTGAATGAATTCGAACGATGTTGTCGTTTCGCTTTGCAACGACCGCGCGGGTGTCCATGGTGACCGCCGCGGCGAGCACGCGCCCGAGCTGGTGATCCGTGTGATTGCCGCCGATTTCGCTGCGGCCCGGCGCGGAGAAGAGCATCGCCGCGTCGTTCTGCCCCATCACGCCTTCAAACGCATCCGCCAGCGCGGCATATTTCACCTTCTGCGCTTCAAAGTCGGCCCCGTAGAGATAGCTAAGTTCGTTGTCAAAGTCCCCGTTTGTCAGTTTCTCGCGAATCGGCAGCATAGCGTTTGCGCCCCCTGTCGTTTATTTCCAATGGTGTCGTACGTTCCGGTATAAGACCTATTTTAACCGCCTAGGAACTGCAGCGCAATGGCTGTTCCAATTCCGATATAATTTCCGATGGCGTAGCCGAAAATTCCGCAGATCAGCCCGGGCAGCACCACCTCGCGGTTTTCCATCGCATCCGCAACCGGCACGATGAACGCCGGTCCGTAGAGCCCCGCCGTGGAGGTGATAAGCGAGGTGTCCGAATCGATCTTGCAGGCTTTGCAGAGCAGCAGGTGCACGATCAGCGCGCCGAACTGCGCGGTTGCAAACATCGCCAGCATGAACAGCGCGCCTTTGTTCAGGTCTCCGAAATTAAACGAAAGTCCGATGCCAAAGGAGAACATCAAAATCAGGTACTGCCCGATCATATAGGAACCGGGCGCGGTACGAATCTTCCTGATGAACGAGAACCCGATGCCGCAGCTCGTGACGACAAGCATGATGATCACGACGTCCAGCGTGCCGGTGAAGAGCAACGCAAGCCCTGCCGCAATCGCCAGCGAGAGCACGCCGAGCAGCAGAATCGGTATGTGCCGCACGATCTGCCGGAGCGAAAACACTTCCTTGTCCGGCACAAAGCTCTTTTCCATGGACGCGACATACTCCGCGTCCCCGCTCTGCTCCGCGCCGGAAAACGGCTTGAGAAAGCGGCGCGCAAGCCGCGGCATGATAGAGATCAGCAGCAGGAAATACACGCCGCCGACCACCACGTCCGAAGCGTTTGCCAGCACGATGTGGGAGTCGCTCACATTCAGCGCGGCGCCGATTGCCATCAAATTCGGCGTGCCGCCCGTATAGAGGCCGATGATCATGCCCGCGTATTTATACGCCTCCGGAATCACGCCGCGATAGATCATGTAAGAAGCGCCCGCCACAATCATCACGGCGGCAACCAGCAGGAGAAACGAGTTCAGCATGGGTTTTGCCAGCCGTTTGATGCCGGATAGATCCGCCGAAAACAGGATCAGCGGGATCGCAATCGGCACCAGTATCTCCGAAATATCCATGGCGATCTTCGTTTCCGGCAGCACGAGGCTGAGCAGAATGCCGCCCGCGTAGCAGAGAAACACCGGCCCCAGCATGCCGAGCAGGCGCACGCGCTTGGACAGCGAAACCATCAGCCTGGGCCCGAACACCATGATCAAAACCACGAGAATATTCCATAAAAGCGACATCTTCATCCCTCCCCATCCGCTGCCCGCTATGTTTTTGTACGAACGGTCTGATTATATCACGCGCACCGGCGCGCGATCAAACGCCGCCGGACAGTAGGCGCCTATGGCCGCGTCCGTTTCCAGCGGCGTATCAAAAAACGCCGGCGGTTGAACCGCCGGCGTGCAAACGCTTGTCGTTCCTGGATTTAGTTCTGTTCGATCTTCAGGTTCCCGCTGACTGTGTTGAAGCTGTAACTGCCGCTGCCGTCTCCAACGACGATCTTGTCGTTGCCGAGGGTGCCCGGAAAGTCGCAGCTGATGGAGCCGCTGACCGAATCCAGCTTTGCGGTAAACTGCGCGTCCTTCGGCAGCACGACGGTGATTCCGCCGCTCACGCCGTCCACATTGATCCTGGAAGGCACGCTGGCAAAGCTCAGGCGAACGCTGCCGGAGACGGTGTCCACCTTGACTTTGTCGAAAATCCCGTCGCCTCGAATGCCGCCGCTGACGTTTTCAATCGTGAGCGTGTCGCCCGAGCAGGCCTCGCAGGTGATGGCCCCGCTCGTAGAGGAAAGCCTGAGATCATCGCAAAAGACGTTTGCGCAGCGGATGCCGCCGGAAACGGAGCTCAAAACGGTCTTTTCGCCATACACGCCGTCTAAATCGACGCCCGCGGACACGCTGTCCACCTCAATCTGCGTCAATTGGCCGAGCAGGCTTTCCGGCACCTCCATGACCAGTTCCTTGGACGGCATGTTCGCGTCCACGTTGAACCAGTTGAAGATATTGTCCAGATTGTCGCAGTACCGGATCTGCAGCACGCCGCCGCTCGATACGCTGTAGCGCATCTTCTGGCTGTCGGTCAGGTCACGGTACGACGTTTCGTAAAATACGATGTCGCTGCCGGTTCCGACGCGGACGCTGACGCTGCCCGCCACCCAGTCGATTCTGATCTGCTGCACCGTACCCGCCGGGACGGACGCCGATTCCGACACGACTGTTTCGTTTGTGTCCGCATTCACGCCGCCGGAGCTGTATACGCTGCGCTCGACAATGCGGTTGATCCAGCCGCCGTTCCAGCCAACGCGCTCAAATACGTTATTTCCCGTCAGCAGTACGACCAGGATTGCGGTGAGCAGCACCGCTAGTACAAGGCCGACGATAATTCGAATGATTCCTGCCGCTCTCATGTTGTCTTGCCTCCTTACTGTTTGAGCATGAATATGCCCCGTATCATCGACGCCACGGCAGCCGCAATCAAAAATATGATCCAGGTGATGTGCCAGGCGTTCGTCATGAAGCTCACGACGATGTAGACGCAGACGGCGATGAGCCAGAACGAGCCGAGGATGGCGTTAACGGCTTTATTGCGCTGCTTACCGTTCTGTTTCCATTCCTTAAACTCCTCCACCATGGTGTCGTCCTTCTTGACATAGCGCTCGTGCGTCACGCCGTTGTAGATCAAAAGCGCCGTTGCCACCGCAACAAAAAGGAAAAGCAGCATAATCCCCGTTTCTTCGTTGTGTCGAAACAGAATCGCCGGTACGGGGCTGAGGATGTAGAGCGCAATCGCGCTTGCGATCATGATGGCGGAGCGTTTCCTGCTCGTCTCGCTCACTTCGCGCTTTTCGCCGCTGAGTCCGTCGATGAGGCTCTGCACATCCCCGATGCTCGCAACGGCGATATTATAGGCGGACTCCTCGCTCTTGCCTTCGGCGATCAAATCGTTATATTTGTCGGTCAGGTTTTGATACATCTCCTCTTTGAGTTCCACCGCGCGGACCGACTTCGGCGCGTTTTCAAACAGGTTGTCAATATAGATTCTCAGTTTTTCATTCATACGGATTCACCTTACACTCCTTCTGCCAGTAGCTTGTCAATCACTGCTTCCGCAGTCTCCCAATCTTTTTTCCGCAGCCGAAACGATTCTCTGCCCAGGTCGGTGATGGAGTAATATCTGCGCCGCGCGCCGGTCGTTTCGTCCCCCCAGTACGACACGATGCAGCCCGCGTCCTCGAGCCTGCGAAACGCCGTATACAGCGTCGCTTCCTTGAGCTCAAACTTTCCTCCCGTCAGGTTCAAAATCGCTTTGTTGACCATGTATCCATAGCCGTCGCCTTTCATCAGCTGCGCCAGGATGATCGTTTCCGTATTCCCACGGATGAGTTCCGATGCAACGGACATGGCGCACCTCCTTTCCGTTTGCAGGTATATCTTAACGCTATATACCTCATCTGTCAATGTATTTCGTGAAATAATTTATATTTTTTTCTAAAGCACTTATAACAACGCTTTTCAGGCAAGGTTGAACGCGCAAAAAACCGCCGGAACTCCGGCGGTTTTACAGTGTTTCCCGTTACAGTGCTGCCAGTGTGCAGCGCGTCTCTTTCCCCGTCTGCTCCACGCGGTAGAGACGGTAGAGCGCGGGGTCGATCTCGGACGCACGCATAATCTGCTTTGCCCGCGCAATCGTCTCGTCCCGCAGGCGCAGGGACATGCCGCAGCTTGCGGTGATGCTCCTCAGCGTCGGCATAACCGCCGCGCCGCAGCCCGCCAGCAGGCGCTGCGCCGCGATGGCCGCGTGCGGCGAATCGAAGACGAAGAGCCAGTAAGCGCTTGTCAAAGTGAAATCACCTTATCCGCGCGCTGCATGGCGCTCATGATGTCGTACATATTGCTGACGGTGCCGATCTTGAGCTGCTCCGTCAGACCGTAATAGTTCAGGCATGTGCCGCAAACCAGCACGATGCAGCCCTTTTCAATCAGCGCGATGAGGCTGTCGATCACCTGCGGTTCTTCACCCGCGGGCAGCTTGACGCCGCCGTTCATGAAGAGCACATACGCCGGCACGCTGTCGCTTTCCGCGAGCGTATAGAGCGCCATCTTCAGCAGGTTGTAGCCGAGCGTATGGTCGCCCCCGCCGACGGTATCCCTGCCGATGAACACCGCATACCCGTTTCCCGTTACCGGGCAGGAGATCACAGGTTCCTCAACGAGCTTTGCTTCGCCGGTCAGGCGGACGTAGAAACCGCCCTCCGTTTCGCCGGATGCGACGTGCACCCCCGCGGAATTGCCGAGCCTCGTGAGGTTTTCCACCGCCGAACGGTTATCGACAAGCATGGTTAGATCCCGGCAACCGCCGTCCAGCTCTTTTTTGGCCATGATCACAGGCTGCGGACAGGCCTTTCCTCTTGCGTCGATCTGCATATGCATCAGTCCTTTCCCCGGCGCGCCACCGTGCGCACCGCATTACCATTATTCTAGCAAATGATAACGCTTTTTGCCAGCGATTCACGCGCTTTGCCGCAATATTACACAAATAATCCCGCATGGAACCGAAACGCCGCGTATTCCATCCATATTTCGCATCAAAAAAGCGCCCCCGCGGTGAAGCGGGAGCGCCTGGAGCACGATATGATGCTTTACAGCAGATTGAGGCTCGTCTCCGGATCGAACAGATGTACCAGCGCACCGTCGAACGTGAAGTTCAGCTTGTCGCCGTACTTGAATCCGTAGCGGTTCGCCGCGGGCAGGTCGACCGTTGCAATGCGGAGCACGCAGTCCTTGCCGATTGCCGTCACGTGGACATACAGCTCGCTGCCCATCATCTCGGACACATCCACCTTCGCGCCAATCGAGTTGCCACTCTTATCGGACGTGAGCGTGATATGCTCGGGACGGATGCCCAGCACGACCTTCATCGCCTGAACGCCCTTGTCCTTGAGCGCGCGCTGCGTCGCTTCGGGCAGTTCGATGGCCGCGTCGTCCAGCCGGACGGCGTATTTGCCGCCCGCCGTGGTGAGCTCGGCGTCAAAGAAGTTCATCTGCGGTGTGCCGATGAATCCCGCGACGAAGAGGTTCGACGGATGGTCGAAGACTTCCTGCGGCGTGCCGATCTGCTGGATGAACCCGTCCTTCATGATGACGATGCGGTCGCCCAGCGTCATGGCTTCGGTCTGGTCGTGTGTAACGTATACAAACGTGGTGTTGACGTCCTGGCGCAGTTTGATCAGCTCGGCGCGCATCTGGTTGCGCAGTTTTGCGTCAAGGTTGCTCAGCGGTTCGTCCATGAGGAAGACCTGCGGATGACGCACGATAGCGCGGCCGATGGCGACGCGCTGCCGCTGTCCGCCGGAAAGCGCCTTGGGCTTTCTCTGAAGGTACTCCGTGATGCCAAGGATTTCGGCCGCTTCCTTCACCTTTTCGTCGATCTCGGCCTTGGGAACTTTGCGCAGTTTGAGCCCGAACGCCATGTTTTCATACACGGTCATGTGCGGGTAGAGCGCGTAGTTCTGGAAGACCATCGCGATATCGCGGTCTTTCGGCGCGACATCGTTGACGAGACGGTCGCCGATGTAGAGCTCGCCTTCGGTGATCTCTTCGAGACCGGCGATCATGCGCAGAGTTGTCGACTTGCCGCAGCCGGACGGCCCGACGAGCACGATGAACTCTTTGTCCGCGATGTCAAGAGAAAACTCCTGCACCGCCACTACGTTTTTGTCGTAGACCTTCTTGATGCCCTTGAGTGTTACGTTTGCCATTTCTTTTCGGCTTCATCAGGCGCAGCATTCGCTCATCGCCTAATTCGCAGCCGCCCGTAAAAATATGACGGCCACATTACGACAGGTCTCCACACTGCCGCACCGCAAGCCATGCGGATGGGTATCCCTCCTTTTTAAGCGTCACGGCGAATAAGAAGTGGAGTAAACACCGCGCGCAGGAATACAGAGAAATGCTTCTTATATTATTACAGATACCGCCGCGCGATGCAAGACTTAATCGTCTGAATTCCCCGACGTACTGCCGGGCTGTTTTCGCGCCCCGCCGAAGACAGGCATCTCCTTGCCGGTCGAGCCTGTCATGCGATCTTACGGCGACGGCCAGTCGGTTTCCACTGCGTGATCTAAAAATGCATAAAAGAGTTGACTTTTCATATTGCCTGTGCTATATTATTTTTTGCACGTCAAGAGACGTCGTCGCGGGGTAGAGCAGTTGGTAGCTCGTCGGGCTCATAACCCGGAGGTCGTTGGTTCAAGTCCATCCCCCGCAACCAGAAAAAAGCCGCCCAAACAGGGCGGTTTTTTCATATCTTGAGAATCATTATTAGTCACATTACGGCCCCCAAACCTACTAGCTGTTGTTTATTTGATGTTTGTTGGGATGATCGATAGTCAATAATCGTTCGAGATTGTCAAAAGTTCTAGCCTTATTTGTCAGCCTTTGTTGCAGGTGGCTTCTGATTGTTGGAATTATCTTCGAAGTTATAATGCCATGTATAGCCTAGTCTGGTCAAGCAAGCAACTATGGTTAAGGAACCTAATAAAAAACCGGTGAATATGAAGACAGCTTTATTCTCCAATGAAGCAACCTTATAGCCGATAAGCTTTCCGATGTCCATAAAACCTGCGTTAACACCGGTCATGAAAATCACCAACCCGATATATGTGTAAAGAAGGCCAACCAAAATCTTAACGAATGCTCGCTTCGGTAATTTAAACATTAGGAAATTTGATGCAATATAAATGACCAGCAAAGGAAGCAGCGCAAGCAATGATTCTAATGCAACAATCGGAAGTTTATGAAAAAATGGCTGCAATATTGACTCTGAGTCAGAAGCAACATTAGTAACAAGTGCATGCATTGGTGGCTTCCCTTGAATCATACCCATCACAAGAACGGAAATGATTGCGCCAACAGATGTGATTGCTACCAATCCGAAGCTATCTTTTTCTGACATTTTACTGTCTTTTTTTAGCGTCGAGACACCGATTGCCATAGCGAGAATAAACGGCACTGTAAGTGCGCCGGTTGTTGCGCCTGAAGCGTCAAACGCAATACCAATGAATTCATGAGGTGTAAACAAAGATAATACAAAAACAATGCCATACAATGCGGTTAACATGAGATATAGAGGTATGTTCCTTATGATCCGAAATAATCCGCAAGAGAACAATACTGCTATACCGGCAGATACAACAATGACGAGGCTCGTCTTGGATATCAATCCAGAGGTTACTTCATTCACCTGACCTGCAAGGATATGCAGGTCAGGTTCGGCGACACAAATAAACAGCGCTGCCACGAAACTTACAAGGGTTATTACCCATAATTTTTTCGTTTTTATGAGAGACGATCCCATTTGGATTCCTATCGGTGTTATGCCAATATCGATTCCGAACAGAAAAACAGCCAACCCAATAATTACCAGAATTGCACCGATCATGAATCGAGCTAATAATGAAAATCCCAGTGGTGTAATTGCGAAGTTTATCAGCAAGACTAGCACGGTGATAGGAAGAACTGCTAACGAGACCTCTTTAAGCTTGTGTGTCAATATACTCAAATAACTGGTTCCCTCCATTCGAGTGAAGTATCTGGATCTATTCTAACACAAACGCATAACTATTCCGAATTCAAGGCTAAGACAACGTGAAACTAAATAAAGTCTATTCTGATAATTATGCCTGTCTCCACAATGATTTGACATATCGGTAATAATTTGGTATGGTAATTTTAATTGAATAGTAAAGAACCGTCTGTAAAACACAGAAGGGCTTTATGGTATTACACTGCTGAGAGGTAAGCGATATGAATGAAGCCGCTTCTGTTTTTTTGCGTGCGGATATAAAAAGAAAAGACGGGTATCATTTGGCATCCTGGATGCAAAATCGTGGTGTGATTCGGTATCTTAACGAAGAGAGAAACATCTCCGAGGAATTAATCTCGCTCATAGAAAGAACACCGGAAGGGATGCTCTCATTCCATCTGAATCAGATCGGGCGTTTTTTTCTGATCTGCAACAGAAAAGGCGATTCGATTGGCTTTATTAGGCTAACCCCAAAATCAGATACGTGTTGCGAAATCGTTTATGTAATTGGCGAAGAAATGTTGTGGGGGCGCGGTTACGGAAAGCAAGCGCTCGACTTAGCGCTTGAGAAGGCTTTCTTTGAAATGCGAAAAGAAACCGTTGTCGCGCGAATTGATAAGAGTAACAAACGTTCAATCAGAACAGCGATGCATTGCGGTATGAGTCTTGCCAAAGAAAGCGAGCATATGCAATTATTTCAGATAACGGCACGAGAATACTTTGAGCATACTCAAATCGATCAATGATGGTTCCCCGTAATATAACACCATTTCGCGATCTCAGCAATGAGATCAAGCGGGAGAAGCTTGTTATATGGTAATTGAATGGCGCCTTTGCTTGTTTTGTAATCCACAAGACGATCTGAAAAGTGTTCTATAGCCTCTGACCCAGGATAAATGCCAATATGGTTTTTGAATGCAGCAAAATGAAATATATTATGCTTGTCCCAATAAGTTGGCATGCTCCATGAGATACGCTCCTGAGCGTTCGGCAGTGTGTCCAGTAAGGTTTTTCGTAACTGATTTAGATATTCCTGAATGCTAAGAGGGTACTCCGCAATATATGATTCAACCGTTTTGGGAGATTCTCCGCAGTAATGTTGCTGGTTTTCGTTTTCAAACTCTCGTCCACACGTTGGGCATTGCCACATTTTAATTTCACCTCGCTCTTTCTACAATGGTTACTTTTACAACTTCTCCAGGCTGCTTCCCGATTTTTGCTCGAATTTCTTTTCTAATTCCAATGATATGACATGTAGTTTTCATTCGAACGAGGCTGCCATCATAATGCTCCCCATCAAAGGTGGCCGTTACTGGCACCCTCCCCTTTCCAAATTCCGATTTCACGTCAAATGGAATTTCTACATATGCACCATCAACATCTTCCACTTTGCGAATCACTGCTTAAATTCATACGTCTTTGGGGTTCATGTTTTTCTCCTAAATAAAATCAAGATTCAGCTCGGATTCATACAACGATTCGAATCGCAAGAATTCTAGAATCTCTAGAATAATCTCCAAATGCAGATTTTTTAGAGTCTCCACCTCGCGCACTGTCGGTAGCGCGGCGAATGCTTTCTTCAATAGCATCAAATAGCTTTTATGTCATCACCCCAGGATCATCAGATGTGTATAATACTTTGATACTTTCTGAATCGAAATCTATCAGGCCTTCATCTCTCATTTTCGCTAATTCTCTGGAGAGAGATGTTCGTTGCACGCCAATCCTCTCAGCAAGTGCTTTTTTCGTGATTTCTAATTTTATCATACTCGATTCCTGCATCTTGCTTTCATAATTCAAGTAACTAATGATGCATTCGCGTATTGTTCGGTTCACATAATGCTTGATTCTATCCCCAAGAATGACCGAATGATCCGAAATATACTCAAGATAGCTTTTCAAAAAATCAAGGCTGCTAGCAAATAGTTCAAAAAGCTGTTTCTTGCTTATCTCTAATATAATCGTTTCTGTCTTCGCGGTTACAGTCATTGGATAGTATGGGTTTTTTGAGAATAGTAAATTGCCTCCTAGGATATCACCGGAAAAGAATTCTGCTATTGTCATGAGATTGGCGGACTCATCAATACGCTCGACCACCACTTCTCCATGGAGTATAATTTCAAGGTTCTCACAAACTTCACCAACAAAATGGACGATGTTATTTTTCTCGTACGAATTCACTTTGTTGCCCTTTGCCTTCAGTAATGACTCGAGTTGATTCGTATCGAAGGATTTCACAAGATCAATCTGCTTTAGTAGCCCTAAATAGTTTTTCATCCGCAACCTCCAATAGTGTTACATTGGTAACACTATATTTTTCATTCTATCCCTATAATGAAATGAGATCAATAGGAGGTTTTGCTATCATGAAATATCTTATTACAAGTGTACGTGTTCTATTTCTCGCTTTTTTCTTGTTCCTTCTTGCAAACGGAAAAGTTGTCATTTGGCTGGTTTTATTTGGAGTTAGCCTGATTGCCGCACTCCTTTTCGGTAGAGTTTATTGTGGATATGCTTGCCCAATGAATACTCTGATGATACCTGTGGAGTGGCTGTCAAAAAAACTGAAATTTCAAACCGAAAACGCGCCTAAGTGGCTGAAAAGCGGATACTTCACGTGGATCTCACTCGTTGTCAGCATTGTAGTTATGATGGTATCAAAAAAAGTGCTGCATCGCGACTTGCCGGTCCTTCCTTTCTGGGTTGTCGTATCCGTTCTCGTTACTCTTAGATATAAGCCAGAAGTGTTCCATAATCTTATCTGCCCATTCGGCGCGTTGCAGAAGGTATTTGGCCAATTTGCCAAGATATCCGAGAAAGTCGAGACGCAGGCTTGCATTGGATGCAAGAAATGCGAGAAAGTGTGCCCCTCTAGTGCGATTGTCGTAAATCATGAGGATAGAAAAGCGTTTATAACTACTGCGCTATGCCATCAATGCACGAACTGCCAGCAAGTTTGTCCAACTCATGCGATTCGCTATAGAAAATAGATTGCGACTCTGTATTTTCCCTTTCTTGTGATTTCATTTGCGAGAAAAACAGTCAAGACCCTAATAGATGCAATGAGGAAGCTATACCCGTCTATCGTCCCTTTGATCCACATTGCTTTGCCCTCCGCGCTTTGTTGTTTGCCTTTCGGCATGTGTATCTATCACTCTACGGGCGATGAATAGCAAGTGAATTCTGTAATAAATCCTCGATGTTTTCTGTAATCGTCAGAGGAAATCTGCGTGTCAGTTTTGCGGATTGGCAGCAAAACACGGAAGCCCGCGTGAGCCTCCGTGTTCGCTTAGGTTTGCTTATCAACCATTCTTTGGGCAACCGTCCCATCCGTTTCGTGAAACCGTCCGTGGCGGCGCCGTTGCCTCACGTTGCGCTGTTCAAGATTGAGCAGTCTACCCTTCCGGATTACCACCTACGATTGCCGTTTTCAAAATATCGGTATCAAACCCAGCCGCTTTATATCCCTCAAGAAGCGAACTAAAATAAAAGGCGCTCGGCCTGTTCGGTGGCTTGTTGCAAATCAGGATATATACATAAGCATCCATCGCAGCATCATTCAAGCGTACCTTTACCGTATCTTTTCGGTACAGTTCCGGTACTCCAATCCATCGATCGAGCGCAGCTTCGTCCTGTGGTGTTATCTCCCACAGGAGCGCGGGTACGCTTCCGCCTTTCATCCTCTCGATCGTCGCAACCGCACTAGCATTGCTGCCAAGAAACATGAGTCTGTAGTTCTTCAACTCTGCTGTGCCAATCGGCTTCGCGGTCGGACAATGCATCACCATTTCGGTACGATTGATTCCGACGCCGTAAGCAGCCAATATCCGATTACTCATTTTCATCAATCCTCCGGCACTCATCTTCACCGAATACAACACCGAGCGAACTGCCGCGATCCCAATTCACATGAATCGTCCCGATATCGTCGACCATGGCGACCGTCCCGCAGTCACCATGTCGTAGGTTGGTGTAAGGATCGCTCATGCGAATCAGCATCACCCGAGTGTCGGCTGTGTAATACGCTTTGAGCTGTTTTAGCATCTCCGGATGAATGATTGTCATTCTTCATCACCCGCTTCCCGCGTGGTGCGAAACGCCGCGTTACCAGAAAGATTTTTCAGCAGGATCTTTCGTGCTTCCTTGTACTCCGCGCCTATGAACCCCAGCCGCAGCAGGAAGCAGCGGAAGGCGTATTTCTCATTCTCGACTTCCTGTTCCGTAGCGCTCACACGTTTCTGCGTTCTTGCCAGTTCGCAAAGCCCCTGTACCAGTTGGTAGTAGGCGGCGATCTCGGCCTGATCGTCAGTCGGTCGGAACCACCCGAACTCGATCCTGTCAGAGTGTTCTGTGATCGGTAGGCTGTCTGTACCGAGCGCCTTTTTGAGCAGGGTGTCCTTGCTCGCGACCAGCCGCCGCAGGTTCTCCATTGCGATCGGCGTCATGCCATCCTTCGGCAACTCGACTGCGAGATGCTCTAGGTCGATCGCCCGAGGGTTTTCTTCAATAAGCGAAATCGCCTCGACCTCTTTGGGTTCAGTGGGCTTTGTTGCTTCACCAACCCGTTCACCGATGAAACCATCGTGTGCCAGTTCGCGGATCAACATTTCGATCTGCCCCCCGTCCGTGCCATCTGGGCAAGTAACCGTACCGTTCTTGTCGACCGTGTAAGCACCGACCTGAAACGCGAAGCTCGGCGCGCCGAGGTATCGCGTCGTGTCTTGCAGCACATCGCGCATGACCGCGACCAGTGCCTTCCGTCTGTCCCCTGTAACGTTGTACTTGATCTGCATTGTGAATACCTTCCTTCCGATTTGGTAGTCACATACATCACTCTATCGGGTGTGAATATCAAGCTATTTCGTCCAGATATACAGCGGATTCTGACAGAATTCCTGATAAAACAAACACAACACATGGCAGCGTGACTCCGTTGCCCCAGAGCTTGTACTCCGCAGCATCGGTGTAAGGATCGTTCAGCCATTTCACGATTTGCTTTCTCGTCTTTGGTTTCATCGCCGAGCTGGTGATTCGGCGATGGGTCTCAAATACTTCCTGCCACCATTCGATTTCCTGATCGGAAGGATGCTCCGTTCCAAGATCCGCACACCACCAATCAAAAAACCCTTGCAACCGGGCGCATTCTTCGGGCGTCAATCTTCGCACCGCATATCTCGGTTCTTCCGAGCATTTTACTGGAACAAGCATGTCGTTGGACGCATCCTGCCCGTTGAATCCGCCAGGATGCGCGCCGGGTGAAATCGTACCGCAAACGCGCTGGTACGGTTCCACCACATACTTGCTGTCCTCCACCTGTTGGTTCTGCGGGAATTTGTAATCGCTCGCGCAGAGACAGCCGACCCGATCGGGATAGCACACGGCATGATGATCGGAGGTATTGAGCGTAAAACATACGCCTTCGTTCACACCGTCGCCTTGAGGACCGTTGCGGTCGCTTCTTCCGATCATGCTGCCCTGCAGCGCGTAGGTTTGCTGCTTCATACCCGTATTCGCGGACAACGCTCCGGCGACACCACCGAGATCACGCACCTCATCACGCTGATCCTGAGTAAACGCGATGACCGCGATACCGCCCTGATTACAATCCGGCCTGCCGCCGTTCGCGTCAAGCGTACGCGCGGTGGCCGCTTCGTAAAATCCGCTCTCGGGGTTATCCGATCGCATGGCATTGCTGCCATCGGAACACACGCCGAACGCGCGATTCATAAACTTGGAATCCTTTTGCTTTAAACAAATTTCATTTCTTTATTAAAAACACTCCAAATACGTTAGGCCCCCCGTGACAAGCCACGGCAGCGCCGATTTTCATCTTGTAAATCTCCTTAAAGTAATGCTTGCCCTCAATCTGTCCAATAGCAAAATTCAGCAACGCTTCATCCTGTATGGCGTGAGCAACGACCAGAATGTCGCGTTCATTCTCTTCTAGCGGTAAAAGCGTCGATTCAATATAGTCACGTAAGCACCGACGATAAGACCCCATAAATTTCTTGCCGACGGTAAGCCTTCCATCCCGAATAATAATGCTTGGCTTTATCTGCATTGCGCTCGCGCCAAAGTAGGTCAGCGTGGAACATCGTCCGCCTTCATGAAGGTATTCCACTGTTTCTACAATAAAACTTCCGCTTATTTTTTCGCGAAAATCAAAAAGGTGCTCTTGCAAATCTATCGCATCAAGAAATTCCTTCTGTTTAACTGCTTCCAGCGCTAGGAGCGCGCTCCCGCCCGATATTGTCGTCGAATCCACTACGTAGACATCCTTCAGTTTTTGCGCCGCTATCATCGCATTCTCATAGCAGCAAGACATCCAAGCGCTTTTCGCAATATGTACAACGCTATCATGTCCTGCTAGGCATTCGATAAAGAATTTCTCATATTCCATCGGATTTGCCGCTGCGGTTTGCGGCAGTTTTTTTGTTTGATCGTAGTGCTCAAACAACGTTTCCTGTTTAATATCCGGGTAATCAAAATAGTCCGTCTCATCTATACGCACGTAAGAAGGAATCACTTTAATCTCGTAACGTTCAGCCATTTCGGGCGTCATATCAAACGTACTGTCTGCAGAAATACAGATTTTATCCATGTTTTTTGTCCTTTTCCGATATTTTTATAACGTCCGTTACCATCCTCAGCGATTACTCTCGTTCAGTCGAACGCATTGTTTAACCGGGACGATGGTATATGCCTCATGTGTATATTATTCTCCGTTTTGTACTTTAACGCAATGGCCATTATGTATTCGGTTTGTGTCTTATTCTACTTTTATTTTAATTTGTGTTTCTTTTTGGCGTATGCGTCGTATCACTCAAATGAGATCTTCTTACTATGGCGCTGTCTTTTGGCTTACGCTTGGCTCTTTGGGATAAGGGTAAAGCTTAGACAAGACAAACAGAAGCATTACGTCAAGAATGCTCTGCATGATCCAATAGACGCCGATAATTGCGGGTACGGAAAATGCAATCCAAACACTTGATAAAGGCATAATATACTGCATCAATTTCATCGATTGAGCGGTCTCATTCATGTTAGCCGGCATCTCGGCCGGGTTTAGTTTTTGCCGGATTAGCATAACAAGATACGACGAAAGAAACGTAAATAGCGGAACCAGCAATACCCAAGATAGATTTGTGATGGATGGCGTTTGAGACAAGTCGATAACCCCGCCCAACACCGTAAATTGGGGAAGCGCAACATTTCCGGTCAGATCTGCAAACGCCGAGAGATTATTCTGTAAATGGGATATGATCTGTATTTGCGAAAGCGTTCCTTTGGTTTGCAGCAAAGATTGGATTCGCGTCTCTAGGGCGGAGATTGTTACAGAGTCAACCCCGCAGATATAAGTCAACGGCTTCGTTATAATTGCGTAAAGCGAGAATAGGATCGGCATCTGAATCAGCATCGGCAAGCATCCGCCAAATAGACTCTGTCCATTTTTCGTATACAGGTTCATAACCTCTTGATTCATTTGCGCGGTAGATTTTTCGTCAGTCTTATTCTTATACTTTTCGCGTATCGCCTTTTCTTGAGGTGCGAGTTTGGCGCGCGCAATCGTAGTTTTTTGTTGGTGTATGCTTAGCGGAAGTAAGGCTAGTTTGACTACCACGCCCAATACAAGCAAGGCGGTCAGATAATGGCCGGTCAGCCCATAGATAAATTTAAATAAGTACCCGAATGGCATTCCGATATATTCAAAGATTTGAAGGATGTTTTCCATTCACGTAAATTCCTCTCCGTGCTTCGCTTTTGTAATTTATATTCGAATTATCTAATATACTTACCATTTTTGCCGGACTGAAGGAGTTCCTGAAGCCTTTTCAACTCCTCTCCAAAGCGGATGGATTTCAAATTTGGGAATGCTAATATCATCCGACGAATTTGTGAATTGATCGTTTTTGTCCCTTCGTTAATTGTCGTGAAGACGGAAACACATCTGGTTTTTGTCGATTGGATCGGCACTTCCAACCGGTTCCCCAGATCTTGCAGAATTTTCCCGAATTCCGAAATTTTTGTTATTGTATAGATTACATCTATCAGAAGTATTAAAAAAAAGCTTACAACAAGCGCGGAGCGCATTGTTACAGATAGTCTTGCAATAATGGACGACACAGCAGGATGAAGAAATAGAATCAGAACGACAGATAACGTTCCGAATACAATGATACCGGTCAAATAGACACGTCCATGAATATTGAACTTTTTATCTGAATAATCCCACCACCGCGCATGAAATAGTTTTTCCATGATTACGGATGTAACGTATTCCAAACCGCCTGTCAGCAGCGCGGCGGCAAAAAAAAGCAAAACAGTATTGTGAATCTTACCGAGCAATAAAATATCCAGAACAGCACCGCACCCGTATATCGGGCAGTATGGACCATTTAAAAAGCCGCGATTGATAAAACGCTTCTTCTTTATAGAACAAAGAATCGTTTCGTAAACCCATCCGAAAATACTGTATGTTATAAACCATAAAAATACGACTTCAATGCGCGGCATTTTTTCTTCCTTTAGCTTGCTTTTTCCCAATATAATGCAATACCTCGCGCATCGCACATACTTTGTCGGCAACGGAGACGATCACACTTTCTAAATACTGTGGTAATTGCGGATTAAGGGGGAACATATGCTTGACAATGATATCTCGTTCAATATCAGACAATGAAAAATCACTTTCCGCATTTCGTAAAGCGCGTTTTGCATGGTAAAACCCATGAAAACGATGCCCATCGTTTGCAGCGTGCCAATCATACAAATAGTAATCATGCAACAAGGCGCCTCTCACCAAACTTTTCATGTCGACATTGTAATGAAATTGTTCCGCAAGCCTTGTACTCAGCCATGCGACCGAAACGGAATGATCGTAACAAGTGACTTCGCCATGGTGTGGAAGCGTTTTTTCGTACTGCATACCCTCTGACATTAAAATTTCGTTGGCATACGCTCCGAAGTGAAGCGCCAAAAATTTCGCCGAATTGTCTGTTCTCATTTTCTCACCAACCTGTTCATATATAAATACTCGATGTTGACATAAGAAACATGTGTATAATATAATGCAAGTGTAAAGGCAATGACAATGGTCAAATTCACATTAAACGTGGAATAACCCACGTTGAAATCGACTTATGTGAAAGAGGATGTGGCTAATGAATAGTCCGGAAAAGACAGATCTGCGAGTGATCAAAACAAAAAAGGCAATACGCAATGCGTTTGCCGAGTTGTTGTCGGAAAAAGACATACAAAAAATAACAATCAAGGACATCGCAGACACTGCTGTGATCAATCGCAAAACATTTTACAATTACTACGCTGGAGTATATTCGGTTGTTGATGAGATCGAAAACGAAATCATCATGGCCTTCATTGATGCTTTGCGGGATGTCGATTTTAAGCAGCTTTTACATGAACCTTACGAGATATTCAAAAAACTGACGACGATTATCAATAGTGATTTTGACTTCTATAGTCATTTAATGAAGATGGATAGCAATACAAGTTTGATTTCCAAGATCATCCAGGCGTTGGAGGTCAATATTAAAAAGTCTTTTTCCGAACAAATCAGTATGAACAAAAGCACGCTGGATCTTGTCTTTGATTATGCAATAGCGGGTATGATTACTGTTTATCAAAAATGGTTTAATTCTGACAGAACAGAATCAATCGAAGAAATATCTAAGGCGTTGAGTATCATTGTTTCGTCTGGCGTGAATGGGCTGCTGGAGAACGGGATATAGCAGGGCAATTTGAAAACCAATCCATAGTATATATAACTATTATCCAATAAGTTTTATTGTGTTGCTGTCCGAACTTTCGAACTGAAATAAATTGATGTAAGAAACCAAAAGGATACTGCAAATACTTATCCTACCGTTGTTGGTGGAGCAGAGAATCAATTGTGCAACGGTAAGCGGTTCAGGGCGCTGACGGTGCTGGACACGTTCAGCCGGGATAGCTTAGCCATATACGTGGACAAATCGATCAAGGGCAAGCAGGTCTGCGACGAGCTCGAAAAAATCAAGGCAGCCCGCGGGCTGCCTCAACGGATCAAGGTCGACAACGGACCTGAGTTCATCTCCCGGGCATTGGATGCCTGGGCGTACTTCAACAAGGTCAAGCTCGATTACTCCCGTCATGGCACGCCAACGGGCAACCCGCATATCGAATCGTTCAACGGCAGCTTCCGGGACGAATGCCCGAATATGAACTGGTTTATGTCTCTGGAGGATGCAAGAAACAAGATAGAGCGCTGGCGAAGGGACTACAACGAGTTCCGTCCGCACAGCGCACTAACATACCTAACACCAGCTGAATTTGCCCAGAAAACGACCTCAGAAGCCGTCTGAATATCAATTTTCTGAACTACTATTTGGTGAACACCTCACTGAAGTCAGAAGCGTGCCGCTCTCTCGTTTCAATAGTAATAGTCGACACAATTATACTCCAACTTCGGCTAGTTTTCTAAATAGCTAAAATTACTTTTCTGCCATCAATACCTTAACGTCTTCAAGCGATGGCATCGCAGGAATAGCGCCTCGTTTCTGTACACAGCAAGTAGCAACCGCGTTTCCCCATTCTGCACAATCAATTGCTTCAGCTAATACTAATTGTTCTGGTCGTTTCTTCAATGTAACCATCCTATGCAGAAACCCTCCCCAGAATGCATCTCCCGCTCCTGTTGTATCAATCGCAGGAATTGGATATCCCTGAACAAACTCGCTAACCCCATTGATCGAAATGAACGCGCCCTTTTTACCGAGCGTGACGGCTACGCAGTGTATTCCCTTTTCATTCAACCGTCTCGCTGCTTGTTCAGGTTCCGTTTCATCCGTAAGAAGTGCTGTTTCCTCATCGCTCAGCTTCATCACATCGATATAAGGGAGCAACTCACGCATGCGCGCCTTTGCCATCGCTTCATTTTCCCAAAGAGACGCACGATAATTCGGGTCGTAAGAGATGACAGCCCCGGCAGATTTCGCTGCTTTCACCGCGAAGTGAGTCGCACTCCTTACGGGTTCATCCGTCAGCGAAAGCGATCCTATGTGAAGAATCCCAGTCGATTTCAGGATGGCATGATTCACTTCTTCCACTGTCAATTGCGTATCAGCGCCTGGTTTGCGCGCAAACGAGAATGTTCTCTCTCCGCTTGGAGACAGCGCCACGAACGCGAGTGTTGTGAAAAAATCATCCGACATCACGAGACCGGTTGTATCGATTCCTACATTGTCGAGTGTTTCTTTCAGAAACCGGCCATGCATATCATTGCCGACTTTCCCGATAAACGCCGTATGATCCCCTAATTTTGTCATAGCAGCAAGAACATTCGCCGCTGCACCGCCTGGATTCTGCTCGAAAAGCTTCATCCCGGCGCTGGATAAACCACTCTCCGTAAAATCAATCAACAATTCTCCAAGAGCTGTAATATGATACAATACCTTCCCTCCTTCATTTCTCGTCATGCTACAAATGCAACTGTTTCACTGATGTAGGGGTGCCTGCCATTCTAGAAGAAAATGATTGGGATGATGAGATACCACCCAATTCGCAAGCGCAAACCCGACGGATTGGAGGGCATCTCCATTTTCACTGTTTTTTCACATCGGATATCACAATCGGAATGCGAATAACGCGCAAACTAACGCAATCACCCTGTTACCTTCATTGCTCCCAGTTCGTAGCATGTCACTTTTCCTCGGAGATTGCCTCCCTTTGCGCAAATGAACGCTTGCGTCGCTTTTTCGTCGGAAAATACGTTGCTTGATAACACAGTTCGATAGTGATCTGTATATACTTCGACATAACTTCTATCCACATACACAAGGATCACGAGTTTACTCTTTCCCGCGGATTCTAGCGGGCATCTATTTATTCCCGTACTCCACCCATCTGAATTGCTACGATCGATACTGATCTCAGCGGACGCAAGATCGCAACATAGTTTTATGCTCTTTTCTTCATCTGCCTTCAGCTCAATCACGGCTTGCTTTGCGCCGCTATTTTCCAAGTCAAGCTCAAGTTTCATCTCATACGCGGTTTTTCCGCTTGCCGGTAAGGAAACCCTTCTCGCGTCCGAAACATTCAAGTTCACGGATTCTTTTTCCGATACGCGCAGCTTCTCGATTTCATCAACCGGTATAAATTGCAGCTTTCCGTCCTTCATAAGCTTAATCTGTCTCGGAAACGAAAGCGAACCACACCAACCTTCGGTTTCTGTCGGACCAAAATCTTTCCACCACGGCATCCAATCCCAGGCATTTGCCCAGGCAAAAATGATGCGCCTACCCTTGTCGTCGATCATAGATTGCGGCGCATAAAAATCAAATCCCCAATCAACTTCGCCAGTAGATTGATAATGGAGCTTGCCCGTTTTATAGTCCATATTTCCAACTAAATAAACCGTCTTTCGATCGCCTAACCCCATTGGAGAAAACATCAAAACGGATTTGCCGTCGATCTCGAAAAAGTCCGGGCATTCCCACATCGTTCCCAATTCGCCGCGGCTCTCGCACAATACGTTGACAAATTGCCATTTCCTTAGATCGTCGGACTGATATAGCAATGCCTTGCCTCTGTTATCCTTTGATGAACCGACAACCATATACCATTGATCATGATGCTTCCATACCTTCGGATCACGAAAATCCTTGGAGCCGCAGGCGGGCGGTCCCGGAATAACGGGATTCCCTTCATACTTTTCAAAGTGGATCCCGTCTTTCGAAGTAGCAATGCACTGGCTCTGAACAAACCCGTCCCCATAGTTAGTAGTAGCAGTATAAATCAAAGTTAACACGCCATTATCATCTACTGCCGAACCCGAGAAGCAACCGCCTTGCGGGTGGTTGTCATAGGATTCGCTTGGAGCGAGTGCGATCGGTAAATGTTCCCAGTTTACAAGGTCATCGCTGATTGCATGCCCCCAGTGCATGGCGCTCCATTTTGCGCCATATGGGTTGAATTGGTAAAAAATATGGTACTTACCCTTGAAAAATATCAATCCGTTCGGATCATTCATCCACCCTGCTTTGGGGCTAAAGTGCCACATTTGTCGATGTTTTGCTTCGCTTACCTTCTTCGATAGCTCAAGCAGGGACAGCTCCGCTTTACGAAGCGCTTCCTCATGTTTTGTCATTTTTATACGATCCCTATTAATATAATTCTCTTGATTCTTTTACCAGTTTAATGTTTGCCGCAGATTCCTCGCGCGCTTTTTCCTCTTTTGAACGCAAAACTTGCTGCCGGGCTTCATTGCTCTTTTTGTAACGAGCCTTATAGCTTTCGTGAGCCGCTTTCATATCTTCTTGCATGACTCCGGTATACTCTTTCTTTAAAACAGACCTACCCGGAATAAGTGGCAGTCTCTTTTCTACCGGCAGAATTGTCAAAGGCTTGGATGGTAAGGTTTGATACCAATACGCGGTCGAACTCCAGTCATCCGATAGATGATTCGCGTGCCCATGCTCCATTGTTACCTTTATGCTTTTTGAGAAACGAACGGGGTCCGCGATATGAAAACGGTATGACACCTGACATCCCGGCACGTCCCCTTCATGAATAATCGAGCCAAAGAACGGAAATGCATTACGCTGCATTCCCCATGCATGATTGAAATAGTCTTCTGATCCTGTGCCGACAATGCTTGGCATTTGCTCGCCATCGATAAAGATCATGTCGTCGCCTTCACCCCACCAACTGCCTTGGAAATGATTCACCGTTAAATTGCAGCCGACATAGTGCCCTTCCCCTTCCGCTTCCAGCAATACATAATTACCAGCACCATCAAGGTTAACAACGCTGTTCACTTCCGGTGTATTCACTTGCAAATCTGCTCCCCACCCATTGCAAGGCATTTCTCTTTTCCAGCAAGCATGGAAATACACCGTATCCTTGTCGAGTTTTTCTTTATATAGCTCGTAATCGATATGAAAGTACAAGATGAATGGCACATCGTTTTCGTTGATCACCTCAATCTTTGCCTTTTCATTAAATGGCATCGGCATATAGCAAGAAACGGATGCAGGACCCCCAAATTTAAACGCTTCCTCCGGTTTCACAGAAACGTTAAACGGCAAGGATGTATAATTCCCGGGCATACTGTTTCCAATTCCAAAGAAATCCCCTAAAGGAACCAGGACGCTTGGATTTTCTTGATGTTCCCACGTAATCTTGATAAGAACTTTTCTGTAATAGTCCGGATCATACGCGTCCCACACGACGCCAAGCGCCGGATGAATCTCGTTCACCGGCGCGGAATGTCCGTTTCCGATTGGATCGATCAACGATGGCGCCGCTATTCTTCTACAGGACGTCGTCATCCAAATGTGATTAATACAACCAGGCCCAATGAGTTCCCCCAATACCAGAGTTTCATTTGCCGGAACCATCCAATTGTCCTGGTTTCCGCCAGTCTTGTCCCAACTTGAAATTCTGCAGGTTCTCGCTTTGGTTATTTTGGTTAGATTTTCAAACATCCCATTGTAATTACTCATATTGCTGTACCAATCCTTATCTATTATTATCCTTTGACTGCACCCGCAGTCATACCGTCAACAATATAACGTTGGAAAAATCCATAAAACAACAGCTGTGGAATAATGATCATTACGCTCGATGCCATGATGCCTGTATAATCCACATTCCATCTTCCTTTGAAGTATGACGCCCCCAAGGATATTGTGTGCTTTGCCGAATCGGTGATTAAGGTGGAAGCTAGCGGAAACTCATTCCAAATATATAGCACGTTGAATACTAAAATCGTCGCTATAACAGGTTTTGCCATCGGAATAATAATCCTTGTACAAAGCTTATAGAGATCACATCCGTCGATGAGCGCAGCTTCGTCAATTTCCTTTGGTAAACTGCTCAAATACCCGGTAAACAACAATGTGTTAAACGAAATAGATGTTGCGATATAAGGCAATATAATTGCCGCATAAGTTCCTTGTAATTTAAAGAATGCCGTCATTTTAAATATTGGGAAAAGCAAAATAAACGGTGGTATCGTTAATCCAATAATTAAGAATGTATAGATGAATTTCTTCAGCGCTGGGTTTTTAAATATCATTTTGCTCAACGCAAAACCGCTCATAAAAGTAATCACGAGCTCAATTGAGATCGCAAAAAATGCAATAATAAGCGTGTTCTTGTATAAGCCAAAAAGATTCAAGGTTTCAAACGCTCGGGTATAGTTTTCAAAGCTAAATGTTTTTGGCAACGAAAATGGCGTTGTCAATATTTCGCTATTGGTTTTAAATGACAGCAATATAGTCCATATCAGCGGGAAAACAACAAGAAGCGTCACAAAAAAGAGTATGAAATACAGCGCTGCCGTAAGTTTTTTGCTTGACCCGCTCTGTGCATTCATCATTACATGTCTCCTTCCGCTGTCTTGCGGCCTTTGGGAATGAGTATGTAGCCAATCGAAAGCATAATCGCAATCAAGAATGTAACGACGGCCATTGACATTCCATAACCATATTGTCCCGCTTTGAAAGTCGTTAAATAAGTGTATGTGACTAAAACTTCAGAAAGATGGTTCGGCCCCCCATTGGTTAACTGCAATACGATTTCAAACACTTTAAAACAGCCCGTAATAATCAATATTACAACGATTTGAATCGTTTCTTTCAACATCGGAATGGTGATGTGAATTACCTTTTTAAATCTGTTTGCGCCGTCTATTGCAGCAGCTTCAAACAATTCGTTCGGAATCATCTGTAGCCCGGCAAAAAATATTGTAGTGATAAAGCCTAATTGTTGCCAGAAATAGATAAATGCGATCGAATACGGCGCTAAAGTTCCATCTCCGATCCACATTGTTCTCCAGCTTTCGTTTCCAACTCGTGTCAGTAGCGAGTTTAAAAAACCAATCTGTGGATCAAAGATAAACCACCAAATAATACCAATGATAATCGGTGCAATGATTGCCGGTGAAAAAATCATTGATTTCGCAATCGTTGATCCCTTCAATTTTGAGTCTAGAAGTAAAGCCAAAAGGAAAGAGCAAAACAAAAGAAGAACAAATGCGACAACAAATAAAATAATTGTATTCTTGAGCGCAACACTGAAATTGGGGTCGCTAAATAATCTCTCGTAGTTTTTAAATCCAACAAATTTCGGCTTCCCAATGCCAGAATATTTTGTGAGGCTGTAAAAAATTGCAACAAAAATAGGCACAATAATGTAGACAATATATACAGCGAGTGTCGGTAATAGCATGATAAGCTTATTCCGCGTACTACTTAAACATCTCATGATCATACTCCTTCCATTATTGGGTCAGCTGTGAAACTGGGGTAATACTACCCCAGTTTCACAATCTCGTTCAATTATTCAATCGTTTGCAATTGCTGTGTCGATCACACCTAATGCTTGCTCTGGTGTGTAAGTACCAACCATGACACCATAGAGGCTGTCATACATTGCATTTTGTACGGCTTCACTAACAATCAAATCCGGCTGAGCATACGGGCTCTTCCAGTCATTCAACGCCAGCGCCTGCAATAGCGCAGTATAGGCAGGATTGCTACTGGTGTCCACATCCGGCAGAAAGTTAATGACCGGAATGCCAGAGTTTTCTACAGTGATTTTCGCTGCTTCTTCGCCGTAGTAGAACGCCAGGAATTTGTAAACGGCGTCCGTCTTCGCCGGATCATCGGCAACTTTCGCGCTGACAACAAAAGGTGCAGCCGATACTTTCATCAGAACCTTCTGGTCGCCAACGCCATCCGTGAATGTTGGGCCCCACCAGAAACCGGCATTTTCGCCAAGCGCTTCACTGATTGCCTGCGCATCCCAGTGACCGGAATCAAACATTGCGGACTGACCTTGCAAGAACATATCCTTTGCCTGGAAATAATCAATCGTTGCGATATTTGTCGGAAATGCGCCTGCTTTACTCAATTCTGCGATCTTTCCATAAAATGCTGCAAAATCAGTGTTGTTGAACTTATCACTTCCGGCTAAAATATTGTCGATTCTGTCATAATATCCATACCGACAATAGGCGGTAAGCCACGCCCAAACACTGAATGGGCTCTTCGCACCTTGAGCAATCGTGGCCACGTTGTGGGATTTGAAAACCGCAACCATACTCATCAGTTCGTCAAAAGTAGTCCCCGGAACTGGTTCCGCTACTCCATACTCCTGAAATAGCGCCTTGTTGTACCAAAATCCGGTTACAAGAGGTTGATATGGTAACCCATATTGGAAACCATCCGCATTTGCGGCGTCCTTCATGCTTTGCGGAAGATAATCGGATACTACCGGATTACTATCCAGAAACTCAGTTAAATCAAGAAGGTATCCGGCTTCCTGCATTTCTTTTGCCGGCGCTGGGAGCATCCAGAAGATATCCGGAAGTTCTCCCGTCTGGCTAAGCAATTTCATGTTCTTTACATGCTCGTCTGTTTCTGCGCCAATAATATTTACTTTGATGTTGGGGTTAGCTGCTTCAAATGCTTTGATGATCGCCCATGTCGCAGGTTCCTGTGCTTGTGTATCCGCAACATGCATGCCCAGACTAATCACGACCGGTTCCTGTTGTGCAGAATCTGTTGTTTCCGTGCTTGTTACTGCTTCTGTGGCTTCCGGTTTCTCGGTTGTACTCGTTGGCGCCGGGCTCGAACAACCAACAAAAGCAAGTATCAGAGTGATGCAGAGAATAGAGACTCCAATCTTTTTTAACATTTTCCTTCCCCCTTAAATTGTTTTTGCCTCGAGACGCATTTTGCGACATGTCAAGCGGTTAACATATTGAGTAGACATTTTCAAAGATGTGTCAAGCGGTTAACATATTGAGTAGACATTTTCAAAGATGTGTCAAGCGGTTAACATAAATGTATCGCATTCAACTTGTTCTGTCAAGCGGTTGATATACTTTTTTTACAGCGTTGTCCCGCCCTTGATTAAAGTGACATCATGATAGACATTTCGAGCGTTTGGTGATTCGCCATCAATAATCGCACATAGGGTTTCAACGATTGAGTTTGAAATGTCCCGATAGGACTGTTGGATGGTAGTAAGCTTTGGGTAGGTTAAATCTGCAATATCCGTTCCGTCATAGCCGATGATCTTTAATTCTCCCGGTATATTGATTCCTCTCTCATGTGCTGCTTGAATAACTCTTGCGGCGATTGTATCGACAGCAAACACCCCATCAATCTTGACCTCACTGCAAAAAAGTCGATTGGCAATATTCCGGTATGCATCTGTTGAAAACTCCCGGCTTTCCAATTCCAAAGTAATGCAGTTGCAGTTGTTCTCTTCCATTACATGCTGAAAGACTTCATGCCGTCGATGAGAAGTAGTTTTTACTTTCCTATTTCCCATTATTTGTACTACATTCTTACACCCATTTTCTATAAGCGTCTCTGCAGCGATTTCTCCTCCTTTTTCATGATTAGATGAGATATTTATAATTTCCGGTCCGAAATCCATATCTATTGATACAATCGGTAGGTTTGCCTTCAAATAGTCATCCGTCTCTAATAAATGGCTTCCGATTATGATGCCATCTACTTTGTTTTCTCGAAGCATTCCTAAGTATTCGCGCTCGCGATCTGTTTCCCCAATTGTATCGCAAAGCATTAATTTATATCCTCGAGAATTAAACGCTAATTCTATTTCCTTTGTAAGTTGAGAAAAAAAAGGATGACTCACATCAGGTATTATCAAGCCGACATAATATGTGCGATGTAGAAATAAACTGCGAGCTATTTGATTTGGGTGATAGTCCAATTCATCCATAGCCGAATAAACTTTTTTATACATTTCATCAGAAATATAACCGCGCTTATTTAATACACGGGACACGGTCGCTACGGATGTATTGGCTCTTCTCGCAACATCCTTAATTCCAATATTCTTCAAATTGGCCCCCTACGAAACTGTTTTGCTACGTTGATGATATATTTTATAAGAATGAATGTCAACCGGTTGATAGCCTTCATATAAACAAAATCAAATCTCGTATTCGTTTTATTTTAAAGTTGTTTATTACAGAGATAAAAATATGAAGAAATAAAGATCATGTTCTATCCCTTCACTGCGCCATCTGTCATTCCGCTGATAATCTGCTTTTGGAAATATGTGTAAAATATCAGTTCGGGAATCATAATCATGAAACTGGCAGCAATAATACCACTGTAATCCATGGAGTACTGACTTTTAAACATGCCCGACATCATGGACAAGGTCGCTTTGCTTGTGTCCGTAATAAATGTGGACGCAAACGGATATTCGTTAAAAACATATATTGCGTTAAATATGATAACCGTTACTATGATCGGTTTCATTATCGGCGCAATAACTCGCCAGCATAGCTGAAACACACTGCACCCATCGATGATAGCCGCTTCTTCGACTTCATTCGGAAAGTCTCGGAGAAAACCAACAAACAATAGTGTGTTAAAGGAAACATTGATCGCCGTATATGGTAAGATTAAACCGAGTCGTGTACCGAGAATTCCAAGTGTCGAATCAATACGATAGATCGGAAAAAGTAAAATATAGACCGGAACAGCAAGCCCAATGAGTAAGTATAAATAAATATTCTCCGAAATTTTCTTTTTTTTGTAGTGCATACGTGTGATTGCAAACGAGCTCATAAACGTTAGAACAACACTCAGAAACGTCGAAAAAACAACGAGTATCAAAGTATTTTTATACATAGCGCCAAGGTCTAATACATCCAATGCTCTACGATAATTTTCGAACGAAAAATCTGCCGGCCACGATAACGGAGAATTCACAATCTCTCCGTTTGTTTTAAAAGAAATCAAAATGCCCCAGAGCAACGGCATCAATGATGCTATCACTAAAAACGCCACGGCAACATATGTAAAGTTAAGTCCTTTTGCCTTTTTCCTCAATTTTCTGTCCTTTCTTTGCGTTGCTTTTGGCTAGACAAGCGTATATACATAAATGACCCAACGACCGAAAGCAAAAGCACAATGGTAGCAATTGCCATGCCATAACCATAACGTCTGGAAGTAAAAACTGTGTAGAACATATATGACACCAGCACTTCGGACTGATGAGCCGGTCCACCGTTCGTAAGTTGGTAGACCAGTTCGTAAATCTTGAAAACGCCGGTAATAATCAGCACTGAATTTATAATAATTGTTTCCTTCAGTAAAGGAATCGTAATCGAAAAAACACGACGAAGTTTACCCGCCCCATCAATCTGTGCGGCTTCATACAAATCAGCAGGGATCGTTTTTATTCCCGCTAGAAAAATTGTCGCATGAAATCCCAATACCTGCCAAGTAAAAACAATTGCGTATGCTACAGGTGACCATTTTGTCCCGCCAATCCACTCTATCGCTAACTTATCCAGTCCTATTAAACGGAAAAACGAGTCAAACAACCCATAATTAGGGTTTAGCAAGTATGTCCATATGATACCAACTAAAATTGGAGCTATTACATAAGGCGCAAATACAATCGCCTTAACGATCGCTCCTCCGCGAAAATCTTTGTTTAGCAACAGTGCAACGATAAAAGAGAGGACAAACAGCAGGAGAATACATATAGCAAGAAGTATTCCCGTGTCTTTCAGCGCTACTAAAAACAGCTTATCCGAAAGCATCAGTTTGTAGTTTTTCAAGCCCACGAACACGGCCTTTCCAATGCCGCTGTAATTCGTCATGCTGTAATAAATAGCAATAAAAATGGGTACAATGAGAAAGGCAGTATAGATCAAAAATGTAGGTACGATCAAGATCGCCTTTGTCCACTTAGAGCTGAGTTGCTTCATATTGTTATACTCCTTGTTAGGACGTGCGCCAACCAACATACTTGCAAGTTGGCGCACATCCATCACTCATTATCGTTCGAGTGCTTGAAGTCCTTCAACGTATGCAGCCGCTTCTTCTGGCGAATACACGCCAGTGATAACGCCCTGTGTTGCATCAAAGAATCCGTACGCCACATTTGTCGTCAGGGAGTTGAACGGTTCCGTAACTGCCTGCCAATCGTCATTCAGAGCCGTGATCATCGTCGCAAGAACCGGATGCTGAGTCGCGTCAATCGTTCCGCTATAAGAAGAACAAGGCAATCCCGCCGTTTCCTCCGCAATAATCTTAGTGCCTTCCGGCCCGTAATAGAATGACCAGAACTTCATAACTGCATCCAGAACCGCAGGATCTTCGGCTGCTTTTTGTGACACACAGTATACACCGCCGGCCGCTTTAATCGCAACTTTTTGATTATATGTGCTGTCGGAGAACGTCGGTCCCCAGAAGAAGCCGATTTGGCTTGCAATTGCGCTACGCTCGAAATCGCCGATATCCCAGGCTCCCGTATTAAACATGGCCGCGTTTCCCGCCAAGAATACTTCCTTCGCCTGGAAGTAATCCATATTGGCAGCATCCTTTGAAAACGCTCCTGCCTCGCGCATTGCAGCTACTTTTTCGAAGTAATGGACGAAATCATCATTCACCCATGAAATATCGCCGTTGTTCAGTCCGGTTAGCTTATCAAAGAATCCGTACCTTGCCAGCATTGTTTCAAATGCCCATACACTGAAATTAGACTTTGATCCAATCGCAATCGGCGTTACGCCATTGTCTGTAAGCGTTTTAACAACATTCATGAATTCTTCATACGTCGTTGGAACAGTCAGTCCGTTTTGTTCAAAAATTGCTTTGTTATAGAAGAACCCCACCATCATGATTTCGCTTGGCATACCATAGTCTTTACTATCGACCGTACAGCAGTGTACAAGGCCCGGCAATAAACTATCGTTAATGCCATACTGATCAAGTGCGGCACTCAGGTCGTAAAGGTATCCATTTTTAGCAAATTCCTGTGCCGAAGCCTGTTCAAGCCAAAGAATGTCGGGTAAGTTGTTCTCCCCTGCGAGCAGAGCCATCTGTGTGTTGTGTTCGGATACTTCGCGGCCAGTAATCTCCACTGTTATATTCGGGTTTGCCGCTTCAAACGCATCGATAATCTTTGCCAGATGCGCTTCCTGATTTTCGATATCCGCTACATGTTCAGCAAAGGTGATTGTAACCGGTTCCGCTTCCGTTGTTGTTGAGGAAGGCTCCACCGCAGCAGGCGCCTCTGTTGATTCATCACTCATTGCTGCCATTTCCGTCTGAGTCTTCGCACAGCCCAGCATGAGCCCAAGAGTCATCAACACGACCAGTAGTAATGCAAGTAGCTTTTTCATAATTTCTCCTCCTTTTATTATTGTTCGGGATCCGTTAATAAGGCAATCCCTTTTAACGACCCGTACAACACCTCAATTTCGCGAGTGACTTGTCCGCTTGCCATACGTTTCTGCCTATAGATTCCCCATGCACAACCACAAATGAAGAAACAGGAGAAATCGTCCGCAAACACTTTAGGTGAAAACCGAATCGTTCCATCAGGAAGATTGGCGTCCATCCCTATTATCTCTTTATAAACGCCAAAGCTCGACATCGCCCGCGTATAATGGTGACCCGATTCCACTTCACTATATGGGTTTCGTTTATAGCCATCATAGCGGTCTCGAACGGCGCGTACCAAACGCACCCCCTCCCCTACAAATCCCAGCCTGATGAGAAGTGCAGCAACCTCGTATTCCACGCCGGTCCAAACTTCACCCGCATAGGAAAGCGGAAAACGCGACCGGCCACCTTTCGGCCATGTTGCGATTACAAGCCCTTTTTCGTCGTTAATCGCATAAGCGCGATGCACACTGTCCGTGTGAAAGAAATCCTCTTTGAAATTATATTGAAAAATGGATTGAACTGCCGCTTTCATATGCGCCTCAGGCCATATGTCCGAAAGCCCGGCCATATCGGCAAGAAACTGTCCAAGCAGTTGATCAGAAAGGCACCCTTCCCCATATTGATATCGGTATTGGTCAATATGTTGGTCAGATTGGCGGTAGTATTCCCCATTAAAAAGCAGTTCGTCAGATTTTTTACTCCCTTTTTCAAAGGAATGATGATATTGTCGCCGCCGCTCTTCGTCTCCCAACGCAGCCGCCATTTTCTCACATGCCGCAAGCGCGGCCAAAAAAATGCCCTGCGTCATTGGATTTGGTCCGTAGAACTCGATATCATATGTGGTGTTCTGCTGCCCGTCGAGCACATCATCTCCATCCCTATCCCATACCCGGAACGCATAATCCATCGTTCTTATGACATGGGGCCAAAGCTCGCAGATCAATGCAAGATCACCAGTATTGCGAAACTCCCGATAAAGCCGGACGACGCTGCCCAACTGCCCGTCGCAAGCTGGAACCATAGCATACCGTTCTTGGTCAAATACGCTGAACATTCTCGTGGACATGCATCCTTCAGAATCTACTTCCTTTGCGAACTCAACACGGCGCATGGTCTTCTCCAATTCCGGGAACAGAAAGGCAACCGTTTGCGCATAATTCCATACATGCGGAACGCTGCCGTAGCCACACCCTATGTGGTCACGTATCCCTTCGAATCCGCAAAACGTTCCATCCTCCAGGCGAAAGCAGGTGTTACTGCGAAGTGTAGTAATGTTCGACGTCATCGCATCGATGATTTCCTTTGGTAATGTAGTCTCATGGTAAACCGCTCGTTGAAAAGCTCGGCTCTCGTTTTCCAAACGCTCCATGTTGCAAATCAGATACGTCCCAGCATCCCACGCATCAGAAAATTTGGTTGCGTAGTAGTTTCGTATCGTGCCGAACCGTCCCGCCTCCATTGCGGCAACGTCCTTATCAAACTCAATCCATGCTTTCACACGATTTGGAAAATACCAGGAAATCACAAATTCAAATATACGTTCTTCGCCAGGCGCGATCGTGTAGTTCGAGCCGATGGAACCGATTTTTTCTTTTCTTTTCAAAAAACTAAAATCCGAGTGAAATTGCGCAAACTCGCAACCAATCGTACTGGAGTGCGATTCGGGATCGAGGCGTCCATCCGCCGTGAAATCGTCCCAGAAATCCTGAACTCCATCCACCCATTCTCCATCAAACCAATGAGTTTTATATGTGACGCTCTCATTAGTGGTCATGATAGCCATGTTGCCGTAATGTACGTCCATCTTTGAAAGCGTTTTAGGTTGATAATACAATCCTTTAGCACCACTAATGTCACGAAATTCATTTTGGACTTCATCTGCCAGAATCAGGTTTTCGATCACATCATAACCTTTAAACCCAGCAGCATTTGGTAAGGTTCCGACAATGGAAACGTCCGTTTGTTCAGTCGATGTGTTTCGTACGTGGTAGCGTACTATTGTTGCTGGAATTCCAGAATCGTCGGCATTTAACGGAATAAACGGCGTAAACGCCTCCATCTCGACTTGCACCGGTAAATCGTCGTCGTAAAAAGCAACTTTTATAAAGGGATATTCGCACGCAGCCGTTGAATCTTTGAATCGCGGCAGATTGACCAACTCATGCTGCAGATACCCATGAGAACTTGTAAACGGCGAATGCAGCCGGGATTCAAGAATCTTCGCAACGGGTTTTTGCATAGCACAGTTCTTTGCCCAAATCGCAAAAAAAGCAAACGGAAATTTTGAGTGTTTATCTGGCCAGTTAAAAATCTCCCAATCCTTCAGTTCTCCGCGTGCCCCTACTGATACGTTTCCCGTACCGATGCCTCCCAACAGAAAGGCCATTTCTTTCGCGTCTGACGGGAAAACGCGCGAGCACGCTGTTTGTTCACCGGTTTTCATGTTTCGTTCCTTCCATCTTGTTCGGTTGTTCGATTAACTTTGACTAATAATGAAATCCCTTCCGGGATTATTAAAGATTCTGCTTGTTTTATGAAAAGGCTTGCTTGTTCGAACAACTTATGATACAATAATATTAGCATGATAGAACATTGCTGTCAAGCAATTCTCTTTGAGGTAGCTATGGAAGATAATTTACACAAGTATCAGCGGATTCAAAACATACTTCTAGCGGAGATCAAATCTGGAAAATATAAAGCGGGTGATTTGATTCCGTCCGATAATGTTCTTATGAAACAGTTCTCCGTGAGTAAGAGCACGATCACCCAAGCGCTGAAGTCCTTATCGCAAGAAGGATATATTCAGCGCATTCAAGGAAAAGGCAGTTATGTCTCCGGCCAATCGGAGAGCGCGCCCCTTCGATTCTATTTGTGCCCAATTGAGCGGAACGAAGAAGCTTATTGGGTCGACCTTGTAAACCGCTTTAACGCTCTGAATAATGGATTTTCAGTTGAAATTACATTTATTTATAACGATCTTGTTCCGTTGCGAGATACGCTTTTCCGCGCATTTGCTAGCGGTAACGCACCGGATATCTTTACGCTGGATGGCCCAGATGTTTCCTATTGGGCATATATGAAATCGCTTCAGCCGCTTGATTCCTTTGTTTCGCAAGAGTATTTGAATCGGTTTATACCGACTATTCTTCGACAGGGTACTTATAAGAATCATTTATACCATTTTGGATATTACGAATCGTCCCTTTGTATCATATACGATCGCGAATTATTCTCACGCCTTCATATTCGTATTCCAAACGACATTGCAGATGCTTGGTCTTGGGACGAATTTCTCGAAATCTGCTCCGTCATTCGATCAAAAACGGACATTCAATACCCCCTGCTTATGGATACCGGTCGAGGACTGACCAGTAAGCAAGGTGAGTGGATCAGTTATTCCACACTCCCTTTCATCATTCAGAATAAAGGGGAAATTTTTGATGAAAAGCTTTCCCACACAAACGGTTACCTGAATAGCCCTTCGACCGTCGAAGCAATCACCTGGCTCGGAGATCTATTCCATCGTTATCGATACACGCACATGGAAGACCTTCATCACCTTTTTCCGGATCATTTTGCAATGAGTCTTTCTTTACCAAGCGCTTTTTTTGCGCTCGCTCCTGAAAAACAGAAACGCGTCGGTGTCATTCCGTTGCCCAAGCACCTCTGCAGCGCTGTTTCTCACGGAAGTTGGGGATTGTGTATGTCCGCGCAAACGAAGCACCCGAAAGAATGTTGGATGTTTATGCAGTTTGTTTTGTCTCTGGAGAACCAGTTGCAATACGCAAAATATAGCGGGGTCCCGATTTTAAAGGAGATTTTTAACATATTGCAGGGTTTCAACGCAACTTCGAACTGTATTGATGTGATTTTTTCTCAGTTGCATGACGTTGTTTACACGCGTCCAATAACCCCCGCTTATCCTTTTTTTAGTAAAACTTTTTCTTCCGCATTTTTGGAAGTCGCAGCAGGTGCCGATGCAAAAGAGTGTCTGGATGCCGCATCCAAACAAATTGACGAGCATATTCTTAGGCATAATTTTTTTAGGGGTTAGGCTTGTGTATGCAATTGTACAATCAAAACAAAATGGCACAAGCGAATCATGACACGGGCAGTAATTTTTATTTGACATAAATTTTTGAGCATGTTAACATATGCTTCGAACTCAAGTGAAAATTTCACTTGTGCAGTCATCGGAGGGTGTATAATTCTGATTATATGCTGGATAAGATGTCGGGCGCGCCCGGTATTTTACCCAGTTTTTTATTTTGGAGGTGGCAAATACAGCCATGGAACTACTGAAAAGCAACATTAAAAGCATCTATTTTAAGTATCTGTTTGCTTCTATGGGAAGCGCAATTGTCATGTCGATTTACAGTTTTGTCGATACGATTGCTGTCGGACAATCGGAGGGGCCGAATGGAACCGCTGCAATGGCAGTAATTGCTCCTTTATATGGCGCAACCGTTTTTTTTGCCATACTCTGCGGTATTGGCGGTTCGGTACTTATGAGTAACGCAAAAGGAGAAGGAAACGAAAAAGAGGCAAACTCATACTTCACAGCAGCCCTTATAAAAATGAGCGTATTAACAGCTATTTTTTGGGTTTCTTTCGCACTTTTTGCGGAAACAATTTTCACGATTTTTGGTGCTGACGAAAGCATAATGCCGTTGGTCATGAAATACGCAAGATGGATCATTATTTTTTGTCCCGTGTTCCTTTTTTCTGTCTTCTTGGCCTGCTTCATCCGAAACGATAACGCACCCAGACTTGCTATGCGTTCAGTCCTCATTGGTGGGGCAGTCAATATCTTTGGCGATTGGTTCTTTGTTTTCCCATTGGGTATGGGCATTAGCGGGGCTGCCATAGCAACAGTAATTGGGACAACAATACAAACTCTGATCCTGTGCAGTCATTTTCTATCCCCAGCCTGTCAGCTTAAACTGGTTAAGCCGAACAAACTGTTCGGAACCTTTAAAAAAATCGTTACGACCGGCTTCGCTTCGGGACTTTTGGATTTAGCGAATGTCGTTCTAATTTGTATTCTCAATAACAAGATTGTACGTTATGGCGGGTCAGCCCAATTAGCCGTTTTTGGCGTCATTGCTACTATCGCTTCACTATTTCAAGCTTTATTCAGTGGTGTCGGGCAGGCATTACAGCCGATTGTATCCACGAATTTCGGAGCTGGAGAAACTGGCCGTATCAAGACAACTTTTCGCATGGCAATGACAACCGTTATTTTGAAGGGCATATTGTTTACTTCTATTGGGCTGCTCTTCCCTTCAGAAATTATTCGGCTGTTCATGACCGCTACGCCGGAGTTTCTTGCAATAGCGCCATCAATTATTCGGATTTATTTTCTGACTTTTTTGTTCATGGGCGTAAATGTCCTATGTACATACTATTTGCAATCCATATTGAAAACAAAGATGTCTTTGACACTTGCCTTTTTAAGAGGCTTCGTTATCAGCGGTTTACTGTTAAACATACTCCCCGTTATGCTGGGTATTCGTGGTGTTTGGAGTGCTATGCCTCTCTCTGAATGTATCGTTACTGTTATAGTGGGTTTCTATTTTCTATATATACATCAGGGTGAACGCTTTATGGACAATTTCCCAAAGGGTGCAGATTGTTTTTATGCATGCTTGATTTTTATTCTTCATTGACGTCACAGGATAAAACATGATAGAGTAAACGCGAAATTTTATATTATATACTATTTCAATACTGTTTCAGGAATTCTCAATAATAGAAGATGGAGCGAAACTATGCATATTCAGAATTCTTATATGAGTGGATTGATGGAGCGAGTTATCAAACGTAATCCTGCTGAACCGGAGTTCCATCAGGCCGTTTGGGAGGTCTTACAATCTCTGACTCCCGTCGTTTTGGCGCATCCGAAGTACATTAAAGAAGGCATTCTGGAGAGCCTTGTGGAGCCAGAGCGTATTATCAAATTCCGTGTGCCCTGGGAAGATGATAAAGGTGAAGTACATATCAACCGCGGTTTTCGCGTTCAGTTTAGCAGCGCGATCGGCCCCTACAAGGGCGGACTGCGGTTTCATCCTTCTGTTTATGAGGGAATTATCAAGTTTCTTGCATTTGAGCAGATATTCAAAAACAGCCTGACCGGCCTTCCCATTGGCGGCGGTAAGGGCGGAAGCGATTTTGACCCAAAAGGAAAGTCCGATACCGAAGTCAGACGGTTTTGTCAAAGCTTCATGTCGGAGTTGTTCAAATATATCGGACCAGACACGGACGTGCCGGCTGGCGATATCGGCGTTGGCGGTCGCGAAATCGGTTATATGTTTGGCCAGTATAAGCGCCTGAGCAACGAATTCACCGGCGTGCTCACCGGTAAGGGGCTGACATACGGCGGCAGTTTGGTGCGAACCGAAGCCACCGGCTATGGACTGTGCTATTTCACGGAAACCATGCTCAAGGATGCCGGGAAAAGCTTTGACGGAGCTACCGTCACGATATCCGGTTCTGGAAACGTGGCGATCTATGCCTGTGAAAAGGCGACCCAGCTTGGCGGCAAGGTTGTGACTCTCTCGGACTCCAACGGATACATTTATGATAAAAACGGTATCGATTTGGCCTGCGTGAAGCAGTTAAAAGAAGTGGAACGCAAGCGCATACGCGAGTACCTTGTCAGCCATCCCGATGCAGAATATCACGAAGGTTGCACCGGTGTGTGGCAAATTCCCTGCGACATCGCCCTGCCGAGTGCCACGCAGAATGAGATTGACGAAGATTCCGCAAAGACGCTCGCGAGAAACGGCTGCTTTGCTGTCGCAGAAGGCTCCAACATGTCTTCTACGCCGCAGGCGGTAGAGGTGTTCCAATCCGCTGGTATACTGTATGCTCCTGGTAAAGCGGCCAATGCAGGTGGCGTCGCAACATCCGCGCTGGAGATGAGTCAAAACTCCATGCGGTATTTCTGGAGTTTCGAGGAAGTGGACTGCAAGCTCAGAAACATTATGACAAATCTATACCGCAACGTCTCGAGCGCCGCAGCCGAATACGGCGTGCCCGGCGATTTCGTTACGGGAGCAAATGTTGCCGGATTTTTGAAGGTTGCCGATTCCATGCTGGCATACGGCTTGGTTTGAGGAGGCCACCCGATGAACGAATATGCGCAAAGGGTTTACTCCCGGCTCAATGAGCTGTATGAGAACGAAAAAGAATATCTGCAAACGGTGCAGGCATGGCTTGAGATGATCTCCCCGGCTATCGCCGCCAATTCCGAATATGAGAAGCAGGATCTCCTCACGCGTATGGTGGAACCGGAGCGCATGGTCAGCTTTCTTGTGCCATGGCAAGACGATGAAGGCAATTATCATACCAATCATGGTTACCGTGTACAGTTCAACAGCGCAATCGGGCCCTATAAAGGAGGGCTTCGATTCCATCCGTCTTTAAATGCGGGTACCGTTAAGTTTCTGGGCTTTGAACAAACATACAAAAACGCATTGTCGGGACTTCCCATCGGCGGTGCGGGCGGCGGCGCAGACTTCGATCCCAACGGAAAAAGCAATCGAGAAATCATGAGGTTTTGTCAGTCGTTCATGACATCCCTTTATCGATACATTGGTGCGGATATCGACGTACCAGCGGGCGATATCGGTGTTGGAACCAGAGAGATCGGTTATCTCTACGGCGAATACAAGCGATTGGCAGGTCGTGCAGAAAGCGGCGCAATTACAGGCAAGGGCTTGACCTACGGCGGTTCTAAGGTGCGACAGGATGCCGCAGGTTTCGGCGCGGTTTATTTCCTCGCGCGCATGTTGGAACATCATGGCGATACTCTGGCAGGAAAACGTATTGTAGTTTCAGGCTTCGGCAACATGGCATTGGGCGTATGTCGCAAAGCATCTGAACTTGACGCCAAAGTCATCACGTTGTCTGGTCCCGACGGCTACATCCATGACGCCGAAGGCATCACGACAAACGAGAAGTTCGATTGCATAATGCAGATGCGCGCCTCCGGCGTAGATAAAGTACAACCATATGCCGAACAATTCGGCGTGCCATTCTTCGCCGGCAAAAAACCATGGGATACCGCTGCGGAGATCGTCATGCCATGTGCCATCGAAAACGAGATCGACTCAAAGGACGCCTCTGTTATCCTTGAAAACGGGACAAAGTATTATGTTGAAGCGGCTAATATGCCCGCCACATACGATGCTCTCCAGCTCCTGCGTATGGATCCTCGAATCCACTGTGCCGGTTCAAAAGCTGCTGGGTCGGGTGGGGTCATCGTTTCCGCACTCGAAATGGCACAAAATAGCTTGCGCTATAGCTGGAAGCGCACCGAGGTCGATGCTCGCTTACGTTGCTCTATGAATGCTATTTATGACGCATCGTTATTTGCGACGGAGAAATACGGCCTCGGATATGATATGATTGCCGGTAACAATATTGCCGCATTTGAACGTATTGCCAAAGCGATGCTTGCGCAAGGCATGTAACGACGTTGATTTGAGGTCAACTCTTTTCTATACTCTTTTCCTGTTTACAGCGTGACCGTTCTATGGACAATTCCACAAGTGCAAATAAAGCGGCGTGAACCCTGCATTTGCAGGTTCACGCCGCTATTCTTCCTTTACTATTTTGGATACATCGCCGAGGTAGTTATAAACGATCCGTACCTCTTGCGTCTTTCCTCTCGCCCAGTGGCTGAATCTCGCTGGTGTATATTCCGCTTCACCAATCAGGACTTTTTCGATGAACTCGTGTACCAGCTCAGCGCTCAGCTCTTTGACTTCCGTGTGAGACCGTACCAGTCTGAGAAAGCTTTCAATGTTGGTATTCTGCACCGTAGTCTCGGTGATAAGGGTCTCCAATTCTACCGTTCTCGCTCTCAAGCTTGCCTGTTCGGTTTCATACCCGGCAAGCATTGTGGCGAACCGCTCGTCACTAATTTTACCCTCGACGTTGTCTTCATAGATCTTGCTTATGATTCGGTCGAGCGTTTCAATCCTGGTTTTTACCTTGGACAATTCGCTCTTAGCTTTCTGAAACCCGCGCTCGCTTTCTTTGCGTGAAGCAGTGCTTAGCTTCTCCGCGAATTTTCGCTCGTCCATTTTTGCTAGTTTCACAACCCATTGCAGGTCCTTCAGCACGACATCTTCAATGTTGCTGCGCATGATTGAGTGCGAGGTGCAGGTCGGAAGGTCGGTATAGGTACGAGAGTTTTTGCAAATATAGTAGCAATACTCTCTGACCGAGCCATCTTTGTTCGGACGTGAGTTCCGTTTGGCGTAAAGGCGTTCTCCACAATCAAGGCAGAAAATCACGCCCTCAAGCACAAGAATCTCGAAAAAATAGGCGACTTTTTCGAAAACAGGCGCATTAGGATGCAAGGCGACAGAACATTCGATATGCTGTACGATATGATCCCGGATAAAGTCGAAGAGTACATATTTCTTCCGTACCTGACCCGCCTCTATGAGCGTTGTGACAACGGCAACGGGTACTGGACTTTTCTCGAAACGATTTATCCCTGCCTTCGTTATGAAAAAGGCGAAACCGATGAGTATATCGAGAATGATCCTGAGTCATACATTTACAGTTTTATAAAGAATCTTGTTCTGTATGGGAGTGTCCATTGTAACCACTTTCCACATTACGATTCATTGGTTACCGCTGAATATGTCTATGTAACCGACGATGACGAAAGCAGCAAACTTGTGAACAGTGAAGATGTCGATTCGGAATACGAAAGGGAATATGGTATCCCTGATCCCGTTGGTTGGATATATGAGTTTGATGTGGAGTCCGTTCGCAATGATACTAATAGATACGCTGAACTATTAAAGTGCCTTGAAGACAAGAATTTTACTCTGGTAGAGGAATATGCCGAGATGCGAGAATACCTAGAAAAATTACAGGATAAACAGGCCCCTTCTGGCGATAGTTTGTTCGATTTGTTTAACTGAGTAATTTATTTGTTGAAACTCAACAATATTAAGATTATTGTTGAGTTTCTTTTTTTGTATGGGTAGATGTCAGCAAGCGATGACAGCTAAAACTTGTATATTCATTAACCATTTGATATAATGTTCGACAAAGGGTTTGGAGGGTTTATGGGCGCTGTCAACCCACAAAAAATCAAGTTATTGAAGCTGTATGAGATCCTTCGCCAGCATACCGACGAGGATCGCCCGTTGTCGACAAACCAACTTTGCGCCATGCTCGAGGCAGAGGGTATCACTTGCGATCGTCGTACATTAGCAGAAGACATTGACATCCTAAACGCCAATGGGTTTGAAGTACTCCGCCGCCGCACGCGTTACGCCATGCTCTTCTACATCGTCGATCGGCGGTTCGATCTTGCCGAAGTGAAAATCTTAGTCGATGCCATTCAGGCAGCGAGTTTTATAACTAAACAAAAAACAATCGAGCTAACAGATAAGGTTGCCAGTCTTGCGGGCAGTCATAAGGCGGCTGTTTTGAAAGAAAATCTGGTCACCTTCAATACGCGCAAGCATACCAACGAAGCAATATACTATACTATTGACACGCTAGAACGTGCACTGCAGCAAAAGCAGAAAGCGTCTTTTCAATATTTCGATCTGGATGAAAACGGAAATCGTGTCTTGCGAAAGAAGAGTGAGCGGTACATCGTCAACCCCGTCGGTCTGGTTTACCACGAGGATAATTATTATTTTGTGACCTATCACGAAACACATGAAGCAACCGTCAACTACCGCGTCGATCGAATGGCAAACGCAAAGGTAGAAGATGAAGCGGTTGCCGAGCAAGCAATCGCTCTGTCAGATTTGTTGGGTATTTATACTGAACGCATATTCAAGATGTTCAACGGTCCGCAGGCAACAGTGGAACTGCAGTTTGACCGTAAGCTGATCGACGCGGTTCATGATAAGTTCGGTGAGAGTGTGGAAATCATCCCATGCAAGCGTGGGTTTTGCAAAGCAACGGTTGAAGTTCTGGTCAGTCCGGTATTCTTCGGATGGTGTTTTCAGTTTGGGAAGAGTATGAAGATACTGTCGCCTGAATTGATTGCTTTGGAGATGAAAGATCATGCCAAAAAGGTTATAGGTCTTTATCGGGGGATAAAATAACCGTACAAACTTTCGTTCTGGACATTACTGAATCGCTATACAGATTATGCGGTAATTTGGAGGTACACTATGAAAGACGATTTCGGTTACTTCGGTTCTGGGTTGGAAGGTTATGTTCAATACAACGAAGCATTTAATCGGAATTTTGAAAGCGTCTCAAATCCAGATAGCATTCCTAAAGATGATATCTCGAATATGGAACCAGATGACGAAGACCCGGTTGAAGACGATTCGGATTTATAATCCGCAGATGATGATTCGAGCGAAAGCGATGAGTTTTAGCCGACTTTTTGATACAAATAGATAGACAGGAAGTACAACAATGGGACTAAGTGCAAACATCAACGAAAAAGCGAACCTGATTTGGGCGATTGCGGATAAACTGACAGGCGTGTACAAGCCACATGAATACGGCGAAGTGATCCTGCCGCTGACGGTGATTCGTCGGTTTGACTGCATCCTTGCGGACACTAACGAGGCGGTTTGGGCACGAGACGAGAGCATAAAGCAGCTCGCAGTGAAAGATGCATTATTGGTTGCTGCTGCCAAGCAACCATTTTATAACACTAGTAAATACACCTTCGAGCGCTTGATCAACGACCCCGATAATATCGAGGAAAATTTCCACAAGTATCTGAACGGTTTTTCGGAGAACGTGCGCGACATCATCGCGAAGTTCAAATTCGATGCTCATATCACCACCATGGCGAACAAGGGCATCCTCTATATCGTGCTCAAGGAGTTCACCACGCCAAAGGCGAACCTCCACCCCGCCGCGATCTCCAATCTCGAGATGGGCTATATCTTTGAGGAGATCATCCGCAGATTCTCCGAAGCGCACAACGAGGACGCCGGGCAGCATTATACCCCGCGCGAAGTCATCAAGCTCATGGTCAATATCCTCTTTAGCGACGACAGTGGAATCCTCTCCGGCAACAATGTCGCAAAGACCATCTACGACCCCGCGTGCGGGACCGGCGGCATGCTCTCCGTTGCCGAGGAGCATATCCACCAGCTCAATAACTCCGCGGAGATTATCCCCTTCGGGCAGGAGCTCAACGACCAAACCTTCGCCATCTGCAAGGCGGATATGCTGATCAAGGGCAATGAAGCGAATTATATTCGGGACGGCAACACGCTCACTGAGGACATGTTCGAAGGACATCACTTCGACTATATCCTCTCCAATCCTCCATTCGGGCGCGAATGGAAGAACGAGCGCACCAAGATTGAGATCGAAGCCAAGCGCGGCTTTGCGGGGCGGTTCGGCCCCGGCTTGCCTGCTGTTGGCGACGGGCAGATGCTGTTTTTATTGACTGCGCTTTCCAAGATGAAGGAGCCGAAGGACGGCGGCAGCCGCATCGCGATCATCCACAACGGCTCTCCCCTCTTCACGGGCGATGCGGGCAGCGGGCCTTCTGAGATTCGCCGCTACATTCTGGAAAACGATCTATTAGAGGCGATTGTCGCGCTGCCAAACGACATCTTCTACAACACCGGCATCGCCACGTATATTTGGGTACTGAGCAACAAAAAGCGCGGCACCAAGCGCGAGGGCAAGGTGCAGCTCATCAACGCCAACGGGCTCTATGAGAAGCGCAGAAAGGCGCTGGGCAATAAGCGCAACGATCTTCCCGAGAGCGCGATTGACGAGATTACGCGACTCTACGGGGACTTTGACGAGAGCGAGATCAGCAAGATTTTCGACAACGCGGAGTTTGGCTATACCAAGATCACGGTCGAGCGACCGCTGCGGGACGAGGCGGGCAAGCTGATACTCTCCAAAGGGAAACAGCAGCCGGATAGCAGCCTGCGCGACACGGAGAATGTTCCGCTGACAGAGGACATCGCGGCGTATTTCGCGCGCGAGGTGCTGCCGTTTGCGCCGGATGCGTGGATTGACCACAGCAAGAGCAAGGTTGGCTACGAAATTCCGTTTACGCGGTATTTTTACAAATATGAAGCGCCGAAGCCCTCCGCGCAAATTATGGCGGAGATTTTGGAGATTGAGAAGGAGCTGGACGGAAGTTTGGCGGAGATATTTGGCGTATGAGAGAGATGAAGGATAGCGGGGTTGAGTGGATCGGAGAGATACCTAAGGATTGGGAAGCAGGCAGAATAAATGCTTTATATGAGGAAAGGATTGTCACCGTAAGTGATGTGGACTATCCACCACTTTCCGTCACGAAACTTGGTATTGTGCCTCAGCTTGACACTGCCGCGAAGACAGACAACGGAGAAAACAGGAAGCTCATCAAGAAAAACGACTTCGTAATAAATAGTCGTTCAGATCGTCGTGGTTCTTGTGGGATTTCAGAATACGATGGCTCCTGTTCTCTGATCAATACCGTTTTAAAGCCTCGTCGGAATATGGTAAATAGCTATTACAACTTCGTTTTCCGTTCTGAGCGGTTTGCGGATGAGTTTTACAAATGGGGGAATGGTATTGTAGATGACCTTTGGTCAACCAAATGGTCAAGCATGAAAAAGATTTATGTTCCGGTACCATCTGTAGAAACCCAACACCGCATTGCCGACTACCTCGATGCCAAATGCGCGCAGATTGATCGCGCGATTGCCCGCCAACAGGAAGTAATCGAGAAGCTCAAGGAGTACAAGCTCTCGTTGATTACGGAGGCGGTCACCAAGGGGCTGAATCCCGATGTGCCGATGAAGGATAGCGGGATTGAGTGGATTGGGGAGATACCGGAGGAATGGGACCTCTTGAAGCTTCGATTTGCAGTGGAAAACATTGGCGATATCGATCATTACATGCCTGCTTCTGTTGATATTGGTATCCCCTATGTCATGACGGGAGACTTGAATGATCTTGCTAGTGCTATCAATTTCCAAGAATGCAAAATGGTATCAACAGAGGACTATGCTGAATTATCATCAAAGATCACAATTAAGAAGGGCGACTTACTATTTGCACGTTATGCTACGATCGGTACGATATGTTATGTCGATCTCGATCGTGAATTTCTGGTTTCTTATTCTTGTGTAATAATCAAGCCGAATGAAGACATGATGCTCGGAAAATTTCTTTATTATGTAATGAAATCTAATACGTTCGCGGAGGAAGTGAAACAATACACAAATTCTAATACGCAGGGCAATGTAGGAATTGAAGCTCTTTATCGCTCAAAGGTCGTTGTGCCAAGCGTTTTACAGCAAAAAGAGATTATTGGATTTCTTGAAGATAAATGTACTTTGGTTGATAAATCTATCGTTTCTAAAATGGGGTTAGTAAACAAACTCGAAGAGTATAAAAAGTCTCTCATTTACGAGGTCGTGACGGGAAAGCGGGAGGTGTAAAAATGGCAACAAACAGTTTGGAAAGAGCTATCGAGAAGCAAAGGCGTGATGCTGCACAACAGGCTCGAGATGCTGCACAACATGCCCGCGACGCAGCAACACAAAACAGAGCCAGCCAGATTGTGGCAGGGCAACCGATCATTGGCAATATGCGAATCATGGATGCGTCTAGCGAGGAGATACTTCGGGTTATACTAGATCAGAATAACGGGGATCCCTCTCAAGAGCTGCGTGGCAATTATGATGTCTTTCCCAAAGCATACCATATGTCAATGAAAATGGAATTTGAAAAACTTAGCATGTACGGGATGATCACGACTCCACAAATTTGGATAAGTGGAATGTGGGAATTATATATTACGCCTGCGGGACTTTCATATTTTGAGAACAAAGAAAAAGCGCTTGAAGCAGAAAAAGTCAAGCAACAAACTATACCAAACATATTTGCCCCGGGCAGCAACATCGTCATCGGTGATGTTACTAACTCAACTCTTTCAATTGACAATAGCATTACTAAAATTGAACAGTTAATTGACGAAAAAGGCGGTGAAGATACCGCTGAATTAAAAGCATTGTTGGCTGAAGTGCAAGAGCTGCTAGAGAACATGAAAGATTCTCGCTTTATTCCGAAGAATAGCAGTTTATTTACTAGATTGTCAGACCATTTTGCCAAACACGGGTGGTTTTATGGTGCCATCGTTACTTTATTCGGCACCTATGCAATGCAACTAATACAAGGTTAAGGAGAATCCTATGACCGACTTCGACGTAAAGGAAAAGCGCTTTGAGCAGGATATAGAAGAATACCTCTGCTCTGTCGGCGGCTACACAAAAGGCAACCCCGCTGCCTTCGACCGCACCCTCGCGCTCGACAAGGCGACGCTGCTCTCCTTTATCCAGTCCACCCAACCCAAAAGCTGGGAGAGATTTGTGCGCATTTACGGGCAAGACAGCGAGCGCCAGCTTATCGACCGCTTCTGCCGCGTGGTCAAGCAAGTCGGTGTTCTCCATGTGCTGCGGAACGGCTTTGACGACCGGGGAATCAAGTTTCGCGTGGTCTACTGGCGGCCGGAAACCACGCTTAACGAAGCGAGCGGCGCGCAATACGCCGCAAACATCCTGCACTGCACGCGGCAGCTGCACTATTCCCTCAACAACGAAAACAGCATCGACATTGTGCTGCTATTAAACGGCATCCCCGTGGTTTCCATGGAGCTCAAGTGCCAGTTCACGGGACAGAGCAGCGCAAACGCGATTGAGCAATACAGGTTTGACCGCGCGGGCAACGATGCAATCTTTGAATTCAAGAATCGCATCCTCGCGCACTTTGCGGTCGATCTGAGCAATGTGTTTATGACGACGCGACTGGAGGGCGCAAAGACATTCTTCCTGCCGTTTGACCAGGGCAGCAACGGCGCTGGCAACGTCGGCGGAAAGGGCAACCCGCTCAATCCGGATGGCTATGCTACCGCGTATCTCTGGGAGAATGTTCTCTGCAAAGACCGCCTGCTGGAAATCCTGAATAAGTACCTGCATCTGCAGGTCGAGCGGGACGAGAAAACGGGCGCCGTCAAGAGCGAGCGCATGATCTTCCCGCGCTATCATCAGCTGGATGTGGTCACGCGCCTCTTAAGCGACGTGAAAGCGAACGGATCGGGGCATCATTACCTGATTCAGCACAGCGCGGGCTCCGGCAAGTCCAACTCCATCGCGTGGCTTGCCTATCGCCTCGCGGGGCTGCATGACGCAAACGACGAGAAGATCTTCCACTCGGTGATCATTGTAACTGACCGCCGAGTGCTGGATAGCCAGCTGCAAAACACGGTGTATCAATTTGACCACGTCGAGGGGCTGGTGCAGAAGATCGATCAATCGTCCCAGCAGCTCAAGGAAGCGATTGAAGGCGGCAAGGGCATCATCATCACGACGCTGCAAAAGTTTCCCGTGATCTACAAGGACGTGCAGTCCGGTAAGCACCGCTATGCGGTGATCGTGGACGAAGCGCACTCCTCCCAGACGGGCGACGCGGCAAAGAAGCTCAAGCGCGCGCTGGCGGACACGGAGAAGATACTCGAAGAGTACGCCACCGAGGAAGCCGCGAGCGAAGCCAAGCGCAAGGACGACGAGGATAAGCTGCTCGACGAGCTCGCCGCGCAGGGTACGCACGAGAACATGTCGTTCTTTGCCTTCACCGCAACGCCGAAGGACAAAACGCTGCAAATGTTTGGAACCAGGGACGCGGGCGGGCGGTATCACCCGTTTCATATCTACTCCATGCGGCAGGCGATCGAGGAGGGGTTCATCCTCGACGTGCTGCAAAACTATATGACCTACCGGATGTATTACCAGATCGCGAAGGCGATTCCGGACAATCCGGAGCTGGATACCGCGGCGGGCGTCAAGGCCATCCGCAAGTTTGAAACGTTGCATCCGCACAACATTTCGCAAAAGACCGCCGTCATTCTGGAGCATTTTCGCTCGGTGACGATGCACAAAATCGGCGGCAAAGCCAAGGCGATGGTGGTCACGCCTTCGCGCTTGCATGCTGTACGCTATGTGCAGGAGTTCCGGCGGCAGATATTGGAGCGCGGGTATACGGACCTTGAGGTGCTGGTTGCGTTCTCCGGCGAGGTGGAGGACGAAGGCGAAACCTATACGGAAGAGAAGATGAACCAGAACCGCGCGGGCGAGACTATACGCGAGAAGGCATTACCGGAGGCGTTCCATAGCGACGAATTCGGCATGCTGATCGTTGCAGAGAAGTATCAAACCGGGTTTGACGAGCCACTGCTGCACACGATGTTTGTCGACAAGAAGCTCTCCGGCGTGAAGGCGGTGCAGACACTCTCCCGCCTGAATCGAACCATGCGCGGCAAGCAGGACACGTTTATCCTCGACTTTGTGAATTCCGCCGAGGAGATCAAGAACGCGTTTGAACCGTTCTATGAGGAGACGATACTCGAGGAGGAGACCGACCCGAACGTCATCTACGACATCAAGAGTACGTTGGACGAGTATGGTGTGTATCTCCAGCCGGAGATTCATCGTTTTTCGGACGTGTTCTTTGCGGGCTCGGCGCAGTCTGCTGGCGATCTGGGCAAGCTGCAAGGCGCGTTAAAGCCCGCGCTGGATCGCTTTCTTGCCTTGCCGCCGGAGCGACAGGAGCTGTTCAAGTCAACGCTCGCGCGCTTTAACCGAATCTATGCGTTCATCACGCAGGTTTGCCGCCTGTTTGATCGCGACATCCATGCGTTCAGCATCTATGCGCGGTTTTTGGCTACTATGCTCCCCAAGGGGCAGAATACGCTCGTTTCGATGGACGACAAGGTGATGCTCGAGTATTATCGGTTGGAGAAGGATTTTGAAGGTGAAATCGCTTTGGAAAGTGCGCCGGATGGCTTCCGTCCAATTACGGGCGAGGCGGGGCGCAAAGAGAAGAAAAAAGACCCACTCACGGTCATCATCGAGAAGATCAACGAAAAGTACGGCACCAGTTTTTCCGAGATGGATAAAGTGCTCCTGCAGATTCAAAACGATTATGCTTCCGAAGAGAAGTGGCGCAGCTATGCGGCAAATAATGACCAGAAGACTTTTATGCTCCTGTTCGAAAAAGATTTTCCGAGCATGGCAGCGTCTCGCTATGAGAAGAACGAAGACTTCTTCGTTCGCATGTTCTCCGATCCCGACATGATGCGACAGGTGATGGAGACAATTGGGGCGATGTTGTATAGACGATTAAGCAAGGTTATTACGTCTTAATACTCGCCTTGGTCCTGAGCCGTTTCTCACGCAAGTGATCGTTAATATGTTCTGAAAATTTTTGTGCAAATCTAACATGGAGATATGAGAAGATGACAAGCGCTGATAGAAAACTAGATGCATGGAAAAAAATGCTTCTACAATGTGACGAGAATCCAGAAACGGCTCGGCTACATGTCGCCGAGGGAATATCTCAGATCATTGCGTACAGACCGGTTAGCGAAGGTAGCTTAGTAAATTGTCTATAAAATAGTTGAAGTCCCTTATCGCTCCGCCACTTTTCTATGACGAAATAATGAGAAAAGTTCCTGTGGGAAAGGTTATTACTTCTGACTACATAAGAAGCTATTTGGCAAAGAAGTATGGTGCAGATAATACCTGTCCATTGACTGCAGGGATATTCATAAATATTGCAGCCAAGGCTTCAGTAGAACGTGGCGTTGATCAGACACCTTACTGGAGAACTTTAAAAAAAGACGGTGAGTTGAACGAGAAATATCCTGAGGGTATTGACGGTCAAAAGCTGCATCTTGAGATGGAAGGTCATTGCATCATTCAAAAGGGCAAAAGGTATTTTGTGAAAGATTACATGTCTAAATTTTTTGAATTAAATGATTAAATTCTTTTGCGGAGGATCGATCATGAGAATAGACAATTGGTTACAGGATTGCGAACCATATGTTCAATATGCCATAAGAAAAAATATTCTAAAGCAGAATGCGCATGAGTTAAGCGAATTGAAAATTTCTGTCTTATCAGATTTACGAATTCAAAAGTATTTGAGTGATGTAGCTGATTTTAATGCAACGCTCGTCACTAATCATAAGACTCCAGATATTCCAATACATAAGTTGATTTTTTTATTGGAAGTGGGACTGGAAACTGATGTTCCGCAAATAGATATGGCGATACATCAAATATTAAGGAATAAAGATGAAAATGGAATTCCAAAGAGCATGACTAATATACCAAAGCACTTTGGTGGTTCTGGAGAGGATACACTCGCTTGGTCATTATGTGATGCACCGCTAATGTTATATGCTTTATTAAAAGCAGGTATAGATTATGAGAGCCAAGTAAAAGAAGGTGTCGAATGTATTATCGGTTTATACAGAGATAATGGCTTCCCATGTGTAGTATCTAAGGAACTCGGCAAATTCAGAGGACCCGGAAGAAAAGATGATTGCTGCCCATACGCTACCCTAATAACCCTAAAGCTGTTATCTGTAATTCCCGAATACGAAAAATCAGAATTGGCAAATTCAATTATAAATGTTTTACTCGATTTATGGGAAAGAAGCCGAGAGCAGCACCCTTATATGTTTTATATGGGAACGGATTTCAGAAAGCTTAAAGCGCCAGCGCTATGGTATGATATCGTAAGCATCGCTGATTGCTTAAGCCGTTTTGAATCTGCGAGGAAAGACAAGCGTTTTGAGGAAATGCTTGATATTATTGAGAGTAAAGCAAACTCGGATTATCAGTTCATACCAGAGTCCGTCTACCAAAAGTGTAAGGATTGGGACTTTGGTCAAAAGAAGCAGCCATCACAATGGCTAACATATATTTGCATTAACATATTGGAACGAAGTGGAAGGATTAGCTTTGAGAATAAAATGTAATTACGAACACAGGCCATTTACATGATGGCATGACATCAATATCAACGTCTCAACCTATAAGCGTGGACATGTTCCCGCAAACGTAAGATTTGAGATTGGCCGTCTGACATCAGTTGGTCAAACTCCGGCCAAGTTGAGACGGTACTAGTATTGATATCAAGGTTAAAAGAGTAAGTGTATCGTCATAATCGACTGTTGATTGGCTTTGGTATTTCGTCCATAAGGCGTGTCTACATCTGCATACATCGCCGAAAAAGCGCGATGTAAACAGTCTGTTGCAGCAGTAATATTGATAGCAGATAATTTTGCGCTAGATCCGTTCATAGATCAATCAGAAAACTGGAAGTAAAAGCAAACCTGCCGTAACCAAATGCGAAAAATATGAAGTATGGGCGAATATTATAATTTGGGGGAAACGTCCCAATGCAGCAATCATTTTCCGGCTGGTAAAAAGGCTCCGAAAAGAATCGCTAGATGGACTACCGTTGTGATAGCCGCATTCGACATCACAATCGGAGCTCCAAACGCACACGTGCCAATCAAATCCACCAGATGTAAAACGGCTGAATACCGATGATCGGCCACTCGTCATGGAAATCCAGCGGTTGTTTCATTCTAAATCTCCATATCACGATCCCCGTAAAACCAACGATGATCCACAATATAAGCGTATAGCATTCAACAACAGAACCGATTGCGCTCGGATAGGTGGCGTCGATAAGCAAAGACGACAACGGCGAAAAGAGCAGTCCCAATGCCGCTATTGCGCCTGCGATTGGATAGCAATATCCGATTGCCTTTTTATATCCGCTTTTCTTATAGAAATATCGTCCAATCATGAACGCAATGGCAGCACGCATCGGCATTAAAAAACCGACCATGGAAATTGTAAATCGGAATGATGGACAAATGGCGTGGCGTAGGAGTGTTAGTACCGATTGGCGAGATGACGGACTTGATTTCAGGTTTAGCGAGCATCAGTAAAACAGATTTCGAGGATTCTTTGTACAAATCAAAATTACACTCATCCACACTATTTGCGCGTTCGGATCACTTCTTGATGGTAAAAGCACCTCCATTTTTGGGGTTCGAACTTATTCAAATACTCGAAATAGAATGTAAAAATGAAACCTACTACCTGATGTTTATTTGATGTTTATTACCATCAATGATGGCTAATAATCATTGATAATCGTCAAAAATACATTTTCAATTATCCGCAAAAATCGGCGATTATCTCCAAATATCATCGTATAATCATAACGATATTTCGCATAAGTACGCACTCATAACCCGGAGGTCGTAGGTTCAAGTCCTTCCCCCGCAACCAAATAAACAAACGCCATACAAAAGGCTCCTATCGCTTTATCTTACGATAGGAGCCTTTCTTTCCACATTCGTTTCTCGGGGTTCCGTTCAAAACAAAAGTCTTTGTGTTTTGGAAACCAGCCGGAATCCGACTGAAAAATTTATTCGGTAAAAGGACCGCGCATTCCACTTTTCAGCCGAAGAGTCCGCCCGCTCGCATAACGGCAATTCCATAGGCCTGCAGGGTGAGTACACCGCCTTTCAGCGAAATCTCCTCCGCCGCCACGCACACCGCATTGTGCATTCGATAGGAGGCAAAGCTTGTTCCCTTAAGCGTTACCGACGACGCGTCCTCGCCAAGGTTGACGAGAATCAGGATCGTCTGACCGTTCCAAGACTTCGTCACCGCGCAGACAGCGCCAGAGGTCAGTTCAGGGACAATCTGTGTCTGGCCGCGCGCAAGTTCCGGGTTCTCGTTTCGCATCCGCAGAGCCGCTTTGTAGTAATTGTAGATGGAATTCAGGTCGCTTTTCTGCTCATCCAGCGCGGGAAACTTTTGCGTAACTTTGTCCGCATTCGGCGGTGGGTTCGGTGTGCCTGTTAAGTCAACATCCGACCAGTGCATCGGCAAGCGCTTGTTTTCGTCCTTCTTGCCGGAGCTGTTCATGCCGAGTTCCTCGCCGTAATAGACAAACGGGTTTCCGTCCATGATGAGCAAAAGCCCTGCCGCGAGCTTCATCTTCTCCGCGTTGTTGACATATTGCGCGCTGATGCGCGAGGTATCGTGGTTGCTTAAAAACGGCGCGTCGATATAGTCCGCCAGCACCGCGCCATAGGTCTCCCGCGGACGTGTGAGAAACGCCGCGAGCTTCTCCCCGCTGCCGCTCTTGATCACGGCAAACATGCTTCCGCTTGCCTGCGCAACCGGAAAATCAAAGAAACTCCGAACTCCGCTGCCGTAGTATTTTGCAAGCGTAACCGGATTGGTGTCCCAGTCCTCGCAAACGAGAATCGCACTCGGATTGACCGCAAGCACAAACGAATTAAACCATGCGAGCGTTTCGATGTTTTTCGCTTGGCTTCCGCTGAAAAACTCCTTTACCGCATCCAGGCGAAACCCGTCCGCGCCGAGCTCGAGCCAGAAGCGCGCGGCGTTCTCCAGCTCCCGGCGAACCGCTTCATTTTCCAGCGCCAGATCCGGCATCTGATCCCAAAAGACGCATTCGTAATACCATTCGCTCGATCCTGCCTGATGCCAGCCCGTCGCGCCCGCTTTCTCGCGCGAAAAATGATAATATCCGGCATATGGACAGGCGGCTGTGTCCGGCTCCTGACCCGGCGCGAGGGATTCGTAATAAGCGACCGCCTGCTCAAACCATGGATGCCTGGCAGAGGTGTGGTTCATCACAAAGTCGATAATCAGCTTGACGCCGCGCGCATGACAAGCCTCCGCGAGCGCCCGAAAATCCTCTGTCGTACCATAAGCAGGATCGACGGAGGTGTAGTCCGTCACGTCGTATTTATGGTAGGTGGGCGACGGCATGATCGGCATCAGCCAAATACCGGTAAATCCCAGATCGCTGTCGGTTTTATCGTTGCCGTCGTTGAGATAATCGAGCTTTTCCCGAACTCCGTTTAGATCGCCGGTTCCGTCGCCGTCGCTGTCGTAAAACGAACCGACATAGATCTCATAAAAGGTGCGATAATTGTCGTCCGGCGCTTTGGATGTGTTTGCAAGCAAACGGGAACAGCCTGCTTGCGCGGCAAGCAGGCTGAGCACGAGGAGGATCGAGAAAAATCGAAGCGCTTTCCGTTTTCGCATAGATGCTTTTCGCGCGCGTTATCCGCGCTGTCTCGGTTATTCCACCGGGTTGAGCAGCCAGTCGTCCAGCGTACCCCAGCCGCCGCCCGCGCACCGCACATACACGCCGACGGTGATTTGACCGTCGTTTACCGGAATCAAATCGATTGCGGGCTGCTGCCAGTCCACCCATCCGGTCAGCGTAAAGGGCATCGTATATGTAACTCCGTCCGCAACGGCGTAGAGATAGATGTCCGCGTTGTCGCCGATATCGCCGCCCTGCGCCGAGAGCGTGAAGCGATAGTTACCGGGTTTCAAGCCGGAGACCGTCTGCTCGGCGCGCCACTCCACCGCGTCCGCATTCCAGAAATGCAGCGAATATTCGCCGCTGTGCGCGTCCATCTTCTTTTTCTGGAAATCGGTCTGAATGCCCGATGCAATTGGCGTAATCGTCCACATGGACGTATCCGCGTCTTCAAAGCCGGGGTTGTCCAGATAGTTTTCTTCCACGATGTCGACGTAGCAAACGACCGAAAATCCCTGCGCCATTCCGGCAACGGAATATGTGCCGATCTCGCCCGCCGACATTGCGGCAAGATCGACCGATTCCCACGCAACGGGAATCTCCGCCGTCGTGCCGTCGTTATTTGTCGCAATTACGGTATCGGGCAGCGCGACGGCGTTGTTTCGCCGAACGGTTAGATACACGGGCGCGACTTCGTCCACCTTGGCGGGGCAAACGGTTCCGGTGCGCACATATGAAAATGTACGAAGCGATTCCAGCGGATACCCCTCCGCATCGAATAGCGCCTGATTTTCGCAGGCGCATCCGCCGTAATAAACACCCGCGTCCTTGGGGTCATATTCCGCGGCAAAGCTGCTCGCCCAGCCGGAACCGTATTTCTCCCAGAGGGTTTTGCGCGCCGAGAGCGAATCCGCAGGAACCGCAATCCATGCGGGTTCCCAATAAAACACGCCGACCGCGGCATCCCCCAGCGCGGAGACGGTCCGTATCACGCTCGCGATCTCGTTTGTCTGTCCCTGCGTTGAAAAAGCATATTGCTTCTCATAATTCGGCTTTTCGCCGATCGTGTTCGCGTGTCCGTCGCTATCCGCAAGAGTGTATGCCCAGGCGGTCTCCGCTACCATCACTTTCTTGCCGTAGGTATCCGAAACAAGCTTGAGCTGCGCCGTCAGATTTTCCAGCGAACCGTGCCAATAGGGATAATAGCTCGTTGCAAAGATATCATAATCCACGTTAAAGTGATCCAGCAAGAACGCAAAATTCTTAAATTTTCCGTCCTCCGGATTTGTAAAGTGTACCGCAATCAGGATGTTCGGGTCAAACGCGCGCACGGCGGAAGCGCCCGCGCCGATCAATTGATAAACCGCTGGCCAGTCCTCTCCGCCGCAAAATCCGGTCGTGGTCTCGTTGCCAATCTGCACCATGTAGACGGGAACGCCGGCATTCTTGAGCGCCTGAAGCGACTCGGTGGTGTATTTCGTAATGGCATCGGCCTTCTGGTCTATGCTCATGTCCGCCCAGGCCTTCGGCGCCTGCTGCTTGGAGGGATCCGCCCAGAAGTCCGAGTAGTGGAAGTCAACCAGCAGTTTCATGCCGTATTTTGCCGCGCGCTGACCCAGCGCAATCGCGGTTTCTATCGTGCAGTTCCCGCCGCCGTAACCATTTCCGTTTGCGTCAAACGGATCGACCCATACGCGCACGCGGATGCAGTTAATGCCCGCCTCCTGCATCGTCTTGAGCGGATCCTGCGGGGTTTTGTCAAAGCCATAATAGACAACGCCGCTGTTTTCCTCGGCAATCAGGCTGGATACATCCGCGCCCATGATGAAATCATCCGTCAGTGTATCAATCTTTGAAACGATCACGCCTGCGTCTACGGGGCCGCTCAGCGCCTGTGTTGGCGTCGGCTCTTGCGTTGCCGGTTTTGGCGTGTCGGCGCAGCCAAAGGAGAGCGCCAGCAGAATCGAAAGCGTGAAAACAACGGTTTTCTTCATGCGTTTACCCCTTTGTCGAGCCGCCGGTAACGCTCTCGACATAGAACTTCTGCATGATGACAAACAATATCGAAATCGGAATCGACACCAGAACGCCGCCCGCGCAGAAGCGCGCGAAATAGTTGTTCACGCTGCTCTTGTTGAGCATATTAAAGAGCCCAACCGCCACCGTCCAGTCCTGCGAAAGGCGGGATTTGATGACGATATTGGAGAAGATAAAATCCATCCACGGCGTGAGAAACGAGCTGATGACCGTGTATACAATGATAGGCTTGGACAGCGGCAGGATCACCTTCCAGAACACCGCCGCCTCGGAGGCTCCGTCCAGCTTCGCCGCGTCGATCATGGAGCGCGAGATCGTGTCGAAAAAGCCCTTCGCAATCAGATACCCGAGGCCGGAACTGCCGGAATACACGAGAATCAAGCCCAAATGCGTATCCGTCAGCTTGAGTTCCTTTAGGATGTAGTAGATGCAGATCATCGTTAAAAATCCCGGAAACAGCCCCAGTAACACGCCGGTATTCATCAGCGCGCGTCTGCCTTGAAAGCGCATGCAGCTCGTCGCATACGCGATCATCAGCACAAACATGGACGAGATCAGGCAGGTAAAGCAGGCGACGATGAATGTGTTGCTAAACCATGCGGGAAAATTCGACACCGAGTCGGTATCTGTAAAGAGGCGGAAATAGTTGCTCGTCGTCCACTCCGCCGGGAAAAATCGCAGTATGTTGCGCCCTGGAAACGCGGAAAACGAAGTGCAGACAAGCCAGAGAATCGGAACCAGCCAGATTGCGGCCAGCACCGCTAAAACGAGATGCCGCACGATGTCTCCCGTCAGATAATGCGGGTTCACATGTCGTTTCTTCTTCATTGCGGGCGCGCCTCCATTCGCGGTCATGGCGGAGGATGTAGCTTTCGACGTATCATTCATACTCATTGGAATTTGTCCTCCACTCCCTTGCGGAACGTATAGTTGAACGCAAGCAATGTGAAAACGGCGCACACGATAAACACGAGAATGCCGATGACCGAAGCCATCTTATAGTTGTAGGAATCGTTGGTCAGCCGGTAGAGCCATGTCACCAGCAGGTCGATATCCTTTGCGTTTGAGGCGGCGAGCTTGGTATCCATCGTGAAATAGACATCCTGCGTGAGCAGATAGATGACGTTGAAGTTATTGATGTTGGCGATGAACGCGGTGATCAGATACGGTCCGGTTACGCTGAGCATAAACGGCATCGTGATGCGGCCAAAGGTTTGGAACGCGTTCGCGCCGTCGATCTTCGCGCTTTCGTAATACTCGGTAGGAATGTTCATCAGCACGCCGGTCGCGATCAGCATCAAATATGGCACGCCGATCCAGAAGTTGATCAGTATGATCATAAACTTTGCCCAGTTTGCGTCCGTCAGGAACGGAATGTGATCGAGATACTGCCCGACCAACCCGACCGACTTCAAAAAGCTCGTAATGCCGACATTGGAGCAAAACGTATTGACGATGCCCGTGTCGGCAAAGAAGTTTCGAACCAGCAGGAGCGAAACAAACTGCGGCACCGCGATGCAGACCACAAACAGCGTACGCCAGAGTTTTTTAACCCGTGTGCGCTTGTGGTTGATCAACAGCGACAGCGCGATTCCGCCAAAGTAGCAGGTAAACGTGGCAAACGTGGCCCAAAGCAGCGTCCAGCCCAGCACCTTTCCAAACGAGTAGCCAAACGTTTCGCTCAGAGAATCCTTGAACAAGCGCATGAAGTTATCCAACCCTACCCAGGTAAAGAGTTCGGTCGGAGCCATATGCGACTGATCGTAATTGGTAAACGCGACCAGTATCATAAACAGCAGCGGAACGACGGTGAAGACCAGAATGCCGAGCATCGGCAGCGACAGCAGCGTAATATGAAACCGCTGGTCAAAGAGCGCGCGAATATCCTCGACAAAGCTGTTGACGTGTCCGCCCGCGGCTTTCACCTTTTGCTGCGTACCGGATTCCTCCACCATGCGCAAAATCAAAATGACCGCCGCGATGATGACGACAAGCGCAACGAGGCTGAAGAGCAGGATAAAAAAGGAGTTGTCGTATTGATTGACCTCGTTTTTCATGGTCTGCGGGTTGTAGACCGAGGCGCGCTTTACGGTGCCGAGCGTGCCGAATTTCGCGAGGTTCGAGAGTCCGTATTGACTGAGAAACAGGAGCACGACCGCCTCGCATAAAAAGGCGAGCACCCCCTTGATCCACTGGCCGACGCGCAGATAGCCGGCGCCCCAGAACAGCGGCGTGAGCTTCACCGCCCAGTCGCCGGCGAGCCAGGCTTTGACGGCGCGGATCGGCAGAAACTCTTTTTTGGGCTCATGCAATTCCGTTTTCATGCGTACTGATCCTTTCCTAGACAAGAAGGTTGCGCCGTAAAATGTACACACGGCGGATCGAACAAAAGCAGACAGGCGAAAGATGAGAAAAATGACTCTATACAGACACAATATCAAAAGAACGCGCAAAAGCAAGTAAAATATCGCTCAAACGTGTTGTTTTCCGCGCGAAAAAAGCGATGCATCCGCCGCGGAGCCGTAGCTCCGCAGCGGACGGTCCTATACAGGATACAGGGTTATTAACCGACAGGCGCCGTAATGCCCGCTACGGTTTCATCCAGCAGCTGCTGGAGCGCGGTGCCGTCCGGGTTGCCGTTGGCAAGAATGTTGCCGAGTGTCTCGGTCGGAGTCCAGTAGTTGCCGCCGACGGAGAGGCTCTGCGCGGAAGCATACTGGCTCTGCGCGGCGAGCGCCGCGACAACCGGGTTCGCCTGCACGCTGGCGGAGGAGGCCGCGTTCACGTTGGACGGAACGGCGCTGCCGTTGGTGGCCTCGTAGAGATAGATTTGGTTCTGCTCGTTGGTGAGCCATTCCGCAAGGCGCATCGCCCAGCCGACGTTTGCGGAGTACGCATTGACGCCGACGAGCTTATAGCCGTCGAAGGAACCCATCTGCACTTCCGCACCGTTTAAGGTGAAGGTCGGCAGTTTTGCGGTGGCGTAGTTGTCGCCCCAGGCGGTCTGCACAGTGCCGGCGTTCCAGCTTCCGTTCACGCCCGCGATGATGGTGCCTTCCTGGACGCCGGTGACAAACGCCGCGTCGTCGAGGTTGATAAATCCCTTATCCGCCGTGATGTTGAGGATCGCCTGCAAAACATCCGTTCCGCCGGCGCCTGCCCAGTCGCAGACGGTCGAGGTCTTGTCTTCACCAAGAGAGCAGGTGAACCCCGCGCCCTTGAAGAAGCCGTAGAGGTACCAGCCGCTGTTAAGCTGCATGGTTACCTGCTTGCCCGCCGCGTTCGCGGCAGACAGCAATCCTGCCCAGGAGCCCGCCTGTTCGGCCGAGATATACTGCTTGTCGTAATAGAGGAAGTAGCCGTTGCCGCCCATCGCGGGGTAGGCATACAGCGTCCCGCCGACGGTTGCCGCCTGCACCGCGCCTGCTGCCGCGCCGCCGTTTGCCGCGGTGACTTCGTCAACGCTCTGCACCGGCTGCAGCGCGCCCGCGTTCACGAGCTCGCCCGTCTGGTCGTCCGCATAATAGAACACGTCCGCCGCGGCAGAGACATCCAGCAGGATCGTATCCTTTGCGGTGGATTCGGACTGCGCGCCCAGATTGATCGTGATGTTGGCTTCATCCGCATATTCTTTGATGAAGTTGTCCGCCATCACGCGCAGAGCCGCCTGGAATTCGGGAAGTTCGGAACCCCAGAGCGTGAGGGTAATGTCTTCCTTGACGGCCGGAGCTTCGGTTGCCGCGGCTGCTTCGGTCGGCGCTTGCGTCGCCGCGGGTTCCGCCGCCTTTGGCGCACACGCAGCAAACGAGAGCACCAGGAGCAGGGCCATGAGTATCGCTGTTAGTTTTTTCATTGTTCTTCTCCTTTTGTTTATTTATCGCCTGCTATGCTGCAGGAAATAACCTTTTTATTTCGCAAACCGCTTTGAAAACGCGAGAAATTCCTTCAGCGCGGGAGTTGCGTTCCCTTCATAATCAAAAATGCATTGGTTCGCCCATTCGTTTCCGCCGGGCTTGTCGCGTTCATCCATATAGTCGCGCGCCGCAGGGCTTGCCCATGTGGAGCCGCGCAGCGGCAGCCATGCCGGTTCCCAGTAGTAAACGCCTGTTCCGTGACCTCCGTCAAGCGAGGCAACGAGGTTGAGCACCTCCTTCGTAAAGAGTCTCTGTCCTTCCATCGAGAGCGGATACGGTGCGTCGCTTCCGTCATAGCACTTAAGAGAATCGTTGATCACGAGATTTGCGCCCGCCTGCGTCGGATCAAAGTGCTCGGAAGTAAACGCATACGCCGTCTCAACGATCATCACGTCCTTTCCATAGCGCGCGATCATGTCGTTGAGGTTGTATCGAAGCGCTTCAAAATTTCCGTGCCAATAGGGATAGTAGGAGGCTCCGATTACGTCAAAGTCCGCGCCGCGTGCAATCAGGCGATCGAACCACTCGCGCCAAACGGCATTGTCTCCGCTGCGTTCCAAATGCAGCATCACGCGCGCCGCGGAGTACTCGCGAACCGCGCGGCAGCCCGCGTTGACGAGCCCGCTCAGCGCGTCAAACCCCGCTCGCGCATGGCCCGGCTCGGGATCGCTCAATCGCCCGAGCGGCCAGAGCATGCCGTTGGTGATCTCGTTGCCGACCTGCACCATGTCCGGCGAGAGTCCTTGCCGCTCCAGCGCCGCCAATATATCCCGCGTATAGTCGTAAACACGCATGGAAAGCTGCGGCAGCGCGAGCGTTTCCCAGCCCTTCGGCGGCAGCTGGCGGCCCGGATCGCACCAGAAATCGCTGTAGTGCAGATCCAGCAGAAAGCGCATGCCCGCTCTTTTTGCGCGTCTTGCCAGGCGAATGACCAGCGGCAGATCGCATGTGCCGCCGCCATACGGCTCGCCGGATGCGGAATACGGATTTACCCAGAGGCGGAGCCGCGCGGCATTTACGCCGTTTTTTGCGAGGATTTCAACGAGGTCTCCGGCTGTTCCGTCCTGCCGGAATACGCCGCCTTGCGCTTCCGTTTCCTCCAGCGTCGAAAAATCCATTCCCAGATCGAACACGGCTAGTCCTCCCAAGCGGTGATTCGGCGGAGTATATCGCGGTAACGAAAGCGCGCCATCTGGTTTTTTTCCAATACGTCCTTCTCGTCGCCATGGTAGCAGCAGCGGATGCAGTAGTATTCACCCTTGTCGGGATCGTAAAACATATCCATGTCCAGATCGCGCATGAAACACGACGGACAGCGAAAATTCAGTTTACCTTTTCCAGACTGAGCCATGTGGTCAACGTCTCCCCTTCTCCGATTTCTGCTTCATACCCCAGCGTAAACATGGGCGAAAACGCATACCCTTCGCGAACATAGCCGCGCGCAGCCCGCGCGCATGTGATCTTCACCGCGGTTTCAATCTGCGGAATCACGGCGCGCACTTCCTCCGCGCATTCCAGCGCCGCCTCGCGGCAGCGGTAAGCATAATCGATCTCTTCGCGCTCGCCCGCCGCGGCAACGGACAGCGTAATGCCCGTCATATCCTCCGGATACTCGGTTGTGCCGTAACAGGCGGTCATGTATTCGTTGAACCGCAGCCTCGCGCCCGGTACACTGGCGGAGAGAACGCTTCGGTTGATCTCGATCACCGCGCTGCCTTCGCGGAAGCGGAATGTCGTCTGCACAATCGCGGTCAATTCTCCGAGTTTGAGTTCGACCGGATCGAGTGTGAGCGCTCTTGCGTCGCCTTCGTCCGTAAAGTGCGCCCTGGTGCGGGTCAGGCAGAGATCCGCCTCCTCGCCGCCATAGGAAATCTTGCAGCTTTTGACCGTGCCCTCTCCGGCATAGTGCGTAAAATACCCCGCTCGATAATGCGCCTGAATCAGAAACGGATAGCTTACATCCTGAATATGCCTGGTTCCGATGCCCATCTCGGTATCGAGCTTGGCAACATACGGGCGCAGGTCGATAACGGCTCCGCCCTGATTCATATCCAGCGTCGCGCGCAGGAAAGGATCGCAATACCAGAATTGCTGCTTCTGTGAGCCGTAGAGAATGTCGCGCCAGAGCGCGCACTCCGGCTGGTGATAGGTGTGCGTTTTGCGGTAGACATCCGCAAGCTCGCTCATCGTCAGATCGACGAGTTCGCCTTGTCGCTTTAATTGCGCATAATACGCCAGATCGTCCTCATAGCTCTTGAGGAGCAGCGAATACGGTGCTTCCCAGCGTCCTAGTTTATTCATCCAGCCCGGGCCGACAAACATCATATTATACGCAAAACCACGGTTATACTTTGCCAAATGGCGGTATTGATCGATGAGATTGAAGAGATACGGATATTGTCCGTCCTGATAGATCATCCCGCGCAGCACGTTTTGCGGATGCGTGCCGAAGTTGCTGCCGTTACCGTCAAAGCAAGCCAGCAGATCGCGCGACAGATGCGGAATTGCGACAATCCCGCTGTCCTCCTCTTCGTTTGCTGCGGGCGCATGCGTGTTCTGTTTCGATGGAATCCAGGGATTCCATGGCCCACCATCCATCAGCGTATACCAGCTGTTGTTGCAGGTGTGATATGCTTTCGGCCCTTCTTCAAAGCAGGTTGCAACCGCGCAGCGAACGCTCGGGTATCTTTGCTTGATCATGTTGATCAGCCAGGCGTCCATGTAATAGGAACCGGTCGACGCGGGATAGAATCCGAAGCACGCATAGAATTTCTCAAAAGCGTCTTCAACGATCGCCGTCTTGTCCTCCTTGGAGAACATCCAGATGCAGAAGTCCTTGGTCTTGTATTTTTCGCGAAACTGTTCACAGGGTAGTCCCAGCAGCGTCAGCGCAATCTCATCGCCATAGGTTTCGTGGTGTTCCTTGGCGAGCGCTACCGCCTCTTCGGAAAACAGCGAGGCATACGTCATCTGAATCGTGGTTTTGATATTGTTCTTGTGCGCGATTTCCTGCTGGAGGCGAAAGATATCCAGCGACTCCTTGACGAGCGCGCTCTTTACCTCCGCGCCGTTGCTGTCGCGCGTCATGACGGTCTCGGCATACTCCGGAACCATCTCGGGCCTGTGAACTACGTTGAGGATCAGTGGGTTTGGCATATTGTTCATCCTTGTCGTTGGTTCTTACTCGTGTTTCGTCTTTGCGCAACCGGTTGCGCGCGCTGCTTGCCGAATAGTGGTCGCGCGATATTCTGTTTTTTTTGCATTTGAGAAAACAGCTCTGTTAGAATGCGTAAAATAGTCGGTCAGTGCTTGTATTGCAATATGACGTGTGGTACAAATGTCTTCTTTGGAACCGGCTTGTTTTCGATCAAATCGATCAGTAGATCGCCGGATGCAATTCCGTATGCGTGCACATCCACGCTCACGACAAGATCGACGAACGGAAGGTTGCGTAAAATGTCGCTGTTGTAAAAAGAAGAAATCGAAATGTCGCTTCGTCCGTCTTCGCGCAGCTGCTCGATCGCCTTTGCGCAGATGAAGTCGTCTCCGCAGATGATGGACTCCACGCCGGACTGCGCCGCGCTTTGGCAGGCCTCCCGCACATTTTTGCCGCCGGAAACTCCGGTGATCACAATCAAGTCCGACTGCGCACACCCCGCCTCCTGCAGCGCCAGAGAATATCCCTCCAGACGATTTCGGTTTACGATATAGTCCAACGACCCAAGAATCAACGCGGGTGTACACCGATGTGTGTTCAGAACCCGCAGCGTCAGTTCCTTGCAGGCGGCCTTGGTGTCGGTATCCACCTGAATCATGTTTGCGTCGCTGGCGGAGCCGACGGTGACAAACGGAATCCGCGCGGCCTTGAGATAATCCGCCGGATAGTCCACGGCGAGTGATCGGGTCAGGAGGATTCCGTCCACTTTGCGCCGGCTGACGATGCGCTTGAGCACGGAGATGTTTCCTTCGTTTATAGGAGCAATCAGTACATCGTAATCGCGCTGGATCGACGCCTCGCAAACGCCCATCAGACACTCATGAAAAAACGGAATCTCGCTATAGAACGCTTCGGTCGGAATCACGACGCCAATGCTGTTTGTCTGCGACCGTGCGAGGCTGCTCGCGATACTGTTCGGAGTAAACCCGTGGTTTTCCGCATACTCCACAACGCGACGCCGCGTTTCGTCGCTGATACGTCCCTTGCCGGACAGCGCGCGGGAAACGGTCGATTTTGAAAGACCAAGTTCTTCGGCCATATCGTCCAATATCAGGTTATGTCGTTCATTGGGCATTTTATTCGCTCCGGTACATATCGCGATGAACAGTGGATAGACGTGAATGCGCAACCGTTTGCGCAAATACATCATATCACACCCTTTTTCCCGCGTCAACAAATGAAATAGGCAGACAATCTTTGTTTGATCCGCGGGAACAGCGGTGATTTGCACGGGAACTGCGCACGTCGATTGACGCTGAAACACAAAAAAAATCGCGGTTCACCTTCGCGGTCAGAGCGCTTCGCAATGCGCACAGATAAAGCTGTCAAACGGGGGTGTGTATGATCTGCCCGGTCGCCTTGTCTCAGAGCGCCTTAGAGGATTGATTTTCTTACACGGTACCTGTACTATGAAGAGTAGTGAGATCATTGAAATACGGCGATACAAAAGTTACGAGATTTAATTCGCATTTTAGACACTTCGAAAACTTAGTTCTTTGAAGAAAACATCTTATTAAATGAATACGTAGAATTTAGTATCAGCAAGCATGAATCTTTCTTACCGGAGGTTTGCATTGAAACAGAAAAATCCTTTACTCCCGCTTTTTTCTGTCGTATTTGTCGATATGCTCGGCTTTGGACTCATCCTGCCGCTTCTCCCTTATATTGCCGCCAACTGGGGTGCCACGCCAACTGTTATCGGTTTGATCGGCGCGGCCTATCCGCTAGGCCAGTTTTTAGGGGCGCCTTTGGTAGGTCGTTTTTCGGATCGCTTCGGAAGAAAGCCACTGTTATTGTTCAGTATCACCGGAACATTTTTGTCCCTGCTCATGTTGGGTTTTGCGCACAGTATTGCCATTATCATGATCAGTCGTTTCCTAGACGGTCTTACCGGTGGAAATATCACGGTAGCTCAGGCCTACATCTCCGATGTAACGGATGAAAAAAACCGTGCAAAGGGCATGGGCATGATCGGCGCAGCATTTGGTCTTGGATTTATCCTTGGTCCCGCCTCCGGCGGCTTTTTAAGCCATTGGGGATATGCTGTGCCCGCATTTGTTTCAGCAGGCTTATCACTCGTCAATTTGCTTTTGATTTCTATTTTGCTTCCCGAATCACTGCCAAAAGAAAAACGGGTGCAGCATCTGTCCGAAGCAAAACGCAACCATCCATTAAAAGGACTGACCGCTGCATTTGCCAAACCGATTGCAGGGCCTATTCTAAGCAGTATTATCGTTTTCAGCCTGTCGATGGCAATGTTTGAATCCGTCTTCTCTCTGTTTGCCAAGCAAAGGCTGGAGCTGACAGCGCAGTCTACAGGGTTTATATTGGCTTACGTCGGCGTTCTGGTTGCAGGCATTCAGGGCGGCGGTATGGGTTTGCTGACAAAACGGTTCCCGGAGAATGTTCTTGTCCGCTTTGCGTTGATCACATTAACGTTGTCTTATATCGGATGGGCTCTTTCGCCGAATGTTGCCGTTTTGATGGTCGTTCTGGTTCCATTGTCGGTATCCAGCGGTATTCTAAGCACACTGCTCCGCTCGAGTCTTTCAAAGGCTGTTCCGGCAAATGAAACCGGTGAGATGATGGGGATATCAGCCGCCATGGAGAGTATTACACGCATCGTGGCGCCGGCATTGGGCGGCTGGCTGATCGGCAGTTTATCATCGGTTGCGCCGGGCTTATTATCTGCAATTTTGATTGGGGGCTTAACCGTTTACCTGATTTTGCTCCAACGGAAGCATCGCCTGCCCGATCATATTGCAGAAGCAGACATGTCCGATATTGGTATCGATGTGTTTGGCCGCAGTTGCTTTTTAAGCGACCCCGGCTGCTCACAGACCGAGTCCACGGATCATAAACCGATGCGTCCGGAGAAATAGAACGAGGGAGAAAGGATTTCCTATGATTCAAAATCAATGGTATGCCGTACTCAGCGCAAAGCAGGTAAAAAAGAATAAGATGATTGGCGTAACGCGCTTATCGGAAAAGCTCGTCTTCTGGCGGGACGACGCAGGCGAGGTGCACTGCATCTATGACAAGTGCTGCCATCGCGGCGCTTCTCTCTGCACCGGAAAGCTCACGGAGAATCATGTGGAGTGTCCGTTCCACGGATTTGTCTACGACAGCAGCGGCAAGGTGATTCGTATTCCAGCCAACGGCAAAAACGCGAAAGTTGCGGAGAACTATCGCGTGAACGCTTATCAGGCGCGGGACGCCTACGGCCTCATATGGGTGTGGTATGGCGACTATAACGCGGACTTGCCGGAAATCCCGTTTTTTGAAGAGCTCACCAAGGGATTTACCTATGGTGAAATATCCGAAAACTGGAGCGTGCATTATACGCGCGCAATCGAAAACCAGCTGGACGTCGTGCATCTTCCATTTGTGCACAAAACGACCATCGGAAGAGGCAACAAGACGCTCGTCAACGGCCCCGTCGCCAAATGGAATGAAAACCGCATGACCTTCTATGTGAAGAACGAGGTGGATCAGGGTCAGCGTCCTGAAAAGCCAAACGAGGTCGAGAATTTCGAAAAACTGTTTCATCTGCAGCTGCAAATGCCAAACATCTGGCAGAACATCATCTCGGATCAACTTCGCATCTTTGCCGCTTTTGCGCCGGTTGACGAAGAAAATACGCACATCTATCTGCGCTTCTATCAGAAATTTATGCTTGTCCCCGTGGTATCGCAACTCATCAGTGCGCTCGGCGCCGTGATGAACAGAATCATTCTGCATCAGGATCGCCGCGTGGTGCTGACGCAATTGCCAAAGAAGAGCGAGTTCAAGATGAAAGAGAACCTCGTACAGGGCGATCTGCCGATTCTCGAGTTTCGCAAACGCAGAGATCAATTGAAAGAAAAAGGTTCTCTTCACTCATCAGCGGATGAGCAGCGTACAGTTTGACGATCATGTTCACATGCTAGCGAAAGCCACTACTGTCAAATTTGCTGCGCCCTATTCAGCAACAAGCTGCTTTCCATGCTGGATTCAGCCCCGCCTTTTTGCCAAAGAAGGTGTAAAATGGAACCGCCGACAGATGTTTGTTTCATTCGCTAGTCAGGCGGACTTGAAGACGCGGCCGCCGTGGTTTCGCGGCGGCAAAGCGCCCAAGCAGCGGCGTTTTTAGCGGCAGGCTTTGTGAGAATCGAACATTACCGTAAATCGCTCAATTCCGCAGGACTAAAGCAGCATCTGTTTCCTCTCCTGTCATTCAGCGAGCCCCAGCATTTCTCTTGTCTGGTCAATCGACGCTATCGGGCGCTGCAGCTCCGATGCAATCCTGGTTATTCGCTTTACCAGTTCCACATTGGATGCCAATACGTTCTTATTGTAATCATAATAGATGGAGTCCTCTATCCCAACCCTAACATGGCCGCCCGCCAGTATCGCAGCCGTATTCATGGGCAATTGAAACTGGCCCAGTCCGGTTGCCGCCCAAATCGAATTATCGGGCAGGGATGAAACTATCAAGCTCAAATCCCTTATATCGGCTCTGGCCGTATTGATGTTGCCCAGCAGGATATTGACAAATTTGACGCCTTCAATTATCTTGTTGCGCTCCATATACTTCATAAAATTGACCATACCAAGGTCAAACACTTCCAGTTCAGGCTTAACACCCTGCTCCTTCATCGCGATGGCCAGACGCTGGATCATCGTCGGATCGTTGATGCTTGCCTGATTGAAAAAATTCATTGAGCCGGTCGTCAGGCTGGCCATATCCGGCCTTGCGTCCTTATCCAGATACAGCACCGCGGACCTTTTCTCAAACTCATTCCAATTGCGTCCGGATGTGGTGGCGCAGCATATCAGCTTGGGCCGCTGCTTTCTGATCCCCTTGATGATAGATTCGAAATATTTCTCATCAAAAGTTGGCTCTCCCATTTCGTTTCTTGCATGGATATGTACCATGGTTGCTCCGGCGTCATAAACGGCAACTGCATCAGCGATTATCTCTTCCACTGAAATTGGTACAAAAGGAGTTGCATTCTTCGTCGGGATCATACCGGTCAGGCATACATTGATAATCAGCGGAGGATATGGTACCAATGGAAAAGCATCGTTTTTTTGAATGTACTGCGTTCTTTCTCTTTCCCTCTCATCATAACAATTACCTCACCAACTAATCTGCTTTGCCGGAGGAATAGGTTCTAAATTACGCATCCCTATTTAGCTTGATTTATGTTCTTGTAGTTTTCTTACAGTTTTTAACGAGTACACGACTTGCACTGAATTCACTCATAATAATTTTAGATTCGATGGTTAACAAAGTCAACGATTGTTACCGCCTATTTGGCGATATTCTCCGGCACCTCCGCCGCCTTCTCATTCGCCACCCTGATCGCATGAGAACAGATGCTCGAGCTTTTTTTACGGCAAAAGACGATCATTGCAACCATCGTCGCCAAAACGGATGTCTCGATTCTGCGCATTCCGGCCGACGAGCTCTATCTGTTCGCCATGAACGATCTGCCGCTCCTTCGGAAAATCAGCTGTCATATCGCCAACGATCTCTATCGGGACTCCGGTCTGAACGGCAAGTTGTTCTATCTGAGCGGGTTGGAGCGCGTCTGTTTTTACCTGACGGACTATTTCCAGAAAAACGCCTATCCGCAGCCGTATGTCGTCGTCCACCAAAGCTATCAGACCATCGCAAACCACATCGGCGTCAGCCAGCGCACCGTCGTGCGCGCGATACGCAACCTGCGCGAGCATGGCCTTTGTACCATGAGCGGAAAGCATATTCGTATTTCCCAGGAGCAATTTGAAGGAATCAAGCGCTGGGATCCGATGTTTGAATCAACTCCGAATCATAACCGGGTTGATTGGCCGGCATTGCAGCCGATCCGACGTTCGGGAGCCGGATCAATCAAAAGTCCAATCAGATTGATAAAATCACTCGCCACGAGTGTATCAATCTTTGAATATGCATATATTTTTGTTATAATTTAATTGATACTTTCATTTATTTCTTATCTCAAAATGTTTACAGATCCGATTTGGTATTCCGTCACAGATTGCGTTTGAACCATTCTAATATAATAAAAACCAAACGTTGGATTCCAGCAATTACCAATCAGCATTCGTCGGAGGCGATCATGAGCGAAATCGTGAAAACATACGACGTTGTCGTGATAGGCGGAGGGTTATCCGGCTTAACAGCGGCAAGCCTGCTTGCCAAGCGGGGTTTGCACGTCGCCGTAGTGGAAAAGAGCGAGCAGCCCGGCGGCTCCTGCGGCATTTTTCGACGCGGAGAAACCACATTTGACCAAGGCTCCGCCATGCTGTACGGCTTTGGCGAGCACGGGTTCAACGCGCACCGGTTCGTCATGAACTGCCTTGAGGAACCCATCGATGTGCTCAGGCACGACCTGCTCTACGTTGTAAACTACGAAGGGCATCGCGTGCGGTTTTTCCCGGATGTCGACCGCTTTGCCGAAGAGCTCGCGCGCGTTTTCCCGGCGCAGCAACGGCAGATCGAGCGGTTTTATCGCGACATGTCGAAGCTCTATTCGCATGTCATGGTCGAATCCCCGAGCTATACCACGGCGGACGAAACGCCGCCCAAAGACGGGCTCAAGGGCATTTTGCGGCATCCGGTCTCCTACATCCGCTTTTTGAGCCTGCTCAACAGGAGCGCAAAATCACCTCTGGAGCGATATTTTTCCGATCCTGCGATCTTCAACTTCTTTGATAAGCTCACTTCCACCTATTGCTACGCGACGGTGGAGGAAGCGCCGGCCGTACTCGCCGCCGTTATGTTTGTGGACAACCACGCGGGCGGCAGTTGGTATCCCGCGGGTTCCACGCTTTTTCTGCCGGGCAAGCTGGAGAAAGCAATCGAGGAACACGGCGGGGATATGTACCTTGGCCGCAAAGCGATATCGATTCTATTTGAAAAGAATACGCCCTGCGGCGTGCTGCTGGACGACGGAACGCGCCTTGGCGCAGGCGACGTCGTATACGCCGGCACGGTTTGGAATCTCTATGAAAAGCTGATTGACCCCAAGTACTCGAGTCAAAAACGACGCGACTGGGCAAAGCGCCTTGTCCCGACCTACCCCAGCGTCGTGCTGTATGCCGAGGTGAATCGCGACGTGATCCCCGCGGATACCGCGCCCGTGGAGATGCTGGTCGGCAACCCGGAACAAATCGACGAAAGCGAGGTTACCGTTTACCTGTTCAGCATCGACGACCGCTCCCTTTGCGCGGAGGATGCGCACGCCGTCATGGCGATCGGCCCCACATTCCAAAGCTGGGCGAACGCCGATGAAACGGAATACCGGCGTCTCAAAGAGTCGGAGCGCGCACGGCTGATCGGCGTGCTGGAGCGAAGATTCCCGGGGTTTTCCGGCGCGATTCGGCATGCCGAAGTTTCAACGCCGCGCACCATTGAACGCTACACGATGAAAAACGGCGGCGCGGTCGCCGGACCGAAGCAAATGCTGGGCCAGCATATGTTCAAACGCCTGCATACCAGAACGGAGTGGGACAATCTCTTCTGCTGCGGCGAATCGACCGTCATGGGTACCGGTACGCCGACCGTGACGATCAGCGGACTTTCTGCCGCCAACGCAATTCTGAAAAAGCGCGGAATGGAACCGTTTGTTTACCATAAGGACCAGAAAAACTACGTTCGGCAGCTGCCCGTTCCGTTTGCCGCGGAGCAGCTCTACGCGGACGAACCGGAGCCGCGGCGCAGCGTCATGCGCGCAGCCATGCGCTGCCGGTTTTGCGAAAATCCAAGCTGCTGCGGCAAATCCGGCGCGGATATCCCCGGCATATTGCGGCGCGTTGCGGTCGGCAATTTAGCAGGCGCCGTCAAGCGGTTGAGTGAACGTCCCGTTGAAAAGGAACGGCTGGCGGATTATGAAAGTCGCTGCATCCGCGCGCTGGAGGGCGGCAAAGCCGTTGAAATTTCGCGCGTTCTATGTGCGCTGATGGAGGGCGACGCATGAAGGAATCATACGACGTGCTGATCGTTGGCGCGGGCGCGGCGGGGCTGACCGCCGGGGCTTACTGCGCACGGGCAGGTCTTTCCACGCTTATCTGCGAACGGGCCGATAAGACCGGCGGACTTGTCAATTCGTTTGAATACAACGGCTTTTACTTTGACGCGGGCATTCGCGCGTTTGAGGACTCCGGCGTCATTGCGCCGATGCTCCGTTCGCTCGGAATCACGCTCAATTTTGTGAAAAACCCCGTAACAATCGGCATTGCGGATCGTCGCGTCCTGCTCTCCGGGAAAGAATCCCTGCGCGATTACGCCGATCTATACAAAGCCTTCTTCCCCGCCGAATCCGGGCAGATCGATGCGATCATGGACGAAATCACCAAAGTTACGCAGGTTATGGACGTTCTTTACGGCGTTGAAAACCCGCTGTTTCTGGAAAGCGAACTCAAAGACCCGCGCTATATTCGCGGAACGCTGCTGCCGTGGCTGATTCGATACCTGCTCAATATTCGCAAGGCCGATCGACTCGACGAGCCCGTGCGCGACTACCTCGGACGCTTTACGCAGAGCAGGCCGCTGATCGACATGATCTGTCAGCACTTTTTTGTCGAAACGCCGACGTTCTTTGCACTGAGCTATTTCGGTCTCTATCTGGACTATCACTATCCTCTCGGCGGAACGGTGATGCTGACAAAGCAGCTGACCGAATTCGTACGCGCACACGGCGGAGAGATATCGACAGGCGCGGAAATTGCTCGCGTTGCGCCGAACAGGCATGAAGCCGCCCTTGCAAACGGCGCCGTGATCCATTATCGCCAGTTGCTCTGGGCCGGCGATCAAACTGCGCTGTACCGCGCACTCGAAGAGCCGCTTTCGGCAAAATCGGCGCGGCGGAAGGATCTCGTTGAGCACAGCCGCGGCATCGACTCCGTGCTTACACTGTTTCTCGGAACAAGCATCCCCCCGCAGGAGGCAAACGCCGCCTGCGGCGCGCACGCGTTCTATACGCCCGGCACAGTCGGACTGTCCGCCCTGCAGGACTGGCGCTCGCTCCGCTGCGACGGAATCGACGCAATTCGCGGCTGGGTCGTGTCCTATCTGGAGCTGACCACCTACGAAATCTCCATTCCCGTCCTGCGCGACGCGTCGCTTGCTCCGGAAGGACAAACGGGCGTCATCGTCAGCACACTGTTTGACTATGAGCTGGCGAAATACTTCTTCGACACGGGCGAGTACCAGTCCTTTAAGTCGCTTGCGCAGCAGACCGTCCTTCGCGTACTGGACGCCTCAGTTCTGCCCGGCTTAAGCGAGCGTATCGTATGCACGCTTTGTTCCACGCCGCTGACCATCGAGCGCGAAACCGGCGCGCGGCACGGCGCCATCACCGGCTGGGCGCATACCAACCGCCCAACGCCCGCGATCCATCGATTCGGCGCCATTCAACAGGCGATTGAAACGGATCTGCCGGACGTGCTGCAATGCGGCATGTGGACGTTCAGCCCCGGCGGGCTGCCTGTTTCCATCATCACCGGAAAACTCGCGGCCGACAAGGCGGCGCATCAATTGCATCGGCGGAGGAACCGCAAATGACGATCTTTCTGATTGAGCTGACCATCCTCGCGCTCGGGTTTGGCGCTGCAGCCCTGCTCTTCTGGCGCATCCCGCGCCTGCCCGAAGGACGGGACTCCGGGGCTTTGCGCATTGCCGTCGTTATTCCCGCGCGAAACGAAGCACTCACGCTCCCGCTTCTGCTGGATGATCTTTCGCGTCAGAGCCTTGCCCCCTATGAGATTATCGTTGCCGACGACGATTCGGAGGACGAGACGGCCGCCATCGCGCGCTCGTTTGGCGCTGCGGTTCTCAGCCTGCGGAACAAACCGGACGGCTGGGTCGGCAAAAGCTGGGCATGCCAGCAGGGCGCGCAGGCTTCGAAAGGCGACGTCCTGCTGTTTGTGGATGCGGATGTAAGACTGGGCGCGGACGGACTTTCCCGGTTGGCCGCGGCATACGCCGCACACGGCGCGTTTTCCGTTCAGCCCTACCATAAAACTCAGAAAGCATATGAGCAAGGCTCTCTCGTTTTCAATCTCGTTCAGATCGCCGCAAACGGATCCGCGCTTCCGCGCCCGATCGATCTGGGACTCTTTGGGCCGGTCGTCGCAATCTCCCCCATGGATTATTTCTCCGCAGGCGGGCATGAAAGCGTAAAGTCCGCCGTGGTGGAAGATCTTGCGCTCGCAGCGTGTCTGCGCCGCGCGAATGTGCCGTTTCGTATATTTGTCGGCGACGGCAGCGTATCGTTTCGCATGTACCCGGCCGGGTTTTGTTCGCTCTGGCAGGGTTTCACAAAAAATCTTGCGACAGGTGCGGCCAAAACACCCGCCGGATTATTCCTGCTTGTCGTTCTGTTCCTTGCTTCGCTTGCTTCCGCCCCGCTGCATCTGGTTCTCTCGCTCGCGCGCGGCGAAGCGCTGGCTCTGCTCTACGGCATTCTCTATTTGTTCTGGGTGGTTGCGCTGTTTCTCATGAGCCGCCGAATAGGACGTTACCGGCCGCTTGCCGTATTGCTCTATCCCCTGCCACTGCTGATTTTTTTCTGCGTCTTTCTGCATTCCGGCTTGCTCCGGCTGTTTCACGGCAAAGTTTGGTGGAAAGGACGGGCCATCCCGCTCGAACGATAACGCATGCAGATCTTTTATCCAAGTCAAGCCGTCACCGTCGCGCTGTTCTTCGCCATCTGGGCGGCGGCGCCGCTGCTGCTCGCGCTGATTTGTCTTTGGCTGCCGGATTCGGTTTTTGATCCGTCCCGGTTTCTCTGGCGTACGCGCAAATGGGAACGCGAAGGAAAGGTTTACGAAGCGGTCTTCCATGTGCGCAGCTGGAAGCATCTGCTGCCGGATGGCGGCGGTGTTTTGCAAAAACGCGGCTATAAAAAACGCAGCCTGAACGATTATTCCGAGGAAAACCTGCACCGTTTCCTCGTTGAAACCGCGCGCGGCGAGCTGACCCACTGGCTCGGTATTTTGCCGTTCTGGGTGTTCGGATTGTTTGCGCCGCCCTACGTCGTCTGGATCATGCTTCTCTATGCGCTGGCGGTCAACCTGCCCTGTATCATTGCGCAGCGGTACAACCGTCCGCGCGTCGCTCTTCTGATGCGCCGGATGTATCCCGGCTCAGCGCAAATAAAGTCAGGTCGGAGTCATGCGTCCGACCATTTGGTGCGATAGCGTTTAAGCGTCAAACGCTTGCGGAAAACAATCTGGTTTCATTACGGATTTTTGATATGTTTTATCAAGATATTCGGATGCCGAAATTTCCAATCGATTTGTCAGGGCAATCCATCAATCGCCGGACAGTCTCCGGATGATCGTATTTGCCGCGGTATAGATACTCTTTGCATCTTCGCCGACGAAAAACTTGCCGTCTTCATACAGGATCTTTCCGTTGACCATCGTCAACGCCACATTCTGCTTGCTTCCGCTGTATACGATGTTTTTCACGATGTTGTTCATAGGCTGCATGTTCGGCTGGTGCAGATCGAGTATGATGAGGTCCGCAAGATTCCCAACCGCAATCGCAGCGCAGCGCGCGAGCCCCATGGCTTTCGCGCCACCCGCAACAGACATGGAAAGAACAGCGCAGGCGTCCACGGCGGACGCGTCTTTTTCTCTTACCTTCGCAAGACCGGTCACCAGAAACATCTCGCGGAACATGTCGAGGCAATTGTTGCTCGCGGGTCCGTCCGTTCCGATTGCGACAGAAATCCCTTTTTGCAGCATCTGCGCAACCGGAGCAATCCCGCTCGCCAGTTTCAGATTCGAGGCGGGATTTGTAACGGCGGATACGCCGCGCGCGGCCAATATATCCAAATCCTCATCCGTCATATGTACACAGTGGTATGCGCCGCCGCCAAAGTCGTAGAGCCCCAGCTGATCAAACAGTTTTGTCGGGGAAACGCCATGGCGTTCTATGCAGTCGCGCACCTCTCTTTCCGTCTCGGAGTTATGCGTGTAAACAGGCGCGTGAAATCGATGCGCAAGTTGACTTAGCCGGATCAAATGCTCTCTGGAATTTGTATACTCCGCATGGAATCCCATACGGTATCCAATCAGCTCATGATAATCGTTAAAATAAGTATACCAATGCTCAACATCCGAAATCGTCTGTCCGAAATCACTCAAGCCGCCCGAAATGACGGTTCGAAATCCGCAGTCGACGGAGGCCTTCGCGATCTGCTCCGGGAAGTCATACATGTCCAGATTTGACGTGATCCCGCTTGTCAGATACTCCAGTATCGCCAGTTTGGACAGGCGATACACATCGTCCCCGGTCAGCTTTGCCTCTAGGGGAAACACCTGCTGATGAAGCCATTCGTAGAGGGGAAGATCGTCCGCATAGGAGCGCAGCAGCGTCATGGCGGAGTGCGTATGCGCGTTTTTAAACCCCGGCATCAGCACGTTGCCGCGCACATCGATTTCCCGGCTCCAAGCCGGTTCGTAAGCGCCGTCCGCCGCGCCGACGCGTGTGATCCGGTTCCCTTCCACCCAGACCTCGCCGTCGAGAATTTCGAAATCTCCGTTGAGCGAAAGTATCTTCGCGTTGTAAAAGCGCGTGTTCATCTCTTATCTCTTCCCCTTATCGTATACCTCGCCCAACGCCTTCGGCGCGCGGTTGTGTTTTGAGACAAACAACAGCAGCAGCAGCGTAACCAGATACGGCAGGCTCATGATCAAATCCGAATACGCGCTCGGCAGCTCCAGCACGCGGCTCAAACTATACCCGCCGGAGCGCGCAAATCCAAACAGCAGGCATGCGCCGAGCGTTGGCAATATCCGCCAGTTACCGAAGATCAGCGCGGCAATCGCCAGATATCCGTATCCCATGAACAAGCTGGGAGAAAAGCTGCCTGAAATAGAATATGCAAAGCTGATGCCCGCGATGCCCGACAGCGCGCCGGATATGACAACCGCGATATAGCGAATTCTGGCAACCCGAATCCCGGCCGCATCCACCGCGTGCGGGTTGTCTCCGCAGGCGCGCAGATACATTCCAAACGAAGATCGATACAGCAGATACCAGGCAAACAGCGCAACCACGATGATGATGATCTCAAACGGGTATATATTGCGGAAAAACGCGCCGATTACGGGAATTCCGGAGATGCCGGGAACCGAAATCTTCTCCGCAACGCCGAGAACGAATTTATCCGACGGCGCGCCGAACGCGTTCCGGTTGATAAACTTCGTCAAAAACGCGGTGACGGATGCCGCCAGAATATTCATGACCACACCGCTGATCACCTGATTTGCCTTAAATCGGATGCAGAGCTCCGCGTGGATCATGGAAAACAGCGCGCCGCCCAGAATCGCAAACAATACCGCGATATAGAACGGCATCTGCGAGCCGCTCTGAAACAGTCCCGCGGTCAATACGGCCACCAGCGCGCCGGTAAACCCACCGAAGCCCTGAAAGCCTTCCAGCGCGAGGTTGGTAATTCCGCTGCTTTCGGAGTAGATCCCGCCGATCGCCATGATAAACAGCGGCAGCGCAAAGGACAATCCATCGATGATGATCGTATCCATTATTCTTCCGCCTTTCTCTTTGCCGCTTCGGGTGTCTGTTCTTCCAGCGCTTCCCGCATCCGGTTCACATGGCCCCGGATGTACATCCCGCAGGCGCTGAAGAGCAGAATTAAACTTGTAATGACGGACGCAATCTCCGATTCCGTACCCGTCGTGGAACTCATATACGCGCTCCCTTTTCCAATGACCGTAATCAAAAAAGAGGAAAATATGATGCCGATCGGATTGGAATTCCCGAGAATGGCAACCGCAATCGCATCAAATCCGATTCCGGGAAGCACCCTTGGCTGAATCGACGAAAGGTACCCGAGGTAATACGTCACTCCCGCAAGTCCGGCAAGTCCGCCGGAAATCAGCATGGCAAGCACCATGTTTTTCCCGACGTGGATGCCCGCGTATTCCGCCGCGGTGCGGCTCGCGCCGACGGTTTTCAGTTCGAAACCCGTCACCGTTTTATCCAGAAGGAAACGAATGCAGACCGCAGCGACGATCGCCAGCGCGATTCCCAGCGGAATGTCGATTCGGATTCCTCCAATCATGACATCGGTCAACGTCAGCCTCGCCGCAGCGTTGATTGCGACCGACTGGCGGGACAAAGGATCGACAAACCGCGTGTTGATAAAAAAGCTGGTTACATATTGCACGATAAAGTTGATCATGATCGAAGAAACGACTTCATTGATATTGAACCGGTATTTGAGAAACCCGATCAGCCCGCCGACCAGCGCGCCGGCGGCGCATCCAACCAGAATGACGGCCGGAATCGCCAGCGTCGACGTCAGCGAACTATACCCGACCAAAATTGTCGCGACAAACCCCGCGGAGAGCATCTGCCCGGATACGCCGATATTGAACAGCCCGGTTCGCAGCGCGACAGCGACGGCAAGCGAGGCAAACATCATCGGCGCCCAGGCGTTCAAAAGGCTGAATAGATCGGTCAGCATTCCTTTGTGCGCCGCATAGGCAGCCTTCGGCAAAATTCCCGCGCCCTGCATCAGGCTGTAATAGGCAACCCCGGGGTTTTTGCCGAGAAGCCCGAGCAGAATTGCCCCGGTCAGCAGGCTGAGCACAACAGAGAAAATCGGAATCGTGTATGCCTGCCGCGATTCGTTTCCCAGCAGCGTCACAAACGCCCTTTGAACCGGCCTTCCCTTTCCTCTCATGCTTCTCTTACCCCCATCATATATCTGCCGACCTCTCTGACGTCGAGCTCCTTCGCGTCGGCAATCCTGAGCAGTTCCCCGCTGTATATCACGCCTATAGTGTCCGCAAGTTCCATAATCTCTTCCAGCTCCAGGGAGATCAGCAGGATCGCTTTCCCCTTGTCCCGCTCCGCGATAATCTGCTTGTGGATGTTTTCAATCGCGCCGATGTCCAGTCCACGCGTCGGCTGGACGAAGATGATCAGGCTGGCCTGCTGCTCCGTCTCCCGCGCGATGATCGCCTTTTGCTGATTGCCGCCGCTCATCGAGCGAACGACAGTCTGCACGCCCTGTCCACTTCGAATGTCGTATCGCTCGATCAAATCCTGTCCAAACGCGACAAATTGATCATCCTGCAAAATTCCCCGCTTTGCATAGGGACTGCGGAAGTAGTTTTTCAGCATTAAATTATCTTTCAGTAAAAAATCCAGAACCAGCCCGTAGCGATGCCGGTCTTCCGGCACATACGCGATTCCGCGCATGGCGCGCGAGCGCACATCGCACTTCGTGACGTCTTCCCCGTTTAACCGTATCGTCCCTTCGCAGGCGGTCATGAGCCCGGCGATCGCGTCCGCAAGCTCAATCTGTCCGTTGCCCGAAACGCCCGCGATTGCAAAAATCTCTCCGCCGCGAATCGAAAAGGAAACATCGCGAAGCGCTTTGCATCCGTCCGCATTGATCACGGACAGGTGCTTTACATCGAGCACCGCTTCCCGATAAACCGGCTCCTTCTTGTCGGTTGTAAATGAAATTTCGCGCCCGACCATCATGTTCGCCATCGTTTGCGTCGAAGTGTCGCGTACATCCAGAACATCTATGAGCTTTCCGCGGCAAAGAATCGCGCACCGGTCGGCAACCTGCTTGATTTCCTCCAGTTTGTGCGTGATGAGTATAATGGTTTTTCCCGCCGCGCGGAGCCCGCGGATGATATCGAGCAAATATTCTATTTCCTGCGGCGTCAAAACCGCCGTGGGTTCATCGAAAATTAAAATCTCCGCCTGTCTGTAAAGCATTTTTAAAATTTCAACGCGCTGCTGCACCGAGACGCTGACTTCTTCGATTTTTTTGTCCGGATCGACTTCAAGTCCATATTCTTCGGACAGCTTTCGAATCGCATTTCGCGCGCTCTTCATATCCACATATGGGAATACCCCGAGATATTTCTTCTTGGGTTCTACGCCCATGATGATGTTTTCGGTAATCGTATAGTTGGAAACCAGTTTAAAGTGCTGGTGCACCATGCCGATGTTCAGTTCCGTCGCGCAGCTAGGAGACGAAATCCGTTCCCGCTTTCCGCGAACATAGATCTCCCCTTCGTCGGGCTCATACATGCCGAACAGCATGCTCATAATCGTAGATTTTCCGGCTCCGTTTTCACCAAGCAGTGCGAATATCTCGCCGCGCCGGATTTGCAGCGTGACGTTGTCGTTTGCCGTCACCCCGGGAAACCGTTTCGTGATGTTGCGCATTTCTACAATATAGTCCGACATAGCACAGTCCTTTTTCGCTCGAAGTTCTTTGGATAAATCGCTAAAAGAATCTCTGGATCGATCGTTGACTCGAAGTCCTTCGAATAAGCCGCCGAATAGATTGCTGGATCAATCGTTGACTCAAAGTCCTTCGAATAAGCCGCTGGATAAATCCCTGGATCAATCGTCGGAATCGAAGTCCTTCGAATAAGCCGCTGAATAGATCTCTGGATCAATCGTTGACTCGAAGTCCTTTGAATAAGCCGCTGAATAGATCGCTGAATGAAAAGCAGATATGATACAGAAACCGGCTGTCCCGCGAGACGCACGGGCGCTCGCGAGACAGCTGATATCCGCCGTAAAGAACTATCCGCTTTATTCTATAAAGGGATATCCTTTATTGTTCAGTTTATACCCGGTTCAGTCCGTTCCGCAAGTTTTAGCTCAGGCCCGGGAAGCTGTCGGGCAGAATTCCGTTGAAGTTCGTCGGCAGTTCGATCGTACCGGCTATGAGCAGCGCCATCGCTTCATTGATCTTGCTGATCGTGTCCGCCGAAAGCTGCTGTCTTCCGTCCGCCGTGACGTATCCGGTCGAGCCGGTGTCCGCCTTGAGCAGCGCGTTCTCGCCGGCAAACGTGCCGTCCGCGAACTTGGTGAGCTGCCGCTCGACGTTGAGGTCCATCACCTTCAGCGCGGAGGTCAGCACAACGTTCTTATCGCCGTTTGCGCCATCGTAATACTGGTCGACGTCGCAGCCGATCACCATCACGTCGGTCGCTTCTTTTGCCGCCGTAAACACGCCGTTGCCGGAACCGCCCGCCGCAACAAACAGAATATCGCAGCCTTCGCCGATCAGAGCGTTCGCAACGACCTTGCCGGTTGCCGGATCGGCAAAACTGCCGACATAGTTGCCGCCGACATTGGCGCCCGTGACGTCGGTGCCCGCATACGATGCGATTTCGACGACCTCCACAGCGGTGCCGTACTTGGCGTTGGCATAGTTCACGCCCGCTTCAAAGCCATATTGATAGTTCACGTTGGAAGGATACGCAACGCCGTTGATGACGGCGACTTTCTTGGTCTTGGACTCCAGAGCAGCTGCCATGCCCGCGAAGAATCCGCCTTCCTGTTCGGCAAACTGCATCGCGTAGATGTTGTCAAGCGTCACTTCGGTGCCGCTGGCGTCGGTCGGATACGCATCGACGAGGATGAACTTTTTCTCGGGATTTTCCTGCGCCAGCGCGCCGATTCCGGCAAACTGGTAACCGCAGCAGACGATGACGTCATAGTCCGCAACGATATCGGACACCGTCTGCAGCACGCGCGCGACGTCCCCGGTCTCCTCGCGTACGGCCGTTACGCTCGCGCTGGGATTGCTCTTGATGTAATTGAGAATACCGTTGTAGATGTTCTGGTTGAAGTTTCCGTCGTCCACGCCGGACGGGCTTGTGACGATTGCGATTTTGATGCCGGGCTCACCGGCGGCCGTCCCGCTCGAAGTGCTCGTGCTTGCGCAGCCGGCCAGCGCCGACAATACGAAGACAACTGTTAGACATACACTGATCCACCGTTTCATTTTTCCATGTTTCCTTTCGCTTTGTTGATTTTTTTCAGACTTTCCGTATAAGGAGGCGTACAGATTCCGTGTTCCGTTACAATTGCGCTGATCAACGAATGATCGGTGACGTCAAACGCGGGATTGTAGCATTTCACGCTTTCCGGCGCCATCGGTTTTTCGTAGAACTTTTTCTTGATCTCATCCGGATCGCGCATTTCAATCTCGATCCCGTCCCCGTTTTCACAAGTCAAATCGATCGTCGAAGAAGGCGCGAACACGTAAAAGGGAATTCCATAGTGTTTTGCAAGAATTGCAACGCCGCTCGTGCCAATCTTGTTGGCCGTGTCGCCGTTGGCGGCCACGCGGTCGCAGCCAACCAGACACGCCTGAATCCAACCGTTTTTCATCACGATGCTCGCCATATTGTCGCAGATCAGCGTTACATCGATCCCGGCGCGATCCAGCTCATAGGACGTCAGCCGCGCGCCCTGCAAAAGAGGCCTCGTTTCGTCCGCAAAGACGCGAAAATGAAGTCCCCGCTCGTGCCCGAGAAACAGCGGCCCGAGCGCGGTGCCGTATTGAGACGTAGCCAACGCGCCGGTGTTGCAGTGCGTCAATATCCCGTCTCCGTCGTGAATCAGCGTAAGACCGAATTCGGAAATCGCCTTGCACATGCGCGCGTCTTCCTGCTGGATTTCGCGGCTCTCCTGCCTGAGCAGTTCCAGAATTTCTTCAATTGCCTTTTCGCCGGAGCGCCGGACGATGCCGCCCATGCGATTCAGCGCCCAGCTGAGGTTTACCGCGGTCGGACGGGAAGAGTTCAGATAGTCGCTGTATTCAAAGTACTCCCGGCAGAACGCATCATAATCCTTCGTATCGATCGACTGCGCCAGGCAATAGATACAGTAGGCGGCGCAAATACCGATCGCCGGCGCGCCGCGCACCTTCAGCTGAAAAATCGCGTCGTACATCTGTTCCGCGGTTCTCAGCGTCAGATACTCCGTTTTATTCGGCAGCTGCGTCTGGTCGATAATCACGACGCTTTTCCCGCCGCCGCCTAGTTTTACGTTGTCGATTTCCTGCGTCATTCGTCTCTCTCCCGCTTTATGCCTGCAGTAAGATTTTGTCGATTCCTGCAACGGCCGCCGTGAGCAGTTGCTTCATCGCCGGGGCCGTACGGATTGCCATATCATACACTTCCTGATCCGTCAGGGGCTGATCCGTCACGCCGCTTCCATAGTTCGTAATCAGGGAGATCCCGCAGACTTCCAGCCCCATGTGCCGCGCGGCGATTGCCTCGCACGCCGTGCTCATGCCCGCGGCGTCGGCGCCCATGTTGCGGTAGGCGCGAATCTCATGCGGCGTTTCAAAATTCGGCCCGCTGGTCTGGATATAAACGCCTTCCTTCAACGGGATGGAAAGCTCCCGCGCCGCAGTGCGGATTGCCGCATTGAGGCGCCTGCTGTAGACCTCGCTCATATCGGGAAAACGCGGCCCGAGTTCTTCGAAATTCGGCCCGATCAGCGGGGACGGCACAAGGCTTGCGATATGGTCGGTCATCAGCATAAAATCGCCGGGTTGATAGGAAAGGTTGATGCAGCCGGATGCGTTTGTGAGCAGAATCGCCCTCGCTCCCAGTCTGGCCATCAGCCGGGTTGGCAGCACGACGTCCTTCATGTCGTATCCTTCATAATAATGTACGCGCCCCTGCATGACGACGACGGGCGTTTCCTGAATATGCCCGAACACAAAGCGGCCCTTATGCCCCTGCACCGTCGAACGCGGGAACCCTTCTATCTCATCATATGAAAGTATCTGCTCAATCTGGATGCCGTCGGCATAGTCCCCCAGCCCCGAACCGAGCACCAGCGCGATGCGCGGAACGAAGTCTGTTTTTTCACGAACGCTGCGCACACACGCATTCAAGCGATCTACTACGTTCACAATCGATACCTCGGTTTGCTCTCTTTCTGTCAGCCTGTTGAAACTCCGGCGATTCGCCGTTTCCCCGACAAGAACAGTGTATCACACCGGTTCCGAAATATATCCGGCATGGGTGGAGATCACTTTAGCTGCCTCCACCCATGCTGGTTTACCGCAAAGCCGCTTCTTAGTCGGAAGCCTCGCCGGTCATGTAGTTATGGAACGCCTTGTTGCAGTAACGCGTTACCGCATCCACCTGAAATTCGGGGTTGATCGCGTTCAGCTTTGCCACCGTGTCCGCAAAGTTTTCGTCGAGGCAGAACGGATGGATCGTGTAGATCCCGTCGCGGATGACGCAGTCATGAATCATGAAATATTCGCCTTCCGGCATGCCTTCTCTTGTCGTCGTGTAAAGCGGCTGCCACCAGGACTTATAGATCACGCCGATGGCATCCTTATTGGTGCCGCTCTTCTTGGCATACGTTCTGACGACTTCGTCGAAACGCATCATGTCCTCGACATTCTGGAACTCCAGCTCAAGATCATACTCCACGGCATAGGCCAGATAGAGATCGTCGCTGAATTTGCGCACTTCGTAGGTGGGCGTCGCTTCCGTCGGCGGCTCGCCCCACTCGAGCAGGTATTGGTAGATCGATACCTTCGGCTCAAGTTGCACGCGGGCAACGATGCCTTCGCTGTCCAGCAGGCCGAGCAGCTGATGCGCGTGTTTGATGTTGGAATGTCCATACTGGATGGTCAGTTCGGGCAGGAAGCGGGCGTTATACAGGTCGCTCTTGAGGTTATATCCCGTGGTGATCCCCTCTTCAACCGCCGTCTTGCCAATTGCGGAAAGTTCGGGCTGATCAAAAATCGCGAACGATTTCCACATGTTGTCCAGTTCCGAGTCGATCTGCGGATCGTCGGAATAGCCCATGTAGTTTCTGCCGTTTCCGTTTTCATCGGCAACCGCCATCAGCAGCTGGGCGATATACTCTTTGGAAAGGGAATCCCCGCCGAGCGCAAGCTGCACGTCCGCCGGCGCAAGCAGTTCAATATCCATGCCGCAGGCCAGATACGGCGCGACATCTTCGCTGACCGCACCGTCGATGCCATGATTCTGGAGTCTCTCCTGCGTTTTCTCCGCAGTGTAAGACTTGGCCAGCTCATCGTATCCCGCCGCGATCACCGCGTTCTTCAGCACCGAGACGGCGGTATCGTCGTCAAGCATGATTTCCGCGCCGGATACGCCGGCCAGCGCCGCCGCAAGAGATTCGGCCGTCCAGGCGGTTTCCGTATCGATGCCGAAATAGGTCATCAAATACGATTGGTTCTTTTCGTAACCGTCCACCGGCCATTCGGTCGTGTTCACGGTTACGGCTTCGTCCATTACGGGTTCGGGTTCCACTGCCGCCGGAGCTTCCGTTGCCGCCGCCGGCGCAGCCGTTGCCTGTTCTTCCGCCTGTGTGGGCTTGCTACAGCCGCTCAATACGCCGAATACGAGCGTCAAAGCAAGTAAGCACAGCAGATAGGTACGCCAAGTCATCTTTCTCATCCCATTTTCCTCCTGTTGTTTTGTTGTTATGTTGTTTATTTCGTTAATTGTGTTTGTTTTGTTGTTTTATGTGGTTTTATTATAATGAGGCGTCCAGTCGGTGTCAATCACTTTTATATATTTTTTTGGTTTCCGAAATCAATGCTGTTAAAATGGCATTCCGCCGGTTTCACGCGATCCCTTCGGGCCGCTTTGCCATCAGGTTTTCGACGCTCTCTTTCACGATTTTACAGTTTTCCGCCAGCGGTCTATCGTTTGCAAAGAGGCCGCCGCCAATCAGCAAGGCAACATCTTCTCCGTAATGGTTCAGCATATCCGGAATCCTGTCGATCTGCATGCCTCCCGCCGGGCACGCCAGCAGCGAATTCAGATTTCCGAGCGGCAGTTTGCCCGTTTGAGCGATGCCGACGCATTCCTCAACGCTCAGTGAAAACCGCCCCCCGTAGTTCGGAAATACGGACGCGTCCGCTCCGGCGAGGCGCATCAAAAAGCCGAACATCATCTGGCAGGAAATCCCCTGCGGATTGATCACCATGCTGCCGATAAAGGCGGGGTGCGAAAACACCGGCAGTCCGATTTCGTCGTCTTCGGCGATCATCCGCATCGCGTCCAGACTGACGAGTCCGGGCGCAATCAGGAGCCCGCCCGCGCCGTTTTCCTTTGCAAACATGGCGCGGTCCTTCAACTCGCTCACCGGCGCCGTAATGTTCGGCACATAGATGGCATGTCCGCCCGTCTTTGCATTGGAGTTGTTAACCGCATCGCAGCAGGCGGCGACGCGTTCGCGATACGGGCTGAATTTCTGGTTGGTCAGCCCGTGATCGTCCTTGATGATGTCGATGCCGTTTTCAGCAAATATCTGTGCAATCCGCGCGAAGTTCTGCCCGGAGAGTCCCATTGGCTTCAGCGCGGAAAACAGCAGCGGCCTTCGATATGCGTTCGTTTTTTTGCGCAGTCCTTCTATGCCGAATCTCGGCCCTTTGACGATATCCAGAATCGTCTGCGGCAGATCGATTCCGCTTACGACAACATTCTGCTTGAGGCTGAAATTGCCGAAAATAACATTCAAAAGCTGCGTGAATTCCGACGCCGCAATCTCAACGGGATAGCTGATGATTGCCTGATAGACATCCGATCCGATCTGTTCAAATCGCTCGATTTGTCCAAAGATCGACGAGATGATGTTTCCCGCCGGAACATGCGCTCTGGGAAATTCAATCGTCTGTTCTTCGCAGATGTCGTCCGCCGTCCGCCGCGCGTCCGGTTCGCCGCCGCGAATCGAGTACGTTACGCTGAAGCGCTCGCCGCTGAGGCATTGACCGAGCGCGCTGTCGTCATAATCAGGAAAATAGTTCATCGTCGCCCCCCTGCCTTACAGCGCTTCCGGCTTTGCTTCGCTGTGTATCGCCGGCGTATAAACGCTTGTCAGATCGCCTTCCTGTATGCCGAACTGTTCGCCTGTCACTTCCTCGATTTTCCGAATCAGCGCCGGCGCGTCGATATCGTATTCGCGCATGAGATATTTTCGGCTTGCGCCATGTACAAACGTATCCATCAGCCCGATGCGATAGAGTTTTTTCCCGATGCCCTGCTGTGCCATCTCTTCGGCCAGAATACTGCCCAATCCGCCGATGACGCTGTGGTTTTCCATCGATATCGCGCCGAATTTGCTCGCAGCAATCGCGTCCATGATCTCCGGCTGCGAACAAGGTTTCAATGTGGAAATATGGTAGTGCGCGATTTGAACGCCTTTTTTCTCCAGCGCCAGCACGGCGCGCATGGCTTCTTCTGTGCTTACGCCGCTCGAAACCAGCACGAAATCACTGCCTTCATGCAGTTTTCTGGCTTTGTTCAGCTTCATCCTGTCTTCTTTTGGAAATATTCTCGCCAGCTCGCCGCGCAGCATGCGGATGTACACGGGCCCGTTGACTTCGTAAGCAACGTCGAGCACGGACTCCACGTCGGTCACATCCCCGCACTCAAGCACGGTCATGTTCGGAAGCGAGCGCATGATGGAAATATCTTCTATCGCCTGATGCGTCGCGCCGCCGGGCGTCAGCACGCCGGGGAGAAAGCCGAACATCTTCACGGGAAGGTTTGGATACGCAATCGACATCGCGATTTGGTCATATGCGCGCCGATAGATGAACACGGCGAACGTATGCACCAGCGGGATCAGCCCTTTTCTCGCCATGCCGCCCGCAAACGACATCATGTTTTGTTCCGCAATTCCCATGGAAAGAAACCGCTCCGGGTACGACGCGCGAAACAGGTCCGCCTCGCAGGAACTGGTCAGATCCGCAGACAGCAGATAAACGTTCTCTTTATCTTTTGCCCACTCGACCAGGTTTTTCGCATGAACTCTCGTATAAATTTCCATCGTTACCGCCCCTCCGATAATCCGCCGTCATAGAAACTTTGATACAGCGCTTTTTCTTCTTCCCCCGTAAATCTGACATAATGGAATTTAGGGTATCGCGCTTCAAGCGGCTTCATATGCCTTGTGGAATCGGTATCGCATACGATAAACGTCGGCTGGTCGCACGGAGGCAGCGTTCTTGTCGCTTCCAGTTGATCCAGATCATGCCCGTCGATGCGAATCACCCGCATGCCAAACGAACGCAGTCTCTCGTCGAACGGTTCCGTTTGCATGACACTCGACGTCTTCCCGTCGCACTGGTATCCGTTGACGTCCACATACATCAGCATGTTGGACAGCTTGTGATATCCCATCGCCTGAACCGCTTCCCAGAACTGGCCGGACTGACATTCGCCGTCCGATAAAAACACCACGACTTTGCCGGTTTCCTTTCGTTCCCGCCGCGCAAACGCGATTCCCGCGGCCTGGCTGATTCCCTGCCCGAGCGATCCGGTGGTCACTTCCATGCCCGGCGAATGCTCCGCGCCGATCATCTCCACGACGCCGCCGTCCTTATCGTATTCATTCATTCCCGACGCGCTCATTCGGCCCGTCTCCACCAATACGGCATATACAACCAGCGCATACTGCGCGGGAGAGAGTATGAAATTGTCGCAATCCGGATCTCCGCCGCCGTTGTAGAGTTCCCCTGTCACCGCGGCGCGGTCCTTATTCGGCGTTCCCGCAAACGGCCGCGGGACAATGGGTTCCTCCAGCGGCTTCAGCTTCAATATGCGCGTGTAAAGCATCGTAAATATTTCCGCCGAGGAGCACGCCTGGCTGAGATATCCGCCGTTTCTGCTCAAGACATGTTCCAATACACGGCGGCGAACAGCGTCCGCTGTCTGCTGCACTTCTGTTTTCCAATCCATTTTTTCGCTCCCGCTATTTGGTTTTAGTTGTTTTATGTTGTTTTATGTTGTTTCTATTTGATGTTATCTTAGAATCATTTTGATGTCAAGTGGCAATATGTTGTTTTTTCTTCGCTTTTTGTTGACCCAACATCCGGTATCTGTTATATTGTGTATGATAAATTGCATAACAGAGGTGTTTCGTTTGTTGTCAATCACGCGGATCAATGATATTCGCAGTCAAATCCAACAAAAAAACAGCGTACTGGTTTCAGATCTGGCAAAAAAGTATAAAGTTACCGAAGAGACAATCAGAAGAGATTTAAAAAAGCTCGAAGAACAGGGCGTATTGACGCGCGTTTACGGCGGCGCCTACAATGTCAACGGCGTTCAGAACGATGTCGATATCGACATTCGGCAAAGCGTTCTTCTGGATGAGAAAAAAATCATCGCAAAAAGAGCGCTGCCCATCATCAACGATGGCGATTCCATATTCCTGGATTCTTCAACAACGACGCTGCAGTTGGCAATCCTGCTCAAGGAACTCAATTTAACAGTCATAACAAATTCTTTTCCCATTGCGCAGGTGTTATCCGAGCATGAGAATATCCATCTGATTGTCCTTGGCGGATCCCTGAACAACAAGTCTATGTCCTTTATCGGGCAAAGTGCAAAAATGGTTCTGTCGAATTATTTTGTGGATAAGGCGTTTATTTCCTGCCGGTCTCTTTCGCTGAGAAACGGGATTACAGACTCCAACGAGGAACAGGGCGCCATTCGCAGAGTCGCACTGGAACGATGTGGAAAAGCCTATCTGCTCATCGACCACACCAAATTCGGCCCGACGTCTTTTGTGCACATCGCCGACGTGTCGCAGCTGAGCGCGGTCGTTACGGATCACCCGCTGAGCGCGGAATGGGCCGATCTTTTTCAGAGCAAGAGCATTAAAGTCATAGCCGAATGAACTGAAATCGGTTTATACCGGCTGAAAATCACATATTCAAGATAGCTGCCGGGCAAAAAATCAGTGTTCCCGGCAGCTTATATTATTTTGCTGCTATTTTTTTATTCTTATTAAATGGCTCGAAAAAAAGTGTTTACATTTCGAAAGAGGCCGTTCCCTGAAGAAGCTGTCCTCTTTCGCGATTCGTATGCTGCATCTATCGTTCGGCGAAGCGATGACATCCTATTTTGTAAACCAGCTTTACATTAATCGCTCGCTGTAATAGAATTGAGATGATGCAGCCGTGCAGGCCGTTCAAGCGTCTTCTGCGCGGTGCATGGTGACAAGGAGGATATCGATATGAAAGAATTTCAGTTCGGCGAAATGGCGCTGACAGTTACCCCTACGCGCGAAGAGATGGGCGCGGTTGCCGAAGAAGAGGCGGCGGCTTATATCATCAAAATACTGAAAGAAAAAGAGCGCCTGCGCTGTGTGTTTGCCGCGGCTCCGTCGCAGAACGACTTTCTCAAGCGCTTTTTTGCGGACGAACGCGTCGATTTCTCCAGAATAGAAGCGTTTCACATGGATGAATATATCGGTCTTGACGAGAACGACCCCAGAACGTTTCGAGCATATTTGGAGCAGTATTTTGACAAAAGACGCCTGCTGGACGTCCATTATATGAACGGGCGGAACGAGCCGGACGCCGAGATTGCGGACTACAGCGCCAAAATACTCAAAAAGCCGATCGATATCGTGTTTATGGGCATCGGCGAAAACGGCCACATCGCCTTCAACGACCCGGGCGTTGCGGATTTCGCCGACCCGGCTGTCATGAAAGTTGCGCGGCTTGACGACGTATGCAGGCTGCAGCAGGTGCACGACGGCTGCTTTGCGGAGATTGGCTTGGTGCCGCGGTATGCGCTGACGCTGACCATTCCAACGCTGATGTCGGCGGAGAAGATATTTTGCATTGTACCGACCGGGCACAAGGCGGAAGCGCTCAAGCACGCCGCGCTGGATCCGATTTCGCCGGCATTTCCGGCAACGATTCTGCGGACGAAAAAGGGCGCGCGCGTATATGCGGATCAGGACTGTTTTTCGCTGTTGGAATCGACTATGCGCAAAGGGAGCGACCATGCAAACGACGAAAACTGATCCATTGCGGCCTCTGCTGCTCAAGGATGCGCGGCTGATCACGACCGACAGCGTGATTCCGGGCGACCTGCTGATCAAGGGCGGTAAGATCGCGGCGATCTATGCGGGCGGAGAAAACGCGCCGGACGCCGCCGACGCCGATATCGCGGAGCTTGGCGGCTGCTATGTCGCGCCGGGATTCGTCGACCTGCACACGCACGGCGGCGGCGGAGCGGATTTTATGGACGGAACGGCGGATGCGTTCGTCCGGGCCTGCAAAACGCATCTCGCCCACGGAACGACAACGATTTTTCCGACGACGCTGTCCGCCAAATTTGACGAACTGTATGCCGTCGTCGACGGATTTCGCGCGGCAAAGCAGCTGCTCCGCGGCAAAATGAACCTGCCCGGCCTGCATTTCGAGGGGCCGTATTTCAGCCTGAAACAATGCGGCGCGCAGGATCCGCGCTATATCAAAAACCCCGACCCTGCCGAATACCGCGCGATTATTGAATACGCAAACGGAGACATTGCCCGATGGAGCGTCGCCGTTGAGCTGGACGGCGCGCTTGAAATGGGCGACTGCCTGCGCGAGCACCACATTTTACCCAGCATTGCGCACAGCGACGCCGAATACAGCGAGGTGCTGGAGGGATATCGCCACGGGTATTCGCACGTCACGCATCTATACTCCGGGATGTCAACCATCGTTCGGAAAAACGGGTTTCGGCACCTCGGCGTTGTGGAGAGCGCCTATGCCATAGAAGCGCTGACGAGTGAAGTAATCGCGGACGGATGCCATATTCCGCCCGAGCTGCTCCACATGGTATATCGCATGAAAGGGGCCGACCAAACGTGCCTCATCACGGATTCGCTGCGCTGCACAGGACAGGCGGTCGAGGTTGCCGTAAGCGGCAGTATGGAAAGCGGCAGGCAGGTCATCATTGAAGACGGCGTGGCAAAAATGCCGGACAGGCAGGCGTTTGCGGGCAGCATCGCAACCGCCGACAGGCTGCTTCGGACGGCATGGCGTCTTGCCGGTATCCCGCTTGTCGACGCGGTGAAGATGATGACGCTCACCCCGCTGCGCATTATGGGTCTGGACAGCCGAAAAGGCAGCATAGACATAGGAAAAGACGCGGATCTGGTCGTCTTTGACGACGATGTCCGCGTTCAAAACGTGCTTGTTGACGGGGCGTTTGTGCTTCGTGAGGGGTTGATCTAACGACGGCGCGCCGCGCAGCCGGTCAGCCCGGCATCTGCGTGCACGACGGATTTTCAATCGATTGTTTTGTGAGGATGGCAAGCTTGTTCTGCAGCACGAGATGCGCGGCGCCGATTGCCGCGGAATAGCGGCCGAGCGACCATGGCTTGATCTTCAGCGTCAGGAGCGCGTCGGTACTGGCGTGCTCTTTTACACTTTCGATGATCATGTCGGTCAAAAACTGTCCGCCGTGGTCGATCAGCGAGCCGCCGAGAACGACCAGCTGCGGATTGAACATGCTGATCAGATTGCCTATGGAAAGCCCGAGATACAGCGAGGCGGTTCGAAGCTGGCGCACCGCGACCGGATTGTCGCGCTCCGCGGCGCGGCAGATGGAGTCGAAATCCAGCTCCTGTCCGGAGCGGATTCTGTTCCAGAGTTCGTCGTCTCTGCAGGCCGGGCCGAGCTGTTCGAGATAATAATCGCGAACCTGCTTGATGATTGCATTTTCCGAGGATATCGCGTGCAGGCAGCCCCTGCGGCCGCAGGTGCAGATAGGCCCCTCACGGTTGACGACGGTGTGGCCGATTTCGCCCGCGCCATTGTGCGAACCCGTAAAGAGCTTGCCGTTGATGATGAAGGACGCGCAGATGCCTGTGCTGATGCCGACATAGACCTGACTTTGCACATCCGGCGCGGCGCTGAGGTTGTATTCGCTCAGGCAGCTGGCCCAGTGTCTGTTGATCACGATGGACGGCATATGAAGCTTTTGCCAGAGATAGTCGGAGATATTGACCTTGCTCCAGCCCATGTCGCTCGCGGTCTGCACACAGCCGCAGTCGATCATGCCGGGCGAGCCGACGCCGATGAGCGGCAGCAGTTTGCCCGGGCACTGCGGAATGAATTCACTCAGTCCCTGCGCCAGCGTGGCAAGGTAGGTGTCCGCGGACCCGTCGGCCAACGGTTTGGAATAGGTCAAAACGACATTTCCGGTCAGATCGGTCATTGCAAAGAGCAGGTCATGGTCGATATAGGTCGCGCCGACGGCGTACCACTCGTTTGTCGTGAGGGATATCGGTATGCCGGGTCTGCCGCGCGATTGCATGGCGACCACCTGCTCATCCTCCTGAATCAAGCGAAGATCGATCAGCTGCGTAACGGCACCGGAAACGGTTGTGCGGCTCAAGTCCATTTCCTTTGCGATTGCCGCGCGCGAAATCGAACCGGCCTGCTCAATGCAGTCCAGTACCAGCGCCAAACTTTTTTGTTCATTCAGTTTCATATATATACTATATAACGAATTTTGCACGATCACAATCACAATTTGGCGGGTCATAACCCGCTTTTTTTTGCGCGACAATGGATTCCTCATGCTATTACAAAAAATATTATGTAAAGTATATTTACAAAATAACTGCAAAATCGATTGACAGCGTGCGTTTCGGTGGTGTAGTATGAAACACATAAGAACGACGTGTGTACAAATTAGCAGCTTTCAATTCATAAAACATCATTATTATGTAATAAATCTGGAGCAAATAAGGCATGAATGCATTCGACATCAGGATTTCGGCCGTCCGAACCGTTTTTCAGGGATATACCAACAGAATCCCGTTGAAATTCGGACACGAAGTCACCGTTCACGGAGAAACCGTTCGCGTATTTATGACGGTGACTGGTCAAAATGGCGCTTCGGCTGAAGGCTGCGGCGAGACGCCGCTTGCGGCTGCCTGGAGCTGGCCTTCCTCGCTGAGCCAAAGCGAGCGGGTGATCCGGATGAAGGAATTCTGCGATATTCTGCTCAAAGCGTGGCGGCAGGAATCAACCTCCGGCCATCCGATGGAGATAGGGCACCATTTCATCGGCGAATTTCTGAACGATTGTCTGGCGCGCGCGAACGAGGGCTATGCGCCGCAGGATCACATGCCTTATCTGGCAGCGCTGGTCTGCTGCTCCGCGTTTGATATTGCGCTATACGACGCCTATGGCATCCTGAACCATGTTAAGGTGTTTGACACGTTTAATCCAACCTACATGAACCGGGATCTTTCCTTTTATTATACGGGAGATTCGAAATTAGATTTTACCGGCGAATATCCGGAAGCCTATTTTGTCCCGCGGGATGCGGTGCCCTCGAAAGTCGCCGCATGTCACCTGGTCGGCGGGAAGGATCCGCTCCGGCCGGAAGATCTGAACGGGGACGAGCCGCAGGACGAATATCCGCTCTTATTGCAGGACTGGATTGAAAAAGACGGCTTATTCAACATCAAAATCAAGTTGACAGGGAATGACGCGGAGTGGGATTATACCCGTATTGTCAACGTCGGCCGGATCGCGCTGAAAAACGATGTTCAAAACATCACGGTGGATTTCAACTGCACGGTAAAGGATCCCGTCTATGTATGCGACATTCTGGATCGCCTGAACAGCGAATATCCCGAAATCTACGAAAGCATCCTCTATCTTGAGCAGCCGTTTCCGTATGAACTGGATCGTTTCCCAATCGATGTGCATTCAGTCAGCGCAATGAAGCTCCTGTTGATGGACGAAAGCGCGCATGACTGGCATTATGTTCAGCGCGGCCTCGAGCTGGGTTGGACCGGCGTGGCGCTGAAAACATGCAAGACGCTCACGGGCGCGATTCTCTCCCTCTGCTGGGCGCGCAAGCACAATATGGCCATCATGGTGCAGGATTTGACAAACCCGAAACTCGCAATCATTCCGCATGTGCTGCTTGCGGCAAATATCGGAACGATCATGGGCGTAGAGGTCAACTCCATGCAGTTTTGCCCGGATGCTTCCGCGGAGGAAGCGCGCGTCCATACCGGTCTCTATCGCCGCAGAGACGGCATGATCGATCTCTCCTCGCTCGGAGACACGGGGTTTGGATATCGTCTGGACGAGATCGAACGATACGGACATACAAACGCGGAAAAATAACCGCTGCCGGATTGGACGATCGTCTGAATCAATCAAGCGATACGGACGTACAAATGCGGAGAAATAGCCGCTGTCGGATTGGACTATCGTCTGGATCAATCATCAAACGATACGGACGTACAAACGCGGAGGAATGACCACTGATGAAAAAGAAGGTCCTAAGACAAATAAAAAAATACGGAGGAAAGCTGCTTGGCATAGCGGCGTTCCTCGGCATTTGGCAGGCAATCGTCGTCGGATTCCACATCAAGAAATACGTCCTTCCGTCGCCCGTGCTGGTGCTTCGCAGTCTGTTCGATCCCGCCATTGCCGCAAAAAACCATTGGTGGTCACACATTGCCGTGACAGGCGGCGAAATCCTCATCAGCTTTTGCGCCACGCTCGTGCTTGGCGTTGCGCTTGCGCTCCTGATCGCCTGGTCGAAACCACTGAATAAACTCCTCATGCCGATCATCGTCGTGCTGAACTCCATCCCGAAAATCGCGCTTGCGCCGCTGTTCCTGCTCTGGTTTGGATACGGGATTCAGTCCAAGATATTCGTGGCCGTTTTGATCGCGTTTTTCCCGGTGCTGCTCAACACGGTAACAGGCCTGATCGATGTGGACGACAATCTGATGGATCTTGTGCAGTACTTAAACGCCAGCAAATGGCAAACGTTTACAAAAATACGAATTCCCAACGCACTGCCGCATCTGTTTGCGGGCATTAAAATCAGCGCCACGATGTGCGTCGTCGGCTCGATTGTCGGCGAATTCATCGCTTCGAAAAAGGGACTTGGCCGCCTGCTGCGCTCCGCGCAAGCCAATATCGACATGGCTACGATGTTTGCGTGCCTGATTCTGCTTTCCGTGATGGGGCTCATGTTGTTCTGGCTGATTTCCAAGGCCGAAAAGCTCTGCATGCCCTGGACGAACAGAAGCGCGGAGGAGGAATAGCGGCAATGAAACAGAATCAGAATTGCATGCCCGTAAAACAAAAATCAAAGTTCTTCAAATCGATGCAAAACGTAATCTCGATCCTTCTGTTTCTGGTCATCTGGGAGGTGCTGGTGCGCGTTCTCCATGTCAAGGAAGCGTTCCTCTGCACGCCCTCGAGCGCAATCTATCACCTTCTCTGGCCGCAGCCCGACGCGGATTATCACTGGATCATCAATATCAGCGCAACGCTCCGAGAATTCGTGTTTAGCTTTGTCATCACGGCGGCGGGCGCAATCTTCCTTTCGGTCATCATCTCCTGGTCGAAGATGGTTCAAAACATCCTGATGCCCGCGTTCATTTTTATCAACTCCCTGCCCGTCATCGCCGTTGCGCCGATTCTCCTGATCTGGATCGGATACGGCCTGAAGACGAATATCATCATCGCTTTTTTAATCAGCTTTTTCCCGATGCTTCTGAACACCATCACAGGCCTGAACGCGCAGGACAGACAGCTGTTGGATTTGGTGAACTATCTGCACGCCAACCGCTGGCAGATTCTGTTTAAAATTCAGATTCCCGGCGCGCTTCCCTATATCTTTGCCGGGCTGAAGATCAGCAGCACGCTTTGCATCATGGGCGTGATCGTCGGGGAACTGATCGCCTCGGACGTCGGACTCGGATATGTGATTGTCAACGCGCAGTCGACAATGGACACGCCGCCGATCTTCGCATCCCTGATTCTGATGAGCCTGCTCGGCTGGGGCATGTATCTGGTCATTACGGTATTGGAGCGGCTCCTCATGCCCTGGAATTATGTGAAAGAGCGCGTGGATAACTGATCTGTGTCAAGATTGATCTCCGGTTGCTATGCCGCCAGGCATAAACACAAGTAAAACAAGCCATATGATCTCCGGTTGCTATGCCGTCAGGCATAAACATAGACAAAACAACCAATATTAGGAGGAGAAAAAGATGAAGAAACTTCTGGCTTCCCTTCTGGCCGTGGCGATGATGCTGAGCGTTGCAGCATGTGCCACGACCGGGACGACCGACACGGCAAACGCCGCGCCGGAAGAACAAAGCGCCGCCGCGACGGACACCCAGGCGCCGGAACCCGAAGCGACGGAACCCGCCGCCAAGGAACTCAAGCACGTGGACTTTCTGCTGAACTGGACGATCGCCGCGGATCACAGCCCGTATTATGTCGCGCTCGACAAGGGTTGGTATGAAGAGGCCGGTCTGGACGTCAACATCATCATCGGACAGGGATCCGGTTATTCCGTGACAGCGATCGACGCGGGCACGGCGGATATCGCGATTGCCGACGCGCCTGTTGTTTTCAAATATCACAATCAGGGCGCGGCCGCAAAAATCATCGGCATCATCTTCGACAAACATCCGAACGCGATGTATTTCTGGGATGACAGCGGCATTACCAAGCCGCAGGATATCGTCGGCAAGACCGTCGCCGTCCCGGAGACCGATGGACATAAGGTCATGTGGCCCGCGTTTGCCGCGATGATCGGCGTCGATCCGGACAGCGTGGAATTCGTAAACATCGAATCCACCGCGAAAGTATCCGCTCTGGCTTCGCACAATGCGGACGTCGTGTTTGAACTGCTCACCGCGTATCCGAACTTCGAGAGCGCCATTCCGGAAGGCGGCTTCAGCTACTTCCTCTGGTCGGACTACGGCTTCAACTGCTATGCGCACTCCTACATCACCAACAGCGCGACCATTGAAAGCGATCCCGAAATGCTCAGCGCGTTCCTCGACGTGACGTATCGCGCCTGGGAGTATACACTGAACAATCCGGAAGAGGCCATCGATATCCTCTCCAAATATCAGTCGATCAACAAGGACGACCTGGTCAAGTCGCTGTATATCGAGTTCAACTTCCTCAAGACGGAAAACTATAAGGCAAACGGTATCGGTTATATCGATCCGGCCAAGATGCAGCAGACCTGGGACCTCGTCAACACCTATCAGGAACCGCTGACATTTGACGTTTCCGAAATCTACGACGCCAGCTTCCTGCCCCAGACGCCATACACCGACTTTACGATGGAATAACCCATCTCCCTCGCTTGTTTCAAACGGCGCCCGGCTCCTCCTTTCCGGAGGAGCCGGGACACCGCACAAGACTTGAAGAAAGAGTTTGAATCATGGAAGAAAAAAAAGCACTGCTGTCGATCAGGGATCTGCGCAAGGTTTACACTACGCGCGACGGAGAGCTGGAAGCGCTTGGCAGCGTCTCGTTCGATGTCGGCGTCCGCGAGTTTGTCAGCATTGTCGGGCCTTCGGGCTGCGGAAAAACGACGCTGATGCGCATCATCGCGGGATTGATGCAGCAGACATCCGGCGAAATTCTGGTCGATAAAGATCAGTTTGACCCGAAAAAAGAGGTTGGGTTCGTGTTTCAGAAATCGCTTCTGCTGGACTGGCGTCGCGTGATAGACAACGTGCTGCTCCCGATTGAAATTCTGAAGCTGGATCGCAAAAAGTACATGCCGCGGGCAATGGAACTGCTTGAGCTGGTCGGGCTGAAAGGCTTTGAACGCTGCTATCCCAACGAGCTTTCCGGGGGCATGCAGCAGCGCGTTTCCATCGCGCGCGCGCTGATCCACGACCCGAAACTAATCCTGATGGACGAGCCTTTCGGGGCGCTGGACGCCATTACGCGCGAAAAGATGAACTTTGAGCTGTTGCGCATCTGGTCGGAGGCACAGAAAACGGTGCTTTTCGTGACGCACGAGATTAGCGAAGCGGTCTTCCTTTCGGATCGCGTCGTCGTCCTCTCCGCGCGGCCTTCGCGCATGGTCGGCAATATTCAAATCGATCTGCCGCGTCCACGCGCGCTGGAGCAAAAACTGCTGCCCGAGTTTAACCGATATGCGCTGGATATCTACGGCATGTTAGAGGTTATGTAAAATGCAAAACAAAAATCAAAGAATGGGTGTTGGCCTGCGCGGAACCGGACAGGTTGCGATTCAGCATGCCGAGGCCTTTTCACGCAACGAAAACACCTATATCGCGGCTGTTTGCGGCAGGGATTATGAACATGCCAAACAGTTTGCGGCACGCTATGCGCCGGACGCGACCGTTTACCGGCATTATGAAGAAATGCTGCTCTCCAAAGACGTTACCATCGTTTCCGAATGCATGCCGAATTATCTGCACGCGACGGAGAGCATCGCCGCGCTGCAGGCGGAGAAGCACCTGCTGCTCGAAAAACCGGCGGGAATCACGCCGGAAGAGGTGGACGCGCTGTATCGAACCGCGGTGAAATCGGATAAAAAGACGGTTGTGAGCTTCCTCACCCGCTGGATTCCGCTGACCGCCACTCTAAAACAGCTGATAGACACGCAAGCCATCGGGAAGATCTACTATGCCCAGACGGACTATTGGCACGGCATCAAGCCGACGTTTCCCAGCTATGGCTGGATTCGCAAACAGGAATTTGCGGGCGGCGCGATGATCACCGGCGGATGCCACGCGACGGACATTGCGCGCTATCTAAACGGAGAAATTACCGAGGTTTTCGCCTACGCCTGCCGCGCGCGCGACGACTTCGATTATGATACGACGCTTACGGCGTCGGCAAAGTTTGCAAACGGAAGCGTCGGGAAAATATCCGCGTCTCTGGACGGGCTTGCGTTTCCCTATCAGTTTAATATCGACCTGCTGGGGACAAACGGCGCAATCCGAAACAACAAACTCTATTCCGGCAAGCTATTTCCCAAACAGACGGACTGGGTTCATATCCCAATGGTGGAGCCGAATACCGGCTCCGTCGATCATCATCCCTTTCAGGAGGAGATCGATGAATTCATCGGCGGCATCGTTCACAACACGCCGATTCGGAGCACCGTGCCGGACGCCTGCAGATCCATGGACGTCGCGCTGGCGATTACGGAATCCGCGCGCACGGGAAAACCCGTCCCGGTGCGCCAAAGAGACGCCGTATGATTGAGAATTGGAGCATTCAGCATATGACCGCGGCGGAGCTGACCGGCCTGAGCCGGAGTTGCGCGGCGATCCTGCTGCCGGTCGCGTCCGTTGAAATTCTGGGGACGCACGGCCCGCTCGGACTGGATTTGACGATTGCGCAGACCGTAACGCCGCGCATCGCCGAGGCGGTTCGCTGCCCGTATCTGCCGGCGATCCCGTTTGGCGATACGCTCGATTTTGCCGATATGGACGGCACCGTCCACATCCCGGCGCCTATGCTGGAAGACTATTATTATTCCGCCGCCCGATCCCTGCTTCGAACAAGCGGATTCCGGCGGATTGTTTTTCTGACGTTTCATTCGCCGAACAGGCCGGCCGCCGCGTCCGTTTGCAGGCGGTTGAAGGCGGAAGGCTGGGACTGCGCGCTTGCGGACTGGTGGCAAACCGTCTCCTCCGGCGAAAACGGAATACTCGACAACCCGCAGGATGGAAAAGGGCACGGCGGCGAGATGATCACAAGCATTGCGCTTACGGTCGACCCGAAATCCGTCCATATGGAGCTTGCCTGCTCCGAAAAGCCGAAGCGAAAGCTGCAGGACGTGATTCGCTGGAACGGCACGCCGTTTCAGACCTTTGGAAATTTTCGGGAGTACTGCGAAACCGGCGCCTGGGGCGATACGTCAACCGCAAGCGCCTTGAAAGGCGAAGCTCTTTTAGCCGTCGGCGTCGAGCGCATCTCCGCGTTTATTTTACAGGCGTTTGCCGGCGAGTAACGTCGGAATGCGATTGCCCGGTGGCGGACAGGCCGAAAGGATAATGATATGTATCAAACAGCCGTCATTACGGACGAAATTTCACAGGATCTCGCCGCCGCGGCGCTGATTGCAAAGCAATATGGCCTCGACGCGCTTGAAATCCGTTCCGTCGGCAATAAAAACCCGTTTGAGATGGGTCGGGACGACGTCGCGCGGATTCGGACTGTGATCCAAAACACCGGATTACGCGTCTGCGCAATTGGTGCGCCGCTGTTTAAGTGCGGGTTATATGACGAAGCTGCTTACCTTGCGCACATAGAAGGCTTCAAGCGCTGCGTCGAGACGGCGCATACGCTCGGGACGGATTTGATTCGCGGCTTTACCTTCTGGAACGAAAAGCGGTTCGGGCAAGTGCTGCCGGACATACTGGAACGGTTTCAGCCGATTGTATCCATCGCCGGGGCGGAAGGGATAACGCTCGTCATCGAATCGGAGCCGAGCGTCAACACGGACAATATGGAGCGGCTCGGCGCGTTTCTGGACGCGCTGAACGAACCTTGCGTGGCGGCGCTTTACGATGCCGGAAACGAAATTTCGGATCCCGACGCTCCCCCGCCGTATCCGAACGGATACGACCGGCTCCGCAAATGGATCCGCCATGTGCACCTCAAGGACATCCGGCGCGCGCAGTCCGACGCGATGTTTGAGCCCGCGCTGATCGGCGAGGGCAGCGTCGACTATCGGGGTCTGCTCGACCGCCTGAAACGCGACGGCTACGCGGGATATGTCAGCATTGAAACGCATTACCGCGTCCGGCCCCGGCAGATGGACGACGATTTGCTGGTTCGGCCGCAGGGAGACGCTTTTTCGCTAGGCGGCGAGGAGGCGACAAAGCTGTATCTGAACATACTAAGGGACCGCTATCATTGGCAGGAGTAAAACATGTTGAAGGTTCGATTCGGAATTATCGGCTGCGGGATGATTGCAAACTTTCACGCGGCGGCCATCGCAGAGGTGGAAGAAGCGCGTCTTTGCGCCTGTTATGATCAATATGCGCCGGGCGCGGAGGCGTTTGCCGAAAAACACGGTATTACGGCGTTCCCTTCGCTGGAGGCAATGCTGCAGAGCGACACGGTGGACGCGGTCTGCGTCTGCACGCCAAGCGGCATGCACGCGCAGCAGACGCTGAGCGCGCTGCGCGCGGGAAAGCATGTGGTCGTGGAAAAACCCATGAGTCTTTCGCTGGAGGACGCCGATGCGATTATCGGGCTGTCCCATGAGACGAACCTCAAGGTCTGCGTCATTTCGCAATACCGGTTTCGCGAGGCGATTCAAACCGTAAAACACGCAATCGACGAAGGCGCGTTTGGAAAAATCGTTTCGGCGAGCCTGGCGATGAAATATTACCGGTCGCAGGAGTACTATGCAAGCGCCAGCTGGCGCGGCACCTGGAAGATGGACGGCGGCGGCGCGCTGATGAATCAGGGAATCCATGGCATCGACGTGTTTCGCTATCTCATGGGCCCCGTTCGTTCGCTGACGGCGCTGGTTAAGACGCAAACCCGAAATATCGAGGTGGAGGATTCCGCGGTTGCAATTGTAGAGTTTCAATGCGGCGCCGTCGGGACGATTGAGGGATCGACGACGTGCTATCCCGGGTATCCGCGGCGAATCGAAATTTGCGGGGTGAACGGCAGCGTCGTGCTTGAGGAAGACAGAATCCTGCGCTGGGATCTGCCCGTGCCGTGCCCGGCCCCCGTCGGCATGAACGCGGAGCATGTCGCAAGTTCCGACCCGAAAGCAATCAGCGTTGAAGGACACGTCCTGCTGATTCAAAACTTTACGGACGCGATTCTGCGCGATACGCCGCTCCTGCTGGACGCGCAAAGCGGGCGGGCCCCGCTGGAGGTAATCCTCGGCATTTATCGATCCGCAAAGTCAGGACAAGCCGTCATGCTGTAACGGCAGCCATACGGCGCGCCGGAAGAATAAACGCTGATTCATCTTTCTGAATCTATCAACTATAAAACAAAGCGCCGGCGGGCGGGAACTGCGGTCAGTTCCGTCCACTCGGCGTTGTTTTTTCATGCCATCGGGTTAACACCACCCGACAAGCGAGTTTTGGCAACAACTCCATCTTGCGCTGCTATCGACGCCAGTCATTCCCAACTTTCTCCGCAAATCCCAGCAGGGAATCGATCTTGAGCACCGTCCCGTCGTCCAGCACCGCGCTGCCGGAGTAATATCCAAACACCTGATGCTGCGTGGAGAGATATTCCGCCCGCTGCACGCCGGACTGTCTGTCGAGAATCGGAATAAAATCAAGATCCAGCCGCCCGTCGCTGCTTTCAAACCGCCAGGGCTTTTTATAGTTCTCGTCGGGCAATATCAGCGTCAGATCGCCGATAATATCCCCGTCGATCCGAAACACGACCTTATCCAGTTTATGGCAGACGCCATCGTAAAAGATCATGTTTTCCGTTGCCCTACTGGTGTCGCCGAATCCATGGCCGATATTAAAACCGAAGGGCTTTTGATTGATCGTCCCGCTCGCGCTGCCCCAGTACCATTGATTGACCGGTTCCCAGATGCCGCGTCCCCAGTCGTTCGTGCCGATGAAGCCCTTCTCTCCCAAGTCGATCATCCGGTCGGCGATTCGCACATAGCCGCTGACAGGCATGCAGTTCACCTTGTAATTATAATAGAAGAGTTCCGGATCCGCATACGGAACAACCAGCACCATCTTATCCGTTTTGGGCGTTGTAAACTCAAGCAGAGCGGAAAGATCGTTTCCTTTTTCTCCGCCGAAGTCTTTCATCTTCAGTTTGATAAAGGTTTTATCGTTCTTTCGGCAATAGCTCGCCCATGACCGATCGCTTGAAAAAACAACGTCCCCATACGGGTCAAGCGGAACGGGAATCGGCAGCTGCGCCATGTCCGTATCGCAGATATAGCTGCCCTGTTGAAAATCCATAAAATGAATGGAAACCCTCGACGCCAGGCCGACGCTGGCGATCGACACCCCGAGCGCGCACGCTTCGCCGAGCACAAGATGGTAATCCCACTCCTTGAGGTCGGACTGCGGCCGCTTGATATCGCCGCGATTAAAGATTACATCAAACTCGTTCGCATAGCCGATCTGCCGCACATGGCCGTTTTCATCCAGCAGTTTCGCGCCGGGCGTTAATTTTTGCTGACTCGCCATCTGTGTTTTCCCTTTCGTTTCCAGTTGCATGCCTGTATCAGCCGGTATTCGGGCAGCGCCGAACATCGTCTGTTTCCCGTCAGGCGGCGGTACAATCTAGCCGTCCGGTTTTTGCTTTGCCAAAAAGCCGGATTACAGCCCGAGGTACGCTTCTTTTACTCCCTTGTCGTTCAGCAGGGCTTCACCCGTGCCGCTGATGACAATCTTTCCGTTTTCCAGAACATACGCCCGGTCGGCAATTTTCAGCGCCTGCCGCGCGTTCTGCTCAATCAGGAGTATGCTCATGCCCTTTTTGTTCAGCTCTTTGATCACGTCGAACAGATTCTGAATGATCAGCGGAGCGAGTCCGAGCGAGAGTTCGTCGATCATCATCAGTTTCGGTTCGCTCATAAGCCCTCTGCCGATGCTGATCATCTGCTGCTCGCCGCCGGAGAATGTGCTGGAAATGCGGTTTTCATTCGCCTTGAGCACCGGAAACATCGCGTACACCATCTCCAGGTTGTCCATGACGCGCTTTTTCTGGCTGCGGTAATGATAGGCGCCGATGAGCAGATTGTCCCTGGCGGACAGTTCGGGAAACAGCTGGCGTCCCTCGGGAACCATGCATAAGCCTTCCGATGCGATTTTATACGCCTTGCGGTTGGAAATTTCCTGGTCTAAAAACTTGATCGAGCCGGACTCGCAGCCGTTGAGGCCGCTGGTCGTCCGAAGCAGGGTCGATTTTCCGGCGCCGTTCGCGCCGACGACGACCACCAGTTCCCCTTCGTTCACATGAAGATCGATATCATGCAAAATATGCAGGCCGCCCAGTTTCACATTCAGCTTATTGATGTTCAGTAACATCGTAGTCCTCCCCTAAGTATGCTTTGATGACCATAGGATTCGAGGTTACTTCCTCGGGGCTTCCACTTGCGATCAAGCATCCATATTCTAAAACGTATATTTTGTTGCACAAACTCATGATCACGCGCAGCACATGCTCCACGATGAACATTGTAATATGCAGCTCCGTGTGTACTTTTCTGACGATGCTCAGAATCAGCTCGACCTCGGTCGGCACCAGCCCCGCAAAGAGCTCGTCCAGCAAAAGCAGCTCCGGCTCGCTGGCGAGCGCCGCGGCGAGTTCCGCCTTTTTGCGCTCAAACATATTCAGACGATGGATTTTCGCGTTCAGCTTGCCGGAAAGCCCGACGAATTCAATCATGCGGTGCGCAACGGGCAGCGCATCTTTTTTCTTCTTGTGCCGGTTGTAGGCGCCCATCAGAACGGCTTCTTCAAGCGTCATGCCCATAAACAGCTGCGCATGCTGAAACGTGCAGGCGATGCCGTCCCGGCAGACGTTATAGATCTCTTCCTTCGAAATCGGCTTCCCGCGAAAATAAATCTCGCCTTCGTCAATCCTGTTAAACCCCATGACCGACTTAAACATCGTGGATTTACCCGCTCCGTTCGGCCCGATCAGCCCGACGATATCGCCTTGCTCAATGGTCAGATTGATATCCCGGTTCGCCACGAGACCGCCGAAACGCTTGGTCGCGTTTCTTATCTCCAATAATGCCATAATTATGCTCTCCTCTTACTCAGACCCAAATTCAGTTCTTCGGGGCTTTTTTCAGTTTTCCCTGTATCGCCGCTTTCAGCTGGCCGACCATTCCAACAATTCCGTCCGGTCTCAGAATCGCCATTGCAATGAGCACCAACGCGTAGACCACAATGGAAAACGGGGCGAATTTACTCGGCATCATGCCGCGCACGATCTCGTCGAGGACAACCATGAATATACCGGCAACCGGCGCCCAGCTGTTGCCGACGCCGCCAACGATGACGACCATGATGATTTTCAGCGAGATGACGCCGGAAAAAACTTCGGGATTGTTGGCCATCATGTAAAACGCGTAGAAAGCGCCGCAGACAGATGCCATGCATGCGCTGAACACCGCCGCGAGGATTCGGTATCCGTAGATATTCGCGCCGAGCGCGAGCGCCAGGTTCGGGTTTTCCTTCAGCGCGACGAAGTTGGTTCCGATCCGGCTTTTACGAATTACCGCGTAGAAGATCAAACTGCCTACGGCAATTAAAAGCGCGATATAAAACAGCTGCGCTCTTGTCAGCAGATACATCTTCGGCATGGAGATGCCCATCGATCCGCCGGTCACCGCAAACCACTGGGTCGCGATTGTATAAACCGTTTGGGACAGGCCGATCAACGCCATCGTGAAATACAAGCCGGACAGTTTCGAACCGATGTATCCCACCAAAGCCGCAACGAGGCAGTTGAACACGAACCCGGCAAAGATGCCGACAATCGGATGCAGCCCCACTTTTGTGGTCAGAATTGTAACGGAGTACACGCCGATTCCGAAGAAGATCGCGTGCGCAATGGAGAATATCCCGGCCATGCCCGAGAGCATGTTCCAGGACGTGCTCAAGCCAATATACATAAACGATAGTATCGCAATGTTGATCACCCGGCGGCTCACGCCGAGCGGCAGCAGGCACAAGACCAACAGTATCGCGGCCACGAAACCATTTTGTATGGTTAGGACCTTTTTAAACCCTTTTTCTAAGTTCATTTCAGCAGTCCCCTTTATCATAAAGTACGCGCTATGTTGTTCTTGTTGTTAAAAATACCATAGGGCCGCACAATGAGAATGATCACGAAGATAAAGAACAGAATCGGATCGTGGAATTTTGCGCCGATCAGTGCGGAAATCGTTGCGGAAACAACCGCGACGATGATGCCCGTAAAGAACGATCCGCTCAGACTTCCCAACCCCGCGGAAACGCATACAAGGAACGCTATGGTCTGCAGATAATCACCCGCAATCGGTTCCGCCTGAAACATCAGCATCATCATGATGCCCGAAATGCCGATGAGCATATAGCTCAGCGAGAAGGCGATGTCGATGATCGATTTGCTGTTGATCCCCATCAGATCCGCAACCGATCTGTTCTGTACGACGGCGCGAATCGCGCGTCCCGTCCAGGTTTTATTCAAAAACGTCTGGAACGCGATCAGCAGTATCGCCGAAAGGAAAAAGCATCCGACCTGAATCACGCCGACGCTGATATCCGTCGTCAGATAGATGCGCTGCTCGATGAGGGCCAGATTGCGCGGATACGCCGTGCAGATAAACGTGACAAGGTTGACGATGATCAGTCCCAGACCCATCGTGCAGAGTATCTGCGTGCTGCGTTCGTTGCTGCTCAGAACCGTCTTGCGAATCACCAGTCCAAGCAAAAAATTGATTGCAAGCACGACCAGCAGCATCAGATACCATGGGAAATTCCACTCTTTCAGGCAATAGTAAGTGAAATACATGGAGAGCATGATGCTTGCCCCATAAGCAAAATTTGCAAACCGTAGCGCGCCAACCTGAAACGACCACGCGCTGGATGTGAGGCCATACACACCTCCAACGCAGATGGCGTTAATGATGACCGCGATATACGCGCTGAATGACATAACGACTCCTCCTTAAAAATGTGAACCGGGCAGCTCTGAACGACAGTCAGTGCTCAAAACGCTCGTGCAGGGGCGGTAAAATTCCGCCCCTTCCAAAGTTGGTGCATACATTCTGCTCTCGTTCGAAATGATTGATTGTCAATCCTCTTATATCGGTTCTTCTTGGATATAAAACCATGCTTGATCCGTGATTTGAGGTCTTTCCCCGACACGAGGGGGGGCGGCGGTATCCGCCCCCCCGCTCCTTTAGCAACCCGTGTTAGTTCCAGGGTACAATAGCGTCGATTACTTTCAGATCGTTGGGGTAAACCGGCAGGCACTCGTTATCGACCCACTGGTTGGCGATCATCTGGCTCGCGAGGACGTTGGAGTTGTTTTCAAACCTTACGCCCCAGTACCAGGCAAGTTCTCCCTCGGGAATGTCAAGCGCCTTGGTCGCGGCGGCGAGCTTCGCGGTATCATCCCAATCGGCAGGATCGACCGCCTCGAGGATCTTGAGCGCGACCTGCACCAGACCGTAGCCCTGCAGCGCGTGGGTCAGCGGTTTATGTCCCGCTTTGAGTTCAAACGCTTCGCGGAATTCCTTGATGCCTTTCGCGCCGCCCTCGGCAATGTAAGGCGTGGGGTAGGATGTCGTCAGCACGCCGCTGGTGATGTCCGCGCCAAGATCGCCGAAGATAGGCGTATCATAGAGGATGCCGGCGCCAAACGTCACGGGCGGTTTGTAGCCCATTTCATACATCTTCTGCTGGAAGGTGATGCCGTCCGCGGAACCCTGAATCGGAATAAAGATGTCGTATTCGGTTCCCTTGAGTTTGGTGATGGTCGGAACGAAGTCCTTGATATCGGACGGATAGCCTTCGTCGAGTACGATCTGGATGCCCTGGTTTTCCAGTTCTTCCTTGACAACCGTGTTCAGATGCTCGAGTCTCGTGTTGTAAACGATCGCGATCTTCAGATCCGCGCCGCTCTTGTTCAGATAATTTTCACCAATCGACGCGGACAGGGACGCGCAGCTCTTGGCAAAGTCGGTGATGTTTGCGCCGACGCGGAAGAAGTAATCCGACTCACCCTGAATCAGGTCTTTGTCCCACGCGCCGCTGAGATAGACAGCTTCCATCTGGTCGGACATCGGCATGATTGCACGATCTGCAATGCAGCCGTAACCGCTGACGAACAGGCGGATGCCGTTGTTGTAGAGCCGCTCATACTCTGCAACGGTTGCTTCCTGGCTCGGGCCGTCGGCAAATACCATCTTTACCTCGCGGCCGTTGATTTTGCCGCCGACCAGTTCGATTGCAACTTCGGCGCCCATTCTGTACTCGTTTCCGCCGTACGCGTTGGCGCCCGTGAGCTGCGTAATCATGCCGATCTCATAAGCCGGCAGGTTGGATACATCCTCTGCGGCCGTGGTGGTTTCTGCGGACGCTGCCGCAGCTGTTTCGGGTTCGGTTGCGGTTTCGGTGGTTGTTGTCGCTGCCGGTGCAGCGCATCCTGCAAGAAGCAGCATTGCCCCAAGTAGAACGGCTAAGACTCTTTTCATTCGATTTTCCTCCTCTTTTTATTGAATCGCGGGTTTCCCCGCGTTCCCGGGCGTGTTACCTGTTGTTATGCCTGAATCGCCGCGGCGATATCGCTGAATATTACCCCAAGCGCGTGCGCTCCGGCGTCGGGATGTCCGAGGCTGCGCTCGCCGACGGTGCCCGCGCGGCCCATGCGCGCTACGATTTTCTCGGTTTCCTTCGCTCCCTGTACGGCAGCCTTGGCGCCGCCCGCAAAGCATTCCGGCATGCCCGCCCCCGCTTTTGCAAGCGTACTCCAGGCATCGGCGCATGGCGCAAGCGCGTCGATCAGCGTCTTATCCCCGACCACTGCGCCCCGTCCAAACGAGCGCTCGCCGATCTTCTGAATTCCGGATACCGCTGCTTGCAGCAGTTCGGCGACATCTTCCGTTCCAAGCGTTTTCTTTCCGCTTGCACTTTTCGCGGCGGACTTAAAGGCGATTCCCCAGATCGGGCCGGATGCTCCGCCGCAGTGCTCCATAATCACCTCGGAGCAGGCGTCCAGAAACGAGCTGATGTCGTTCGATTGGATGACAAGCGATTTCCATTCGCGCTTGAGCTGTCGAAAGCCCTTTGCGATGCTCATGCCAAAGTCTCCGTCGCCTGCGAAAGAATCCAGCTCGCAGAAGGGAACTTCGTTTCTGATGATTACTTCGCTCATCACATCAACGATGTATGTGACGTTTTGCAGCGTCAGCCTGCCGTCCTTGATTTTCGCGAATTCGCGGGGCGTTTCCCGCGAAAAGCTCACCGCCTGATCGGACGCGCCGACCGGCTGAAGCGCTTTGAACACCACTTCCGGCGCGCGGCCCGAGACCTTGAACGCTGGCGCTCCGCTCTTTTCGTCGAGCAGTTTCTTCATCTCGTCGTCGAGCTTCATGACGGAAATCGACGCGCCGGCCATATCCAGGCTTGTCATAAAATTGCCGACGAAGATGCGGTATGCCTTGATTCCGTTTGCTTCCAGAACCCGCATGGCGGAATAGCAGGCCAGATAGAGCTCCATCAGCGGGGTGCTTCCAAAGCCGTTGATCAGCAGCGCGATCTCGTCCCCGCGCCGCAGCGAAAGATCCGCCATCAGCGAAACGATCATTCTGTCGGTCAGTTCATCCGCCGCCGCCACCTTTTCCCTGCGGATGCCCGGTTCGCCGTGGATGCCGACTCCGTATTCCATCTCGTCGCCCGGCAGGTCGAACGTCGGTTCTCCCTTTGCCGGTACGGTGCACGAGGAAAACGCAAAACCGATGCTGCGCACGTTTGCCGCCGCTTTTTCCGCAACGGCTTTCACCCCTGCAAGATCCCGTCCCTCTTCCGACGCCGCGCCTGCGAGCTTATGAACCAGAACAGTTCCCGCCACGCCGCGGCGTCCGACGGTATACAGGCTGTCCATCACCGCGATGTCGTCGTTCACCTTCACCATATCGACCTGAATGCCGTCCATCTCGGCGAGGTAAGCGGCGTTGGAGAAGTTCATGACGTCTCCGCTGTAATTCTTAACGATCAGCAGCGTTCCTTTGTTGCCCGCCGTCTCCTTGATGGCCTTGTAGATCTGAATCTGCGAAGGGGAGGCGAACACATCGCCGCAAACCGCTACATCGAGCATTCCCTTTCCGATCAGCCCGCCGTGGGCGGGTTCGTGTCCGCTGCCGCCGCCGCTGATGAGGCAAACCTTATCGGCGTTCCGTTCCTTTTTATACAGGAAGTTATATGTCGGATTCAGACCGATTTCGGGATGTGCCAGCGAAATCCCGCTGCACATTTCGCGGACGATGTCCTCGGTCTTGTTGATCAGCTTCTTCATCTCGCGCCGCGCTCCTTTTTGTAGTTGCTGCCGATTCTGTCCGCGGTGACGATTGCGGCGGCAACCATGTCCTCCGTAACGGGGAACGGCATGGAGTGGACCGATTCTTCCGAAATGCAGGCTTTCTTTGCAACCGCGGCAAGCTGTTCTTCCGTAATCACGTCCACGCCGATATCGGCGAGGCAAACGGGCAGCCCGATGCTCAGGCAAAAATCGAGCACCTCGTGAAGCTCTTCTTCCGGCGCATTTTCAAGGATCAGCTGCGTGATTGTTCCAAACGCGACTTTTTCACCGTGGAAATAGTGGTGCGTTCCCTCCAGAATGGTCAGCCCGTCGTGTATGGCATGCGCCGCGGCAAGGCCGCCGCTTTCAAACCCCAGACCGGAGAGCAGGATATTCGCTTCAACGATGTTTTCCAGCGCTTTTGTGGCTTTGTTGCAATCGCATGCCTGCTTTGCCTGGTATCCGTCCGCTATCAGCGTCTGGTAACAGAGCTTTGCCAGCGCAAGGGCCGTATTGGTGCCCTTGGCCGCCGGGCATTTGCCCTCCCGCGCGCCGCAGGGCAGTCCCGCGTTTACATTGGAATAGGAAGCGGCGGTCGCCCTGGCCTCAAACCATGTGGAGAGCGCGTCGCCCATGCCGGAAACCAGAAACCGCGTCGGCGCCTTTGCGATGACGGCCGTGTCCACGAGGACGACGCTGGGGCTGTTCTTAAAATATGCATAATCGTCAAACGCGCCTTCGGGCGTATAGAGCACCGCGGAGTGGCTGGTCGGGGCGTCCGTCGCCGCGATTGTCGGAACGATGATCAGCGCTTCGCCTTCCGCCACGCACTTGGCAGTGTCGATCGCTTTTCCGCCGCCGAGGCCGATGGTGCAGTCGCAGTTGTTTTTCCTTGCGACCTCCTGCAGACGCGCAACTTCCTGCCGGGAGCATTCGCCGCCAAAGTTGCTTTCGACAAACGTAATGCCGAATCGCTTCGCCGTCTCATCGAGCTGCCGCTTCGTTCTCGCCGCGTCGTCCGCATGGGCAATCAGCAAGGCGGAGCTTCCGAAACTCTGTACAAAATATCCCAGGTTCAGTAATTCGTTTTCTCCCTGAACATATTTCGTTGGACAAATAAACGCTTTTCTCATGGTAGATAGATCCCTTCTGAAATTTCATCTTTGGTGTGCAATTCTTCCGACCGCCAATGATTGACGTCGTAACAGATGTGAAACACGAGTGCTGCAATGCCGCTCTGAATATACTGAAATTATACCCAGCCGATCCTCCAAATACATTGGAGCCATTTGTCCGGAAATTGCAACCAACGATATAAATTATTTGCACTTTTCCGGGCGAATAGGATTATCTTGTTGTAAAATCGTGTCTCTTCTGTTGCAGTCCGCTTTTTGTTCGAAGGGAAATGTGTTTATTGATTGTGCTTTTGCTCAACGAATTTTTCAGCCTTTCCGGCTTTTTTCCGCGCGCTCCTTTCCCGGTGTATTTGGCGTATGTTGCGTATCGTATGCGTTTGGATCGTCTTGAATCATTCAGGCGCCGGTATAGTATTTCCGGTACATCGCCGGCGTAATGCCTTCCAGCTTGCGAAATGTTTTTATAAAGTAACACGTGTCGCTGAACCCGACGTCGTTGCTCATCAGCGAGATGGATCGGTCCGTCGTTTCCAAAAGCCGTTTTGCCCATTCTATTTTCAGGCGAGCGCGGTATGTCGAGTAGTTTTCTCCGGTCGTTTTTTTAAACAGTTTGCTGAAATAGCTCGGGCTGATGTGGCAGATTTCCGCCATCTCTTCGAGCGTGCAGGATTCGCTTTTGTTGTTGTGCATATATTCCAGCGCCTGCTTGATGATGCTGTCCGTCAGCATCCCCGCGGGTTTTGCGCCGCTTCCGATGTATGCGTTGGTAATCGCGCTGGAGATTCTTTTGTTGATGTTCTCAAGGCTGCTGATCGGATATCCGGACAGATCGTCCTGTACCGCTGATTCCTTCGGCGTGTTGCCCGCGCACATCTCCAGCGCAAGATTTTTTTCCAGCGCTTCGTTAACGACATAGCCACAAAGCTGCGAAAGCATGTCGACAATCAGCTGCACCCGGCCGAGGGAAAGGTGCGGAAGCATCTTGAAATACTGCTCGTAATTCTTGGAGTGCTTTGCCAGTTTTGTTCTCTCGCTCTGGCGGGATATCGGCTCGAGTTCCTCCGCGCCCGACGAAAGAATGACCTGGCCAACCATGATTGCGCCGAAATACTTATCTTCCATCATGATCGGGATCGCCGCGTCGACGACGTTAAAATGGCAAAGGTAGATATGCGGACGCCCGCGGCTGATGGCCTCCAACCCGCCGCGCGAGTCGCAGCGTTCACAATGGCGCGAAAGCTCCGGATCCGATCTGACAAGCTGGCAGAATTTTTTGCAGCAGCTGTGTCTAGTCACCGCCGTTCCTTTGCAGTCGACGGTTACGATTGCGGTGTGCGTGATCTCCGCCAGAGAATCCTGAAGGAACTGCCATTTTTCAATGTCAATCATTTCACTTAGATTTTTATTCACCATGATCATGAAATACCCCCTGACATGATTCGCTCGGTGAAGTGTTGCTTTCCCCTAACCACTCGCGGCCGAAACAGTTTCCCGTTCTATTCGCAACGGCTCCCGTGCAAATGAACGCTGTTTCAGTCGCCGAAAATTCCTCTCTTTCTTTGCAGCAGATCTGTTCTCAACCCCGGTCCCGGCGGCTCGATTCACGCAGATTGCATGAAGTTAAGCCGTTTTCTCCGGTTGTCCGTTTGGCTAATACAGCTCGGTATAAATCTTTAAAACGCGTGCGTAATCCGGCGAAACAAAGCTGTTCGCCAGCAGTCTTTCATGCGCGTTTATCACGATTTGGGTAAATTTCTCGATATCCGCTTCCACCGCGCCAAAGTCGCGCAGCCGCTTTTGCGGCAGGATGCGGTTCAGAAGCTCCGCCAGCTTTTCCGTAACCGATTCCGTCGGGCAGCCCAGTAGCCGCGCCAGCAGATCGTTCAGCACGCAGATTTCCCCGGTGTCTTTCATCTCCAGATAGTTCCTTAAAATGCCGATCAGCATCGTATAATTGCTCTCTCCGTGCGCAACATGATAATACGTGCTGAGCGGGTAGGACATGGCGTGCACGGCGCCGCATCCGGCTGTTCCGAATGCAAGCCCCGCAAAATTCGAAGCGACCAGCAGCGTTTCCGCCTCCGCGATGCGGCTTTCTTTTGTGTTGCCCGCCGCGGCAATCCTTTGATACGCGCCGATGATCATCTCGATTGCCCGATATCCAAAGAGCTTCGAGTGCGCGCTTGCTTTGGGCGAGAGACTCGATTCTATCGCGTGCACCAGCGCGTCGATGGAGCTTGCGGCAAACGTTTGCTGCGGGAGATTGGAGAGCAGCTCCGGAATCAACACGGCGGAGTCGGCATACAGCGCGTCCGAGATCAGCGCCAGCTTGGTGCCGAACCGCGTGCGGTTGATCACCGATATGTTTGTCACTTCGCTTCCCGTGCCGCAGGTGGTCGGGACAATGACCAGCTCGGTAACTTTTTCCAGATGTTTCGCGTCCTGATAGAGCTCGTCCACATTTTCCGCGGGTTTGAGCGCCAGCACCTTGGCAACATCCGCTACGCTGCCGCCTCCGACGGCGATGATGCGCCTGTAATCGATCTTCCTGATTTCAGCCATAACGGCTTCGACCATGATATCCGTCGGTTCACCTGTTCCGAATTTTTCCAGAAATATCGTTGTCGCGTTTAAATTCAGCGCTCCGAAATATGGTTCGTAAATGTATTCGTTTGACAGCAGTAAATCTTCTTTTCCTATTTCAAATTCCTCCGCGAACTGTCTGGCGGTCTGAAACAGATAAATGCTTGGCTTGCATACCAGTTGCAACATGAATGGCGATCCTCCTGAGTTCCTTCTTCCAACTTGTGTGATCTGCGGTTCTATTCTGTTTCCCGGGGTTCGGCGAGCCGTCCGCCGCGCGTGCGGCGCTCACTGTTCGCTTTCGAATTCCGGAAAATCGAAGTCCTGATGAAATGTATACTCGACCGCACTTGAGCACGGCGCGTAAAAGCAAATCAGCTTCAGCGGTTCGGCCCCGTTGTTCCAAACCATGTGCGGTGTGTTTTGCGAAACGAGAAACAGCGATCCCGCCCTGATGTCGTATATTTCAGAGGCGATCTTTACCTTGCCGGTTCCGGTCACGACATACACCGTCTCCTCGCCAAACGCATGGGAATGCGCCGGCTTGGACCGATCCCCGGGCTGGTAGATCACGCAGCAGGCAGAAGAGTATTTCGCGCCCGTATACAGCGGCAGCTGCAGCCAATATACGTCTCTGCCCTCCAGATGTTTCACGTCCCCCAATGTTTCGTGCGTTATGATGGAATGGTTCATGCACTAACTCCTTTTCATCCGATGCTTATCCACTTCTTTTGTCGACGGACTGCCCGTGTGAAAGCATCCGTTTGCATATTTCGTGATCAGTTCAAAGCTGCGATTTTGCGCGTATCCGAATCATAAAAATTCGGCTATAGCGTTTCTTTGAATCGGAAAATAAAATCGCATGCGCGGTTTTCAATCCGTTTTATCGTCCGGTCCTGATCTTTTGCTTGTTTGAATCGTGAAGAATGTTGATTTACTGTTTGCGGCTATAATTAGTACTATTTCCAATAATTCAAAAAACTTCAGTGCGTTAATTGCATTCACTGATTGGAGCATGAAACGATTATGCTGGAAAAAAAGCCAGAATTCTATAGCGAATGATATAAAAATAGCTGTTTCTATTATAAATTTATACAATTGCGCGTCGAATCGATTTCGATTACAATAAATTACAGGTAATATCTCCATTGTAATATCTCACAATCAGCAGAATTGATACTCCCTTCGCAAATCAACTGTCCAGGTGACCGTCTTCAGAAATCAATTAAGAATGTGTCGGCGCACAACGTACGACGGTACTGAACAGATCATTTCCCGACCGCGCCTTTGTTGTGACAGGCGACATGTTTTCCCGGTGTGAATCGACCGGTTCAAGTTTCGCCGAAAATGGTTTTTTATACGTTTTTTTCGACAAATAGAACAACTACTATGGATTTGACCGTTGGTCGTCTGAAAGGAAGAGTCTATGCAGCAGCCGCCGTTATTGAGGCAAGTCCTCGCAAAATACCCGCTTTCGCTGGCGCGCGTTTTGACCAACTCGGACGGGCTGGACATCCCCGTTGCTAAATTCGGCGTCATGGATGCGCCGGATGCGACGATGTTTGTGCAGGAAAACGAGTTCGTCGTTACGTCCGGCTTTATTTTCAGGAATAACGAGTCGCTGCTGATGGATGTGATCAAACAGCTGATCCACAAAAAAGCGGCGGCCTTTGGCGTTAAGCTGGAGCGGGGATATGTCAGCATTTCCGACAGCATCATTCAGTATGCCCAGCAGCATTCCTTCGCCATCATCGCTCTGCCGCTGACGATCACCTGGTATGAGCTTGCGAGCATTCTCTTTTCGTTTGAGACAAATCATCCCGCTTCCGAAATCAACCACATCGCCCGCCGCGAAAGCGTTTACAACACCGTGGAATACTTTTTCTCGTCGATGAAAAATCTCGCGGATATCTCGCAGATCCCCGCGCTGATCCATGAGTTCTTCGGCCTTGCCTGCGTGCTGTACAACATCAGCAACAACACATTCGTCTCCGCGCCGGACGGCAGCGCTTTGTCGGATCAGATTGATACCACGATTCAGGCGTTCGAACTGCGCAATGCGAAAATCGAGAACTCGCGCGAGCTCTACCGCCATCATCTGACCGACGGATATTCTCTGCTGGTCAGCAAGCTCGAGTATAAAAACGTCTATTTCGGGCATATTGTAATTGTGGAAAGTCCCGATCATATCCTTGACGACGACACGCTGGAAGAATCCCTCCGGTATATTTTGCTGATGATCCGCCTTCGTTGCAGGGATGTTTTCGACCTGACGCGCAACGATCTCGTTATTCGCAACAACTTTATCTTCGACTTTATTTCGCATCCGTATCAGGGAAAGGATATCGTCAGGTTGCAGGCGCTGGCCGGAGAATATGGGTTAAAGCTGCATAAGACCAATTATGTGGTACAGTTCTGCGCCGGCAGCAGCATCGCCTCCGAATTGAGCCCGAGACAGCATGTCATCACCGGCGCCGTGCTCGAGATCATTCCCGGCTTATACAACCTCTACTCCGTCATCTGCGGATGGAAAAACGACCATATATTCTTCTGCATCATTCCAATCGAGAACGAAACGCAGAATGAGAAGCTCATTACCAGGATTTGCGATTATATTCAAAGCCATGTGCCGGACGCTATTCTGGATTTCGGCGTCAGCCTGCCGTCCGACATCAGCAACACGCATATCAGCTTTCAGCAGGCGGGGGCTGCGCTGAAAATCTGCAGGGAGAACGGGTCGTCCTCGCGTATCCACTTTTTTGATCCGTATGATTTACGAAACGTGCTTGCCGAGCCAAAGATGATCGGCCATTTCAGCAATTACTATCAGGAGTTTCTCAAGCCGATTGAAGCATACGACAGCACGCACGATGGCACGCTCATGCGAACGCTGCGCGTATATTATGAAAAAAACCGCGATATCAAAGCATGCGCGGATGAACTGTTCGTCCATCACAACACCATCCGCTACCGTCTGGATCAAATTTCGAAAATTGCAAAAATCGACTTTTCGGACAACAACACGAATCTGATGCTGTCGTTGTGCACCCTGATCTATCCGTTTCTGGAGCACAACGCAGGCGTCGTCTGATTTTACTTGCCGCTTCTTGCACATTCCGCACGCGTTTACGCGAAGATTGAAGACCGGCCCCCTCCCTCTCCACAGACCGAGGAGGCTTGTCTTGTTGTACGCGCGAAGCCGAAAACAAGCAGGCCTGCGGCCGCGCGGAACGGTATTTCTATGTCATGCATTTCGGCGAGGGAGAAGAGCTGATTGTGTATAGTGATACCATCTTTCCGTTCCTCGATCACTTCAACAAGGAGTCGCTGTTGTAATAGGTGATGGCGGGGAAATTCACTGAATCGCATACGTTGAAACGAACCTAACCAAAATCGATTGCATTCGTAACTGCAACAATATATAATACCACTATTGGTTGTTTCGATGAACTTTACCTGGAGATCAAAGAGCGAGGTAGGAATGAAGAATTTTGGGGATTGGTTGAAAGCAATAAAAGCTCGTAAATTGTGGTTTGTTTTCCTATTCGTCAGCGGCACAGTATATGTAATGTACTATCGATTTGAGATTTATGATCTCAGCAGCATAAATGCACGGAATCTAATTTTTATTTTATGGCTCATTCTAATCCTCTCTCCTCTATTTTCAGAGATAGAGTTTCTGGGGGTGAAAGTGAAGAAGGAGGTTGAAAAAGCAAAAGAAGAAGTCAAGACTTCAATACAAAATCTCCAAACCCAGATTACACAATTTCAATTAAATAGCTCAGTTGAAAACCATATCAACTTGGGAAATAGTATATTGCCAACAGAGCAGAAAATCGAAGAACTGCGTGTCATCGTCCGAGAACTACAAGGTAATTCTCATAGTTCTGCTGCTTCCAGTCCGGAAAATCAAATTAATGAAACCGATAAGAATGTGTACCTTTTTAAGGTTCGTCTTGGGATTGAAGTCGCTTTACGCAGTTTGTGCGAAAAGTTGGGTTATGAAAACAAGTTACCCATATTGAAAATGATACAACTTCTGAATCGTGCTGAACTGATTAATGGAGTAACAAGTGACTTGATAAATCAGGTATGCAAGATTGCAAATCGTGGTGTTCACGGCGAGATTGTTAGTGATGAGTATCTGAACTTTGTCAAGGAAACTTACCCCGAGGTTCAGCGTCAACTGAAAGATGCTTCTGCTAGACTACGCTACACGGTTTGCCCCAAATGCGGATACTCTGGTTACTCCACATATGAGAATTCATGTCCTCAGTGCAATTCAGTGTACAGCGACGACTAGAAGATATTAATGATCTTTGCCCGCCTCACCAAGGCGGGTTTTCTTATGCCCCAAAGGAGATAATAACCATGAAAAGTATTCTTCGTTTGCTTTTCTCCGATGAGGAGCAAGCACCGCCAGAGCAAGCCACCCAGCAACGCGCCATCCAAGCCGGCAACGGCAAAAGACGGTGCGTTTGCGTTTTTAAGGAAGCAGAGTCAATGTGGTTCGATCCATCAGTGCTCACCCAGGCGGTCTATCCCATACTATTTGGGGAGACCGTTTTTTCATGAGCCGGGCAGACCGCCGCATATCCGAATGCGAACAAATGTACGTTGACAGAGCAGTTCGATCCATGTACAATTTGATTATACGAAGCAACTGACGCATAGCAAGCATTTGAACGGCTCAATCGGCGTTTCGTCAGGCGGGCGAAGAATCATCATGAAAAACAGAACCTATCTCGCAATCGATTTGAAATCCTTTTACGCCTCGGTCGAGTGTGTCGAACGCGGGCTTGATCCGCTGACCACCAACCTCGTTGTCGCCGATGCCGCCCGCACCGAGAAAACGATCTGCCTCGCCGTCTCCCCATCCCTCAAGGCATACGGCATTCCAGGCAGGGGGAGGTTGTTTGAGGTCGTGCAGAAAGTCCGGGAAATCAATGCGCTGCGTCTGCGCAAGGCGCCGCGGCAAACCTTCCGCGGCGCGTCTTGTAACGATACGGAGCTGAAAGCATCGCCGGAGCTCTCGCTGGATTACATCGTCGCCACACCGAGAATGGCGATTTATATCGAGTACAGCACGCGGATTTACAATATCTACCTCAAGTACATTGCACCCGAGGACATCCATGTCTATTCCATCGACGAGGTGTTCATCGACGTTACCGACTATCTGGACGCCTGCGGCCTTTCGGCCCGCGCGTTTGTTACAAAGATGATGACGGATGTGCTCGAGACGGTCGGCATCACGGCAACGGCGGGAATCGGAACAAACCTGTATCTGAGCAAAATCGCGATGGATATCCAGGCAAAGCACATTCCGGCCGATCGAACCGGCATGCGGATTGCAGAGCTGGACGAGATGAGCTACCGCCGATTGCTGTGGTCCCATCAGCCGATCATAGATTTCTGGCGCGTTGGGCGCGGATATGCCAAAACGCTTGAAAAAAACGGGCTTTTTACAATGGGCGATATTGCAAGGTGCTCTCTCGGCAAGCCCGGCGAGTACTACAACGAGGGCTTTTTGTACAAGCTGTTTGGCATAAACGCCGAGCTGCTGATCGACCACGCGTGGGGATGGGAGCCTTGCACGATTGCCGACATCAAAGCGTATAAGCCGAGCGCGAAGAGCGTCGGATCGGGGCAGGTGCTGCATTGCGCCTACTCCTTCGACAAAGCGAGGCTGATCGTGCGAGAGATGACCGATCTGTTGGCGCTGGATCTGGTGGACAAGCGGCTGGTGACCGACCAGCTTGTTTTGGCGGTCGGATACGACATTGAAAACCTGACAAACCCGGAGATCAAGAAATCCTATCACGGGGAGATCACCACCGACCACTATGGGCGCACCGTTCCGAAATCCGCGCATGGGTCGATCAACCTTGGCAAGCAAACCTCATCAACCAAGCTGATTCTGGACGCGGTTACGGAGCTGTTCGAGCGCATCGTTGATCCAAATCTTCTGATCCGGCGGGTCAACATTGCGGCCAACCATGTTCTGGACGAGGCGGCCGTTCAGCAGGCAAACGGCTGCGAACAGCTGGATCTGTTTACCGATTACGCGGTGGTTCAGGCGGAAAAAGAGGCCGAAAAAGCCGAACGCGCCCGGGAAAAAAGGATACAGCAGGCTATGCTGGAGATCAAGAAAAAGCATGGAAAGAACGCCATCCTCAAGGGCATGAATCTGGAGGAGGGCGCAACCACGGTGGATCGGAACAATCAGATCGGAGGACACAAGGCATGACGGGCCCGTATGACGACATCATCGATCTGCCGCACCACGTCTCCGCGACGCGCCCGCATATGGCGGCGATCGACCGGGCGGCGCAGTTTTCCCCTTTTGCCGCGCTGACCGGCTATGACGCGGCGATTAGAGAGACCGCGAGGCTTACCGACGAGCGAATCGAACTGGACGAATCCATGCTGGACGCCCTGCGCGACAGGCTGCAAATCATCGCGGATCGGATGAAGGAGCGCCCGGAAGTCGCGATCACCTATTTCCGGCCGGATGCGAAAAAGAGCGGCGGCGCATATGTAACGTCCGACGGCGCGGTGAAAAAGATAGACGAATATGAGCGGATCGTCGTGATGACGGACGGCTCGACGATCCCCATCGATGAGATCATCGGCATAGACGGGGAGATATTTGAAACGATGTGCGATCGATCATAAAGATGAGCCGTGGGCTGAAGAGAAGAAGGGTAAACTATCCGAGGATGTGTTAGGTGCAATAGAGCCTCACCCCACGGCAGATGGAGGAAACGATCTTAAGCTACTGGAACAATGGCAACAAAAGAGAGAACGAGAAATGGAGAAGTGATGCAGGAAAGGCGCTCGCGGAAGCGTCTTTCCTGCTATTGAAATAAAACTATCAAGATATACCATTCATTTATAATCATGTAAAAATTAGCAAAACGAATATGCAATTGCTTTTTAATGATACAATCAAACAAAAGAAGCTCAGATTAATTTGGCAAAAGGATAGTGCAATATGGGCGAGGATAATACTCAATTCTTTAAACAGTTTGTTGGCTCATCATGGGCTGAGAGTGAATTTAAAAAAACAGATGACAAATCGCCATTAGGAGAATCCGGTATTCCGTTCGTCACTTATCATCCTTGGGTTCAATATATGTATGAAATCCAATATATGCTAAGAAGGGCGAACATTGAGAAACGCAAAGATGTCATCTTGGGTCCATATCACCATATCATTAATAATGCGGGAATGTTGCTTAAATATAACCTTGATAACATTCTTGATAAGAATGATGCAAAAATGAGACTTCGTAACCCTCAGCAATTTTATGATTTCGTCTGGGAGTTGGAAACTCGAACGATGCTATCATTGTGTGGAGCAGAAACGATATTTATTGACCCAAAAAGCGGTAATACATTTGATGGACTAGTAACTCCTATTGATCGCGCTATTCCATTTGAATGTAAGAATAAAATAATCGATAACGATCAATACAAAACCAACTCAACTTTCGCGCATTTACTGTCTCAAAAACTAGGAGATGTTGATTCCGTTCAAAGAAAGATTATTTTAGTAGAATTTGAGAATTCGCGGCTTGAAGATATAAAAACTCTCGTTTCGGATATACGTGAGAATCTCGACATATTCGACTATAGATCAATCATGGGACGATATAAAATTAGAGTTCTTAGAAAAGTGCCATTTGACACTCCTGGAAATATTCTTTTGAGTATGGAAGGAGTTAATCAAGTTCTCAATATTACAGACTTAAAAAAAAGCGAACTTTATTTAGAACACGCGCCAAGTAGTGTTGCAAGGGTAAAATTTCTCTTCAGAATGCCTGAGCAGATACGTGTTGTAAGTAATTTGAATAGTGTTCTGAAAAAGGCAAATTCTCAACTCAATTCAGGAGGCATTCTGTTTCTACAAGTCCCCTTCTCTGCATATGAAAATGCGAAATCGCATATAAAAAAAGAGTTGAATCAGAGCTTCTCAAATATTCTTGCGGTTAAAATTGCTGCAATTGATGTGAATTATTACGGAGATGAGGGGGTAAAGATAAGTCGAGAAGAAGACTTTTTAGTATCAAGTCAAGGAAATACAATGATCACGAAAGAGGAGATAAATTTCTTCAGTCAATCGATGGTATTTATGAAGTTCGCAAAGAATCCGGAATAATGAAGGCATAATATGTATCCAAATTCTTCTCATCGATAGATATTATTTACAACATTTCATACATCGAGATAAGTGATCTTTATTACGCTTAGAAATGAGCGTTTTTTATTTGGAGGAGTAGGTAATGCAGGAAGAAATCGAAAACCGTTCTATCACGCTGGTCATCAGCGCCAGCAAACTCACCTTGCGCGTTTTGCATAATGCGACTGGGCAGTAGCAGAACCGAAAAAACGGTTCGTTTCTCAATTAGCAAATGTTTGCCTCGGCAACGAACCAAAGGCAACACGCCAGACAAAGCAATGGGCAGCTTTCCAAAAACGGAAAAAGCCCGAAAACAGTACTGTTTAGGGGCTTTCTGGCATTCCCGGGGAGATTCCTCCGGTTATCCAGCGGCTGCTCGCTCACATCGCTCGCAGCCCGGCCGGCTGCCCTCCGCGGCCGCTAAAAACGCCGACACTGCGGCGTTTTTGATACGCGGCTTCGAATCTCTTTGAACAATACGCCAAAGCAAAAACCACCCTTGGGGTGGCCTTCGCTTTGGCGTTCCCGGGGAGATTCCTCCGGTTATCCAGCGGCTGCTCGCTCACATCGCTCGCAGCCCGGCCGGCTGCCCTCCGCGGCCGCTAAAAACGCCGACACTGCGGCGTTTTTGATACGCGGCTTCGAATCTCTTTGAACAATACGCCAAAGCAAAAACCACCCTTGGGGTGGCCTTCGCTTTGGCGTTCCCGGGGAGATTCGAACTCCCGACCTTCCGCTTAGGAGGCGGACGCTCTATCCTGCTGAGCTACGGAAACAAGTATGCGGTTTTGCCGCCGCACGCGCGCACGCGGCAAGAGGAATTATACCGAAGCGGCGGGCGAATTGTCAACCAGCGAAGAGACGAATTCGGCGCAGCGCGCGGCGACCTGCTCCCGCTCCGGCCCATAGGTGCAGCCGTGCGGCGAGTGCTCAAAGAGCGCATATTCCACGCTCGGCGCGTTCACTGCGCCGCGGCAGAAGAGTTCCACGCTCTTGGGATCCACCTTGTCGTCCTGCGTGGCGGAGACGATCAGCGTCGGACAGTCGATCCTGTCCAGCCCGCGTTTCAGCTTTCGCGCAAGCCGGCCAAGGTCGACCAGCTTTTTCGTTGAAAACCCGCCGTACATCTGGGCATACGGGTTATCGCCCCAGGCGGGCCTGCCGCCCCGGCTCTCGGGATATCCCACCACGGGGATGATCGGGCTGAGCGCGCGCGCGGCGCGCAGATAGCGCTTCATCTTGATCGGCGTGCAGAGAAGCACAAGCCCGTCGAGATGCTCCTCCTCCGCCAGCAACCCGCAGAGCACACCGCCGAGCGAGAGGCCGAGCGCGTAGACTTGCTCGCAGCCCTCGTCCTTGAGCCGCCGGTATGCCGCGCGAACGCCCTCGAGCCACTGCCGCCCCGTAGACGCGTTCTGCGCGCGGACGGTCTCGCCATGGCCGGGGATCATCGGAGAAAGCACCGTATAGCCCTTTTCAATCAGCGCGTCCGCCACCACGCGGATGTTCGCGGGCGTGCCGCCGATGCCGTGCAGCGTGATGCAGCCGACCGCGCTTCCCTTGTGAAACAGCGGCTGGGACAGATCGTCGTCAAACGGCGGGCGCGCGTCGAGCACGCTCTTGTCCGGCAGGTAGTTTTTCAGCGCTTCGAAGATCGACGGCACACGCGTCACCCCCCTGAGGATGGCAAAAATAAGTTAAAGCAGCTTTCGGGTCTGGCGGTAGACGTCCCCCGATCCGACGGTAACCACGAGATCGCCGTCTTCGGCATGCTCGTCGAGATAGACGCGAATCTCCTCAAACGTTGGAATATAGACGGCGTTGTCGCTCTTTTCGTTGATCGCGGCAACCATATCGCGCGCATGCACGATGCCGGTGTCCTTCTCACGCCCGGGGTAGATGTCCGGCACGAGCACGCTGTCCGCATCCGTAAAGCAGGTCACGTTGCTGCAAAACAGCGTCCGCGCGCGCGTATAGCTGTTGCACTGGAACACGCAGAAAAGATGCTTGTGCGGCACGCGCTTTGCCGCGTCCAGCGTGGCGCGGATTTCGCTCGGATGATGGCCGTAGTCGTGAAACACCCGCACGCCGTTGCGCTCGCCATAGTATTCGAAGCGGCGGCGCGTATTGCGAAACTCGCCAAGCGCCTCGGCCAGCACGGCAAACGGGAGCCCGAAGTAGTCGGAAACGGCGATTGCGCCGAGAGAGTTGACCACATTGTGCATTCCGGGTACGGAAAGCTGCACGCGCCCGAGCGTCTCGCCGCGGCGAAGCACGTCGAACCCCGCGTTGCCGAGCGCGTCGAATTCGATATTCGCGGCGGTGTAGTCCCCGCCCGTCAGGCCGTAGGTCACGACACGCAAATCGCTTTTATCCGCCAGCGCCTTAACCCGCGCGTCGTCCACGCAGGCGATGAACGTGCCGTCTTCGGGCAGCAGCGCGAGGAACCGCTCGAACGCGGCGACGATGGCGTCGATATTCTCATAATAGTCCAGATGGTCGTCGTCAATGTTGTTGATCAGCGCGACGGTGGGCTTGAGCGTCAGAAAGCTCTCGACATACTCGCACGCCTCTGTGACAAACAGATCGCGTCCGCCGACGTGCACGCCGCCCTCGAGAAACTCGACATAACCGCCGACGTGGATGGTCGCGTCCGTCCTGGCCCGCGCATGGATGAGTGCGAGCATGGAAGTAATGGTGGTCTTGCCGTGGCAGCCGGCGATGGCGACCACCTCGGGATAGCGCTCGCTGATCTGTCCCAGCGCGACGCTGCGCTCCAGCTCCGGAATGCCCTTTTCGCGCGCAAGCACGCGCTCCGGATTGTCCGGCTTGATCGCGGCGGAGTAAACGACGAGGTCCGCCCCGTCGAGGTATTCGCCCGTATGGCCGATGGAGTAGCGGATGCCCTCGTGATCCAGCGCGTCCGTAAACTGCGTGCGTTCGCGGTCGGAACCGGTCACCTCGTGTCCCTGGGATTTGAGAATCAGCGCCAGCCCGTTCATGCTGCAGCCGCCGATGCCGATTAAGTGAATTCGTTTTGCGTCGTCTATATGCGCCATTTTGCAATGTCTCCGTGTCCTATTCAGAATCAGTTTATTATACGCCTAACCTTTCTTGGTGCGCAACTTAGTACGCCTGATTCATTGGCGCATACCTGCAACCGAAACACGAAAAACGTCCCAAAAGGTGAAAAAAGGCTTGCCATTCTCCGCCCGATACGGTAAAATTACTGTTGCTCGGGGATGTAGCCCAGCTGGTCAGAGCGCTTCGTTCACATCGAAGAGGTCGTGGGTTCGAGCCCCTCCATCCCCACCAAAAACAAGAGTTCGTCATCAGACGGGCTCTTTGTTTTTGCGTTGATTCAGAGGGGATCGAAGCCGCGTTAAGAAAACGCCGTAGTATCGGCGTTTTTAGCGGCCGGGGAGCGCCGCCGAGAGGCTGCGCCGCGCGGAGCGCAAGCAGCCCGCAGGCTGCGCGGAGAGCCCCTCCATCCCCACCAGCTAATCCCACCCAAGCAGATATAATTTCAATGGGGCATTCCTAAAACCGCAAAAACGCCATAACTTGGGCGTTTTTGGTAGAGTGATCTTATATGATGGACTTTTTCGACATTCTTTTAACGTTCGATAATCATTTTTAGGCGATTATTAGCCTGAAAAATGGGAACCGTTGGGGAGAAGCGTTTCAGAGTTTCAACCGTCTTTGGTTATCGGATAGTATGAATTGCCACAGATTGAATCGCAAATAGCACGACTGAACAGCGAGCTTTTTAAGACATATGCAAACCCAAGTGCCGATGTCAACGTTGGCGCAACAATGGATTCAATAATGCAATCAGATCAGGTCACATTCCGGGCTCTGCGGGCGGCTTTCTGTTTGGAATGTCAATAATTCAGAGTAACATGTAATTCCTGTTGACTTCTTGTTGTTTCGTGTTATATTTTCCTTATGAAAAGCGATATTGAAAATTTCCAACAACAACTTATACAGCAGCAAAACCTGCTGGAAATGCAGGCCAAGGCCGCGCAAAAGGCCAAAGAGGATCAGATTGCAAAAGACGAAGCGCTAAAACGTCAAAAGCAATTTGAATCGGACCAGAGAGCTGCAGCAAACAGACTTGTGTTTGAACGCGCAGGTGTGGTTCGATTGTTTGAACAAATTCGCGATAAGAAAATAGTAATCGGATCGTCGGCTCCTTTTTTTAAACGCGAGGAGAAAGAAGTACCCGTTTACAAAGATACCTTTTGGGGCGGCAGAAAACAAATAGGAACTAAATGGGAGTGGGTTGATAAGAAAATTTTAAATTACACCCCCGCCGAAATTAATTGGCGCGATGAAAACCGCACTATCACATTGTCGTACAATTTTGAATGGTTTACAGGTGGAGACAGATATGAGCGATATAGTTATCGAAAGGACGATCATGTCACTTTATCCATATTGAGCAATGGAGAAATAGGGATTGCCGACTATAAAAGAGATAGAGATGGATACGGTGATATCATCTCTGTTAAAAACGAAAGAAAGATTGACGATATTCCAGCATACGTTGCTCAAGAAATTGCCAAAACACTAAACAAAAATAAAAGGTGATACACTTCTGTAATTATTACGCATCCATGTTGTGTTATCGTCCTGTGTCGGCGCCGATATATCGTAGGCAGGCGTTTTCGCGATAACGGATATACTTATCAGTGCCAGGCCTTTTTCATCTAGTTTGATTTCCTGCATTCATCAACATCAATCAAGTATAAGTCCCCGTTTTTTATGATTTTATCGTCATAGTCGCCAAATCCGGCCTTTATTAACCCCAACTCTGATAGCGCCTCCAGAATCTTTTTGTCCTGTTCAATAATATGGTGTTTGTTTTCCAAATAATCCAGTTCGGTTGGAAAATCACCGTCAATCCCTTCCAGTGCCAAGTAATCAATTACTTGGCCGTAAGAATATCCAATAACTTTCGGCACATGAATACCTTTTTTCCCTAATTTTATAAACCTGATTGCTTCCTCTTGCGAACTTAATTTGCAGATTTCAGGAAAGAACTCAAATGCATCATAAAATTCAACATTCGGTCGCTGCTTCAAAAGACAATACGATGCTTTCACATAATATGTATTTTCATCTACTCTGATCCGATAAATATTTCTCTTGTCGCTTTTCACCAGGTCTCCATTTTTTCGCAAGTAATCCGGGTGGAATATATTGGGATCCAAAAACGAATAGTCTCTATTGAGTACGAACTCATTTTTATTCGTTAAACAGTAACCTACCCATACAGGGCAGCGTTTTTTTGCAATTTCCCCGCGAACAAAAGAAACTCGATGCCCCCTTTTTCGTTTGAGAATATAAGATGTTCCATCGAGGTGCCTTGTTGCAATTAGAAAATCGCGGTATCGCTTCACTTCCAGATTGTCAAGGCTAAAAAATGTATCCGCCTTTTTTAAGTGGATGTGATTCAGTTCAAAACTTGCTCTATCCAATTCGGCCAAGGCTATCTCATATGGCTTTTGCAAGATCTTCGGATCGATCCCCAAACAGAAATCGAGAATCCCATCGAATGGTTTTATGTCCCGAATTTCGAAATCTTCGTCAAGTACATCAGATTCCTTCATAAGATTCCCTCTCAATTAGCCAATTCACAATCGTTTCATTATATCGAACAATATATTAAACAATTGTATCACTCGGGCAAATAAATATCTTTGTCATATGAATCCGGATTCATATGGGCAAGGATTGCCTTCTTTATAGTCATCTTATGCGCCATACCAGGTTTCGATTTTTATAATCTTACCGTCCGCAACTTCGGCATAATAGTAATCAGCATAAAACCCATCGTAATCATCAGAACAACCTGTCTCTAAATAGTCATCAAAACTCTTATCTTCAAAGTCACCAAATGGACTTGTCACGACCGTTTCACCCGAAATGAACAGCTCCACGGTCTTGCCTGTCCTATACATCCACCCCTCGCCTGGATGTTCAAAACAAAGCAGTGCTGGAGTCGATGGCGTCGGAACCGAAAACAGTTTAAGGTAACAATCCTGGCCGTCAATCTTAGCTTCAAGCTCAATCGCTTCATCATATGTATCGAGCCACTTGAGTTCACACGTTTCCAAGCCGAATTTTTTTGTGATTATCTTGCCATCCAACAATTGATTGTATTCTTCGTAGACAATTTTCGCTTCATCAAGAATGTCGCAAGTAACCATATAACCACCATCGACAGAAATCACATACCCCCCTTGGGCAGGTGAAACATCATAATCCACATCGCCTTTAAAGTCTAAAAAATAAGCACCATTTTCTGGTTTTTCGCTTATACTACCTGCGTTCGGAGCTTGCGACACCTCTGCGATAGAAGAATTCCCAGCCGTCGCGTTTCCGGCCGTTGCGTCGCTGCTACTAACATACAATGTATCACTTTCATCCTCTGCTAAGCGCAGCGTGCTGCCGCAGTACAAAAACGCTTCGGCTTTATAACCTTCGACCGTATCGTACTCCCCGTAGATGCGCTTGGCGTTATCCAGCGCTTCCTGCGCGGTTAAGAATGCGCCTGTATTCCCCGACATACCCTGGAAAAAAGTTCTCATGATATTAAGATTATAGGGTCGGTTTATTATGTCGGAGTTTGCGACAACGCAGTCGAATCCTTTTTCCCAAAATACCTTCGCAAGCTTATCGTCCTTTCCCGAAGCGCAGGTGCCCAGATAGATCAGCGAGTTTTTGTTCGTATTGTTTTGGAGATACTTGTGAAAAAAAGCGCTTGTCATACCCATTTTACCATCTTGCGTGAGAGCAATCCGGCCTTGAATCCAGTCAAAATAGTAAAAAATGCTAAAGCTCTCCGTAGTCCATAGGACACTGCCTAATTCTTCCTCGTAATCTCCGTGGCCATGCCATATTACTACGTCGTATTTGGATAGCGACTTCAGAAAATGCACATTTACTTCCGTGTCATCGCGATTGTCGTCGCTTACGGAGCCGTTATCCGAAAAGGAATAAGAGTCGAGGTTGGCGGTAATGGTTTCCGCTGACAGATCCGGATAGTTCCATATCGCGGGATCAGATTGCTTCGTTTCCGAGCAAAATGGCTGTACTGTCACAATTTTTGATCTGGCATCAGCCGAAGCGGTAAAACCGTTCCAGAGAGAAAGCGAAAGCGGGGATCGAAAAATCTGCTTATCCTCGGGGCATTTCATATATTTGTCCGATGATATCCCGTCAGACACGTAAACCCCGCTGTCTGATTCCTTATCGAAGGGCGAATATATATAATACCCACCTCCGGAAAGACCAATCACAACGCAATATTCTTCGAGCTTAGCGGACGTAAACATCCCGCGCGAAACAGCATCCAATGCGCCTTGATAGACGGCGGATAAAGCGGCCTTTCTATTTTCAGCGGATACTGCCCCTGTAGAGTCTATATAGCCAGCCAAAGCGTACGTCACAAGATCGTCTGCAGATGCGACCGCGCGCATTGTTTCCTCTTGAATAGAAGAAAGGATTTTAAGCGCAAAAGCCAATAAAGCAAGAATGACGCAAACGATCAATAAAACATTGCGAATTCGTTTCTCTCGTCTTGCACGCTTACTATGCTTATTGTATTTGTATCCGGCTGCGACGCTTGCGTCAGCAGAACGACGGGGTTCTGTTTGCGCATACTGCCTCATCCCACAATGTTTACAAAACAGCGAACGGTCGGACAGGATGGTTCCGCATCGCTTGCACCTCATATCAGTTTCCCTCTCCACATCAATAAATCTACAAATTTACGCGAATTTAAATTTATCGGAATTCCAAGTACTGATCTGATCGATGATCCATAAAATGATATTGCAATCTGTTCGTTCATGCGATGTGCCTGCCGACATTGATTTTCGGTCACCAAGAACAAGGTAGCAACAATAATATACAACGCTAGTGTTTAGGACAATATGTTTCTGATAGTTTTCTTGCCATTCTGTTGATGTCCTCAATTTCACCGGCAATTCTAGTCTGCAAAATAAATGTTTATTATGATTATCATATTACCCTTTGAGAATATAACCAGTTTTGTATATATCATTTTTGCAGATGCTATACTGTCTCCAAGCAAAACAACGTCCTGTTTGACTCATCAGCAAATGGCAAGAATATTCTGCTTCACCCAAATTCGCTTCACCGGGATCCATTGGTTGTTACTACCAACCAGTGTAATCCTGCCGGTATGTATAATCAATACAAATGTATCATTTATCAGAGCTATAAATAATTTCCCTACTAAGATATATGCTGATGTTTCCTTCCCGTTTTCCACCGAAACGCCATGCTCCCATCGGGCTGAACCGTCACAATTTCAACCGTTTCTTGCCCATCGAATAGTATCACTTGCCACAGATTGAATAACGGACAGCAAGACTGCATACGAGCTTAATTAAGCAACAATAAAACGTCCGCTCTGCTACCTCGAGTTTTCGACGCACCTCCGATACCGACGCGACTAGCTCCGCTTGTTTCAGCGCAAGCGCGATCTGCTGCTCGCTGTATTTGCTCTTCTTCTTTTTTTCACACGCGGTATATTCGGCAAATTTAACAGCCATTTTATTGTCGTTTCGTCAATGAATTTGATGTTTTTCTTTGTGACGTTTGATTGATAAAATGAACACGCATCCACCGAGCATATCCGCTCATGAACATAAGGGAGGAACGAAAGCCAATGGCCGGGACAGTCACGGAAAAAATCCTGAAACAGCACATCGTGGAAGGCGCCGCCGCGATCGGGGAGGAAGTCGCCCTGAAGATCGACCACACCCTGACCCAGGATGCGACGGGTACGATGGCATATCTGCAGTTTGAAGCGATCGGCATCGACCGCGTCAAAACGGAGGTCAGCGTCAGTTTTGTCGATCACAATACGCTCCAGACCGACTATAAGAATCCCGACGATCATCGCTATCTGCAGTCCGTTGCGGAAAAATTCGGCATCTATTTTTCGCGGCCCGGAAACGGCATCTGCCATCAGGTCTTTCTCGAGCGGTTTGCCCGCCCCGGAAAAACATTGATCGGCTCGGACAGCCATACCCCGACGGCGGGCGGTATCGGCTCGTTCGCGCTCGGCGCGGGCGGGCTGGACGTCGCAGCCGCGATGGCGGGCGCTCCTTTCCGCATCAAGTATCCGACGATCGTCGGCGTGAAGCTGACGGGAAAGCTCCCCGACTGGGTGTCGGCAAAAGACGTCATCCTCGAGGTGCTCAGACGAATTGACGTCAAGGGCGGCGTGGGAAAGGTTCTCGAATACTTTGGCCCCGGCGTAAAGACGCTCAGCGTTCCCGACCGCGCGACCATCACCAACATGGGGACGGAGACAGGCTGCACGACGAGCATCTTTCCCAGCGACGAAATCACGAAAGCGTTCCTAAGCGCGCAGGACAGAGGCGATCAGTGGATCTCTCTTGAGCCGGATGCCGACGCAACGTACGACGAAATCATCGACATCAACCTCTCCGAGCTGGAACCGCTCGTCGCGCTGCCGCACAGCCCCGGTAAGGTAAGGCCGGTGCGCGAGCTAATGGGCATGAAGGTCGACCAGGTTTCCATCGGTTCGTGCACCAACTCCTCTCTTCGCGATCTGAAGGTGGTTGCCAACGTCCTGAAAGGCAGAACCGTTGCACAAAACCTGCATATGACCGTCAGCGCGGGCTCCAGACAGGTTGTCGGGCATCTGATCGACAGCGGCGAAATGAACTATCTTGTGCAGGCGGGCGCGCGCCTGCTTGAAAACGCATGCGGCCCGTGCATCGGCATGGGGTCGGCGCCCTGTTCCGCGGGTGTGTCCGTCCGAACGTTTAACCGGAATTTTGAGGGCAGAAGCGGAACGAAAGACGCGCAGATCTATCTTGCAAGCCCCGAGGTTGCCGTCGCAACCGCAGTTACCGGCGAGTTGACCGATCCGCGAACGCTTGGCGAGTATCCGAAATTTGACATGCCGGACCGCTTCTTCGTCAACGACAATATGATCATTCCGCCTTTACCCTATGAAGAAGCGAAGCAGGTGACTGTCCGCTTTGGCCCCAACATCGCGCCGCTTCCGACCTTTGCGCCGCTGCCCGACGTGTTGAGCGGCGAGATTCTGCTCAAAACCGGCGACAACATCACCACCGACCACATCATGCCCGCAGGCGCGAAGATCCTTCCGCTGCGCAGCAATGTGCCGGAGATCTCCAAATACGTCTTCGAGGCTGTCGACGCCTCGTTTCACGATAAGGCGCTGGAAAAAGGCGGCGGGTTTATCATTGCCGGAGAGAACTACGGTCAGGGGTCCAGCCGCGAGCACGCCGCGCTTGCGCCGAAGTACCTCGGCGTAAAAGCCGTCGTCACAAAGTCCTTTGCGAGAATCCATCTTGCCAACCTCATCAACTTCGGCATCGTGCCCCTGACGTTTCAAGACCCGGCGGACTACGACAGGATCGACCCCGGCGACGAGCTGGATATCGTCATCGGCGACCTGCGAAAGGAAGTCGTTATGAAAAACAGGACAAAAGGCATCGATATCCCTTTGACGCACTCGTTGTCCGAACTGGACGCCGAAATTCTGAAGGTCGGCGGAAAGCTCCCCTGGATCAAAGAACGCACTTAAAAATAAAAATCCCGGCTGACGAAAGAGGAGAAAACCGCATGAGCACGAAAATCCAGATGAAAACGCCCCTCGTCGAGATGGACGGAGACGAGATGACACGGGTGATGTGGGATATGATCAAGAACATCCTGCTAAAGCCCTACATCGATCTCAACACCGAATACTATGATCTTGGCCTTCAGGAGAGGAACGCAACCAACGATCAGGTCACCGTTGATTCCGCAAACGCAATCAAAAAATACGGCGTCGGCGTGAAATGCGCAACGATTACCCCGAACGCAGCGCGCATGAAAGAATATTCGCTTGCACAGATGTGGAAAAGCCCGAACGGAACCATTCGAAGCATTCTGGACGGCACCGTTTTTCGCACGCCGATCATCGTCAACAACCTCGCGCCGTTTATTCCAACATGGAAAAAGCCCATCACCATCGCAAGACACGCATACGGCGACATCTATAAGGACGTGGAATATCGCGTGGAAAAGCCGGGCAAAGTCGAACTGGTGTACACCAGCGAGGACGGAGACGTAGAGCGGCTGGACGTGCACACATTCAAGGGCAAGGGCGTCGTTATGGGCATGCACAATCTTGACGACTCGATCCGAAGTTTCGCAAGAGCATGCTTTGCGTACGCGCTCGACCAGAAAATCGATCTCTGGTTTTCCGCGAAGGAAACCATCTCAAAAATTTACGACCGCGATTTCAAAGATATCTTTCAAGAGATCTTCGAAAGCGAATTTAAGGGTCGGTTTAAAGAAGCCGGCATCGAATATTTCTATTCGCTCATCGACGATATCGTCGCGCGCATCGTCCGCTCCGAAGGCGGCGTGCTCTGGGCCTGCAAGAATTACGACGGCGACGTGATGTCCGATATGGTCGCGTCTTCGTTCGGCAGCCTTGCGATGATGACCTCCGTGCTCGTTTCTCCAAACGGCTTCTATGAATTCGAAGCGGCTCACGGCACCGTGCAAAAGCATTATTATAAGTATGTTCAGGGTGAAAGCACCTCCACGAACTCCATGGCGACAATTTTCGCCTGGACCGGCGCCCTGAAAAAACGCGGCGAGCTGGACGGACTAACAGATCTGGTTGTGTTCGCTGAAACGCTCGAGAAGGCATCGATCAAAACCATTGAGGAAGGCGTCATCACGAAGGATCTGGATCAGCTTCTGACGACGCCGAACCGGATTGTCGTCAATACCGAGGAGTTTTTGCACGCCGTGAAGGATCGTCTGGTCGCAATGCTGTAAAAACCCCGCCTGCCATATTGACAATCGATGGACGCATGGGATACACTGACACCGTGAAAAATTGAATATTCGGATGACGGTATCGGGAGAGCTCGCAGATTAAGGCGGCGCCGAAGGGGATTGCGCAAAAAACTCTCAGGCAAAAGGACCGATGCCCGACGAAGCTTCGGAAAGCTGAGACGATCAGCACCGACGAGGCAATTCCGCGATCGGCACATAATCGGCACATAAATGGAATGATTGCGGAAGAATCTTTCAGGTTCAGATACGGGGC
>CAYLIG010000001.1:203634-325880 GCA_964383635.1 uncultured Christensenella sp. | reverse complement strand
CTGGCTTGTTTTTGTTTCCTGCACTATATAGTTTTCAAGGTGCTCCGCGCTGTTTCCCTCGCTTTCGCTCAGCGGGACAGCTTGATAAGTATAGCAATTCGAGTTGAAAATGTCAATTACTTTTTTTATCTTTTTTTCGAAGTCCTGACGATTTTTGATCTCGTTTTGCGGCGCACTTTTTCGGTGCTCGATTATTCTACTTCTTCCGCACCCGAAAAGCAAGTGCTTTTATCACAATTGTTTTTTGTTTTGCAAGCGTATTGTGGCCACGCCGCCGCCGCCCCACAACCGGTAGTTCAGCGCACCTGGCCGTAACCTTTCGGCGCGCGCGGCGCGTTGACAAGGGCCGCTTTTTTGCTGTATTCTATATAGGAAATTTTCAGTATTAAGGAGTATCTTTATCATATGCGATCCATGACCAGCAAAGAGCTTCGCCAACTGTACCTGGACTTCTTCGTGTCCAAAGGCCACGCGATCATCCCGTCGGCGTCGCTCATCCCTGAAAACGACCCGACCGTGCTCTTTACAACCGCAGGGATGCATCCGCTCGTCCCCTATTTGATGGGTGAAAAGCATCCCGAGGGCAAGCGCCTCGTCGACGTGCAGAAGTGCGTTCGCACAGGCGATATCGACGAGGTCGGCGACGCCTCGCACTGTACCTTTTTCGAAATGCTCGGCAATTGGTCACTCGGCGACTATTTTAAAAAGGAATCCATCGCCTATTCCTGGGAGTTTCTGACGGGTGCGGACTGGCTCGGAATCGACCCGAACCTTCTTTATTTCACCTGCTTTGAAGGAGACGAACACGCGCCGCGGGACACCGTTGCGCACGACTGCTGGGTCAGTCAGGGCGTGGATCCGGGCCATATCGTTTACCTGCCCAAGAAGAACAACTGGTGGGGCCCCGCCGGCATGACCGGCCCCTGCGGCCCGGACACCGAAATCTTCTATGACACAGGCAAGCCGATCTGCGGATCGGACTGCAAAGCCGGCTGCGATTGCGGCAAATATCTCGAAATCTGGAACAACGTGTTCATGGAATACAACAAGACCGCAGAAGGCGCGTTTGAACCGCTGGCGCAGAAAAACGTTGACACCGGCATGGGCCTCGACCGCACGGTCGCGACGCTCCAGGGCGTCGGCAGCGTCTACGATACGGACGCGTTTTCCGGCATTATATCTGTCATCGTCGAACTCTCGGGCAAACAATACGGCGAGAGCGACGAGGTCACAAGGATGTTTCGCATCATTGCGGACCACATGCGCTGTGCAACGTTCATGCTTGGCGACCAGCGCGGCATTACGCCGAGCAACGTCGACCAGGGATACATCCTTCGCCGCCTGATCCGCCGCGCGATCCGCTTTGCGATGCAGCTCGGCATCCCGGACGGCAGCCTGACGCAGATTGCGGATGCGGTCATCTCCCAGTATGGCGAGTTTTACCGCGAGCTGACGGACAACCGCGAAAAGATTCTGGATGAGCTGACCAAGGAAGAGCAACGCTTTGAGCACGCGCTGAAAAAAGGCATCCGCGAGTTTGAACGGCTCGTCGGTTCGCTCGAAGGCGGTATGATTGACGGCGTGAGCGCGTTCCATCTCTACGACACGTTCGGCTTCCCGCTTGAACTGACGCAGGAACTCGCCGCAGAGCGCGGACTCAAGGTGGACGCGGACGGGTTTGCCGAAGCGTTCAAGGCGCATCAGGAGCTTTCCCACGCGGGCGCGGAGCAGCGCTTTCAGGGCGGCCTTGCCGACCACACCGAGGAGACCGCGCGGCTGCACACCGCGACACACCTGCTTCAGGCCGGGCTTCGGCATGTGCTCCAGAGCGACGAGGTCGCGCAAAAGGGCAGCAACATCACCGCCGAGCGCCTTCGCTTCGACTTCAGCTTCCCGCGCAAGCTCACGCCGGAGGAGCTATCAGCCGTCGAGGCGTTCGTCAACGACGCCATCGCAAAGGACGTCGAAATCACCTGCGAGGAGATGACCGTCGACGAAGCCAAGGAAAGCGGCGCCATCGGTCTGTTTGAAAGCAAATATGGCTCCAAGGTCAAGGTGTACACCGTGCCCGGCTTCAGCCGCGAAATCTGCGGCGGTCCGCACGCGGCGCACACCGGCGAACTTGGCTCCTTCAAAATCAAAAAGGAGGAAGCGTCGAGCGCGGGCGTTCGGCGCATCAAAGCGGTGTTGCTCCATGCGTGAGTGGTACGTTTACGATTGGGATTTGCAGGGGCTGCCTGCGCGGTTCCACGTGGATCTGAACTACGTGGAGGAATTTGACGCGCTCGGCGACTACACAACCCTGCTCTACGTTTCGTGCTATCCGAAAAAGCCGGAGGCGCTCTCGTTCTCCGCGCGCGAAAAGCGCCTGCTCGAGAGCGTGAGCAAAGAATGCATCCGCATCCTCGGCGAACACTGCGCGTTTGTGGGATACATCGATATCTCCGTGCAGCGGCGCTATTACTTCTACACTTCGGACGCGCGCCTGCTCGTGCCGCTGATGGCCTACTGCGCGGAAGAGACCGGCCTTCGCATCGAGTGCTTCAAGGCCGAAGAGCCCAACCGCCAGACCTTCTACCGTCTGCTCGTGCCGGACAACGCCAAACGCCAGAGCGTCGACAACGCGGCGTATATCGAGTCGCTCCGCCTGCGCGGGGACGACAACGCGGCAAACCGGCGTGTGAACCTGCACTTTTATTTCCCAAGCGCAAACGGACGCACGCTGTTTGGCGAAAACGCCAAGACAATGGGATTCGCCATCGGCCAGACGGACTACATCCCCGAACGGGAACCGTCATATTATATTGTTTTGCACGCTATCTGCCCGCTGGAACAGGAGGCGGTCACAGAGCTGACCACCAAGGCGATCTACGCCGCGGAAACCTACGGCGGCGTAATGGAGCACTTCGACTCCGCGTTTATTCAAAAAAGGGGCATCTTCGGCTGATTGGGTGACGCGCTCCTATTCCATCCCGCGAGAGGCATCTTCGGATGATTGGGTGAAACATCAAAAGAGCTGGCCAGCCAGCTCTTTTTTATTTGTCTTCTTAAGTTTTATGCAGGTCAAACGAGGTGTTCGAAGATCGCCTGATCCAGTGCGCGGTCTTCATGACCGCCGCGTTCGATGATAATCTTCCCGCCCATCGCGCGATAAAATTTCAACGCGCTTTCGTTGTGCATATTGCAACCGTTGTAAAAGCGATCCTGTCCGTGTTCGCGGCAGTAAGCCCGGACGCGCTCAAACACGAGCGAGCCGACGCCTCGCCGCTGATACGTGCGCAGCAGATAGAGCATATTGATGCAGATCGAGTGTTTCGGCAGCGTCGTTTCCAGCTCTTTGCCGTAGCAGAGATATCCGGCGCGCTCGCCGCCGATTTCGATGAAATACAGCTGTTCGTCAGGATCTGCCGCGATCGTTCGAAACCGCGCTTCCGACGCGGCGAAGTCAAACCCGTCGATCCATTCGGCGGGATAGATGTCGCTGTAGGTCTCAATCCGAGTCGCCAGCCGCAGCTTCACAAGTTCCGGCACAGCGTCCTGCGTCACGGGTTGAAACGTCACCGTCTCTTTCATTTGCATGTTTCTCCTCCCCGCACCGTGCGTCATTTCCCGACGCAAAAGCGCGCGAATATCCGGTCGATCACCGCCGCGTCCACATCCGTTCCCGTGATGGTGCCAAGGTGGTGCAGCGCGTCTTTTACGTCCGTCGCGGCGCAGTCCAGTTCTCCTGCCGTCGCCGCGTCCCGCAGCGCGCCAAGCGCGCGCTCCAGCGCGCGGATGTGCCGCTCGTTGGTAATGGTGTGTTGATCCGCCCGCTCCGGCGCGGCAAGCGCGAGGATTTCGCGCTTGAGTTCGTCCAACCCCACGCCTGTTTTTGCGCTCACGCGGATTGCCGCCTTGGCATACCCGCAGTTCTGCGTCAGGTCGGATTTATTCAGCAGCACGAGCCGTTGTTCGTCCGCCGTCTCGAAAAGCAGCGTTTCGTCCTCCGCCGTCAGCAGCGCGGACGCGTCCAGCACGAGGCAAACCACGTCCGCCCCTTTCAGCGCGGCGCGCGCGCGATCCACGCCGATGCGCTCCGCCTCGTCATGCGCGTCCCGGATGCCCGCCGTGTCGATGAGCCGGACCGGCACGCCGTCCATGCTCATTTTTTCGTCGATCACGTCCCGCGTGGTTCCGGCGGCGGCGGTCACAATCGCGCGTTCGCTGCCGAGCAGCGCGTTCATCAGCGAGGACTTGCCGACGTTCGGCCGCCCCACGATGGCAACGCGCAGGCCGTCGCGCAGCACCCTGCCCCGGCGCGCCTCGCCGATCAGCGCATCCACGCGCCGAATCGCCGTTGTGAGCGATTCCGGCAGTTCGCGCGTCGCGTCCTCCTCCGCCTCGTCGGGGTAGTCGATCGCCGCGTCGATGCCGGAGAGCGCGTCCGTCAGCAGTTGCTCGGTCGATTCAATCTCGCGCTTTACGCTTCCTTGCAGCTGCAACAGCGCCGCCTTCAGGCTCTGCTCCGCATCCGCGTTGATGACGTCCATCACCGCCTCGGCGGCGGAGAGATCCATTTTTCCGTTTAAAAACGCACGCTTGGTAAACTCCCCCGCCTCCGCCGGGCGAAACCCAAGCGAGGCAAGCGCGCCGAGCGTGCGCTGGACTGTCTGTGTGCCGCCGTGCACGTTTATCTCCACCATGTCCTCGCCGGTATAGCTGCCAGGCGCAGGAAAATACACCGCCATGCATTCGTCGATCACTTCGCCGCCATGCATCAGCCGCGTGTGCAGCAATTCCCGCGGACGGGCGGATGGATCGCGATCGAGCAGCTCCCGAACGCGCCCTGCCTCCGGGCCCGATACGCGCAGAACCGCAATCGCCCCGCCAACGGCGGAGGATGGCGCATAGATGGTGTCTTCCATTCTTCATCTCCTGCAATCCGGCAAACTGCCCAAAATAAACAGGAGCCGCCGCAATCGATTCGCGGCGGCCCGTGTGTTGTTCGTTATCTGGCGGGTGTAATCACGACGTGGCGGTTTGGTTCCTCGCCCTCGCTGTGCGTTGTCACGCCGGAAAAGCCTTGCAGCGCGCTGTGCAGAATGCGCCGCTCGTAAGGATTCATGGGTTCCATGGAGACGGGACGTCCCGTCTGGCGCACGCGCACTGCGTTTCTGCGCGCAAGACGCTTGAGCGTATCCTCCCTGCGGGAGCGGTAGCCTTCGGTGTCCAGTGTCACGCGGACATAGCTCTCGTCCTTGCGATTCTTGTTCGCAACGAGCGAAACAAGATACTGCATGGCGTCGAGCGTTTCGCCGCGACGCCCGATCAGAAGGCCCATCGTCTCCGCGTCGATGCAGAGGCGAAGACCGTTTTCCGTATCCGCCGCAAGCACGGGCGCAGGCGTGTTCATCTTCTGGAGCAGTTCGCCGAGAAACACCGCGCAGGGCGTGTTCTTCGCGAGCTCTTCGCTGTAGTCGTAATGTTCCTCGACAACGGGTTCGGGTGCGTGTTCGCGGGGCTGATCCCCGCGCGGGCCGTGCTGGCTCCGTTCGCCGCGGTCCGAACGATTATAGCGTTCGCCGCTGTCGCGCCGCTCGGGGCGCGCATCCCGCCGCGGCCCATTGTCGCGCCGCTGCTGGTAACTCGCTTCCTTTTCCTTGCGGTAGACCTGCTCCATCTCCATTACGAGCGGCACCTCGCGTTCCGTCAGACGGACGACCGCCTGCTTCGCGCCGATGCCGAAGAGTCCCTTGCTCTCGGACTGGATGGTTTCGATCTCGACTTCGTCGATCGTGACGCCCATCTCGTTGAGTCCGTTGAAGATCGCTTCGTCTACGCTGTTTCCGGAAAATTCCATGCTCCTCATTTTACGCTCGCCTCCGTCAAAGCAGCTTTCTGCTTGGCGAATGAACGATTGATCAGCAGCGATGTCCCGAGGGAGAAGATATTGCTGAACGTCCAATACACCGCGAAACTGGCGTTGTACTGAAGGCAGAAAAAGAAGGACATCGCCGGCATAAGCCAGTTCATGATCTTGTTCGTATTCGCCGTTGCGTCGCTCTTTGGTTGATTTTTCTGCATAATCCACGTGGAAAGGTATGTCGTTCCACCGGCCAGAATCGGGAAGAGGAACCAGCCGTTGTTATGTCCGCTGTACAGCGCGGCGCAAGGCGCCATCAACTGCGTATAGCGCGCGGCAAGCTCGTCCGTCAGCGTGGCGATGGAATACGTATCCCCGCTCTTGATAAAGAATCCAAGGTCGACGAATTTCTGCAGCGCCTCCGGGTGATCCTGAAAATAGAGCAATTTGGGCAGCGTTGCGTTCGTCTTGCTGAAGAAATCCTTCGCCGCCATGACAACCGGCGAAAACCCGTTGTCCGGCATCCAGAGGTTATTGACCCAGAAGAACTTGAAGCTCTGGAACATCTGCAACCCCGCGTCCTGGTTTTTCTCGAGCTCGAGAATCAGGCGAACCATCATCTCGTTGCCCCATTGGCGGAACGCGGCGATAAAGATGAAAAACAGCGGCATCGTAATGAGCATCGGCAGACAACCGCCGAACATACTCACGCCGTGTTCGCGCATGAGTTTCGACTGCTCCGTGTTAAGACGCTGCGGATCCTTTTCGTACTTTTTGCGGAGTTTATCCAGCTGCGGTTGAATCCCCGCCATCTTCAGGGAGGATTTTCTCGAACGGATATCACCGAAAACCGTCAGGCTTCGAATGATCAGCGTGGCGATGATGATGGTGAGAACGATGCTTTGGTTGGTCAGGGCTTCGTAAAGCCAGCGCATTCCAAGGAATGCCCATTGAGTTAAAGGAAAATCGCCTTGCAAGGGGGATGCCCTCCTCTCTCTATATACAGGGTATGGATTTCGATTTAATCTGCGTACGGCTGATGGAATGCATTACGGAACCGGATCATATCCGCCCTTGCAGAACGGATTGCAACGCAGGATTCGCCAAAGGGCAAGCATCCCGCCTTTCCATGCTCCATGTTTTTGAATGGCTTCGATGGCATATTCCGAGCAGGTTGGCGTAAAGCGGCAGCTCGGAGGCAACAGCGGTGAGATGTATTTTCTATAGGCGCGCACGATTGCGATCATGACCCGCTTCATATGGACTTTTCCGCCTCCCAGAGGCCCGCGCGCATCAGCTGCGAAAGCATCTGCTCGCGGATGCTCAAAAACGGCGCGTCGATCATCGAATCCCGTGCAATGAAGATAAGGTTCATGCCCCCCTTAATCTGCGGGATCAGGGGAGTGATCGCTTCGCGCATACGCCGCTTGACGCGGTTGCGGGTAACGGCGTTTCCAATCTTTTTGCTGACCGAAAAACCGATCTTCGGCTGCTTGCCGCGGTTTTTCGCATAGACCAGAGATAAAAGCCTGCCTCCGCAGGACTTGCCGGCGCGGTAGGTATAGCGAAATTCTTTCTTCCGCCGCAGGGAATCACTGTGTTTCACAACGCCGCACCCTTTTCACAAATACAAACATGCGGCAAGCAAATGCCTGCCGCAAGCGCTTGTGCGTTCTGTTACGGTTCTGATCAAAACAATCCCGTTACGCGCTGAGAACTTTGCGGCCCTTGGCGCGTCTGCGCTTGATGACATTGCGGCCGTCCGCTGTTTTCATGCGTTTCCGGAAGCCATGTACTTTGCTCCGCTGACGCTTCTTGGGCTGATAGGTCCTTACCATCGGGATACACCTCGCTTCGTTGTTGAGTCGTGCGGGCATTCGCCCGCGAAAATCGCACACACGGGCATTCGCCCGCATGATATGAACCTTATGTATTATAGAGGACGGCGCAAACCCGTGTCAAGGAAATATTAAACGATATTTTTGTCCGCGTTGTACAGCCAGGGGATTTTCCCTGTCCGCACGTCTTTTAAACGGCTTTCTCTTGCGCTTTCCCGTCGTTATTACGACTGCCGCAGTTTGGCAAACACAAGCCGCCCCGCGGAGGTCTGCAACGCGCTTGTTACGACGATGTCCATCGTCTCTCCAATATGCTTTTTGCCGCTTTCGACGATTACCATCGTGCCGTCCGGCAGATAACCCACGCCCTGCCCCGCCTCCTTGCCGTCTTTTACGATGGCAAGCGGCAGTTCCTCGCCCGGCAGCAGCACCGAACGCACGGCATTGGCAAGGTCGTTGATATTGAGCACGGGCATATTCTGCACCGAGGCGACTTTGTTGAGGTTGTAGTCGTTGGTCACGAGTACGCCGCCGATGTCGGACGCAAGCCGCAGAAGCTTCAAATCCACCTCGGCAACATCGTCGTAATCCTTTTCCTCGACCTCAACGTGAAGATCCAGCTCCTGCTGCATGGACTGGAGAATGTCCAGCCCCCTGCGTCCGCGGGAGCGCTTCATGGCGTCCGAACTGTCGGCGATATGCCGCAGTTCCCGCAGCACGAACGCGGGCACGACGATCTTGCCCTCCAGAAAACCGGTCTTGCAGATGTCGTAGATGCGGCCGTCGATGATCACGCTGGTGTCAAGCACCTTTGGGCGCGCGTCCGATTCCGCGAAACGCTTTGCCAGATGGCCGCGCCGCGCCGCGCCCTCCATGAACTCTGCGCGGCGAGTCACGCCGATGTAGCCGCCGTAATATCCGCAGATGATATACAGCAGCAGTGTGATGAGTTCCGGCACCACCGGCAGATTGATCGTCTGCACAATGAGGCTTAAAAGGAACGCAAATAACAGGCCGATCATAATTCCGATTACGCCGAATAGAATGTCCAGCGCGGGCATTTGTGTCAGTCTGTGCTCCAGTTTTTGAAAATAACCGTGAACGCCTTCAATGACCTTTGGGGATGTAATAAAAAAGATGATTCCGAATAAAGTTCCAACGATCACATAGAGGGCGGCCATCACGGCTGGGATGGTGGTATAGCGCAGCGTGTATTCATATCCCGGACATTTAAACGAGTAGAGAACCCAGGCGACGATACCGCAGCCAACTCCTATACCGACCAGCGCAAGCAGGACTCTCAATACCTTCCGCATGCAGTGATTGGCGTTTTCCCGTTTTGTTCAGCCCCCGACCAGGGGCAGGAATTCGCTTTCCTCCTTTCCGCTCGACGCCGCCAGCTCGGCAATGAGCACCTGGCGCGCCGTTAAGTACATTTTTCGTTCTCCGGCGGAGAGCCCTTTTTCGCGATCCCTGTGGATCAGGCACTTCACCACATCGGCCACGCCGAAAATATCACCGGCGCGCAATTTGTTGAGGTTGTCCCGATAGCGCTGGTTCCAGTTGTCGCTCTCATCCGAACAGCCATCCTCCTCGAGGAACTTCACAACATCCTTGCACGCATCCGGGCAGACAAGGCTGCGAAGCCCTACCGTCTCCGCAGTTGCGACAGGAACCATCGCCGTCATGCGTCCCATGACGAACCGCAGCACATAGTACTGCGCCGTTTCACCGAGCACGGTTTGATCCTGCACGGATTCGATCTGACCTACCCCGTGCATGGGGTAACAAACCATATCGCCAATTTGAAACACCGGCATAGCTCCTTTCGCGCATATTCCACACTATATGGATAATACTATATCATCCCAGCCATGGAACTGTCAACAAAAACTGAAATAATATCACACCTTAAGAGCGCTGTCAACATGTATTTCTAAAAAATTTTCAGCGTCTATTCGCGCCGAAAAACGCAAAAGAAGGGACGAAGACCATATTTGCCTTCGTCCCCCGGTTGATTTCTTTTTTGGAATGCGAAATCACAGCAGCGTCTGCTGTTCGGCAAAGCTCATATCGAGCAGGCGCTTGCTCACGCGCTGTTCAAACATCGTGCTCATCGGCGCGCGGTCATGGATAATTTTGACCGCCTGCGCAAACATCGGCGCGGCGGAGATGAAGCGAATCTTGGGAGACAGACCCGCATAGGGACATTCGAGCGTGTCGGTCGAAACGAGGAACTCGATGGGGCTTGCGTCGATTCTTTTAATCCCCTCTTCGCCAAGCACGTTGTGCGACAGCGCCGCATAGACCTTCTTGGCGCCCTTGTCGGTCAGCGCGTAACTGACGTCCACCAGCGTGCCGCCGGAGATCGAGAAGTCGTCGATGACGAGGCAGTTCTTGCCCTGCACATCGCCGATGATCTCGAGCACCTTGGCATTTTCGTCGTGCCCAAAGCGCATCTTGTCGCCGATGGCCACCGGGCAGTTGAGCTCGGTTGCGTATTCGCGCGCGCGCTTGGCCGAGCCTGCGTCCGGCGAGACGACCACAAGATCCTCGTCCACAATGCCTTGCCTGCGAATATATTCGCAAAGCAGCGATTTCGCCATGAGATGGTCGACGGGCTTTTTAAAGAAACCCTGCACCTGCGGCGCGTGCAGATCCATCGTGATGATGCGGTCTACGCCCGCAATCTCGATGCAGTCCGCGCAGACGCGGGCGCGAATGGAGACGCGCGGTTCGTCCTTTTTGTCGCCTTTTGCGTAGGAAAAATACGGAATGATCGCGGTGACGGAGTTTGCGCTTGCGCGCTTGAAGGCGTCGATCCAGAACAGCAGTTCCACAAATTCGTCGTTCGGCTGGCGGCCGATCGGCTGGACGATGTAGACATCCTTGTCGCGGATGGATTCGTTGACGCGTACGAAGATATTCCCTTCGCTGAATTTAATGGTTGTCGCATCGCCCAGCTGCGTGCCGAGATAGGCGCACATGCGCTTGGCGAAGGGCTGTCCCGTGCTTCCGGCAAATATCTTGATGATTCCCGAACCCGTGTACATCTGTTTCTCCTCTTTCCCTTTGAGCGGTTTTTTCGTGATTCCGCCGTCCCCTGCAAACACATTATAGCAGAGGATGCGGAGCAACTCAACACAATATAGCGGACGGCGGCAAATTCGTGGCGAATTCGTCACCGCCCGTCCGTTTCGTTATGCGCGTTTCGGCGCGCGGGATTCGAAATATGCGCGGCATTCGTTCAATAGAGGAATGTCCCGCCAGGTCTGGCCGGGAAAAACTCCCTGCCTGTGCGCGCCGTGATAATCGCTCCCGCAGGTGACGATTAGATCCAGTTGCCGCGCGATACTGGTCAGCACCACGCTGTCCCCTTCGCTCAACGATGGGTGGTACGCTTCCAGCCCCATCATGCCGAGCTCGTTCAGCATCGGCGCGAGTTTGTGCACGTCCGCTCCCCCGTTCATCGGATGCGCCCAGACGGGCACGCCGTCCGCCCCGCGGATGAGCGAAACGATCTCCTCAGGCGAAAAGCGTTTTACCGCGTAGTATCCGGGGCAGCCCTTGTGCAGCAGTCTGACAAACGCATCCCGTGTGTTCTGCGCAAACCCGCCGGCGACCAGCGCAAGCGCGATGTTGAGCCTTGTCAGTTCGTCAATTTCGCCCTTGAGCTGCGGACGGATGTCATACCCTGCGCGTAAAAGCCGTTCGACGATTTCGCGGTTTCGCTCGCCGCGCCGCCTTCGCGCCGTCTCGAGCGCTTCGCAAAGCGACGGCTCGTTCACGTCGATATCCAGCCCGAGGATGTGGAGTTCATGCGGCCACTCCGCGTCCATCTCAATCGAGGGCAGCAGGCGCATGCCGATGCGTTCCGCTTCCGCCGACGCCTCCGGCAGGCCGGAGATGTTGTCGTGATCCGTCAGCGCCATCAGCGTTACGCCGCACTCCGCCGCGCTGCGAACAACCTGCGCCGGCGTATCCGAGCCGTCCGAGCGGCTGCTGTGCATGTGCAGATCAAACGGTTCGTGTATTCGTAAATTTTCCGTATTTTTGCTGAGGATCATTCCGTTCTCCACGCGTTTTGTGCGCCGTTCCATAAAGACGGGGCGGACATGCCGCCCCATCGAGGGTTTGTCAAAGTCTTTTTCCGTGGTCTGTTCTGTTCTGTCGTTTTGTCCTTATGCGGGACTCCCGACCGGGTCGGGCTGGATTATCTCCGGCTGCGGCGGTTCAGGCGGCTCCGCCTGTTTCTTTTTACGCTTTGAGGCAGGCTTTTTCAGCACATCCGTCGCGTTCGCTCCGTTGAACACCGCCTCGAATTCTTCACCGGTTACGCGTTCGTATTCAATCAGCATCTCGGAAACGCGGTCCAGCGCTTCCAGATTTTCGCTGATAACGTCGCGTGCGCGTGCATACTGTGCGTCCAGAATGCTCCGAACCTCTTCGTCCACGGTTGCGGCGAGCGATTCGGAATAGTTGCGCTGGTGTCCCCAGTCCTTGGCGATGAACACTTCTTCCTGTCCGCCGAGGAACATCGGCCCGACCGACTCGCTCATGCCGTATTCGGTAACCATCTTTTTCGCGATTTCACTCGCGCGCTGCAGATCGCTGTAAGCGCCGGTCGAAACGTCCGAAAACTTCAGCTGCTCCGCCACGCGGCCGCCGAGCGCCATCGAGATCTTATCGAGCAGCTTGTGCTTCGTCACGTGCATCATGTCCTCTTTCGGCAGGGACATGGTATAGCCCGCAGCCATGCCGCGCGGCACGATGGAAACCTCGTGCACGGGATCACAGCCCTCGAGCTTGAGCGCGACGATGGCATGACCCGCCTCGTGATAGGCGGTGATGCGCTTATCCGCGTCGGTAATGACACGGCTGCGCTTCTCCGGCCCCATCTGCACGCGCGTGATCGCCTCTTCCAGCTCTTTCATGCCGATGTTCTTCAGGTTTGCGCGGGCGGTGAGAATCGCCGCCTCGTTGAGCACGTTTTCAAGATCCGCGCCCGTAAAGCCCGGCGTACGCTTTGCCAGCGTCGCGAGCGAAACATCCTTGGCCAGCGGCTTGTTGCGCGCGTGTACTTTCAGAATTTCCTCGCGGCCCTTCACATCCGGATAGTTAACCGTAATCTGCCTGTCGAACCGGCCCGGGCGCAGCAGCGCGGGGTCGAGGATGTCCGGGCGATTGGTCGCCGCAATGACGATGATGCCTTCGTTCGGCGCGAAGCCGTCCATTTCGACGAGCAGCTGGTTGAGCGTCTGCTCGCGCTCGTCGTGTCCGCCGCCCATGCCCGCGCCGCGATGGCGGCCGACGGCGTCGATTTCATCGATGAATACGACGGCCGGAGTCGCGCGCTTGGCGGTCTGGAACAGGTCGCGCACGCGCGAAGCGCCAACGCCGACGAACATTTCAACAAAGTCCGAACCCGAAATCGAGAAGAACGGCACTTTCGCCTCGCCCGCGACGGCTTTGGCCAGCAGCGTCTTGCCCGTGCCCGGAGGGCCGACGAGCAGCACTCCCTTGGGGATGCGCGCGCCGATGGCGTTGAAGCGCGCCGGGGCACGCATAAAGTCCACGATTTCCTTGAGCTCGTCCTTTTCCTCGTCCGCACCGGCAACGTCCGCAAACGTGACGTTCATCTTGTCGCCGATGGTCATGCGTGCGCGGGATTTGCCGAAGTTCTGCATCTGCTTGCCGCCGCCCTGCGCGCGGATCATGAAATAGTAGAACACGCCGAATACGCCGAAAATCAGAAGATACGGCAGTATGATCGACCAGATCGACTCCTCCGTAAGCTTGGATTCATACGCAAATCCGTAGTCCGCGCTTGAAACCTCGTCCACACTCGTGAACTTCTCGGGGCTTGCGGCGTATACGATCGCCGCCATGTCCGTTCGGAACGTGCTCTCGCTCGGAATCACAACATAGAATTCCGCGCGCTTGGGCAGATCCTCCGCCTCATAGGTGCTTCCGGCAAACAGGCCGTATACCTCCCGGTCATTAACCAGGATGGCCTTGATTGTTTTTTCCGCCGTGTTTCCATTTTCGGTATTGCGAACAAGCTGCAGAAAATCGGTGTTGTAGTCGAGCTTTTGCAGTTTCTCCTGTGTCGGATTCAATCCCGAAACCATATAGATGATTGCCGCGAACAGCACCACCCAGATCACGGCGGTCATGACTTTTTTGTTCAACTGGTTATCCTCCATCTGCGGCGCGTTGTCTTCCTCGCCGCTCGGTCCGGGCGGTTTGTCCCGCCCGTCTGGCAGCCCTTGCACTCATGTGTTCCGGGCCGCCGCATAATAGCTGTTATTCTCCTTCGGTATAAACGCAGGGCTTGAGCACGCCGACATACGGCAGGTTTCTCAAGAATCCGTTGTAGTCCAGCCCGTAGCCGACGACAAACTCGTTGGGGATTTCAAACCCGCAGTAATCGGGCTTGATGTCACATTCCCTGCGCGACGGTTTATCAAGCAGGCAGCAGATCTTGAGCGACGCGGGGCTGCGGCTCGAGAGCAGCTTCATCAGGTGGGAAAGCGTCAACCCGCTGTCCATGATGTCCTCGGCAATGATCACGTGTTTTCCAGTAATCGAGGTGTCTATGTCCTTCGTGATGCGAACGATGCCGCTCGTCTTTTGTTCGTTGCCATAGCTAGAGATCCCCATGAACTCCATCTGCAGATGCAGATCGATGTTTCTTGCCAGATCGGCAAAGAACATGACCGCGCCTTTGAGGATGCAGATGAGCACAATCTCGCCATCCAGCGCCGCATAATCGCGGCTGAGCTCCGCGCCCAGTTCCTGAATGCGCTTTTGAATCTCCTGCTCTGAAACCAGCACCTTCGAGATATCGTCGTGATTGATGAGCCCTTTCAATCCCTTTCCCCCCTGTAATAAATAATATGGAGAATCTCCCGCGTCTCCGGCGTGACCTTCGCGTGTTCCGAAATGGTCAGTCCGGGCACATAGTATACATTGTTTCCCGCGCAGAGCAGCGGAAGATTCCGCCGTTCCTTCGGGATTTTCCGGTCGGTGAACACATCGCTCAGCTTCCGTTCGCCCGGCGCGCCGAGCGGATAAAACCGGTCTCCGTCCCTGCGCGAGCGCACCGTAAGCCCCTGCGGCAGGGTTTCGAAATCGAGAAACGCCTCGTTCGCGTCTTCCGGCTTTCGCCAGTTCGCCACGCGCTCGCTCACGATCATGCCAAGGGGCGTTTCGGTTTTTCCCTCCGGCACAAATGCAATCTCGTAGCTGCTTGCATTCGGATACCGCCCGATATGCAGCGCGTCCGCATCCGTCCATGCGGCGAATCCGCCGGGGAGCTCAATGCGCGTGCCCGTTTTTGCCGCAGCCAGCGAACACACGCGGCGGATGTCCGCTTCGGCCACGTTGCCGTCCAGCGCGAGCAGTCGCTTCTTCACGACGCGGCTCGAAATCGGGGTTGGAAGTTCACGCAGTATTTCGCGGTTCAACCCGTCTCCGGCGGTAAGCTTTTGCTCCGCTTCGTTCGCCAGCACCGTCAGATACGCTTCATCTTCTGCCAGCAGCGCGGCGCTTTTGCAGAGCGCCTCCGCGACGGCGGGGTTATACGTTTTCAGAAGCGGCAGCAGCTCGTTTCGAATGCGGTTGCGCGCCGCGCCGTTGTCCGCGTTGGTTTCGTCCTCGCAGTAATTCGCCCCGCGTTCGTCCAGATACGCGAGGATATCCTCGCGGCTTGCGTTTAGAAGCGGTCGCGCGATGCTGCCGTTTCGCGGCTTCATTCCGCCAAGCCCCGCAGCGGATGCCCCGCGAAGAAGGTGCAGCAGCACCGTCTCCGCCTGGTCGTCGCGGTGGTGCGCGGTAAAGACCACGTCCGCACCGAACGCCGCACGCGCGCGTTCGAGAAACGCATAGCGTACCTCGCGCGCCGCCTGCTCAAGCGTCTGCCCGTGCGCCTTGGCGTAGGCGGGCACATCAGCGGTTTCAACAGCGATCGGAATGCCCAAATCCGCACAGAGCGACGCGCAGAAGCGTTGGTCTCGTTCCGCACTTTCGCCGCGGATGCCGTGGTTGAGGTGCGCGGCGAAAAGCCCGCCAATTCTGCCCTCCATGAGCAGTTCGCGCATCGAGAGCAGGAGCGCGGTGGAGTCCGCTCCGCCGGAGCAGGCGACAAGCGCCTTGTCCTCCGATCCGCATCCGCAGGCGGCCAGCTCTTTTTCGCCGATCAGCCGTCGTTGCCCGTGAGTCACCGCATAGATCTCCATAATGAAAATATAGTGCTATTCTACCCGCATCAAATTCGTTTTACAAGGGTTATGCCCAAAATACCGCGACATGTTTCAAACAATTCACGATGCGGTATCTTTTGACATGATTTTACGAATCCTCTATACTGTAAGGGCAATCTTTCGGAGGCGTATATGCCGGATTCCATCCACAGCGGACATCGCGAGCGCATTCGCGAACAATACAGAACCCACGGCGCAGAGGCGTTTCTGGATCATCAGTTCCTCGAACTGCTGCTGACGTATGCCATCCCGCGTAAAGACACCAACGAGTTGGCGCACCAGCTGATCGATCGGTTCGGCTCGCTCGAAGGCGTGGTCACGGCGGAAATTCCGCAGTTGATGCTTGTCGAAGGCGTCGGGGAGAGCACCGCGGTGTTTCTGCGCATGCAGGGGGATCTCTTCTCCCGCCTACGGCTGCACAGACTCGCGGACGCGCGCGGCAGCATCCGTCTCTCCTCCCCCGTGGAGGCCGCGCGCTACGCCGTCGCTCAGCTCTCGCTCAACACTTACGAAACCGTGCTCGCCGTGTGCTTAAACTCCAAAAAAGTCGTGCAGGGCTGCGAGCGCATCCTCGGCGGTTCGCTGAGCGAAGCGCAGATCTACCCGCGCAATATCGCCGAGGCGGCGCTGCTGCGGCGCGCGCATGGCATACTGCTCATCCACAACCATCCCTCGGGCGATCCCGCGCCGTCCCGCGCGGACGCGGAGACGACCGAGTCCGTCCGCGCCGCGCTCGAAAGCATCGGTGTGCAGCTCTTCGACCACATCATCGTCGGCGGCGAGCACGCCTATAGCTTCGCCACCGGCGCGGTGATCAGCGTATCCGGCACGGAGGCGCAGGTGTATTCGCTGACTGAGTTTCAGGAGCGCCAGTCGGCCAGGCCCGGCGCGCTGCTTCGCGTGATGGAGCCGTATTAAGAAAGATCACTGTAAGCGCAAAAAAGCGGCGGATCATTCCGTCGCTTTTGTCTGCCCAACATCCTTTATTACGCCTGCGGGAGCACGCCCTTGATCAGATAGGTCACGGTCAGCGTCGCATCCACCGCGATGGAACTGCTCTCAAACGCAACGCCGACGACCTGCCCTTCCACGGGCTGTTCGACAACGGCGATAACGTTCCCGAGCAGCACGCCGCCCGCCAGCGCGATGGATTCCGCCTTTGCCTGTGCGTCCGCCATCGCCGCCGCCAGCGCGCCTTCATACGCCGCCGAAGCGTCGAGAAGGCCGTATGTCACCTTATAGCTTTCGATCACGCGCGCATCGATGATCGGCGAGAGAATCGTGTTGACGAGGGTCACATCGTCAACGTTGATCGTAATCGTCGATCGCGCGACGTATCCCGTCACGGCGCCGTCGCTTTCGCGCGTGTTGGAACTGAGCGTAACTTCGGACGTCGTTAAATTCTTAGCCAGAACGTTCTGCGCGGTCGCAATCTCTTTTACCTGCGCAATCGCCGTCTCGCAGTTGGCGGCGGCTTCCTCGCTGGTTGCGCTCGATCCCGTCACGATGATCGTGATGGTCGAGAAATCCGGGGTAGCGAGCGTTTCGCCGTATCCGCTGACCTCTATGGTGTGCTCCGGCTCGGCCGCCTCGTTGTTGACGATTACATTCGGCTGTTCCGGCTCCGCGGTCGGCCCGGGAACGATATCCCCTTCCTCCTTGCAGGCGGTCATAGCAAATAGCAGCGCAGTGCAAAGCGCGGCGCTGACGAGCAGACGAGCGGAATGTTTCCGTTTCTTTCCATTATAAATCAATTGATCAGCCCTCCAAATCTACGCGATTGAGACGGGTACCGGATAAAAACGCTTCCAGATTTTGCGCGGCGGTCTCCACCAGTTGTTTTCTTGTGTCCAGCGGCATCCATGCAACGTGCGGCGTGATCAGGCAGTTTTTTGCAAACAGAAGCGGATCGTCCGCGCGAATCGGCTCACCGTCCACGACGTCCATACCCGCCGCATAAAGGGTTCCCGCGTTGAGCGCCGCCGCCAGATCGGCGGAAACGACCAGCGAGCCGCGCGCCGTGTTAATCAGGATCGCGCCGGGTTTCATAGCAGAAAGCGTGCCGCTATTCACGACGCCGCGCGTTTCATCCGTCGCCGCGCAGTGCAGCGAAAGTACGTCGCTTTGGCGAAACAGCTCGTCGAGGGAGACATATTCGCCGCAGAATTCCGCGCGTTTACTCCTGCTGTGGCCGACGACGCGCATGCCCAGCGCGCTTGCGATGCGCGCGGCGGCGCAGCCGATCGGGCCGGTGCCAAGCACGCCGAATGTTTTTCCCGAAAGCAAGACAATCGGCGCGTCCCATACACAATCGCCCGGGCGCTGTGTCCAGCGGTCTTTTCGCACCTCCGCGTCGAGCGCGCGCGTACGGTTGGTCAGTTCGAGCAGCAGCGCAATAGCGTGCTGTGCGACCGCTTCGGTGGAATAGCCGGGCACGTTGCACACGGCGACGCCGTGTTTTCTCGCGGCCGCGAGGTCAATCTTGTCATAGCCCGTTGCGAACAGCCCGAGAAATTTCATGTTCGGCGCGGCGGAAAACTCCGCTTCCCCGATCTGATCCCGATTGGTGAACACGATGTCCGCGTCTCTCAGGCGATCCGCGATCTCTTTTTCGGGGGTGTTGTCGTATACGCTCAGGGTTCCTAACCGGCTTATCGGCGCCCAGTCGATGTCTCCCGGGTTCACCGTAAACGCGTCGAGAATCACAATGTTCATTCGTCTCTCCATGCCGTTTTGGCTTACTCCAAAGTATAGCGCATTTCCCTTGGGCTGACAAGCAAGCGCGGCGAATGCCGCTCGTTCGTTTTCAGCAAGCGCAGCCCGTGCATTTACTCCGTTCTTATCCTGTGCGCCGCATTGCAGATTACCGCAATATGTTGTATAATAAATTGATATTTTGGCAAAATATCCGCTTGCTGCCGAATCTGCGCCGGGTCTTCCAATCCGCGCGGCAGCGCAGCGACAAGCGGCAAAACCGACCGTATCGTCTTTGACCGAAACAGAAAGGATTGAACGCAACTTTGGCATCCAAAGCAGCGAACACAACTTCGCGCGGCAGCAAAGCCGCAGAAACAAGAAAAGCCAACCAGACGCGCGACAAAGCCGCCTCGGAAGCGAGCGGCGTACTGTTGATCGCCGCGGGCGTGCTTGCGGCTGCCTATCTCTTCTTTTCCGCCGCCGGATTCCTCGGCGAAATGCTCGGAAAGGCGCTATTCGGCATGATCGGCCTCGTCGCCTACATCCTGCCGGTCATCCTCATCGGCACGGGCGTCATCTACATCCGCGGCAGTTCCAACGCGCGCCTGAACGGCTCGGGCTGGTACCTGCTTTTGAGCATACTCGCGTTTGTCACGCTTCTCAACACAGCACGCGCGCAAAGCTACGAGTCCGCGCAATACATGGGCTACATCAATGAAGCACTCTCCGTCGGCCAGAACGCGCACCTCGGCGGCGGCTTCATCGGCGCCGTACTCAGTTATCCGCTGCTCAAGCTCGGCGGGCCGACGCTGGCGTATATCCTCAGCATCGCGCTGATCATCGTCTGCCTCATCAAGATCACGGGCTTCTCCATTCGGGACGCTTCCGACGTCATGACGCAAAAGATCGTGGACGCGGTGGAAAACACGCGCGATCGCACCGTCGTCGAGCGCGAAACGCGCGAGGATCGCCCGATGTTTACCCTCACGCTTGAGGACGAACAGCCAAAGACCGCTAAAAAGCCAAAGCGCGCACAACCGGTTGAAGAAGAAATCGACCTGTTCGAGAAAAAACCGAAAACCAAAAAGAGCAAAGCCGCATCCGCAAAGAACGGCGAGCTGAGCGCTTTTGGCGAGCAGAAAGGCGGCTTTGCCACCAAGACCGGCGAACAGGCAAAACCGAAGGCCGTGGAACAGGTGAAAAGCGATATCTGGGACGATTTCGATTTTGAACCCAGGGACGACGTGCCGTTTTCGGACAAGTCCGGCAAGCTGCCAAAGCCCATCCGCCAGCTGCCCGACCCCGCTCCTCTCTTTGGCGCGGCGGCGCCCGCAAAAGGCGCGGCGACCCCCGTCAAGGGCACGCCCGCGCGCCAGCCGGGACCTGCTAAACCCGCCGAAAAGCAGAAAATACAGCCCGAGGTCATCGTCGGGGACGGGCAGTATCACGCGCCGTCCATCGAGCTGCTTAACAAACCCGGCGCGAAGAAGGACGACGAGTCCGACACGCCGGAGGAAAAGGCGCGCATCCTGATCGATACGCTCAAGAGCTTCAATATCAACGCGCAGGTGATCAACATCGCCGTCGGGCCCGCGCTGACGCGCATCGAGATTCAGCCCGCGCCGGGCACGCGCATCTCGCGCATCACGGCGCTGCAAAACGACATCACCATGGCGCTCGCCGCGCCCCGCCTTCGCATGGAGGCGCCGATTCCCGGCAAAAACGCCATCGGCATCGAGATTCCGAATAAGGGCTCGACGCTCGTGGTGCTCCGGGATATCCTCGAAAGCAAGGAGTTCCGCAGCGGCGCGTCCCCCGTCACCATGGCGCTCGGGCGCGAAGCGAGCGGAAAGATCATCGTTGCGGATCTGACACGCATGCCGCATATGCTCATCGCGGGCGCGACCGGCTCCGGCAAGAGCGTCTGCATCAACGACATCATCGTGTCAATGATCTATAAGTCCTCGCCCGCGGACGTGCGCTTCATCCTCGTAGACCCCAAGATGGTCGAGATGACGATGTACGGCTCGCTGCCGCACCTGCTCATCCCCGTCGTGACCGAGCCGAAAAAAGCTGCGGGCGCGATGCGCTGGGCTGTCAAGGAGATGACCGACCGCTATAAGCTCTTCTCCGCGCAGAACGCGAGGAATATCGACCGCTATAACGAACGCGTTGCGACGCCGCAGGAGCGCCTGCCGCGCATCGTGGTCATCATCGACGAGTTGGCCGACCTCATGATGATCGCGCCGGACGAGGTGGAGGACAGCATTCGCCGCATCGCACAGCTCGGCCGCGCCGCGGGCATCCATCTCATTCTTGCAACCCAGCGGCCGGACGCGACGGTCATCACCGGCCTCATCAAGGCAAACATCCCCTCCCGCGCGGCGTTTGCCGTCAGCTCCGCAACCAACAGCCGCATCATTCTCGACATGGGCGGCGCGGAGAAGCTGCTCGGCCACGGCGACATGCTCTTCCATCCCGACGGCTCGGCAAAGCCGACGCGACTGCAGTGCGCCTATGTTTCGGACGAAGAGGTCGAGCGCATCGTTGCGCATTTTCGCGAGAGCACGAGCCGTCCGGTCTTCGACGACCAGATACTCGACGACGTCTCCTCGCTCGAAAAGAGCGGCGCGACCGGCGGCGCGTTCGGCGAAGGCAAGCAGGAGGACGACCTGCTCGGCGAAGCCGTGCGCGTGGTCTTCGAGCACGGGCAGGCAAGCACCAGCATGATCCAGCGCAGGCTCCGCGTGGGATACGCGCGCGCCTCGCGCCTTATCGACATCATGGAGCAGAAGGGATACATCTCCGGCTTCAACGGCAGCAAAGCGCGCGAGGTACTCATCAAGCGCGCGCAGCTCGAGGAGCTCTTTGGGGACGGCACCCCCGTGGCCGAGCCGCCGGCGGCGGAGCGCGAGCCCAATCCCATGATGAATTTCTACCGGGACGACGAATAATAACCCCCGCGTGCGTGCGATATTTTAGAAAACCAACAGATAAAAGGAGCATCCGAATCTATGGCGAGCGTCGGCGTGATCTCTCTCGGCTGCGCAAAAAATCAGGTGGATACCGAGCGCATGCTTGGCATCCTCGTTTCCGTCGGCCACAGGATCACCAACGATCCGCGGGAGGCGGATGTGCTCATCGTCAATACCTGCGGCTTTATCGAAAGCGCCAAGCAGGAGTCGATCGACACCATTCTCGAGATGGCGCAATATAAAGCGGGCGGCAGGTGTACGCGCCTCGTCGTAACGGGTTGTCTCTCCGAGCGTTACCGTGCGGAGCTGACCAGCGCCATGCCGGAGATCGATATCCTCCTCGGCGTGCGCGAATACGAATCGCTCCCCCGCCTGCTCGGCGGCGCACAAGACGCACCGCACTGCGGGCCGAAAAGCGCGCGCGTGCTCACAACACCGCCCTACAGCGCATATCTGCGCATCGCGGACGGCTGTGACAACCGCTGCGCCTACTGCGCGATTCCGCTGATTCGCGGCGACCTTGCCAGCGAGCCGATCGAGGATCTCGTTGACGAAGCAAAGTGCCTTGCCGACGGCGGCGTAACGGAGCTGACGCTGATTGCGCAGGACACCTCCGGCTACGGCGTCGACCGCTACGGCAAACCCATGCTGTCGAAACTTCTCACGCGGTTGGAACGCATCGACTCGCTCCACTGGCTGCGCGTGCTGTATACCTATCCGGACACGGTCACGCCGGAGCTGATCGACCGTTTTCTCGAAAGCAGCAAAATCGCGGCGTATCTGGACATGCCGCTGCAGCACACCGAGGACGAAATCCTGCGCCGCATGCGTCGGCGCGGCGATCAGGCGCACATCCGCCGCGTGCTGGACTATGTCGCCGAACACGCGCCGGAGTTCATGCTGCGCACCACGCTGATGGTCGGCTTCCCCGGCGAAACGGACGAGCATTTCGAGGCCATGCTCCGCTTTATCCGGGAACATCCGTTCGACCGCGTCGGCGCGTTTGCGTTCTCTCCCGAGGAGGGGACGGCGGCCGCGCTGATGCCGGATCAGGTGCCTCAGGAAGTCAAGCAGGAACGCCTGAATCGTTTGATGGAAACACAGCGGGGCGTCTCCCGCGCGCGAAATGAGCGGCGGGTTGGAACCAAAGCCGAGGTGCTGATCGAGGGCCTCGACGGAACAGCCGCCTATGGGCGGAGCTACGCGGAAGCGCCGGATGTGGACGGAAAGATCCTGCTGCCCGGCGCGGGTTCGATTCCTGCGGGCAGCTATGTGTACGCACGCCTGACCGACGCCGGAGAATATGACATGACCGGCGAACGAATCGATTTGTAATACATCGCCGAAACACAAGAGGTATTTACGCATGGAACAGAACACGCCCCGCATGGAGCAAAAAAAAGAAAAGTTAAACCTGCCGAACAAGCTGACGATCTTTCGAATGGTGCTCGTCCCGCTGCTGGTTGCCGCATTCTTTCTGGAGGGGCGTCTTGCGGGCTGGAACTATTACGCCGCCGCGATTTTCTTTATCGCGGACATGACGGACATCGTGGATGGTTACATCGCGCGAAAGCGCAATCTGGTCACGAATTTCGGGAAACTCATGGATCCCATCGCGGACAAGCTGCTGTTCTGCTCGGCGTTCATCATGATGACCTACAACGGCATGCTCCACCCCGTGCTCTGCATCATATTCGTCGGGCGCGAAATCATCGTCTCCGGCTTCCGGTTGGTTACGGCAAACAGCGGAAAGGTCATCGCCGCAAACTGGCTCGGCAAACTCAAGAGCACGCTGCAGGTAATCGCCATTCTCGCAACGCTGCTCGGCAATCCGATTTTCTCGATTTGGAATTTCCGGTTTGACTTCGGTGTGATGTGCACCGCAGCCGTCTTCACGATCTGGTCCGCGGTGGACTACATCGTCGCCAACAAGCACGCGGTCGACTGGAACTGACCGCGGGCACCTATTAACAGTCAGAATGATCGCGGGATGATCCCGCTTAGAAACAGGGAGTATCAAAAAACATGGTTGCGGAAATTGTTTCGGTCGGAACCGAACTTCTTATGGGGCAGGTCGTCAACACGGACGCTCAGTTCATCGCCCAGCGGCTTGCCCCGCTCGGATTTCAGGTGTTTTATCATACGACCGTCGGGGACAATGTCAAGCGTCTCACGGCGGTCGTTCATCAGGCGGTGGAGCGTTCGGACGTCGTCGTCTTCACCGGCGGACTTGGGCCGACGGACGACGATTTGACAAAAGAAACCGTTGCCGCCGCGCTGGGGCTGACCGTGGAACCCATCCCGGAGGAGGTGGAGCGGCTCAAGCGGCACTTCGCATCCCGCGGCTACGACTTCACGCCAAACAACCTCAAACAGGCGAGTTTTCCAAAAAGCGCCGTCATATTGCCAAACGATTTCGGCACCGCCCCCGGCTGCATCATGAGCGCCGAGGACAAGACGGCAATCCTTCTGCCCGGGCCGCCCCGGGAACTCTTTCCGATGTTTCAAAACCGCGTGATGCCCTATCTCGAGCGCATGAGCGGCAGCAAGCTATACACGCGCGAACTGCGCATCTTCGGCAAAGGCGAGTCCTCCGTTACATACGAGCTGCGGGACATCATCGAGCATCAGACAAACCCGACCGTCGCGCCGTACGTCAAAACCGGCGAAGTCACGCTGCGTGTTACGGCCCTTTGTCAAAACGACGCCGAGGGCGAGGCGCTGGCAAAGCCCATGATCGAAGAAATCATCGGCCGCCTCGGGGACATCGTCTACTCCACCGTCGGTGAATCCCTGCCCGAAACCTGTGCGCGTCTGCTTACGGCAGAAAACCGCACGCTCGCCGTCGCGGAGAGCTGCACGGGCGGGCTGGTCGCAAGCGAGCTTGTCGCCATTCCCGGCTGCTCAAAGTTTCTGCTTGAAGGCTGCGTCACGTATTCGGATGACGCAAAAGCGCGCCGTCTGGGCGTAAGCCGGGATACGCTTTCGCGCTTCGGCGCGGTCAGCGAACCCTGCGCCAAGGAGATGGCCGAGGGCATGCGCCGCGCGTCCGGCGCGGACTACGCGCTGGCGACGACCGGCTTTGCCGGCCCGGACGGCGGAACAAACGAAAATCCCGTCGGTACAGTGTATCTGGCGCTGGCGTTCGACGGCGGCGTTCTGGCAAAGCGCATCCAGCTCCACGGAGATCGCGCGCGCATCCGCGAAATTGCGACGCTGCACGCGTTTGACTTGCTGCGCCGCAAGCTCTGTTTCTGACCGCACACACGGTAATTTCTTCCAAAATGCGGCAAAAAACGCTGTACGCGGCGTGTTGTTCATGCTATAATGTCTTGTGTGATGCGATCATTTGTTCTTATCTGGCGTTTTTACACCCGGTTCACGAGAGAACGGAGGCACGCTCGCATAATCCCCGACCAAACTTGATACAAGCGATAGATTGCAACGAACGAAAGGAAAACTGTGATGGTCGAAAAAGAGAAAGCACTGGAAATCGCCCTTGGTCAAATTGAGAAACAATTCGGAAAAGGCGCGATTATGAAGCTCGGCGACGCGGCCGCCCGCGCGCCGGTTGCAACCATTTCCACCGGCTGCCTGCCGCTGGATTACGCCCTCGGCGTCGGCGGCATTCCGCGCGGAAGGGTCGTCGAGATCTTCGGGCCGGAATCCTCCGGTAAGACCACCATTGCCCTGCACATCGTTGCGGAGGCGCAGAAGGTCGGCGGTACGGCGGCGTTCATCGACGCGGAACACGCGCTCGACCCCGTCTATGCCGAAGCGCTCGGCGTCCGCGTGGACGATCTCTACGTCTCCCAGCCGGACACCGGCGAGCAGGCGCTCGAGATCACCGAAGCGCTCGTGCGCAGCGGCGCGATCGACGTCGTGGTTGTGGACTCCGTCGCCGCGCTCGTGCCCAAGGCGGAGATCGAAGGCGATATGGGCGACGCCCACGTCGGCCTGCAGGCGAGGCTCATGAGCCAGGCGCTTCGTAAACTCACCGGCGCGATCAACAAATCCAACACCGTGGTCATCTTCATCAACCAGCTGCGCGAGAAGGTAGGCGTCATGTTCGGCAACCCCGAGACGACGCCGGGCGGCAAGGCGCTCAAGTTTTACGCCAGCGTCCGTCTGGACGTGCGCCGTATCGACGCGCTGAAAAACGGCACCGATATTGTCGGCAACCGCACACGCGTCAAAGTCGTGAAAAACAAGGTCGCCCCGCCGTTTAAAACCGCGGAGTTCGACATGCTCTATGGCGAAGGCATCTCCAAGGAAGGTGCACTTTTGGACCTCGCGGTCGAAAAGAAGCTCATCGCCAAGAGCGGCGCGTGGTATAACTACGGCGAGATGCGCATCGGTCAGGGGCGCGACAACACGCGTCTGTTCCTCAAAGACAACCCCGAACTGGCGCAAAAGCTCGACAAGCAAATTCGCGCCATGTTTGAAGAAGAGCGCAGGCAGGCCGCCGCGGAGCAGGAAGCCAAGCGTAAAGCGAACCAGAGCGCGATGGCGGCCGCCGAAGCCGCGCAGGCCACCACATCCGAGAAAAAGTAACTTTTCAGCACACAATAAACGACCGTACGGAAATCCATACGGTCGTTTTTTTGTCCCCTCTGCTTACCGCGCGGAGTAAAAGGACATATCCGTACCGGTGTCCCGCACCATCACGTCGCTTTGTGCGCGAGCAATGAGCCAGCCGACATAGAGATCCCCCGCCGCTCCGGAAAGATTCACGATCTGGACGATGTAAAAGTACCAGAACGCCGCTTCGTAAAACGCCGCCGTGAGCACGGCAAGCACAACGCCAAGGATAAACACCGGAGCGAGCGTAATAATGATGTACTGCGTCCGGTCAAACAGCGCGTCGCTGCCCGCGTAGGCATAAAACCCCGTAAAGCCGTAGCGCGGTTTTACACCGGAGAACGCCTTCATAAACACGCCGTGAACGATTTCATGCAGCACCATATACGCGACAATACCGACAAACAGCAGCACAATGCCAAGCACGGTAAAAATATCGATCTGCACCTCGGAAAACGGCGGGCAGATCACAAACCCGAATGCCGTTGCCGCGCCCGCGATCAGCAGCGCGAGCAGGTTGATCAGAACCGCTTCTTTTCTATTGTTTACAAGGTCTACGCGCCGTACTTCGCGGTAACCATAGGGCAAGCCGTTCATACGTCCTCCTCCGTCTTGTCCGGGTTTCGCCAGTAGCGGCTTCCGTTTCTCAGGCGAAGCAGCCATCCGCTTTCGATGAGTCCGCGCCGCAGAATAAACAGGTCGCCAAACGTATGCCAGCTCGACAGCACTGCGTTCACTTCGTGCTCGGTATAGTCGCGGCCCGGTTCAAATTTTCCCGCAAGATAGCAAAACACCTCTTCGCGCGGATTTTGTTTTGCGGGCCAACTCTTCACCCGGCCCTCTTCGTCCAGAAAATGTTCCAGTTCCTTTGTCATGTACGTTTCCCTCTCTTGCGACCGGACACCGCTTTTATACGGATAAGCGGTCATTCTGCCGCAATCTTTCCAACCATGCTATGTTCTCACATATCCCGTAAAAAAACAACCGAATCGCATGTAAATCATTTGCAAATTCATCGCAGTGCACAGGTTTATTGTGAAAATCCCGCAAGCGTATATGCCACTATATCGCGAATTGATGTTCTCGCCCCGCCTTCGATATGATATACTATAGATGGACATCAGACGGGATATCCCCTTGTCCATCATCAGCAAACGGAGGTGAAAAACAGATGAAACTACTGTTTGCCATCGTTCAAAACGACGACCAGAAGTCCCTGACTTATGCGCTGATTGAGCGCAGCATCAGCGTCACGCGGATCGCCAGCACCGGCGGATTCCTGCGCGGCGGTAACACCACGCTCATGATTGGCGTCGAGCCCGATCGTATGGAAGAAACGCTGCAGATCATCAAAGAATACTCCCGCCGTCGGCAGGTGGTCACCGTTCCGGCCGCGGGCATCCCGCACAATATCGACAGCGCGGCCATGCCGATGTCCGTCACCGTCGGCGGCGCGACCGTGTTTGTGCTGGATGTGCAGGATACGTTTAAATATTAACGCCGCGTCGACGCGCTCGACAGCGCACATAAAAAAGAGTAGAATATGATAACATGTTTGCAGCAAACATCACGGCAAGCATAATATATGTTATGAATTGAACACCGCGTATGGAGATTTCGCCGGTCGAACGACGACCGATGTTTACAACTGCCGCGCTGCGGCAGCTCATCATTCCCCTGATTCTCGAGCAGCTTCTGGCAATGACGGTCGGGCTTGCCGCGGTCGTCATGATTACCGGGGTCGGCGAGTCCGCCGTCTCCGGCGTTTCGCTTGTCGATTCCATCACCGTTCTGATCATCAGTGTTTTAACGGCGCTCTGCACGGGCGGCGCGGTTGTCTGCGCGCAGTATATCGGCCGCGGCGAAGTGCCAAACGCGCGCACTTCCGCCCGGCAGCTGCTTTACATCGCGGTGATATTCGCGCTCGTCGTCGCCGGCATACTCCTCGCGGCGCCCAGCTTTTTCATTCGCATGATCTTTGGCGCGGTGGACGCAAGCGTCGCCGAAAGCGCGAAAACCTATCTGATCCTTTCCGCAATTTCGTTTCCGTTTCTTGCGATATACAACGCCTGTGCGGCGCTTTTCCGCGCCATGGGCAATTCGCGCGTTTCGCTGTATGTGTCGCTTGTGATGAACGTCGTCAACGTTTCGGCAAACGCGCTGATGATCTACGCGCTGCACTGGGGCGTGCTCGGCGCGGGAATCGCGACCGCCACATCGCGCGCGCTCGCCGCGGTGCTGATGCTTTTGTTGATTCGAAGCCGAAGCAACATCATCTACCTGAGCAATGTCTTCCCTATCCGGTTCGAGGGCCGCATGGTTCGCAGCATTCTTTCCATCGGCGTGCCGAACGGATTTGAAAACGGCCTGTTTAACTTTGGAAAGCTGCTGGTGCAGACGCTGGTCGCCGGCCTCGGCACCTCCGCCATCGCGGCCAACGCCATCGTGGGCAGCATCTTCAACATCATTATCGTTCCCGGCATGGGCATGAGCCTCGCCATACTGACCGTCGTGGGACAGTGTATCGGCGCAAGGGATTATCCGCAGGCTATATCGTATACCAAAAAGCTCACGGGCGTGACATATCTTGCCATGATGGCGGTCAATATCCCCGTAATGCTGTTTTCGCGGACGATCATCGGCTGGTTCCCGCTGAGCGCGGAGGCGTCCGCAATCGCAATGGCAGTCATGCCGGTACTCGCGGCGTTCTGTTTTTTGGTCTGGCCGCTCTCCTTCGCGTTTCCAAACGTCCTGCGCGCCGCGGGTGACGCACGCTACACCATGATCATCTCAACGATCAGCATGTGGGCCGTCCGCTTCGGGCTGAGTTACCTGCTCGTTGAGTTCTTTCATCTCGGCGTTCCGGGCGTCTGGTATGGCATGATGGCGGATTGGCTGGTGCGCTCCGTACTCTTTGCGTTCCGCTATCGCAGCGGGAAATGGAAAACAAAGACTGTTCTTGGCTGAACGGCAACCTCCCCATCCGAAAGGAATTCGTTTTGGTCGAATTATTCGCCGCCGACATCCGGCAGATCGCGCCGAACGCGCAAAAGCTGGCCGCCCTGCTCGATCCCGAGCGGCAGGCGCGTGTCCGCGCGCTCGGCGATTCCCGTGCGGCGCTGTTAAGCCTCGCGGCCGGGCTGCTGCTCTGCGACGCGTTCGGTGAGGGTACGCGCGGCGCTACATTTGAACACAACCTGCGCGGTAAGCCGCATCTACCGGATAAAGCGCCTTTCAATATCACACATGCGGGTGATTACGCCGTGCTCGCGCTCTCTTCGCGCGCGGTCGGCGTGGATCTCGAGCAGATCCGCCCCATTGACTGGCAAAAGATCGCCGCCCGTTTTTTTCACCCGCAGGAGCGGGCGTATCTCTTTCATTCTTCTGATCCGGCGGCAGAGTTCTTCCGCATCTGGACGCTCAAGGAAAGCTACTTAAAAGCGGAAGGTCTCGGCTTCTCCATCTCCCCATCGAGCTTCGGCGTGCTGCCGGAGGGCGATTTTACCGCACGCTTTCTCGGCGAAACGGCCTATCGTTTTTCCTGTCCGGAAACATTCGAAGGCTATCGCCTGAGCGTCTGTTCCCTGGAATCCGAAGTGTCGCGGCAGGTCGTGATGCGGTCTTTCTGACAGCGTATCGCAGCCGGCCATGTTCAGCCATAAATCGGCAGCTATCCGAAAATCAGCATTACAAAGCCCTTCTCCCGCAGCTTAATTATCTGCGAAAGAAGGGCTTTTAAAATGTCGCCGAAATACCGGATGTTTCCTTCCGGGGTTACTCCTCTTCCTGCCGTACCAGCTCGGCGATCTGCTCGCCGATGAACACCTGTCCCGCCTGCGTCAGATGCAACCCGTCCTCGCAGATCAAATCCCGCAGAAACGTTTTGTTGGCAAGGCATCTCTGCCGAAGGTCCAGCAACCGCGCATGAAATTCGCGCGCAACCTTTTCGATGATCAGTGAGTACATCTCCTGATAACGATAGATTTGGTGTACGTCGTCTCCCAGCCAGTGCAGGATGTTCCTTGCGTTGAGCTTGTCCCCGACGAGAAAGCGAAAATATCGCTCCGAATCGATGGGCGGAAGTGTCATGAGGACGGGACGAATTCCCTTTTGGCACAGCTTCCGCACCATATCACGCATCGACGCAAGATATTGCTCCGGCGGCGTTGCGGGCAGATGCGTCTCGTCCGGGCGCTCCGAAATCTCCGCCCAGTTAAAGTTGCAGTCATTGCCGCCAAATTCGATGAGTCCCACGTCACAGATAATGCCATCCGCAACATCGCGTTCCATCATCTGCATCCCTTGCGGAGCGGTGCAGCCGAATTTCGAACGATTGACAATTTCGATGCCCAGCCTCTGCGAAACAACGTCCGCAGCGGTTGTCTGGGAATATCCGTGTCTCTTGCGCTCGCTGTTCCAGACGACGCCCTTGGCGAGCGAGTCCCCCCAGACGACGACGGTTTCTCTTGCAAGCTGTTCCATACAACACATCTCTTTCGCTATCACATGGTTTCTTAAGGGATCTGATCCACGTGGCAATTTTTTTCTCTTGATATGGATATGCTAACACGCCAACTTCAAACAACGTTCAAATCCGCATGACGAAACTATGGTTTTTTCGATTTTACGCAATTTTTCATCGCATAAAAGGAGCCGCGGAAATCTCCGCGGCTCCTCTGCATGTTGTTTGTTTTTCTTATTCCATGGCGCCGAGTTTCTTATAGTACTCGATCTTCTCCATGGCTTCCTTCTCCGCGCGGTCAAAGAGCTCGTCCGCAACCGCCGGGAAGGTCTTCTTCAGCGAAGCATAGCGCACTTCGCTGGTGATGAAGTCCTTAAACGAGCCGGTCGGGTCCTTGCTGTCCAGCGTGAAGGGGTTCTTGCCCTCCTGCGCGAGATCGGGATTGTACCGATACAGCGGCCAGTAACCGGCCTCGACAGCCTTTTTCTCCTCGATCTGGGAGTGGCCCATGTTGATGCCGTGGTTGATGCAGGGCGCGTAAGCAATGATGAGGCTCGGCCCCTTATAGGCTTCCGCTTCGTTGACGGCCTTCATGAGCTGGTTGGGGTTGGCGCCCATGGCGACTTTCGCCACATAGACGTAGCCATAGCTCATGGCCATCAGGCCGAGATCCTTCTTCTTGGTGCGCTTGCCAGCTGCGGCGAATTTTGCAATCGACGCGGTCGGCGTCGCCTTGCTGGCCTGGCCGCCCGTATTGGAGTACAGCTCGGTGTCGAGCACGAGCACGTTGATGTCCTCGTCCATGGCGAGCACGTGATCGAGTCCGCCGTAGCCGATGTCATACGCCCAACCGTCGCCGCCGAATACCCAAACAGACTGCTTGACCAACATATCCGATCCATCGAGCAGTTCGGTCGCCAGCTTGCAGGCTTCGCAGTCGCAAACCTTGCCGTTTTTCAGCCAATCGGCTTCCCACTCCGTGCCGGAGAGATCCACGCCGTCTTTCGCCGCGGCAATCAGCCGGTCGGCAGCCGCGCGGGAGGTTTTGCCGTCGTCCTTGTTGTCGAGCCAGTTCTGCGCGGCCGCGCGGAGCTCTTCGGTGGTGTATTCCGCCGCAACGAGCTTTGTGACCACGTCGACAAGGCGCTTGCGCCGCTGCGTGTTGGCCAGCACCATGCCAAAGCCAAACTCGGCGTTGTCTTCAAACAGGGAGTTCGCCCAGGCGGGGCCGTGTCCCTTGTCGTTGACCGTATAGGGGCAGGTCGGTGCGCTGCCGCCGTAGATGGAGGAGCAGCCCGTCGCGTTTGCAACGACCATCCGATCGCCAAAGAGCTGCGTGATCAGCTTGACATACGGCGTCTCGCCGCAGCCCGCGCACGCGCCGCTGAACTCGAAGAGCGGCTTTTTGAACTGGCTGCCCTTGACCGTAGTGGTGTTCAGCTCGAGATCCTTGTCCGGAAGCGACGCGAAGTAGTTCCAGTTTGCCTCTTCCTTTTCGACCGCGTCCGCCAGCGGGCGGAACTCCAGCGCCTTGACCTTTGCGGGGCAGACGTCGATGCAGTTGCCGCAGCCGGTGCAGTCCCAGGGGCTGACCTGAATGCGGAATTCATACTCTTCAAAGCCCTTGCCCTGCGCCTTCTTGGTTTCAAAGCCCGCGGGAGCCGCGGCTTTTTCCTCCGCGGTGACAAGCGCCGGGCGGATGACCGCATGCGGGCAGGCCAGCGCGCACTGGTTGCACTGGATGCAGTTGTCGATGATCCAGCGCGGGACGTCGACGGCGATGCCGCGTTTTTCATACTTGGTGGTGCCGGTCGGCACCGTTCCGTCCGGGCTGAACTTGGAGACGGGCAGCTTGTCGCCCTCCTGCGCAAGAACCGGTCCAATGAAGTCCGCAAAGTACGGATCGTCCGTCGTCTTAACGGCGACAGCGCCTTCCGTGGTGGTTGCCCAGGACTCGGGATACTTGATCTCTTCGATGGCGTTGACGCCGAGATCAATCGCTTCCCAGTTCATCCGAACCACGTCGTCGCCCTTTTTGCCGTAGGACTTTTTGGCGGCGGCCTTCATGTATTCGATCGCTTTTTCAGCGGGAATCACGTTCGCGAGTTTGAAGAACGCGCTCTGCATAATCGTGTTGATGCGGCCGCCCATGCCAACCTCGCGTGCGAGCTTGATGGCGTCGATGTTGTAGAACTTCAGCTTCTTCTTTGCGATGGCGTTCTTGAGCGACGCGGGCAGTTCACATTCCATCTCCGCAAGCGTCCAGGGGCTGTTGAGCAGGAACACGCCGCCTTCGCGGATGCCCTCGGCAACGGCGTAACGCGTCACATAGGACGGGTTATGGCAGGCGACGAAGTCCGCGTGGTCGATCAGATACGGGCTCTGGATGGGCTTTTTGCCAAAGCGAAGATGTGAAACGGTCAGGCCGCCGGACTTCTTGGAGTCGTAGGCGAAATAGCCCTGCGCATACAGCGACGTATGATCGCCAATGATCTTGATGGAGTTTTTATTCGCGCCGACCGTACCGTCGGAGCCGAGGCCGAAAAATTTGCACGCGATGGTGCCTTCCGGCGCGGCGTTGACCTGACGGCGGATGGGCAGCGAGGTGTTGGTCACATCGTCCACGATGCCGACCGTGAAGTGGTTCTTCGGCTGCTTCTGCTCAAGGTTTGCATACACCGCGTCCACCATGGACGGCGTAAATTCCTTGCTGCCGAGGCCGTAGCGACCGCCGAACACTTCGACGTCCTTGTGGCCGGTTTCGACGAGCGCGTTGAGCACGTCCTGATAGAGCGGTTCGCCGAGGGAGCCGGGCTCCTTCGTGCGGTCGAGCACCGCAAGGCGCTTGACGCTCTTGGGCAACGCGTTGACAAACTTTGCCGCGACGAACGGACGATAGAGGCGAACCTTGAGCACGCCGAGCTTCGCGCCCTGCTTATTGAGGTATTCAACGGCTTCTTCGGCCGCGTCCGCGCCGCTGCCCATGATGACGACAACGTTTTCCGCATCCGGCGCGCCGACGTAATCGAAGAGATTATACGTGCGGCCCGTGAGCTTGGAAACTTCGCCCATGTAGCGCTCAACGATGCCGGGCACCGCTTCGTAATACTTGTTGGCTGCTTCGCGGCCCTGGAAGTAGATGTCCGGGTTCTGCGCCGTGCCGCCCTGATGCGGGTGCTCAGGATTCAGCGCGCGGGCGCGGAACTTCTTGACCGCTTCATAATCGAGCAGTTTGCCCATGTCTTCATAATCGATGGTTTCGATCTTCTGCACTTCGTGGGAGGTGCGGAATCCGTCGAAGAAATGCACAAACGGCACGCTGCTCTCAATCGCCGCAAGGTGCGTGACCAGCGCGAGATCCATGACTTCCTGCACGGAAGCGGAGGCGAGCATGGCAAACCCGGTCTGGCGGCAGCTCATCACGTCCGAATGATCGCCGAAGATCGAGAGCGAGTGCGCGGCGAGCGCGCGGGCGCTGACATGAAATACGCCGGGCAGCAGTTCGCCGGAAATCTTGTACATGTTGGGAATCATGAGCAGCAGACCCTGGGACGCCGTAAACGTCGTCGTCAGCGCGCCGCCCTTGAGAGAGCCGTGCACGGCGCCTGCCGCGCCGCCTTCGCTCTGCATCTCCGCAACGCGAACCTGCTGACCGAAGAGGTTGGTTCTTCCGTTTGCGGACCAATCGTCCGCAACCTCCGCCATGGGGGAAGACGGCGTGATCGGGTAGATCGCCGCTACGTCCGAAAATGCATACGCAACGTGCGACGCGGCGGTATTACCGTCGATTGTCATGGTTTTTGCCATTTTGATGGATGCCTCCTAAGTGATATGTATGGAATCGGGATGACCCAATGATTACCACCCCATATTATATCTTTTCGGATATATACTGTCAATCAAACCGATCCCTCAGAATCGAATAAAATGCAGGAAATTCATTCATATTACACATTTCTTACGCATTTTGTGCAATTATATTGCAGGAATCCCTGCAAGGAAGTGTGCTCGCTCTCATTCGTCGGCGCTAAATTTTCGTTTGGCAAAAAGAAAAAAAGCGGAGGACGCGTCCCCCGCCTGTCGTCAATTGAGTTTACGCCGAAAATAGCCCGTCCGCGTCACCGAACAGTTTCCCGCCAAAGCGCTCCAGCAGCTTCATCAGCGGCAGCCCAAGGGCAAAGCACGCGACCGCCTGACCGACGGCGACATACCCCGCCGCGGCCCAGAAGCCGACGCCGACCTCGTAAACATACACCAGCAGCGCGCCAACGACAAGCGCGTTGATTACCACGGACGGCAGCGGCGCGAGCCATTTTGGCGCGCGCTTTCGCATCAGATAGGTAACGAACGCCGCCAGCAGCGTCGCGAGACTGCCGAACACCACATCGTAAACCGGCGCTCCCGTGAGCAGGTTTGCCAGCACGCAACCGATAAATAGCCCCGGCACAGCGGCAACCGTGAAATACGGCAGCACACACATCGCCTCCGCCACACGGCACTGGATCAGCCCCGAGGAAATCGGTGCCAGAAATATAGTCAGCAGCGCGTAGACCGCGGCGATAATCGCGCCGCGCGCAAGGTCGCGCACCGTCATCCGTTTCTTTTGTTGCAGTTGTTCCAATTCTCCAATTCCTCCTTTAGCTTCCCATGCCCGCCGCCAGCAGGCGTTCAACCTCCGCGCGGCTTTCGACGGCGATCTTGTCCTCGTCAATCGTGAGCAGCGCGCCGTCTTTGACCGTCCGCCTGCCGCCGACCCAGACCGCGTCCGCGGGCAGATGATACCCGACCGTGCCGAAGAGATTCGCCTCGTCCCGCTCCGCGCCGGTCATCTCCAGCCGGTCGTATCGAATGGCGAACAGATCCGCCGCGCAGCCTTCGGATATCTGCCCGAGCTTGTCCCGCCCGAGCAGCCGCGCGCTGCCGCGCGTCGCCATCTTGAGCAGGTCATAGCCGCTTGGCGCGTCCGCGCCGTAGCGCAAACGGTGCATCAGATATGCTGCACGCATCTCCTCCATGAGGTTGGAGGCGTCGTTGCTCGCGCTGCCGTCCACCGCAAGGCCAACCGGCACACCGAGGCGGAGCATGTCCGGAATGCGCGCCACGCCGGAGCTGAGCTTCATGTTGGAGCAGGGGCAGTGCGCAACGCCCGTGCCCGTGTCCGCAAGAAAGCGCAGTTCTTCGTCGTTGAAATAGATGCCGTGCGCATAAAACACGTCGCCGCCGACAAAATCTACGCTCTCCATATATGCCAGCGGGCGCATGCCGCGTGTGCTTTCGGTAAAGCGCTCCTCGTCTTTTGTTTCGCAAAGGTGCGTGTGCAACCTGACCCCGTAGCTTCTGGCCAGCGCCGCGCTCTGCTTCATCAGCTCGGCCGTGACCGAAAATGGCGAGCAGGGCGCGAGCACGACCTGACGCATGGAAAAATCCGACGCGTCGTGATAGCGCTCGATGGCCTCGCGGCTGTCGCGCAATATCTCGTCCATCGTCTGCACGACGCTGTCCGGCGGCAGCCCCCCGTCCTTTCGCGAAAGGCTCATGCTCCCGCGCGAGCTGACCATGCGGATGCCGAGCGCCTCCGCCGCGGCAAACTGCGCACCGAGCAGATCCCCTCCGCCCGCGGGAAATACATAGTGATGGTCAAAGCAACTCGTGCAGCCGTATTTCATGAGCTCGCCCATGCCGCTCGTCGAGCTGAGGCGAACGGTGTCCTCGTTCAGATGCGCCCAGATGTCGTACAGCGCGGTGAGCCAGTCGAACAGCTCGAGATTCTGCACATGCCGCAGGTTTCGCGTGAAGTACTGATACAGGTGATGGTGTGTGTTGATCAGCCCCGGATAGAGAATCCAGCGGCTCGCGTCGACGATCTCATCCGCCGAAACCGCGCCGAGACTGCCGATCGTCCGGATCGCGCCGTCTTCGATGAGCACATCCGCGCCGCGCAGCACGCGGTCGGCGTCGTCACAGGTGACGACGCACCTGACGTTTTGCAGAAGGGTTTTCATCCGGTTCGCTCCTTGCCTGTTTTTCGTCCGTGCATCCGCCGTCCGACGCCAAAAGCCTTGTAAGATGCGGCGGTATTTGCTATACTGAATTGCCCTTTTGTCCGAATGTAAGCGAACTTTTCGCCTGTTCGGAACATTATTTTACCACAACGCGCGTGCGCTCCACAAGGACGCATCCATGCGGGTTATCCTGAATCAAAGGAGCGAAGGTATGCCCCCGGAAGCCATCATCCGGCTCGTCAACGCCGGATTTCAATACGCAGGCTCGGAAAAACCCGCGCTGAAACACATCAGCCTCTCCATTCAAAAAGGAGAGGTCGTCGCCATCGTCGGCCACAACGGCTCCGGCAAGAGCACGCTTTGCAAGCTGTTTAACGCGCTGCTGCTGCCCTCGGAAGGCACCGTCTCGGTAGACGGCATGAATCCCTGCGACGAAAGCAACCTGCTGGAGATTCGCCAGCGCGTCGGCATGGTGTTTCAAAACCCGGACAACCAGCTCGTGACCACCATCGTCGAGGAAGACGTCGGCTTCGGCCCGGAAAACCTCGGCGTTCCGCCCGCCGAAATCCGCGTGCGCGTGGACGCGGCGCTCGGCGAGGTGGAGATGCGCGACTATGCCGAGAAAGCGAGCCACGCGCTCTCCGGCGGGCAGAAGCAGCGCGTCGCCATCGCGGGACTTCTGGCCATGCAGCCCGAGGTGCTCGTGCTGGACGAAGCGACCGCCATGCTCGACCCGCGCGGACGCGACGAGGTGATCTCCACCGTTTTGAAGCTCAACCGCGAGCGCGGCATGACCGTCGTGATGATCACGCAGTATATGGAAGAAGCGCTCGGCGCGGACCGCGTGTTCGTTCTCGCGGAGGGACGACTCGTCATGGAAGGCACGCCGAAGGAAGTATTCAACGAGCGCGAGCTGCTCGAGCAGAGCCGCCTGGACGCGCCCGCCTTCGTCCGGCTGCGAGACGATCTGCTCGCAGCGGGGCTCCCGATTCAGCCGGAAGCCATGACCTGCGACGACCTCGCGGACGAGATCGCCCGTGCGCTGACCGCCTGAACGCATAAATAGTTAAGACAGCCAGAGATATAGTAAAGATAGATATAGTATAAATAGATAAGGATACCGGAATGCCGATCGTCATCGAACAACTCAGCCATACCTACCTGCCCGGCAGCGCGCTGGCCTATCCGGCGCTGGGCGACATCTCTCTGACCATTCCGGACGGGGAGTTTCTCGGCGTCATCGGGCACACCGGCTCGGGCAAGAGCACGCTGATCCAGCACTTCAACGGGCTGCTGCTGCCAACCGGCGGAAGCGTGCTCGTCGACGGGCTGGACACGCGCGAAAAAAAGCTGCGCAAGCAAATCCGTTCCCTCGTGGGCATGGTGTTTCAATATCCCGAATATCAGCTCTTTGAGGAGACCGTGGAGCGGGACGTCGCCTTCGGCCCGAAAAACATGGGGCTGGACGAAGCCGATATCGCGACGCGCGTATCCGAAGCGCTCCGTCTCGTCGGTCTCGACCCGGCGGAGTTTGCGGAAAAATCTCCTTTCGAGCTTTCCGGCGGCGAAAAGCGGCGCGCGGCGCTCGCGGGCATCCTCGCCATGCGCCCGAAGTTTCTTGTGCTGGACGAACCCATGGCAGGGCTCGACCCGCGCGGCCGGCGCGAAATCCTCGCGCTGATCGAGTCCCTGCGCACGCAATTCGGCACCGGCATCGTCATGGTGTCGCATTCCATGGACGACGTGGCCATGTATGCCGACCGCATCGCCGTGCTGGACAAAGGCTCGCTCTTTCTTCTCGACACGCCGGAGGAGGTCTTTTCCCGCGGCGAAGAACTCATTCAAATGGGTCTCAATCTGCCGCAGGCGACGCAGCTCGTCCGCGCGCTGCGCGCGCGCGGGGTCGCAATTGAGCGGGACTATTTCCGCATGGACGAACTGACGGCTGAATTGATCGGGAGGTGGAAGCATGACCGCTAACATCACGCTCGGCCAGTTTCTGCCGGGAAACAGCGTCGTACACCGCCTTGATCCGCGCACAAAGATCCTGCTGATGGTCGTGTATATCGCCATCATTTTTGTGGTAAAATCGCTCCTCGTGTTTCTGCTGCCGGTCGCGCTGCTCATCGTCATGTTTCTCTTTGCGCGCGTGCCAGCTTCCTATTTTTTCTCCTCGCTCAAGCCCATGCGCTGGCTGCTGGTGTTCATGTTTGTAATCAACCTCTTCGTCACCGCGGGCGACACGGTGCTGTTTCAGTGGAAATTCATCCGTTTTACGCTGGAGGCACTGAATCAGGCGGTGTATTTTACGCTGCGGCTCGTGCTGCTCGTCGCGGGGACGTCGATTTTGACGCTGACCACCTCCCCCATCGCGCTGACGGACGGGCTGGAAAAGCTCATGTCCCCATTAAGAAAGCTGCGCTTTCCCGCGCACGAACTGGCTATGATGATGACCATCGCGCTGCGCTTTATCCCGACGCTGATGGAAGAGACCGACCGCATCCAGAAGGCACAGATGGCGCGCGGGGCGGACTTTGAGAGCGGAAACCTCTTTCAGCGCGCCAAGAGCATGATTCCCGTGCTCGTGCCGCTGTTCGTCTCCGCGTTTCGCCGCGCGGACGAGCTGGCGATGGCAATGGAGAGCCGCTGCTATCACGGCGGCGAGGGCAGAACGCGCATGCGCGAGCTGCATTTTCATCTGCGCGACCTGATCGCGACGCTGTTATTGTTGATTGTTCTGGCGGGCATCGTCGTCTGGGAGCGTCTGCCGCTATGAGCCGCCGCATCCGCCTGATCGTACAATACGACGGCACGAACTACGTCGGCTGGCAGCTGCAGGAAAACGGCGTCTCCGTCCAGCAGCGCCTGAACGAGGCCGTGCTCGGCGTTACGGGAGAGACGGTTCAGCTGCATGGCTCGGGCCGCACGGACAGCGGCGTGCACGCAAGGGCGCAGGTTGCGCACTTTGACACAACCGCGCGCATGCCCGCGGACAAGTTTGCAATCGCCATGAATATGCGCCTGCCGCGCGACATCCGCGTGCTCTATAGCGAAGAAGCGCCGGAGAATTTCCACGCGCGCTTTTCCGCCAAGAACAAGACCTATCGTTACACCGTCCAAACCGGTCTGCACGCGGACGTATTCACGCGAAATACAGCGCTGCACGCGCACACCCCGCTCGATTTTGAAGCGATGCGCCGCGCGGCGCCGGATGTGCTCGGCGAGCACGACTTCCGCGCGTTTATGAGCGCGGGCACAACCATGGAGCGCACGGTTCGCACCGTCACTCGTTCGGAATGGACGCGGAAAGACAACTATCTGTTTTACGACGTAAGCGCAAACGGCTTTCTCTACAATATGGTGCGCATCCTCGTCGGCACCATGCTGGAAATCGGCGGCGGAAAACTGCCGAAGGACGCGCTTTCCCGCGCGCTTAGCAGCGGCAGCCGCGGAGACGCGGGCGCGACGGCGCCCCCGCAGGGACTGACGCTCATGCGCGTCGTATACGACGACTTTGATACGGACGAGGTGCTCAGCCGCCTATGACCGAACGAAGCGAATTCGAATTCTATATGCGCCTCGCGCTTGAGGAAGCGGCCCTTGCGTCCGGCGCGGGCGAAGTGCCTGTCGGCGCGGTGCTGGTGCGCCGCGGCGAGATCGTTTCCCGCGCGCACAACCTTGTTGAAACGAGCGGGGACGCAACCGCGCACGCGGAGCTTCTCTGCCTGCGCGAGGGCATGGCGAAGCTCGGATCGCGGCTGACGGACTGCACGCTGTTTGTCACGCTGGAGCCCTGCGCCATGTGCGCGGGCGCGTGCGTCAACGCAAAGCTCGGCCAGCTTGTCTTCGGCGCGTTCGACGACGCGGCGGGCTGCTGCGGCTCAAAGATGGATCTTCTCGACAAGTGCTTTCTCCACAGCGTGACCGTCTGGGGCGGCATCCTCGAAAACGACTGCAAAACGCCGCTGTCGCAATTCTTTCAGGCGCTTCGTTGATTCGCGCCAAACTCTTTTCTTCACCAATGATTCATTAAAAATATAAATTGAAACTATCAATGGATTCAGGAGGGTTATCATGGAGTTTTTGCGGTTGCTCGAAGGCCTGCGCACCCCGTTTTTCAACACGGTGTTCCAGTTTTTCACGTATTTCGGCGAAGAGACCATATTCATGATCGTCGCGATGACGTTCTTCTGGTGCATCAACAAAAAGACCGGCTATTTTCTGCTGTATGTCTGCTTTCTCGGCAACGTCATCAACACGTTTCTGAAGCTGATCTTTATCGTTCCGCGGCCGTGGGTGCTCGATTCGAACTTCACCATCGTCGAAAGCGCGCGCTCCGGCGCGGGCGGATATTCTTTCCCGAGCGGGCACACGCAGAACGCGGCGGGGTTGTTCCTCGGCGTGGCGCGGGCCAGAAAGGAACTCTGGATTCGCATCGTCTGCATCGCCCTGACGCTGCTCGTCGGCTTTTCGCGGATGTACCTCGGCGTACATACGCCCGCGGACGTGCTTGTTTCCCTCGGCGTTGCGGCGCTTTTGGTGCTCGTCGCCTATCCGCTCTTTACGCGCGCCTGGAGCAGTCCCAAGCGATTCCTTCCGCTCGTTTTCGGCATGCTCGCCATCGGCGTCGCGCTGATTCTCTATGTCGAGCTCGTCCCCATGCCGGCAAACGCCATCGTGCAGTTTTCGCTGGACTGCAACGAGTCCGCCTATAAGATGGTCGGCGCCGCGTTCGGCCTCGCGCTCGTGCTCTGGGCGGAGCGGAAGTATATCCGCTTCTCCGAAAAGGCCGTCTGGTGGGCGCAGATTCTCAAGGTCGCGCTCGGGCTCGGGCTCGTCATCGCCGTCCGAATGCTGCTCAAAACGCCGCTTCTTGCCATCTTCGGCGGGCACAACACCGCGCACGCCGTCCGCTATTTTCTGATGGTCGTTGTCGGCGGCGCGCTCTGGCCGCTGACCTTCCGCTTCTTCGGCGGGCTCGGCCAAAAAACAAAGCAGGCCGCGTAACGGCCCGCACATACAGACTCCCCGCTGTTTAGGCGGGGAGTTTTTTATCGGATCAGCGCTCGTAATATCAGCGCGAGAATCAACGTGCCGACGGCAATGCCGCCATAGATCAGCGCGACTCTGCGCCCGAATCCCTTGCGCCGCCAGATCGGCGCTGGCGTTTCCCGCGGCTCGGCGGGCGCAATTCGCTCCGCCGTCTCCGGTCCCCGTTCCGGCGCGGGGCGATGATGCGCGCGCTCCGGCGTCGGCGCGGCGGTAGAAGCGGGAATTTTCAGCAGGTGCTCGGAGGCAGCGATCTTCGGCAGAAGCCGCGCGTCTAGTACATCCTGCTCCGAAACGTCCGGGCAGAGCGCGCCGAGCTCCACGCAGGCCAGCGCGTGGCGGTATTCAAACACGGAAGAGATGCGCCGAGCGTCCTTTGCCAGCATCTGACGAAACAACGCGAGCATCTGCGGCGGAACATTATCATTGGGGCGCGGTTCGTCGCCCGCCGCGTGCCCGGCCAACGCCTCATACAACGTCCGTGCGACGGCGGCGATATCCACCCACGGCTCTGCGTCGTCCACCGCGCGGCGCGCGCGAAGACCGGCCTTTGCCGCGCCGAATTCGATCAGTTTGACCGAACCGTCCGTGCAGAGAAAGACGGAGCGCGCGTTGATGTCGAAATGCAGCGTGCTGAGGCTATGCACCACGAGCAGCGCGTCCGCCAGCGAGGCGGCGATATACATGCTCTCATCCGGCAGCAGTCTGCGCTTTCTCAGATGCAGATACTGCTCCAGCGTCACGCCTTCGAGCCGCTCCATAACGGCGTACGCGGTGCCGTTTTCAAAAAACGCATCGACTACCGTTACGACGTTTTCGCTGCCGCGCGCATCGGCAAGCGCGAGATGCTGACGACAGAAGAGATCGGCGCCGAGGAAAAACAGCTCGCCTTCGGCCTGGCTTTTGGGCGATAGCGCGACGCTCCCAGCCGCCCGCACGGCAAGCGCCTGCGGAAAATATTCGCGGATCGCAAGATACGCGCCCGTATTCGCGTCGTGTCCGAAATACGTCGCGCCAAATACGCCGCGCCCAAGCAGGCCATCCACGATATAGCGCCTTCGCAACGGCGTGCCGGGCGGAAGCAGCTCCGCCGTTTCGCGTCCCCCCATCCCCTGTCTGTTCATGCCGGATCGCTCTTCCCCTTATCCCGATATCCATGAAATCCCTATAGATCGATTCTATCAGTATCCGACGGCGTTGGCAAACAGCAGCAGCCCGCAGGTAAGGGCGAGCACCGCGAGTTGAATCTTCGCGCTCCACTTGAACCATTTGCCGTAGCCGATGCCCACGATGCCGAGCGAGATTAACAGCACCGGGTTGGTCGGATAAAACACGTTGGAAAACCCGTCGCCAAACGCGTACGCGAGCACCGAAATCTGCCGCGAAATCCCGCTTAAATCCGCAATCGGCGCGATCAGCGGCATGAGCAGAAACGCCTTTGCCGAGCCGCTGGAGATAAAGAGCTCCATCACCAGCGCGAGCGCGTAGATGAGCAGCACGACCACGCCGCTGTTCGCGTTCTGGGTCAGCCGCACCGTCTGGTAGAGAATCGTGTCGAGGATCTTCGACTCCACCATCGTATAACGGATCGAATTTGCCATCAAAATCAGCAGCACGGCGGGCAGGATGTTGACCATGCCCTTGCCGAACGACTTGAGATACGCCTTCAGCCCCATGCCCGAGACGAGCGAAGAGATCGTTCCCGCCAGCAGGAAGACCAGCGCGATGAGCGGCATGATGATATCCTGCAGAAACGGCACGAAGCTGGAACAGAGAATCAGCAGGATGCCCGCGCCAAGGATGCAGGCAAACCAGACGAGCGCGCGGTCTTTTCTCTTTTCATGGATGTAGTCCAGCCGAAGCGAAGCCCAGCGCTCGATCATCGCGGGGTCGTAGATGGGCGAACGCTTCGGGTCGCGCTCCACGCGCTTTGCGTAGGGAATGAGAAACGCAAGCAGAAGGCCGTAGATCAGCGCGAAGGTGACGATCCGCATCCAGATGCCGGAAAACATCGGAAGACCCACCAGCTCCTGCGCAACACCGACCGTGAACGGGTTGACCACGCCGGTGCTGAACCCGAACCCGACCGCCAGCAGACTCATGCCGAGGCCGACGAACGCGTCCCAGCCGAGCGAATACGCGAGCGCGACCGCAATCGGAACCAGCGGCACGCACTCTTCAAACGAGCCGACGAACGCGCCGAGGCTCATGAAAAACAGCGACACGAGCATTAAAAGGCGATATCGCTGCGTTTCAAACATGCGGTATACGCGATTGAACATATAGGAGAGCACGCCGCACTCGTCGAGCGCGTTGAACGCGCCGCCGATGACGAGCAGAAACGCGATGATGGCGACGACCGTACCCGCCCCGCTTGAACCCAGCGCGAGAAACGGCGAGAGCAGCCATTTCCAGAATGGTAGCCCGCCCTGCACCTGCTCATATGTCCCTGCGACGATGGATTCCGTCCCGTCGGTCAACGTTCGCTGGTATTCGCCCGCGGGCAACAGAAACGTCAGCGCGTAGGTCAGCGCCATGAGAACAAACAGAATAATCAGCGCCGCGATAAACGAGCGCGTACCGATATTAAAGACCTTTTTCGACTGACTTTCCATGCTCTCTCCTCCCCGTTTTCGGCGGCAGCCCGCAGCTCTGTTTACACGAGCGCCCTGCGGGCACATTTTCCTGAAAGTATATCATAATTATGAGGTGCGGACAAAAATTCTGTAAAATTATGCATTCTTCATCCCTGCCCGCGCGTCGCTGTTGCAATCCGCGCCGAATCCGCATATAATACTAGCGTAATCAACGTGAGGGAGTAGTTGGCGCGGCGATTGATCCGCGTTCCAAGTCAACATAGTAGCACGACGCGGCGCGTCTGGCTTGGATGAAATGACGAGACTCATGTACGACACTGTGTTTGCCGTACATGGGTTTTTTATATTCCGGCAAACAATCCCGCCGCGGAATTGCTTCCGCGGGCGAACCACGAAAGGATTGAATCTCCATGCAGCAGTACTTAATCAATTCCAAAGAAGCCCTGCTGTCGGTATCCTCCTCCGCGGAGGGGCTGACGAACGCCGAAGCGCAGAAACGGCTTTGCGACAACGGGCCGAACAAACTCGCCGAGGCAAAGAAAACGCCGCTGATCGTGCGCTTCTTTCAGCAGATGAAGGATCCGATGATCCTCATCCTGCTCGCGGCCGCGCTCGTCTCCGGCATCACCGCCGCCGTCGAGGGCGAGAGCTTTGCGGACGTGATCATCATCCTCTCCGTCGTCATCATCAACGCGGTGCTCGGCGTGGTGCAGGAAAGCAAGGCCGAAAAGGCGATCGAGGCGCTCCAGAAGATGGCCGCCGCCACCTGCCGCGTGCTGCGGGACGGCCAGATCGTCCGCATCAAAACCGAAGAGCTCGTCACGGGCGACGTCGTGCTGCTTGAGGCGGGCGACGCGGTGCCGGCGGACGGACGCATCCTTGAAAGCGCGAGTATGCAGGTTGAGGAAGCGGCGCTTACGGGTGAAAGCGTGCCCGTGCATAAGGATACCGCCGCGCTTTCGCTTGGCGGCGCGAAGGACATCCCGCTCGGCGATCGCATCAACATGGTCTATATGGGCAGCACCGTGGTCTATGGCCGCGGCAAGGCGGTCATCACCGCAACGGGCATGCAGACCGAAATGGGCAAGATTGCCGACGCCCTGGCGCAGGCCGAGGACGGGCAGACCCCGCTGCAGATTAAGCTCGCGCAGCTTTCGAAGATTCTCACCTGGCTCGTGCTCGGCATCTGCGCGGTGATATTCGCCGTCAACATCCTCCGCTTCCGCGGCACGGGCGAGCGCTATATCCTCGATTCGTTCCTCATCGCGGTCAGTCTGGCCGTCGCCGCCATTCCTGAGGGGCTTGCGGCGGTGGTCACCATCGTGCTCTCCATTGGCGTGACCAACATGAGCAAGCGAAACGCCATCATCCGGCGGCTCACGGCGGTTGAGACGCTTGGCTGCGCGCAGATCATCTGCTCGGACAAGACCGGCACGCTCACGCAGAACAAGATGACCGTCGTGGAGGACTATGGCGACGACGTGCCGCTGCTGGCAAAGGCACTGTCGCTCTGCAGCGACGCGGAGCCGGACGAAACCGGCGCCGCCGTCGGCGAGCCGACGGAATGCGCGCTGGTGAACTTTGCCGCGTCGAAAGGCCTTCCAAAACCCGCGCTGAAGGAAGCCGAACCGCGCGTGGACGAGGCGCCGTTCGACAGCATGCGAAAGATGATGTCCACCGTGCATAAATCCGAAGCCGGGTTTGTCCAGTATACCAAGGGCGCGCCGGACGAGGTGCTGAAAAAATGCGTCTTTTATTGGAAACAGGGCAAAGCTCTGCCGCTGACGGACGGCGTACGCGCGGAGATTCTCACCGCGAACAAAGCCATGGCGGACAAGGCGCTTCGCGTGCTCTGCGCCGCCATGCGCCGCTATGACACACAGCCCGCGGACAACGCTCCCGCCGAACTGGAGCAGGAGCTCGTGTTCATCGGCCTTGTCGGCATGATCGACCCCGTTCGGCCCGAGGTGATCGGCGCAATCGAAGAATGCCGCACGGCCGGCATCCGCCCGGTCATGATCACGGGCGACCACAGGGACACCGCCGCCGCCATCGCGCTCACGCTCGGCATCATCTCGGATCCGAGTGAGGCGATCACCGGCGCGCAGCTGGACGAGATCGACGACGAAACGTTTGCCAAAACGGTCGGCGAATACAGCGTATACGCGCGAGTACAGCCCGAACACAAGGTGCGCATCGTCAATGCCTGGCGCAAAAACGGATTCATCACCGCCATGACGGGCGACGGCGTGAACGACGCGCCGAGCATCAAGAGCGCGGACATCGGCATCGGCATGGGCATCACCGGCACGGACGTGACCAAAAACGTTGCGGACATGGTACTCGCGGATGACAACTTCGCAACCATCGTCGGCGCCGTCAAGGAAGGCCGCCGCATCTACGACAACATCCGAAAAGCCATCCAGTTTCTGCTCTCCTCCAACATGAGCGAGGTGCTGAGCATCTTCTTTGCAACCATGCTGGGCTTTATCATTCTCAAGCCCGTGCATCTGCTCTGGATCAACCTGATTACGGATTCGCTGCCCGCCCTCGCGCTGGGCACCGAAGCCTGCGAGCAAAACCTCATGCAGCGCCCGCCGCGCGACCCGAAGGACGGCGTCTTTGCCGGCGGCGTGGGATTCGACATCGCGTATCAGGGATTTCTCGTGACGCTTCTCACCATGGCGGCGTTCTTCATCGGCGAGCGGATTCAAAACGGCGCGTGGCTGATTGCCAACAGCACGGACGGCACGACCATGGCGTTTCTGACGCTGAGCATGGCGGAGATCTTCCACAGCTTCAACATGCGCTCCCAGCGGCAGAGTATCTTTAAGATGCATTGCCAGAACCTGTATCTCTGGGGCGCTGCGGTTCTTTCTCTCGTGCTGACGCTCGTAGTGCTGTATGTGCCGTTTTTACAGGTGGCGTTCAGCTTTGAACACATCAGTCTGTACGAGTACATGATCGCGCTGACGCTGGCGTTTCTCATCATCCCGCTCGTGGAGATCGTCAAGGCGATCCAGCGGACAGTTTCAAAACGCAAATAGTGAATTGATTCATAAAAAAGCAGGGCACGCCGTTTCGGGCGTGCCCTGTTTTTTGTTATACATCTTGTGATTCTTCCATAGAAGACAATTTACCGTGATTCTTTGATGTGCTGAATCAGCATGCTTGACTTTCCGCGCGGGGTCAGCGGAATGCTCTCGACATAGCGAAACTTCGTGTCCACATTTCCAAGCAGCAGAAACTGCTGCGTAATTTCGTCCTCGTCCCGTTGGGAATAACTCTTTCCCCTGACCACATGAATTTCAACGACGCCCGGTTCAAACTGCTCGAGCTGCCATTTTACAATATTTCCCAGCGCCTGCCAGTGCTGTCCGAAAATCAGCGCGGTCAGAAGCACTCTATCGCCGTTTCGATCAAAGATATAGTCCTGCGTCCTGCCAAGCACGCTGTCGAGGTAGAGATATAGCTCGTCTCTGCCGCCGTACTGCGCGAAGTCGCCGGTTTTATACCGAATCAGTGGGAAAGGATAGTTGTGAAGCGTGGTTACGACAACCTCCCCCACCTCGCCTTCTTTTACATGCGTTCCGTTTTCATCCAGCACCTCGACGAACCCATACAGCGGTTCCACGCGATAGCGATAGGTTTCGTCGACTGTGTACGCAAACACAATCGCTTCCGAATGTCCGTATTGCAGGTAGACCGGCGCATGGAACACCTCTTTTATCTTCTCAATCTGGTATGGATGCGCGGTTTCCGAGGTCAGTTCTATCCCGCGTATCCCTGCAAAAAACGAAACGCCGAATTCTTCCGCGTAACACGCAAGCGCATACACAAACGCCGGATAGCCGCGCAGAAACGCCGGCTGAAACTCGTTGATATACGCGCAGTATCGCCTTGCGTTGTCCTTCGTCAGGTACAGGGAGGACAAGCCCCAGCTTCCGAACGGGATATCCTCGTCGGACTTCCAGTACCAATAGACCCCCTTTTTAACATCCGATTCATCCGGTTTCCCACCGTCCATCGCAAGGATTTTATCGCCGGGCCGGTAGCCGTACGCCTCCCATTTTCGCAGTCCGAATTGATTTTCATACCCGCCGACGCGCAGAAAATGAAACGGCTCGCCCGTACTGCCTCCCGTATATGCGTCGCTGTAAATAAAGTGTTCCAACCGGTCGTTGCAAAACAAATCGAAGTCCTTTGCGATTGTTTTCCTGTCCATGACCGGAAAATCCGTAAGAACCACGCGTTTATGCCTGCCGAGCAGATCACGGTAGTACGGAACATGCGTTCGCGCTTCGTTCAACAGGATATGGAGCAGCCTTTCCTGTTTGTGAAACACGTTTTTTTCGGATAGCACATAGCTTCTTTTCAGGCGGGCAATCGCGGAGGACGCCAGTGTTCCGCTTTTCAGCCGCTCAATCAATTTCGCAATCAACGGTCGGGCCCTTTCGTTGTTCTTTCGTTTGTCGATATTTTGTACAAGCAATACCATCCAAATATTTACTGCTTCATGATCATCTGCGTCAGCGCGTCGATTTTGCCGTATACGATCATCCGATCCCCCGCCAGCACGCGCGTGCCCGCCTGCGGAAAATCGATTACCTCGGAGCCGCGGTCTATCTTGAGAATCTGGATGAAATGCTCCTTCAGCCGCAGATCGCTGAGCGTCTTGTCGCAGATGAAGCTGTCCGTGTCCACAATCAGCTCGTAGATGCTGAACTCCGGGCTCAGGTTGAGCACCTGCTCGATGCGGTTGCCGCTGTTCACCTTTTTCATTCGCTTCTTCAAAAGCTTCTCCGTCAGCCGGTCGAACCGGTCTGAAAGATACTTGCTCTGCGTCACGACGATGACAAACAGCACCATGCCGCCAAGCGCGGCGGCGGTTGCGAGGATGTCCCTTGTCGCCTGGGTCAGCACATTGAACAGCAGCGTAATTAACGTGATCTGCGCGACGTAGCTGACGATCATCAACGCGCTCGCGATCCTCCGCCGCGTCGGATGCTGAACGATCAGTTCGGATTCGCGCGTCGTAAAGCCCGTGTGCGTGAGAATGGAAATCACCTGAAAGCGCGCCTTACTCAACTCCAACCCGGTGAGCTTGAGCACGATCGACAGGATTTCGATCAACAGCCAAATCAAAATGAATAAGATTAAAAAGATAACTAAACTCATAATTCCTCGCAATGTGTTCTGGCGGGATCGGTTCGTCTGCAGCTTCGTAAGCATGGATATATAAATATTATACCATCCCGTTCAGTTGTCCGGCATATCGTTTTCCTCCGCACTGCGCCGGCGCTTTTTACACAAGGATAAAAACCGGGTGGACATCTCACGGAATATCCAATATGATGAATATAATTTGAATCATTCGTATTCGACATTTACAAACTTGGCTTTATTGGAGTAATTAACGTATGGAAAACATCAAACGGGTGGATCGAAAAACCGCATTGTGGACGCTGGGCTCCACCGTTTTGTTCAGCCTCGCGGCGCACGGATTCCGGTATTTCAGTCTGGGAAATTCGCACGATTCGCTCGATATTCTGCAGTCCAGCGCCGCCTGGCAGATTTCACTCGGCCGATTTCTGCAGCCGGTCTATATCCTGCTGCGCGGCAGCATCTGCGCGCCGTTTCTCATCGGGTTGTTTTCCATCGTATGGCTGTCCGCCGCCGCGTATCTGATCATCGCGCTTCTCGGGTTAAGGACAAAACCCGCAATCATCATCACCTGCGGCATACTCGCGACCAACGCCACGCTCGCCCTGTCAAACGCAACCTATCTGCCATGGTCGGATATCTTCATGCTATCCCTATTGTTTGCCGTTTTTGCGGTCTATCTGACAAGAGCGTATCGATACGGCTTCCTCCTTGGCGCGATTCCTGTTGCGCTGTCTCTCGCGCTGTATCAAAGCTATGTCGAAACAGCCGTGTTGCTGTTTCTGATTCTGCTTGTCAAGGACAGCCTGAACCGATATTCGGTTAAAGACATTCTGATCCGGTCCGCGAAGGCTCTGGGCGCGCTGGTGATCGGGTTTGCGCTCTACTATCTTGTCCTGAAACTCGTTTTGCGCGCGACGGGCGTCCCGTTGGCCGATAGCTACAACGGCATATCAGGCGTTTCCGACTATTCCGGCGTTTCCATCCTGCAGTTGCTCAAAAAAACGTATCTCTATCCTGTATACAACATGCTGCACCCGACGACATTTCATCCGAAACTTGCGGTTTTGCTGAACATCGGCATCGGCATTCTTTCCGCCGCCGGTACGCTTCGAATCGCGATCCGGCAAAAACTGACCGGCTGGCACTATGCGCTGACCGCATTATTGATCGCGCTGATGCCCTTTGGCGCAAACTTCATCTATTTCGTCTCCAAAGGGTTGATACACGCACTGATGACGTTTTCATTCAACCTTCTCTATATCTACGCGGTCTGGATTGCGGAGCTGCAGTTTGATTCACTTTCGCGCCGTTCCGAACGCGCCGAATCGACCAGGAGAACATCCGTTCCGCGCGTCGGCAGAGTGATCCTCTTTGCCGCGGCAGGCGTGTTGATTCTGAACAATATCGTCTATTCCAATCAGCTGTATCTGAAAAAATCGATCGAATTTCAGGCGACGCTGATTACCATGAACCGCGTGATCGACCGGATTGAGCAAACGGACGGATATGTGTTCGACGAAACCCCCGTCGTCTTTGTCGGGCTGATCAGCGACTCAAAGCTATCGCAAGCCAGGCCGGTATTTCAGGATATCGACGCCATCGGCATGAGCGACAATTATTCCGTCACCTATCTGGACACCTATCAGGCGTTCTTTGACAATATTCTGGGATATCCGATTCAAATGGTCGGCGACGCGGATCTGGTTCAGGCCTATTCGGAGCGGGCGGACATTCAGGAAATGCCAACCTTCCCGGACGCCGGCTCCGTGCAAATGATGGACGGCATCCTGTTTGTGAAGTTTTCCTGATCGAATGGCTTCCCAACAATATACACAAGTAATATTTGTAAGTAAATTACTTGTTTGACCGTCGCAACAGTATTAAACTGATAGAATTCAGGATGAGATTGTGAAGGAGATCGGATGAATCTTAACATTCCCGCGCAAACACAAAAGCGCTTGACGGTTCTTTTCTTTTTGCTGCTGACGCTGGTCGGCTTGTTTCTGGGAAACGGTTATGGCGTTCCCTGGGATGAAAGAGTGGAACAGCGGATTCTGAATCAAAATCTCTATGAATACGCAACCGACATCCTGGGCGAGAACGCCTCTATCGTACGCACTGCCCGTGAAAACGGGGCGATCCTTATTTCGGATGAAATCGACCGCGATCACGGTTCCGCGCTTTTTTACCCGCTGGCATTCCTCAGTTATTTGGAAGACACGCATCTGACCATGCAAATCTGGCATATCTATATCTGGCTGGTGTTCATGCTGGGTGTGATTGCCGTCTATTGGATCATGCGCGAACTGGGCGTTCCCAGAATCATCGGCTGCATGTCGTCCCTGCTTTTATACTTATCCCCCCGCTTTTTTGCCCAGGGACACTATAACAACAAGGACGCTATGCTCCTGTCATTGATATTGCTGACATTTGCGTTTGCCGCGCGGCTGAGCCGGAGCCGCAAATTTTCATTGGTTCTTTTATATTCGCTAGCAGGCGCGCTTGCCACAAATTTAAAGATCATCGGCGTTTTTGCCTGGGGGCTGGCGGGCGTCGCCGTGCTCTGGCGGTGGCTTTCCGAAAGGCGGATCAACCGAAAAGATGTATGGATGCTGGTTACCGGCGTTGCGGTTTTCATCGCGGCTTATATCTTAATTACGCCCGCCATGTGGCGCAGCCCCGTCGAGTACTTTCGTTACCTCTACGATAATATGATCCGTTATTCGCGTTGGGATGACGTCGTGCTGTTTCAGGGAAATTTATACAAACCGGCGTCCGGTGCCGCGCTGCCTTGGTATTACTTGCCGCAGTTGATCCTGATTACAATTCCCGTACCTTATCTGCTTCTTGCGCTCTTTGGCCAGGTTTATGCAATCATCCTGTGCATCAGGGGCGACCTCAACCGTCCAATGCTCGTTAGCTTAACCGCTTTCTGGCTTTTGCCGCTTGTTTTTGCAATGCTGGCAAACCCATTGATTTATAACGGCTGGAGACATTTCTATTTTGTAAACGCGGGCCTTGTCGTAATGGGCGGAATTGGAATTTGGCGGCTATATCGGCTGATGAGCAAAACGTTTCTCTTAAAGGCGGTGTTTGCGCTGGCTGCCGCGTGCGTATTCGTTTTCCAGGCGGTCTCCATCCTGATCAACCATCCCTATCAATACGCCTATTATAACGTTCTGGCCGGAACCGTAGAGGGCCGGTATGAACTGGACTACTGGGCGGTGAGCACCTATAACGCACTGGAAAAGCTGGCAACCAGCACAACGCGAAACCAGGCGCTACCATTATCATTCAGTACACCGCCAACCGACAATTCGCAGTTTGAATACCCTTTGGACGAAAATTACGAAGCGCTTCCGGAAGAAATAAAAAACAAGCTGCAATATGTGAGTTATTCTGAAGATGTCCCGTATTTGATCTATAACTCTACTTGCGCTGCAAAAAACGGGCTGACCCCGCCGGCTGGATATTCTGAACTGTTTTCCATCAGCAGCTATGGTTACATACTGGTGACCGTTTACGAAAAAAAATAGCGCGGAATAATTGCGTCGCGTTTTTTCCAGATCAAATGCAATCAACCCAAAGACCCCGTACTATTTCATTCGCTCAAATATACAACAGAAAGCACCCGCAATGGGTGCTTTCTGACTAACAAGCGTGGTAATTGATTACGCTCTTCCTTCGCAGCCGAGCACGGTTGTGATCTTGTGAGCCACCATGTTCTTGATCGCCTCGCGCGCGGGCTTGAGATACTGGCGCGGGTCGAAGTGCGAGGGGTTGTCGTTGAAATACTTGCGGATCGTCGCCGTCATGGCAAGGCGCAGGTCGCTGTCGATGTTGATCTTGCAGACCGCCATGCGCGCCGCTTCGCGGAGCATGTCCTCGGGCACGCCGATCGCGTCCGGCATGTTGCCGCCGTTTTCATTGATCATCTTGACGAATTCCGGAATGACGCTGCTCGCCCCGTGCAGAACGATCGGGAACCCGGGCAGACGCTTTTCAACTTCCTCGAGAATGTCAAAGCGAAGCTGCGGCTTGGTGCCAGGCTTGAACTTATATGCGCCGTGGCTCGTGCCGATGGCGATCGCCAGCGAATCCACGCCGGTGCGGTTAACGAAATCCTGCACCTGATCGGGGTCGGTATAGCTTCCCTCGCCCGCGGCGACCTTCACGTCGTCTTCCACGCCTTCGAGGCGGCCGAGCTCGCCCTCGACGACCACGCCGTGATCATGCGCATACTCGACGACCTGGCGGGTGAGCTTCACGTTCTCTTCATAGCCGTGGTGCGAACCGTCGATCATGACGGAGGAAAACCCGCCGTCGATGCAGCTTTTGCAGAGTTCAAACGTGTCGCCGTGGTCAAGGTGCACGCAGATGGGCAGATCCGTCTCGATGCAGGCGGCCTCGATGAGCTTCATCAGATAGGTGTGGTTTGCGTATTTGCGCGCGCCGGAGCTGACCTGAAGAATCAGCGGAGAGCTGAGCTCTTTGGCGGCTTCGGTGATGCCCTGGATGATCTCCATATTGTTTACGTTGAACGCACCGATGGCGTATCCGCCGGCATACGCGTCCGCAAACATCTTCTTGCTCGTTACGATAGGCATGGTTGTATAGTCTCCTTTTCCTGATCGAGTGGATCAATGTCATATTCTTTCGATGGTATTCTACCACATGACGATGAAATTGCAACGAAAAATTACGATAAACCGGGATCGAATCCGACATACCCCCTACCCGTCGATTGTCATTCTCCATACTTTGCGCTATACTACGACGTGTATGGAAGCCGTTTACGGCTTAACACGCTATTTGCATTTCTATGCATGGAGGAATGATCCGATGGATGCGCAGAACCCTCTATTCTTTTCCCTTGTTATCCCCGTTTTTAATGAGCAGGAGGTGTTGAAAGCCTCGTTTGAGCGTATGGACGCGGCGATGAAAAGCACCGGCTGCGGCTATGAGATTATCTACGTCAACGACGGCAGCCGGGACGGAACGCTCGGGCAGCTTCGCGAGCTTGCAAGCGCGCACCCGTACGTTAAGGTTCTTTCGTTTTCGCGAAATTTCGGCCATCAGCTCGCCGTCACCTGCGGCATGGACGCCGCCAAAGGCGATGCTTTGATCATCATCGACGTAGACCTTCAGGATCCGCCGGAGCTGATCCCGCAAATGGTGAAGCTCTGGAAAGACGGCGCGGACATCGTCTACGGCAAGCGCCTCAAGCGAAAGGGCGAGACGCTCTTCAAAAAGATCACCGCGAGCATGTACTACCGTCTGCTCGCCTGGATGAGCGCGTACCCGATCCCCCTCGACACCGGCGACTTTCGGCTGATCGGACGCAATGTCGCGGATCAGTTTTTGCAGATGCGCGAGCACAACCGCTTTCTTCGCGGCATGTCCGCCTGGATGGGCTACAACGCCGTTCCGGTCGAGTACGAGCGGCAGGAGCGCTTTGCGGGCAAGACGAAATATACGCTTAAAAAGATGCTGCGGCTGGCCAGCGACGGCATCACCGGCTTTTCGGACAAACCCCTCACGCTGCCGATGCAATTCGGCATCGGGCTTTGCGTGCTTGCGGGACTCGGGCTCGTCGCGCTCATCGTGCTGGCTTGCGTGCTCGGCGTTGCGCCGTGGCTCTGGGCAGCGGACGGCATTCTCCTTGTGCAGGGTCTGACGCTGTTTTTCATGGGTCTGCAGGGCATGTATCTCGGGCGCATGTACGACGAGTTAAAGGGCCGCCCGCTCTATATCGTCTCGGAAAAACACAACCTGGACTGAACTCCGCGCCGGATATTATCCTCCAATCGATACCGCAAGATCGAATTCTTTCGTTTTGTCAGGTCGGCTAAGAAAGTTTTTTCTTGCGGATATGACGCAGATATTGTACAATACTTTGGGCTTTAAGAGCGAATTCGCAGCCCGCCGCGGACAGGAAAAACCAATGCGGAGATTTGCGAAAACGCCGCCGTCAACAACCGTATATCAATAAAGGAGAACATAGATATGGCAATCAAAGTAGGCATCAACGGTTTCGGCCGCATCGGTCGTCTGGTATTCCGCGCGGCCGTCGCGAACCCTGAAATTCAGGTGGTCGGCATCAACGACCCGTTCATCGACCTTGACTACATGGTATACATGGTTCGCTACGACACCGTGCACGGCCAGTTCAAGGGCGACATCTCCATTCAGGACGGCAAGCTCGTCGTCAACGACGAAGTGGCAACCGTCTACGCTTGCATGAACCCGAGCGAGATTCCCTGGGCCGAGTGCGGCGCGGAATACGTCGTCGAGTCCACCGGCGTCTTCACCACTGTCGAGAAGGCCAGCGCGCACTTCGTCGGCGGCGCCAAGAAAGTCGTCATCTCCGCTCCGTCCGCGGACGCGCCGATGTTCGTCATGGGCGTCAACCAGGACAAGTACACCTCCGATATGAAGGTCGTCTCCAACGCGTCCTGCACCACGAACTGCCTCGCGCCTCTGGCGAAGGTCATTCATGACAACTTCGGCATCGTCGAAGGCCTCATGACCACCGTCCACTCCATCACCGCGACGCAGAAGACCGTCGACGGCCCGTCCAAGAAGGACTGGCGCGGCGGCCGTGCGGCTGCGCACAACATCATCCCCAGCTCCACCGGCGCGGCCAAGGCCGTCGGCAAGGTTATCCCGTCCCTCAACGGCAAGCTCACCGGCATGTCGCTGCGCGTGCCGACGCCGGACGTCTCCGTCGTCGACCTCACCTGCCGTCTCGAGAAGGGCGCAACCTACGACGAGATCAAAGCCGTCATGAAGGCTGCCTCCGAGTCCCCGGAATGGGCGGGCATCATCGGCTACACCGAGGACAAGGTTGTCTCTTCGGACTTTTACACCGATCCGCGCACCTCGATCTTCGACGCCGACGCGGGCATCAGCCTGAACGATCACTTCGTCAAGCTCGTCGCCTGGTACGACAACGAGTGGGGTTATTCCAACAAAGTGCTCAACCTCATCGAGCACATGGCGAAAGTAGACGCGAAGTAATTTTCTTGGCTCTCCGTCAACAGTTGGAGTAGAGCAGTAGACTAAGAGAAACAAAGAGAGCGGATTTTTCGTCCGCTCTCTTTTTCCGTCCGGTAATTGTTTGACGGCACGCGGCGTCGCGTGTTACAGTTTTAACTGATAGAAAATCACCCGGTATTCAATTGTTTTTTGGGGGCTCTCCCGCTTGAAAAGACTCTGCTATTCAATTGTCTTTTTTACGGGGCTCTCCTGCTTGAAAGGACTCTGCCGCATGAAGTTATGGTTCCGTGCATGTCTTGCCGCCGCAATGCTGCCGCTGGCGCTCGTCTTCTCCGGCTGCAGCTCTGTCGGCTCCCAGATTCAGGCGATTTCCGACGCCGTCGAATCGTATTCCGACTATTATATCGAGGTGCGAAACCTCTCCGATCAGGTTCGTACGCAGGCGTCTCAGTCAGTCAACGGCCGCCGGACGCTCGACTACACCATCACCGTGGATATTCCCGATTATGCGAGCATGGATCGCTCGGCAGTAGCTTTCGCGCTACCTGCGCCGGACTACTCCGCGCAAAACGCCGAATCCTATGCGCGCATCTGTGCGCTGGCCCTGCGTCAGGCGCTGGATCAGTACGCGCTGGAACACACCGTCTCTGCTTATATACACCTGCCCGTAGCCATCTCCGTATCAGCAAGCGGAGGCTGGAAGGCAAATCTTTCCAGCCAGAGCAAGCTCGAAATTCAGCAAACCGCCGAAAGCCTGATTGCCGCCGCACTGAAACAAGACGCGTTATATCAGAGCAGCTATCACTGCATGCAGGTCGCCTCCGCCCTGCCTGAGTTGCTCTTCGACGCGTTCGGCGGCGAAGCATATGCGCGCCTGATCGAAATCTCCGGCCTGACGCAGCAACCCGGCGGAACCTATCTCGCGTCGTTTTCCTATCCCGACCCGGAGACGGTTTATGACGCGCTGGCGAATAGTTACGAATCCTCGTTTAACCAGCCGTTTTACGGGGACGAGCGAACCGCAGTGCTGTCGGCAAATGAACTCCCGGACGCCGAATTGTCTCAATCGGCGTGGCTGAACGCGAGCGTAACCGTCACACTTGACGAAACCACGGGCGAATGCACGCTGCTCGACGACGGCGGACTTGGCGCCGGAATTGCACAAATCCGCGCCCGCGCGGAAGCGGACGCGTCCGCCGCGGTAAACGCCGCCTGGCGCATCGCCCCGCAGACGCCACCGAAGTCCGGCGCGATCCTCGAGGGCGAGAGCGAAGGCAACTCCGTCGTATTTCAGGCAGGCGCAGATCTTGGCACTTACTTTTATGTGCGCTTCTACGCCATCTCCAGCGAGGACGTATCCGAGGAAGGCACGCTCAAGCTTGGGGTGTTCATCCTCGGCGGCAAGAGCGCAAGCATCCATCTGCCAAGCGGATACTACCGCGTTTCCTGCGCGGTCGGGGAAAGCTGGTATGGGTTAGCGGAGCTCTTTGGCAGCGACGGAACCGTATACGACGGATCCAACGCAGTGCGCTCGCGTAAAGGATATGAAAACACCGTTTCGTTTGGGTGACCCGCCGCATCTGTTCAGCGTTTACTCCATAAGCAACCCGCTTATGATAGCCGAACCTAAAGATTTAACCAAACCTAAATTTAATTGAACCTAAAGATTTAATCAAACCTAAAGATTTAATCGAAAATACAGTGCATCCGGCATGGGATTGTAGCGGTATGGCTCCGTTTCCTGAAATCCCAGTTTTCTGTAGAGCGCAACAGAGTTTTCCAGAAATGCCATCGTGTCCAGCATCACGCCCGAATAATGCATTTCTCTTGCGTCGGCAATCACCTGCTCCACCAGAGCGCGGCCAATGCTCTTTCCTCGAAATGCCGGTCGGACATACAACCGCTTTATTTCACAGCAAACACCGTCAAACGGGTGAATCGCGATGCATCCTGCCGTGAATCCGTCATACTCTGCAAGATAGAGCCTTCCATCGGGCAGAGCATAGTCGCCGGGCAGGTTTGAAAACTCGGCGTCAAAATTCTGGAACGCCAAATCGATCCCCAGCATCTGCGTGTATTCCTGAAACAAGATCCTGATTTGATCTATATCCTGATAGGCAAGCCGAATTTCCAACGGCAAAGCTGACACCTCCCGGCTTATGTGATTAGCACTTTTTAAGTGGTCGCGGTTACCTAGCGCGTGAATATCCCTATCTATTCCGGAAAAGAACGTGGCTTCGTCCTCCACCACTTCCGCACATTAAGCCACATGCCAAGCTCGACAACAAGAAGTTTTACGGTTTTTCGTTTTATCATCGCGGTGTTTGAGGCTCCTCAAAGCAGAATGCGCATATAGAAGAACCCCGCCTGTCGGCGGGGCCGTTTATCTATCCCGTATTACCGCAGCGCGATGAACGCAAAGAGCGGATAATGGTCCGAATAATCGCAGGGAATTGCGCGGGCGTTGAGCACGGTGATGTTTTTCGAAACGACGATGTTGTCGATTTGCGTCATCGAAATACGGTGATATGAATAGTCGTAAAACTTCGTCGCGCTCGTGTTCACCACGCGGTAGTTCTTCAGGAACCCAGAAAACTCGCTTTCTTTCGCGTTAAAATCGCCGGTTAAAATCTTATACTCGTTCTTGTCCGCGTTCATGGCAGAGAGCACCGCCGCAAACTGCTTTTTGCGGATCGTTGAGGATTCATAGGAAAAATGCGTGTTGTAGACGGAGACGCGCTTGCCGTCGATCACGTATTCCACCTTCTGAAGACAGCGCTGCTCTTTATCCTCGCTCGGCAGCAGCGTTACAGTTTCGTTCTCAGGCTTGTATTTCGAAATCTGGCCGATGCCATACTGTCCGCCGGAGGAATATGAAATCGTCTCGGCAAAGGACGTATACTGCGCGTTTCTGGTGCGGACGGAGAGCAAATTGTTCGTGCCCTCTTTTGTGTTGAGATACACTTCCTGCACGCCGAGGATATCCGGCTGCTGCGCTGCGATAAGCCAGCCCTGCATAACAAGGTTGTCGTTGCCGCGCTTGATGTTCCAGGTGCCAACAGTCAGCACGTCCCGCACGAGGTAGATGGAGTATTTCACCTTGCCGCCGACGGAGATGCGGATGGTCTTGCTGTTGCCGGAGTTGATGGTGTATTTCGCGCTCGCGATGCCGGTGCTGCCGATACTGACCTTTACGCCGCTGTTTGCGACGGCCTTGATCTGCACCTCACCCTGCGTCGCGGTCAGCACATATCCAAACTCTGTTGGCGAGAATTTCGGCGAAAGCGATCCGCCCGTCACCTCGATGTCCGTCAGATACTCTTTCGAAACGACGGCTTTGAGCTCCAGATAGTCGGAGGAAATGTAGCCGGTCGTCCCGTTGAAATCGATGGCGTGCCATGCGCCGGAGGCGTATGCCTGCGTGACGGTGAAGCTCTGCCCCTTGTTCGCCGTGCCGAGTTTTTTGGAAAGCACAGACGGTTCGGCGCGAACGTTGACATCCTTGCTCACATTGACGACCGTACCCGTGTAGTTCATCTGATAGGACGGCAGCGACGCGTCGATATTGACGTACATGCGGTTGACATAGCCCGTGCGCTTGCCGGCCTCCACGCGGTACCATTCGGAGTTGATGTTCGTTTCGAGTATCTTGACGATGGTCCCTTCGCTCAGCCGCGTGATGAGCACGCCCTTTTCGCTCGCCGTCTTGCGCAGCGCGACGCCGTCCGCCGTGATCGTCCCCGTGCTGACCGTCAGCGCGCGCGCCGAAGAGACCGGCAGCGCGGCAGCACAAAGCACAGCGAGGATCATCAGGACAGCCGTAAGCCGCTTTTTCATAGTATCTCCTTGAATAAAATCGAAACTGATCTCCGCTTTTTTTGCGGTTCTCTGTTTGGAATTGGTGCCGTCGGTAAAAAACGTACAACCTGAGTGTAGAGAAAATTGGGCGGAATGACAAGCCGCATCCCGCCCAATTCACGAAAACGTTACATTAGTCTAACTCTTCTATTCAACCGCTTTTCCGGCGCACACCGCCGTTTGGCGTTTATTTCGTCACGCGGTATATGTTCGCTTCATAGGGCTGCAGCCCGTCTCCCTGCGCCATATAGTTGGAGTAAACAAGCTCCATCTCGCCCTTCGTCTTCGGTTGTTTGATCGCGCGGGAGCAGAGGTTGACCTCGATGTAAAACCGCTCGTTTTCGTCCCCGCGGTAATAGCAGAAGACATCTTCTTTTGCGCTCTCCATTGGCTCAAACGTTCCGTATACCAACGCGGGGTGCTCCCGCCGCAGCCGGATGAGCGCCTGATAGGCGCGCCAGACGGACGTTTCGTCCGCCATTTCGCATTCGGCGTTACAATCGTCCTTGTCGCCGATGCGAATCCATGGCTCATGCTCGGAAAAGCCCGCGTATGTCCCGTTTGTCCACTGCATCGGCGTGCGGCTGTGGTCGCGCGTGCCGCAGACAACCGTCTGCCACGCGTCCTGCTCCGAACCGCCGGCTGCGATCAACTCCCGATATTTGTTCAGGCTTTCAACGTCGCGCAGTTCGGACATATTCCGGAAGTCCACGTTCACGGCGCCGAGCTCCTGCCCCTGGTAGAGAAACACCGTTCCGCGCGCGGTGAGCAAAACCACCGCCAGCAGCTTTGCGATCGACTCACGGTATTCGTCCCGCTTGTCAATCTTGCTGACCATGCGCGGATTGTCGTGGTTTTCCACGAATATGCTCGGCCAGGCGTAGTCCGCATACGCCCCTTCCAGACTGCAAAAGCTCTTTTTCAGGTGGTTGAGGTTGTAGCTGTAGTCGTCGAAGCGGTTTTTGCCGAGGTTTTCGAGGTGGTCGAAGCTGAACGCCGTATTCAGCTCCTCTCGCTCGTCCGCAGTAAGCAGCTTGTTCATCTCCGGCCCGGTGCCAGGCGTTTCGCCGACGGTGAACGCGTCGCCAAAGGCGCGCGCGCGCAGCTCGTGGAGATATTCGTGCAGACGGTTGCCGTAAAAATAATGCTCGATGCCGTTGAACTGCAGCAGCTGCGCCAGAACATCGTTTCCGTCCTCGAGCGAGGTCTTGCTGATGTAGTTGATCACGTCCAGGCGGAACCCGTCGACGCCCTTTGCACGCCAGAAATCGATGATATCGCAGACTTCGTCCCGCACGTTCGGGTTTTCCCAGTTCAGGTCGGGCTGCTTCTTTGAAAACAGGTGCAGGTATTCCTCGTCCCTGCCGTCCACCTTTTCCCAGGCCGGGCCGGAGAAAAAGCTGGACCAGTTATTCGGGTGCTCCTTCCCCTTGGGCTTGCGCCAGATATAATAGTCCCCGTGCGCCCCGTCGGGATGGTTCGCGGAGTCGACAAACCATTCATGCTCGTCCGAGGTGTGGTTCACCACAAGGTCGAGGATGATGCGCATGCCGCGCTTGTGCATCTGCTCGATGAGCTCCTCCGCGTCCGCCATGGTGCCGAATTCGGCCATGATGGCGCGGTAATCGCGCACATCGTAGCCGTTGTCGTCGTTGGGCGAGTCGAAGATCGGCGAAAGCCAGAGCGCGTCCACGCCGAGCTGCTGGAGATAGTCGAGCTTTTGAATGATTCCGCGCAGGTCGCCGACGCCGTCCCCGTTTCCGTCCATGAAGGAACGCGGATAGATCTGGTAGACGACAGCTTCCTTCCACCAGTAGTGCGCGCCGGATTTATCAACCGGCTTTGTGTCCGCTTCCTGATTGAACAGGTCGATCATGGTGTCGATCATCCGCTCGGCGTTCGGAATCGCCTTTCCCGCGAACTTCGGAATCGCCGAAAGTTTTAAGGATTTGACGATGGGGTTTAAAATCACCTTTTCGTTGACGCCCGCATACTGCACCAGCTGTGCGAGCACATCCCGTGCGACGGGGTTTTTCAGCAGATCGCCGACCTTCGTGTCCCTTGTGATCATCATGCAGGGTTATTCCTCCGTGCCGAAGCGCGATCGCCGCGCTGTCGGTCATTTTTTAATCATCTGTCTCGTTTTACCTTGTCAGGTTTCTATCCATTCTACTGCGAGTTTGCCAAAGCTGTCCATGGCTTTTCGCGCGATTTTCTGCCTTTCCCGCACGCCGATTTTGCGAAGCGGGCGAAGCTCGACCCGGTTTGCCGTCTTTTTCCAGACGCCGGACACAACGCCGCCTAATAGCACCGTTGGAAACACGATACCGGTGTTGTTGTAGACAGCTTTGATCGTTTCCTGCGGTAAAAACGGATTTTCCGTCTTGCGGTAGCCCAGCAGCAGTTGATCGAACCCCGCGAGAAACAGCACGGGCGGAAGCGCCGCGCCTTCCGGCAGCGTTTGACCGAGCGAAAAGTATGTTTGATCCCGAAACGTGAACGAGCCACTGGCCGTGTGTTCCAGCAGCGCTTTCAGCTTTCGCTGCGGAATACCGAAAAACGTCTGCGCGTCTTTCAGGGAAACGGGCGCGTAGTGCAGGAGATACCGCCGCATGAGCTCGCAAAGCGCCGCATCCTCGTCCATCGGCTCTATGGGAGAAAGGCGCGTGAACACGCGGCTGCCGTCCGATGTATACGCGATTTCGCCGCGCTCCGCCATGGCGCGAAACACCCCGCCCCAGGGATGCAGGATAATCTGCTCCTCCTGCTCGCTCATGCCCGCTTTCAGGCACGCGGCCTTAAGCTCGTCCCGCGTTTTGTCGCCCTGCGCCAGCGCGTCGGAGATCATGTTGTGAAACACCTCAACGCGCTCGGGCGAGAGCACCCCGTTGCGATATGCCATCTGACCAAAGTCCGTCTCGCTGCCGCGGTAGAGCACCAGCGGCAGGTCGTCTTTGTCGTGCAGATGCAGCGTTCCGCGAAACGACCATGTTTTAACAAACTGCGATAGATCCGGCACGCCGTTTGTACGGATACGCAGCGCATGCAGCGCGGCGGCGCCATACTGCGCCTGCAGCCCGATCAGCCCGCGCACCACCTCGCGCGGCGGAGCGGGAGAAAGCAGATATTGATTGTTCAGCCGCAGCAGCTTGAATTGTTCAGCGTCCATTCCGTTTTCCTGAAGCGATAGAAGAATTGTCTTGGTGATTCAATAATAAAAGAGCGGACGATCATCTCGCCCGCTTTTTTTCAAGCACTTTGTTACTCGCCCGCGGCGGCCTCGTAAACGCTGACCTGCTTTTTGCCCAGATGCTTGGTCTCAAAGCGAACCACGCCGTCTACTTTGGCAAAGAGCGTATCGTCTTTACCGATGCCTACGTTGACGCCGGGATGGAAGTGCGTGCCGCGCTGACGCACGAGGATGTTGCCCGCGAGCACGAACTGACCGTCCGCGCGCTTCGGTCCGAGGCGCTTGGACTCGCTGTCGCGGCCGTTGCGGGACGAACCGACGCCTTTTTTATGCGCAAACAGCTGCAGATTCATCTTGAACATATCGTTACACCTCCCTGTGTCGTATTTTAAGGGATTTGCGATACGACTCCTCAATAGAGTTCAGGCCCGCTTCCATGGTTAAAAACAGAAGCTCCGCCCTGTCCAGCCGCTCCCCGCGTGTATCGCCCGCGAGGATGCAGCGCATTCCTTCGGATTCGTCGATCGAACAGATGAGCTCTTCGCCCTCTTTCAGCCCAACGACCCGCGTAAGTCCCAGATAACACGTCTGCGTAAGCGCGGAGATCGCGCTGCAGACGATGTCCTCCCCCGCTTCGCCATAGCCCGCGTGTCCGATCGAAATAAATCCCACCGTCCTGCCGCCTTTGTGAAGCATTGTCAGCGTAACCATGTTTGCCTTACCCGATGGCGAGAATCTCGACCTTGGTGTACGGCTGACGATGGCCGCGCTTTGTGCGGGAGTCCTTCTTCGGCTTATACTTGAAAACGACGACCTTTTTGCCTTTGCCGTGTTCGAGCACTTTGCCGCGAACCTTCACGCCGTCCAAAACGGGCTTACCCACCTTGACGCCGCTGTCGTCCGCAACCAGCAACGTTTCAAATTCGACTTCGGCGTTCACTTCGGCGTCGAGCTTTTCAACCAGAACCTGGTCGCCAACCTCTACCTTGTACTGCTTCCCACCGGTTTGAATGATTGCATACACGATAACTGCACCTCCTCATACCAGACTCGCCCGATCACGGTGTCGCGGCAAAAAACCGCGCGCTTATACCGCACCGGAGCGGCTCACCGAAAGATCATAACACAAACGACTTTGCCATGTCAACGAAAAAACATCCCGTTTTACGCGGATTTTTCAGAGACCGGCAAACGATTATACCGTCTTTTTTCCGCAGTGATTGTTGAAACCCCAAAACCCGTCAGCGGATGATTTTACAGTCCTTCTTCGCCTCGCCCACCTTGCGCTCCGACAGCGGTCGCACGGTGAATTTTTCAACATGCAGCGCGGGATTCGGGCGGACGTAATAGGTGCCGCCTTCCTCGGCGGGAAAGACGCAGCCGTGCTTCTTTTCCGCCTGCTCGAGCGCGGCGACCACGTCCGGATGCGCCTCGATGAGCATGCGTTTGTTGTTGCTGCCCTTGATCACCTGAACGGTCTGCTTGCGGATGCGGCTGATCATGGTTTCGGGCGCAAGCACCTTGGCGTCCCCGTTGCAATAGGGGCAGATCTGCTGGAGCGTGTCGGAGATGCTCCTGCCGGTCTTTTTGCGCGTCATCTCGACAAGGCCGAGGTGCGTAAAGCCGAACACGTGCGAGCGCGTGTGATCCTCGCGCAGCGCGGTTTTCAGCGTATTGAGCACCAGCGCGCGGTTGGCTTCCTTCTCCATGTCGATAAAGTCGATGATGATGATGCCGCCGATGTCACGAAGCCGCAGCTGTTTGGCGATTTCCTTCGCCGCCTCGCCGTTGACCGCAGTGATGGTCTTTTCAAGGTTGTCCTTGCCGACGAATTTGCCGGAGTTGACGTCGATGGACGTCAACGCCTCCGTTCGATCAATGATGACATAGCCGCCGCTCTTGAGCCAGACCTTTCGCGCAAGCGCCTTTTCGATCTTGCTCTCGGTGTCGTAGCGCTCGAAAAGCGCCTCGCTCTCCTTGAGCAGAATGCGCGCCTTGAGCTTCGGCGCCATAACGTCCGCGATTTCGCGGAGCCGGTCGTAGGCCTCCGTGTCGTTGACAAACACGCGGTCGATGTCCTTCATCAGAAGATCGCGCGCGGTGCGAAAGAGCAGCGACTGCTCCGCGTGCAGCAGTGCGGGCGCTTTCTTCTTTGCGGCGCGCTTTTCGATCTCGGCGTAGAGGTTTACAATGCTCTCGAGATCCTCGGCAAAGTCCTGCTTCGTCTTGCCCGCCGAGGCGGTGCGAACGATGACGCCCATGTTCTTGGGCTTGATATCGATGAGTATTTTACGAAGGCGCTGCCGCTCGTCGTCCCGGTCGATCCGGCGCGACACGCCGACGTAGTCCATCGTCGGCATCAGCACCAGCGTGCGGCCCGCGAGCGTGATGTGCGTGGTTACCCGCGCGCCCTTGGTGCCGACGGGGTCTTTTGCCACCTGCACCATGATGGTTTGGCCGGGCTTGAGCAGGTCGCGGATGTTCTTCGATTCCGGCATCTGCTCGATTTCATCGTCCGGATCGTCCGAAAGCACGATGTCCCCCGCATAGAGGAACGCGTTGCGCTCCAGACCGATGTCGATGAACGCCGCCTGCATGCCGGGCAGAACGTTTTGCACCTTGCCGTTGTAGATGTTGCCGACGAGGCGCTCCGATCCCTCCTGCTCCACATAGAGCTCGACGGGCGAGCCGTCCTCGACGACCGCGACGCGGGTTGCCACCCCGCTTGCGTCCACCAGGATTTCCTTATTCATTTTTCCCTTCGCTTTCTTATTCCGCAGGCAGTCGCGGCAGCGGGCCATCATCGGCAAAGTACATGTTCGTACGGTGGATTTCGTACGCGGCATGCGCATCCAAACGCTCGAGCAGCGCGTCGACAACCGCGTCGACCCGCAGCCCGCCATCGGCTTGCAGTTTGCCCAGAACGAGGAGGGCAGCTTTTTCGCCCTCGACCGGCCCCACGGAGACCCGCAGGATATACGGACGCATGTCTACGGGGCGCACCCCACCCTTCGTCCGCTTGTTTATGATGATTTCGCCCGAGATCATGTCCCCGAGCACGGCATCCAGTTTCTCTTTTGAAACCGGCTCCGTAAAAGTCAACGATACGCGGTATTCGGCCGCGCGCAGCTTGGCAGAGAGCGAGCCGAACCCCTCCGGCTCGACGAGCGCGTCCGAAACCGAGAGCCCCCGCGGCATGGCCGCGTTTGCGCGGCGCACGAACTCTTCGGGGAAAATCTCCTCCGAAAGCTGCACCTCGAACCACTCGCAATCGCTGCTCATGCCCGTCGCCGCGGCGGTCGCAAATGAAAGCTGCGGATGCGGGTTGAAGCCGTTGGAGTATAGAAGCGGCAGCTCCGCGCGGCGAAACGCGCGCTGAAGCGTTCGCTGGATATCGAGGTGCGAAATCATCGCGATCCCGCGTCCTTTATGATAGGCGGCAATCAGTTTCATAACGCGCTCCAAAACATCCGTTGCAGTGCTCGCGGCAGTCCGGCGTGGTCTGTCCGCTGAGCGCCCGCTTGTATTCCTGCCGCAGGTAGGCCTTCGTCACGAGCATGTCGACAAAGTCCCAGGCCAGCGGCTCCTCCGGCGAAAACTCACGCCGGGCATAGGTTTCCTCGCTCAAGCCGCAGTCCGCAAACGCCTGCGACCACGCGGCCGGACGAAAATGCTCCGTCCAGGCGTCGAACCGGCAGCCGAGCTCGTATGCGCGCAGCAGCACGGGCGCGAGCTGTTCGTCCCCGCGCGAAAACGCGGCCTCGAGCACCGAAAGCAGCGAATAGTGGCAGTTCAGCTCCGCCCCGCGCACGCCCTTGAGCGCGCCGCGCAGCAGTTCCTGTTTGCGCTTGATCTCATCGGCGGGCACCTGTCCGCACCATTGAAACGCCGTAAACGGTTTTGGCACAAACGTCGAAACGCTCACGTTGAGACGCAGACCCTTGCCGCGCTTTTCCTTGGGCAGTTCGTAAAACTGCCGGCTCACGGCGCGCGCAAGCTGCGCGATGCCAAGGATGTCCTCGTCCGTCTCCGTCGGCAGTCCGATCATGAAATAGAGCTTCACGCTGCTCCAACCCGCCGAAAACGCATCCTGCGTCGCGCGGAGGACGTCCTCTTCCGTTACGTTTTTGTTGATCACGTCCCGCAGACGCTGCGTTCCCGCCTCGGGCGCAAATGTCAGCCCCGCCTTTCGGACGGTCTGCATGACGCTTAGATCGTTCGCCAGCTCGCTGTCCACGCGAAGCGACGGCAGCGCGACGGAGACTTTTCCCGCCTCCATCTCGCGGATGATCTGCGGAACCAGCTTGTGCACCTCGGAATAATCGCCCGTGCTCAGGCTTAGCAGGGACACCTCGTCGTAGCCGGTGCAGGCGATCTGTCGGCGGGCGAGCTCCATGACGGTTTCGCTCTTTCTTTCGCGCACGGGCCGGTAGATATAGCCTGCCTGGCAGAAGCGGCAGCCGCGCGTGCAGCCGCGCATGACCTCGAGCGCAACGCGGTCGTGCACGATGTTCAGATACGGCACAATCGGCTCGCCGGTAAACGGCGCCTTGTCGAGATCCTTCACGATGCGACGTACAACGCAGGTTTCGTCCGTTTTCAGCGAGGGGATATAGATGCCGCGGATGCCGGAAAGCTCTTTGAGGAGTTCGCGTTTGCCTATGCCTTCCCGCTTTGCGCGGCGGACGGCTTCGACTAGCTCAAGCGTCATCTCCTCGCCGTCGCCAATGAGCACCGCGTCCATAAACGGCGCAATCGGCGTCGGGTTGCAGACGCAGGGCCCGCCGCAGATGACAAGCGGGTCGCCCTCGGCGCGATCCTTCGCCAAAAGCGGAACGCCGGAGAGGTCGAGCATCTGCAGGATATTCGTATAACACATTTCGTAGAGCAGCGAGAAGCCGAGTATGTCGAACGAACCGAGCGGGCGCTTGGTTTCGAGCGAAAAGAGCGACAGCCCGTCCTCGCGCAGCGCGGCTTCCATATCCGGCCAGGGCGCAAACGCGCGCTCGCACGCGACGCCGTCCACGCTGTTGAGCGCGTGGTAGAGGATGCGCGAGCCAAGGTGGGACATGCCGATTTCGTACACATCGGGAAACAACAACGCAAAGCGGACGTCCGCTTCGTCTTTTATGATACTGTTCCACTCGCCGCCGATATATCGCGCGGGCTTTTCCACGCGGGCAAGCAGGCGGTTTAACGCAGTCTGATCCAAATTATCGTTCCGTTCCAATTTTCGTCATTTGAGTAAATTTGCCGATGCTATATCAAATATCGTTTCGTTCGATTTTCATCGTTTCAGTAAATTTACCCAATACAATAGTGTATCATACGCACAGCAACCGGTCAAATGCCGCCTGCATGATAAACGTCCCCTGTCAGGAGAGGACAAAACCGCCCGTCGTTTGAAAATTGAATGCAATTTTTGTATGATGTGGTAGAATAAACATACTGTTTCGTAAATCGGGCTTATACCCCTTTAAAATTTTTTCAACAGGAGGCAAACATGCTTCTTCTCAAAAACGGACTGATCCATACCATGACGCAGGACGCCTTTTCGGGCGACATCCTCATTGAAAACGGAACCATCTCGGCCGTCGGCAAAGATCTCGCGGCGGACGGCGCGGACGTCATAGACCTCGGCGGGCGGTTTGTCCTGCCCGGGCTTATCGACGCGCACTGCCACATCGGCATGTGGGAGGACGGCATGGGCGAGGAGGGCGCGGACGGAAACGAGATGACCGACCCCGTCACGCCGGAGCTGCGCGCGGTGGACGGTCTCAACCCGTTCGACCCCTGTTTCAAAGAGGCGCGGGACGCGGGCGTGACCACCGTTGTCACCGGCCCGGGCAGCGCAAACGTCATCGGCGGGCAGTTCGCCGCGCTTAAAACCTTCGGACGCAGCATCGAAAGCATGACACTGCGCGACCCCGTCGCCATGAAAGCCGCGACGGGCGAAAACCCGAAGGCGGTCTACACGGAGAAAAAGGTCGCGCCGACCACGCGCATGGCAATTGCGTCGCTGTTTCGCTCCACCATGACGGACGCGATCGAATACCAAAAGGGAATGGCCAAGGAGGACGACAAGCCCGACCGGGACATCGCCATGGACGCGCTGCTGCCGGTGATCAACCGCGAGCTGACCGTAAAGATCCACGCCCACCGTGCGGACGACATTCTCACCGCGCTGCGGCTTGCCAAGGAATTCAACCTCCGCGTGACCATCGACCACTGCACGGAGGGATATCTCATCACGGACGTGCTCAAGGATCGCCTGATCGAACAGGGCGCGGGCATCATCATAGGGCCCCTGCTTTCGGAGCGAAGCAAGATTGAGCTGAAAAACCTCAGCTTTTCCGCGCCGCGCATTCTGGCGGAGGCGGGCATTCCGTTTGCCATGATGACCGACCACCCGGTGATTCCGATTCAGTTTTTACCCATTCAGGCGGGCATCGCCGTGCGCGAGGGGCTGGACGAGGAGACGGCGCTTCGCTCCATCACGCGGCACGCCGCCGAAATCGTCGGCATCGCGGACCGTGTCGGCACGCTGGAGGCCGGAAAGGACGCGGACATCGCCGTGTTCGACGGGCACCCGTTCGACTACCGGACACACTGTGTCCTGACGCTGATCAACGGCGCGGTCGTACACGACACGCTTCCCCGGGAGGCGTGACGAACCATGCGCGCTACGTATGCATCGATTTCACTTGCCGGCATCAAGCACAACATCGCGCTGATCCGCTCGCGTCTCAATCCCGGCACCAAATACCTCGCTGTGGTCAAGGCCAACGCCTACGGGCACGGCATGGAGGCGGTTGCCAACTGCGCGGTAGACAGCGGCGCGGCCTATCTCGGCGTTGCGTTTGCCGAGGAGGGCATGCGTCTTCGCACTGCGGGCGTCGCGTTTAACGACGAGGGTATGCGCGTTCGCACAGCGGGCATCACCACCCCGATTCTGCTGCTCGGCGCAACGGACGAAGACCACATGGACGACGTGATCCGCTATAAGCTGCTGCCGACGGTGTTCACCGTTGAAACGCTGGAGCTTCTGCAGGCGCACGCGGCGAAGCTGAACATGGTCTGCCGCGTGCATATCAAGGCGGATACGGGCATGAACCGCATCGGCTTTACGAGTGAAAAGGAATTCATCAAGGCGATTGAGCTGCTTCAACGAAGCCCAAACCTTGTTCTGGACGGGCTGTTTACGCACTTTGCCGTGTCCGAACTGGCCGACACATCCTTTACGCTGCTGCAGGCGGAGCGCTTTGGCCGCTTTGTACGGATTGTCCATGAAAGCGGTATGCACCCCATTTTGCACGCAAGCAACAGCGCCGCGGCGCTGCACATCCCCGAGGCACAGTTCGACATGGTGCGCGGCGGCATCGCCATGTACGGCTGCCATCCGGCGGGACACGACGTTCCGGGGCTCGATTTGCATCCCGTCATGAGCTGGCACACGTACATTACGCACATCAAGACCATCCCCGCGGGCGAGGGCGTCAGCTACGGTCTGAAATTTGTCACCGATCACGAAACGCGCGTCGGCACCGTCGCGGTCGGCTACGGGGACGGCTACAAGCGCAGTCTCTCCGGCAAGGCGGATGTACTCGTCCGCGGAAAACGCGCGCGGCAGATCGGCACCATCTGCATGGATCAGATGATGATCGACCTGACGAACGTATCCGAGGCGCAGGTTGGGGACGACGTCGTGCTCCTCGGCGCGCAGGGCAATGAAAAGATCACGGCGGACGAACTCGCCGAAAAAGCGGGGACGATCAGCTACGAAATTTTGTTGAGCATCTCCGAGCGCGTGCCGCGCGTCTATACAAAAGACTGATCCAACGCGTAAAAAGAGCGTCCGCGAACAGCGAACGCTCTTTTATGTTGCCGTATTTGTTTCTACAGTCCCTCGATCGTCCGTTCGACGACCTCGATCACGTCCCGCGCGAGCAGCATGCGCTCCTGCAGCAGCGAAAGCGCCTCGTCCGCGGACGCACCGAGCAGATATGCCCCGCAGCACGCCGCGTCGAACGCGGCCAGTCCCTGTGAAAGCAGCCCCGTGATCAGGCCGGAGAGCACATCCCCGCTGCCACCCTTGGCAAGGCCCGGGTTGCCGCTGGTGTTCAGGCGGACGGTACTCCCGTCCGAAATGCACGTCGTCGCGCCCTTGAGCAGCACGACGCAGTTCCACTGCCTGGCATATCGTCTCGCGGTCTCGACCGGATCGGCAAGAATTGTCTCTATCGGTTCACCGCAGAGCCGGGCCATCTCGACCGGATGCGGCGTAAGAACAACGTTTGGATGCAGATTCCCCAGCAATTCCGGCGCTTTGGAGATTTGGTTCAGCGCGTCCGCGTCCAGCACGAGCGGCAAACGGGATTCCAGCGCCGCCCCGACGAGCGGGAGCACGGTTCCATCCCCGACCCCGCAGCCGACGCAGGCCGCGTTCATCCTTTGCAACAAGTTCGCGACGTTTGCGCATGCGGCTTCGTCCCAGTTTTCGCCGTCATTGACCGCCGCCGCCATCGCCTCCGGCAGAGCGGAGAACGCGGGCTTGATCGCGCCCGGTACGGCGGCCGTCGTCAGCCCCGCGCCGACGCGCAGCGCGGCTGCCGTACTCAGCAGCGCCGCGCCCGTATACCGCGCCGAGCCGACGCAGAGCAGCGCGCGTCCGCTGTCGCCCTTGTGCGCGTTCCGCGCCCGTTTCGGCAGAAGCCGCGCCGCGTCTTCGCGTTCAAACAAAAACACGTCTCCCGCTTCGTCCGCCGCTTCGTCCAAAAGCGGATGCACGACTACCTCGCCGCAGTACGCTCGCCCGGGAAAGAGCAGCTGCCCGCGCTTGAAATATTCAAACGTGACCGTCGCGTCCGCGCGCACCGCGCAGCCAAGCACCGCCCCGCTCGTTCCGTCCACGCCGGACGGCAGATCGATCGCGACGACGGGCCTGCCGGAGACGTTGACGCGCATAACAGCCTCGGCAAACGCGCCGTCGAGCGGTCGGGAAAGCCCCGTTCCGAACATCGCGTCCACGATCACGTCATATTGCAAAATCAGTTCGTCCGTCAGTTCGGTCAAAAAACGCACGCCGCAGTCCAGCGCGCGAAGATAGTTTGTCCTTGCGTCCCCCGAAAGTCGTTCGGGATCGGCAAACAGCACACCCGCGCAGGATATGTTTCGCCCGCGCAGCAGACGCAGCAGCTCAAACCCGTCCCCGCCGTTGTTGCCCCCGCCGCAGACGGCGAGTACACTTTTGCCGGGATAGTGATCGCTTAGAAGCGCGTCGACGCCCTCCGCCGCGCGCTCCATCCAGTCCAGGCTGTTCGCCCGTCCGTCGGCAAAGCGTTCCTGTTCAAAAAGGCGCATCTCCCGCGCCGAAACCACGCGCTTCATTCGCTCCGCTCCTCCGTCGCTTCGGACAGCGCAGCGCGTGCCTCGTCGTAGGAATACCCGCGCGAAAGCAGGCGCCGCAGCACCATTTCGTTTCGCTCCTCCTCGGGCAGGCGGGCGTACTGGCGCGCGTATTTCTCCGCAATCGCGGCGGCGGAGCGCGTCTGCGCGTCCTCGTCCACCTGCGTCAGCGCCTGTTCGACCGCGTCCATATCCGTTTCGTGCTGCATGAGCTGCCGGCGCAGATGCTCCCTGCTGACGGGCTTTGTCGCCAGCCGCGTTCGCACGAACTCTTCGGCATATGCCGCGTCGTTCAGAAGGGCGAGCTCCTTGAGCCGCTCCACGGTTTCATAGACCTCTACCTCGCCGTATTCGCAGGCGTCGAGATGCCGCTCCACCTCCCGAACGGTGCGTGCGCGCGCGCCCAGAAATCGCATTGCGCTGTCCATCGGTGTGCGTCCGGTGTCGGCCGCTTTTTTCGGTTTTGACATGCTGTTTCTCATGCGATCATTTTACCATAGATTCCCCCGGCAAAACAGACGCGCATCAATCATTCGAATATGGATCGGTTGCAAAAACAAAGGAGATTTCGTGCGAATTTCTCATGAACATTCTGTAACAATTCGTTTTCTTCGCTGTTGCGGCGGTGCAAAACACATCGCAATCCGCTACAATAAGGAATGATATCCGCGCATGATTCGCTGGATACCGCGGCAAAATACGTTCATTCGTCTTGCCGCGCGAAAATACAGTTTTCCAGGAGGATGTTCCAATGGAACAAAACCGGCCCCAGCCGAGCGAGCCGCAGCAGAACGAACCGGAATTTTCCGAAGTGATTCTGGAGCCGATCGAGGATCTCGGTCTGCCGAAAAAGCCCCGGCGCAAAAGTTCGCTTGCCAGCAAGCGCAGAAAACGCAGGCGTCAGCAGCGCGTCATCATCGCGCTCGGCGTGGTGTTTGTGCTTGTCTTATCCGCATTTATCTATATGTTTGTCAGCAACCAGCGGCAGGCCGCAGCGGAAGCCGCGGCGCAGATCGCCGCCGAGGAAGCCCGCCGCGCCCAGGAGGAGCTGGACCGGCAGGAATACGACGCGATGATCAATTCCACCACGTTTCTGGAAGGCGTCACAGTCAACAGCATCGATATCGGCGGTCTGACCATGGCTGAAGCAAAAGCCGCGCTCTCCGCTTCGGAGGCAAGCATTACTTCGCTGACGGAAATGCAGCTCGTCTACGACAACAAGCTCTATCCGCTGGATTTGAGCAATATTCCGTTTACGCTGAACACCGACTCCGTGCTCACCGAGGCCTTCAACCTCGCAAAAAGCGGCGATTTAGCGGCCATGAGAGCCGAAGCGGAGGACGTTCGAGTAAAAGGACGCGCCTATACGCTGACAGCCAGCTACGACCTGACGGCGTTGACCGACGGCGTCGCGCAGATTGCCGCGCAGATCGACATCCCCGCGCAGGACGCAACCGTCTCCGGCGTCGATTCGGACTCGCATACGCTGATCATCAAGGACGAGGTCACGGGTTTCGCGGTCGACCAGACCACGCTGATTGCGCAGATTACGGATTCGATTCTCAACGGCGTCAAAACACCGATCCAAATCCCTGTCGTCGAGACGCAGCCGTCGATTACAAAGGAATCCCTCTCGGGGCTTTACGTCAAGCGCGGCGAACAGACGACGGATTTCTCCTCCAGCACCAGCTCGCGTAAATACAACGTCCGCAAAGGCGCGGGACTCATCAACGGCACGGTGCTGGAACCCGGCGAGACGTTTTCCACCAACGATACGCTCGGCGTGCGCAGCCTCTCCAACGGCTGGAAGGAAGCGAGCGCTTATGAAAGCGGCGCGGTCGTTCCGCAGGCCGGCGGCGGCGTCTGCCAGCTTTCCACAACGCTCTACAACGCCGCGGTCAAAGCGGATCTCGAGATCGTCTACCGGCGCAATCACTCCATGCCCGTGCATTATATCGACATGGGTCTGGATGCGACGATCAACTCCGTCGGCAACGTGATCGACTTTAAATTCAAAAACAACACGACGAGCGACATCATCATCATCGCCTATACGACGAGCAGCAATAAGCTTACCTTCCAGGTCTGGGGCAGGCCGTTTGACACCGACGAATACGACGAAATCAAGCTCACGAGCAAGCTCGTCTCCACCAACAGCGCGGGCGGCGATCCCGTCGAGCTCGAGGTTGCCGTCGGCACGGAAAAGGCGGACGGCTCGCTCATGGTCGCCGGTGAAACCTATGTTGCGATCACGCCGCGCAAAGGGTATGTCTACCAGAGCTATAAGAATTACTACAAGGACGGATCGCTGGTCAAGAGCGAAAAGCTCGCCGTCTCCACCTACACGGCCTTCCAGGGCGAAATCTGGATCTGCCCCGCCGCGGAGACACCGACGCCCGAATATATTGAAGACACGCCGGATGTCTGGACCGATACTTCTACGCCGGTTCCAACCGCAGCTCCATAATTTATCCCAAACGATAAAAAGCACAAAGGAGAAGGTAAATCCTTCTCCTTTCTGTATTTTTTTGTATTACTGTATGGCATTTGGTCAGTCGTCAAATTCGTGCTCTTCGTCATACCGCTCCCGCTGGAGCAGCATGCTTTTGAGCTGATCGGACTCCATCGGCTTCTGCTGCGTGCCCATGCAGGCGCTGCAGGTGGCGAAACACTCCGGGCAGATGCATCGGCTGCCGAGTCCTTTTTCGTCCTGCACCATATACGCGCCGCAGTTTTGGCAGGAACACCGCATAGGGATTCGCCTCCTTTCGCTTTTTCTTCGTCTTTATTTTATCACGTTTTCGCGCGTCCTGCGCAGATTACGCGTGGCAAATTCCGCGGGCATGGCATTCACAGCGCGGCTGTGCTATAATCTCTTCGATATGAGACATCGCTTTTTAAAACCGATCTGCGCATCCGTCCGAATTGCGCTCGCTCTGGCGCTTTTGCTGCTGTTTGTCCCCGTCTCAAGCGCGGATGGCGGTACGTTTGCGCTCGGCGAGTGTTCGGACGACGTGCAGCGCACGGAGACGCGCCTTGCCGACCTTGGTTACTACACCGGCGTGGTCAACGGTCGCTGGGATCAGGCGGACGAAGACGCGCTGATCGCATTTTGCGCGGCAAACGGCATAGCGCCCTCCGCGGCGGCCGAACTGCTCTTTTCAACTGCCGCAATTGCCGCGCCGCAATCCACTTCTTCCGTATTCGCATCCGGCGCGCAGGGGTTTCTGCTTGCGCAGGGCACGTTTGAACCCTGGGAGGAAGTAGCCGCCAAGCTGGTGCCCGGGCAGTCTTACAGCATGACAAACTGCTACACCGGCATCACGCTGCACATGGTCTGCGTGTCGCTCGGCAGTCACGCTTGGATGCGGCCGGAGCTGGACTGGGACAACGCGACGCTGCGGGGTTTCTTCGGCACCGTCAGCAGTTCGGAGAAGCACCCCGTCGTGCTCACGATAGACGGCATACTCGTCGCCGCATCCATCCAGCAGGCGGCGCCTTCCACGGAGGGCGAGGAGCTTCCGGAATACGGCGTATATTTCCACAACTCCCTCTCGGGCATCAACGGCATCCCGGACGCGGAACACGAAGCAATCGTGCGCATCGCGGCCAATATGCCGCTCTCTTAAACGATCGGTATTCATCTAACTATTGAACTATTGAAAAAGATGATTGGATAAGGCTATAAACAAGCCGCCCGCGTCTGTAGCGCGGGCGGCTTTGTTGCTTACTCGTTTGCTGTCTATTCTAACCGACCGTCCGCTGGGAGATCCCCTTTATGGAGGAGAGCGCCCAGTCATGATCATGCAGGGTGACGACCGTGCCGCAGTACGGACACTTGCCTGTATGGTTGATATCCAGCGGCGCGCCGCAGTTCGGGCAGCTGACCTGCGTCATGCTCGGTTGTTCGAGTGTCTTGTGATCCTTCTGCCGCGTGAGTTTCCAGTCGTAGACCATAAACAGCTCGCGCGACGTGCTGCCGCTGACGATGTTGCCCGTGCGGTCGTCCGTCGTATAGTCGGTGATGCGGGTGGAGAGGCGCACGACGAGCACGTCGTTGTCGCCCTCTACGGCATAGCGGATGATGCGCGTTTCGAGCACGGCGATGCGCTCCACATGGTTGGTTTGCCGTGCGTCGATGAGCGCCTGCAACTGCCGCGCCATCTGGTTGTACAGCGCGTCCGTCATAAACGCCCGCATCGGCTCCCAGTTCTTGTCCTGCCATGCATCCTGCATCTGGATGTACTGGTTGCCGACCTTTTCGAGCAGCGCCTGCTCGTTGAAGTTCGGATCTTTCTCTTTGAGCGTTTCGAGCGGCAATCCCGGCTCTTCCTGCGCCGCGTTGTAGACGCTTTGCCCGCTGCCGGTTGAACTGCCCTTGCGGAAATTCCGCAAAACGACCAGCACGACGATAACGATGACGATGACGGTAAAGAGATTTCCGCCCAGGCAGCCGACCGCACTGCTGCCGGAATAGGAACCCGAATCATATGTTGATCCGCTGCTCCAGCTTGAGCCGGAGTCCCAGCTTGAACTGCTGCTGCCCCAGTCCGAACTTCCGCCCCAATCCGACCCTCCGCCGCCCCAGTCCGACCCGCCGGAAAAATTGCCCGCGTCTGCGAGCGAATAGGCGCCGAGCGTCAGACAGACGAGCAGCGCGGCTATGAGTAACAGCGTACGCCGGAATCGTTTTTTCATCGTTCCAGACCCCCTGAATATACTAATCTACCTAATTATCATACCTTATTTTGCGCGCGCGGTAAACAGCAATTCACGATCTGAAAGGCGCGGCTGTTACGCCGCGCCTTCATCATAGCGATTCATCTCGTCCGTTCAGTCGTTTCGCAACAGTTCCAGATAGCCTTCGTTTCGCGGCAGGCTCTCAACCACGAGCTCCACGTCCTGATCCATCAGGTTCAGATACGGCTGCTCCGATTCATAGATCACGCAGGTGCCGCAGCTCGCGCTCAAACTGCGCGGCACGGGCGAAAGCCGCGCGGAAACGCCCTCCGCATTCAGCGTTCGGTGTGTGCGCATGGCGGAAAAATGCGTGTGAAATGTTGCGATGTACGACTTCATTGTTTTGTCAGCAAAAGCGAATACTCCCCGCTTTGATCTGTCACGGATACAATATATCCGCGGGACGCGGCAAACCGGGTTACGTTCTCTTTCGCCGCCTCGGCATCAACGAGCACGGTCAGTTCCTTCGGTCCGTCCTTCACCGCGCGCTGCGTGAGCACGACGGGTTCCGGGCAAAGCAGCCCTCTTGCATCTACGGTATTCATATGCCTTAAATCCTTTCCCTGTTGAACAGTCCGACGAGAACAAGCACGACAAACCCGGCGGCGACAGCGATCATACCATTAACCGTCGGACCCGCGCCCGAGGAAGCAAGCCCGAAGTTATGACAAATTGCCGCGCCGAAAACAAACCCGACCACGGTGATCGCCGCGTCTGAATTCCCTTCGCCCGCGAGAATCAGCTGACGAAGCGGACACCCGCCGAGCAGCACGCTGCCCCAGCCGACGAGCGCCATGCCGAGGAAGTTCCAGAGTCCGTCCGTATGCGCAACCGGCTGATCGGCAAACGAAAGATGGAATTTTCCGAGGATCAGGTTGCCGACGATGCTGGTCACGATGACCGCGAGAAATCCCCAGAGCATGGAGAAGTCCTTGAACATCATCGCGTCACGGTTGCCGGCAACGGTGCAAAACCGCGCGCGCTGGCAAAGTCCGCCAACAACGAGGCCAATGCCCAGTGCGATCAGAATCGGCGCGTGCGAAGCCCCGGGGCCGGACTCACTAAACGCAAAGAGGGACGGAACGAGCACGGAAAGCGCCATGAGCACCGCGACGATGACCGGCAGCAGCAGTCCCTCTGTCTTGCTCTGCGCATAGGCGCGCTTGAGTGTAAAGCCGCCGCGCAGCCACAGCGTCCCGACAAAGATACCCGCGATGAACCCGACGAGCCCAACCAGTGCGTTGAGGTCGCCCCCGCCGATGCGAAGCATCATGCGAAGCGGGCAGCCAAGGAACATCAGCGCGCCGATCATGACGACGACGGCGAGCACAAAGCGCGTCATGGGCGACGAACCGCCCCGCGGCTTGAACTCTTTTGTCAGCATTGCGATGATCATTGCGCCAAGGATCATGCCGATGATCTCGGGGCGGACATACTGCACGACCGCGGCAGAGTGCAGCTTCATTGCGCCCGCCGTGTCGCGGATGAAGCACGCGATGCAGAACCCCATGTTGCCGGGGTTGCCCAGCGCGGTCAGTACAATCGCGGCGATGCCGATGACGACGCCGGTCAGAATGACCCATAAATTGCGTTTTTTCATTTGATTCTCCTTCAATCCCATGTTTATCAAAACACCATCGAGCCTTGCAGAGCGCTTCATATTTCAGTTTTTGCCAAAGCTATCACAAACCCTCCGGCATTTTCATCCGCCGCAAGCAAGGAACGGAATCCTCTGAAATTGTATGTCCGATTTGGATCGGGTGGTGTTTTGTCCGGCGGGCTTGATCTCCCGCCTTTGTTCGGATATACTGTAACATAGAAAAGCGTTATACGCAAGTAAGGATAACGAAAATGTCAAAAGAAATTTCTTCCTGCCAAATCATTTATCTGGATCAGGCGGCGACGTCGCGCCCGAAGGCCGACGGCGTCGGCGAGGCAATGCGTCGCTACATCGACGAAGTATGCGCAAACGTCAACCGCTCCACCTATGCGCCCGCCACGGACGCGGCGATGCTCGTGCTTGAAACGAGAGAACAGCTCTGTTCCCTCTTCGGGTTTGCCGATCCGACGCACGCCATATTCACGCCGGGTCAGACCGTTTCGCTCAATATGGTGCTCAAAGGCGCGCTGCGTCCCGGAGATCACGCGCTGGTCAGCCCGCTGGAACACAACGGCGTCATGCGGCCGCTGACGCAGCTGCTCGCAGACGGCATTTCATTCGACCGCATTCCGCTTACCGACGACGACCAGCTGGACTTCGACGCGGCGGCGCAGCTCGTTCACCCGAACACACGGATGCTGGTGCTCACGCACGCCTCTAACATCAGCGGCACGGTATTCTCCGTCGAGGAAGCGGGCGCATTCTGCCGCGAGCACGGCATCGCGTTCGTTGTTGACGCGGCGCAGACGGCGGGGCATCTGCCGCTCGATTTTACCCGCGCAAAGATGGACGCGCTCTGCGTTCCGGCGCACAAGGGATTGCGCGGGCCAAACGGCATCGGCGCGCTGCTCCTTTCGCCCGAATTTGCAAAGACGCTTGAACCGCTGATCACCGGCGGCACGGGCAGCGACTCCCACACCGAGGTGCAGCCGGATTACATGCCGGATCGCTTTGAAAGCGGAACGCCGAACCTGCCGGGAATCTACGGATTACACGCGGCACTTGCTGAGTTATCGCGCGAAGGCATTTCTGTCCGTCACGAAAAAGAAACAGTGCTGCTTAAACGGTTTTTGACCGAATTGGATCGAATCGACGGCATTTTTGTGCCCGGTACGCGGGATCTGACCCGTCGCGTCGGCGTCGTCTCCGTGGACTGCACAAACCGGCGCGACAACGCGGAGGTTGCCGACCGGCTCTCCAGCGAATACGGAATCCTCACACGCTGCGGGCTGCACTGCGCGCCAAACGCGCATAAGACCTACGGCACGTTTCCGCAGGGCACGGTGCGCTTTTCTTTCAACAGCACGAATACGGAGGCGGAGATCGACGCTGCTCTGACCGCGCTTTCCGCAATTCTTGACGAATAAAGCGGCGCAACTGCAACAGCAGTAATGCCCGCCGGAACCCGGCGGGCGTTTTCTATTGCGTTGCTTATACCAGATAGATCGATTTGTCGCCTTGTTGAATCACAGTCCCGATGCGCTGCGCGCTCGGCACACTCGCACGCAGATCCCGCTCCAGCGCGTCCGCGTCCTTTGGGTCGACCGCGATGAGCAGTCCGCCGGAAGTCTGCGGATCGAACAATGCGTCCCGCAGTTTCAGCGGCAGGTCTCCCTCGTCCACAAACGGCCCGGCATAATTCCGGTTCCGGTAGACGCCCGCCGGCATCAGCCCCATGTTGGCAAACTCGAGCACACGCGGTAAAAAGTCCACCGCGCCCGTCTCCACGCGAGCGGACATGCCGGAGCCCTGCATCATCTCAAGCATGTGTCCCATCAGCGAAAAGCCCGTCACGTCCGTGCATGCGTGTACTTTATAGCGCACGGCGCAATCCCTGGCGCTTTTATTGAGCGTCGTCATGAGTGCTATCACCGGGTCGATCTCGCCCGGTTCGAGCATTTCGGCCTTCTCCGCCGTGGTCAGAATCCCGACGCCGATCGGCTTGGTCAGAAACAGCACATCTCCGGCCTGCGCGCCAAGATTTTTATAAAAATGATCCGGGTGTACGAAGCCCGTTACGGCGAGTCCGTATTTCGGCACGTCGTCAAAGATGCTGTGGCCGCCGGTGATGATCGCGCCCGCCTCGTAAGCCTTGCTGTATCCGCCCGCGAGCATGGCCTGCACCGCGCTTTGCGGCATGTTTTCCGGGATGCAGAGCAGGTTGAGCGCCAGCTTCGGCTCCCCGCCCATGGCGTATACGTCTGAAAGCGCGTTCGTCGCGGCAATTTGGCCAAACGTGAACGGGTCGTCCACGATCGGCGGAAAGAAATCCACCGTCTGCACCAGCGCAAGCTCGTCGCTCACGCGGTAAACGGACGCGTCGTCCGAGCGGTCAAATCCCACCAGCAGGTTTTCATCGTGGTGTGTCGGCATATCGCCGAGCAGTTTCGCCAGCGTACCCGCGCCGACCTTTGCCCCGCAGCCCGCGCAGCTGGAGAGTTTCGTGAGTTTTACCTGTGTTTCCATTCATATCCTCCCTGTGTCAGCCCGCGCAGCACCGCCTCCAGCGCGCCGCCGCCGACAGCGAGCGCCTTATCGGACACCGCAAAGCAATTTGCGCGGTCGCAGCGCGGATCCACGTCCCCGCTCTTCATGCCTTCGGTGACGGTGATTCCGTCCGGCAGAAGCCCGCGCAGTACGCCGCGAATGCGCGAAACCATCGGTTCCCCGTCGACATAGGCGCAGACTTCGCCCGCTTCCACCGTATCGCCGATTTGCCGCACGCCGCGGAACACGCCCGCACGCGGCGCGCGCAGCAGCCGCTCCAGCGTAAACCCGCCGACATTGCCGGGAATGCCTGTGTCCGGCATTGCCGATCCGTTGGTATACACGCGCCCGAGCGTATGTCCGCGCATGGTCTCCACCACCGCGTGGCAATCCACCCCCGCCATGAAGCCGGGGCCGACGCCGACAACGATCGGCGCATCGGTGATCTTTGTTCCGAGGTTTTTCTTGGCGAGAATCGCGTCCACCACGGCGACGGGGCTGAGCTTTCGCGCCACATCCCCCGCCGGGTCGGCCAACAGCGCAATCTCTCCGCGCGCCATGATCGCCGCCGCTTCGTCCGCGTCCGCGGCAAAGCGCGCGGTGACGTCCTCCACCGTCGTCTGGCCGTTGATAATCGCCTCGGAAAGGCAGACGGTCCGGCGGATGGAGGTCGGCTGCGGCAGGTCGCTCATTACGACCGAAAAACCGCTTTTATAGAGGCGAAACGCGACGCCCGTTGCGATATCGCCCGCGCCGCGCACCCAAATAACCATACGAGTAATCCTCTCAACGCACGAATCGTGCGGCTTAATCTTTATTCTGCACCAAGCGCCGCAATGAGCACGCGCTCGACGGTTGGATCGTTCAGTTCGGAAGCGATTTCGAGTGCCAGCCGTTTGAGCCGCTCGTCGTCCGCCTTGTTGAGGAGCACCGCAAAGCGCATCTGTTCCGCAACGCCCTTTCGCTGCCCTTCGGGATGAACGAGCACGCGCGCGATGTCCCGCGCGGTCACTTCGTCGGTTTCCTGTTTGCCGCAGATCGCGGCATATCGCTCGGGTCGGAACGCGGCCTTTGCAATCGTCTGACCCGCGCCGTCCAGCCCGGCCACCGCGACAACAAGACTTGTTTGCGGCGGAATTACCGGTTCGTGACCGGCGGGCGCCTTGAGCGGCAGGCGCTTTGCCCCGTCCGCTTCAACCAGCACATAGTCCGCAAGAGCCGCCATGCGCGCAACGCTTATATTCGGCGCGGAGAGCTTGCCGTATTCGGCCGGCGTGCCAAGGCAAATGATCCTGTCGCTTTCCAGCGCATCGATAGCTTTGGCTTCCGTCGCATCCGTCAGCGTATGGATGTTCTCCGACGGAAAGATGTGCGTAGTGGTGGTCACGATAACGCGCGCGCCGCCGTCCGCCAATTCCCGCGCAAGGCGAAGCATGAGCGTCGTCTTGCCTCCGCCGCCGACCAGTGCGGTCACGCCGCGCGGTAAGTCCAGCGCGGAAACAACGCTGTTTTCTTTTGTCAGCAAGATGGTCTGCACGTTGGTTTCGTTCTCCCCGATTGAGAATAACACTTCCGACAGCCGCGTGTCAAACAATTCGGCATATGTCGAATATCATATGGAAAAACCCGTGCGGCTGTTCTGCGCACGGGTCTTGGTACCCCCTCAGGGATTCGAACCCTGGACACCCTGATTAAGAGTCAGGTGCTCTAGCCAACTGAGCTAAGGAGGCATGCTCCAAGTTTATTTTTCGCACCAACATTCATGTGTAAAAAATAAACTGGAATTTTTTAGCGGCCGTTAGGCCGCTAATTAGAAAATTTGGAGCGGGAGACGGGGCTCGAACCCGCCACCTCAGCCTTGGCAAGGCTGCGCTCTACCAAATGAGCTACTCCCGCAAAGTGCCGCTTGCGACTGCGGCGGGAAGATTGGTACCCCCTCAGGGATTCGAACCCTGGACACCCTGATTAAGAGTCAGGTGCTCTAGCCAACTGAGCTAAGGAGGCATAAACCGGGCGCCCGGTCAAACGCCGTTTCCGACCGTTCGCCTGGGCCCTATCGTCAGCAGTTCGGGCTGGACTGTGGCAACCATCCTCAAACCGCGGCAAAAAGTATTATAGCATTTTTCGCGCGGATGTCAACCGGAAAATCAAATGTTTCTCTGCTTAAAGCATGTGAATCCGGATGCGTATTTCGCTCTGTTTCGCAATATTTTCCGCTGCATCTTGCAATTATCCGTTCAGCCGCGATAATATTGATCAGAAAAACTATTTTGGATGTTCCAATCACGCATCGTCCGTCGGCGCGCGAACCGCGCGGATGCGGACGTCAGACATCAATGGGAGGTTAATATTATGGAAACAAGATACTGCACCAGCTGCGGCAAGACGATTGATCCGAATGAATTTCGAAGCGCCGCCGGCTATTGCGGCGAGTGCGCGGCAAAAAATCCGACCACGTCGCAGGTTGGCACGTATTCGGATAAAGACTGGATCGTGACGCTGCTGTTCTCCATCTTCCTCGGCGGACTTGGCATCCATCGCTTCTACGTCGGCAAGATCGGAACCGGCATCCTCTGGCTCCTCACAGGCGGGTGCCTCGGCATCGGCGCGCTGGTGGATATTATACTCATCGCCACCGAAAATTTCACGGACGAGCACGGCCTTCCTGTCGTTCAGGATTCCCGAAAATACCCGAATTATGCCTATTCCGGCGCATATAACGCAACAAAAGCGCCGCGTGAAGATGTGCTCGATCAACTTGAAAAACTCGCCAAGCTGCGCGATTCCGGCGTGATTTCACAGGAAGAATTTGAGCAGAAAAAAGCAATCCTGATGGCAAAAATTCAATAATGAATTTCACTAATTCCGAAAACCGCCTTCACAGGCGGTTTTCTATATGTTGTGGTTCTGTTTTTTGTTTTAGATTTGTGTCAACAAGCGGTTGCGTTCAGCCGCATATTTTGTTCATTGTTTTTTGCGTTTCACGTGAAACATTTGTATATGAATTTTATGTGAATTATTAGACGCCCTTTATATTGGGCATTTTCGTCCGTGCCGAAATTTTACAACGTTTTAATATTGTATTTAACAGTTTTATTGTGTTTATTCTCTTCTTGCCATATACATCCGCACTTCCTGCGGAATCGTAATCCGGCCGCCGCGGCTGTCGATGCATTCCGCGGTGCTGTTCAAAATTGCCGTCCGCGCGGTTCCGCCGATTGCGTGAAAATCCGAATAGGAATTCATGAGTTTTAAATATCGCGCGGTATCGTATTCGTCGTTCCAGCGGTAAATTTTTGAAACCGGATTTTGAAACAAACCACCCGTCTGCATCTGCACAATCCGAAGCCGGTGCAGCTCTTCGGCCTGCGCGCGGCTGATATAGTCGTCCAACTCCGGCGCATAAGCGCGATAGATTTTCCGAACACGGCAGAGCATTTCCGTTTCCGGCGCAACGATGGACGCCAGATGCCAGAACACCGCCATGGCGCCGTTCGTCCGAAGTAAATCGTACGCTTTGGGGTATCCGATTTCGGGTTGAATCCAATGAAACGCGGTGGCGGAAAAAATCAGGTCAAGCGACTTAGCCTCACAGGCAAAATTCTCAAACGCGGAACAAACGCAGCGGAAATTCCGATCGCCCGCGAATTTTCGTTCGAGAAAGCGGACCTGCTCCGTGCTGATTTCAAGCGCCGTGACGTCATATCCGTTCTTCACGAAATATTCCGTTGCCTGCCCCGGCCCCGCGCCGATTTCGAGGATTTTCGCATCCTGCCGAAGCGCAGCGAACTCGACAATATCGCGGTAAAGCTCGGGCGGATATCCGGGCCGCGCCGCCTCATAGTCGTCTATGATGTTCCGAAAAACGTCCTTATTTTCCATGCTTCCCATCCATACCGTCCAGGGCGCTCCGCATTGTTTTTGCGGGGTACCCGCTATTTCACCGCCGCCTGCTTACTAAAAACTATTGAACAGTATATCACGAATCCACATGCGGCGTGGCGACGAAAAGCCCCGCCTTTCGGCGGAGCTTTGCCATGTTGTCCGGTTGATCAGCTTCGATATTCTTTGATCGGTATTCCCTCGATGTATCCCCGCGCGCCGACGGGCGCGAGCTGAAACCGCGGGCCGTCTTCCGGCGCCCATTCCCAGCCGTAAGGCTTCGGGTCATAGCGCTTAATCGCATCCCAAACGATTTCAATCGCCTCGCAGAACGCTTCGTCTTCAAACGGTTCGCCGTTGAACACCATGTACTTGCAGGCGGGCAGATCGATGATGTCGTATCCTTCCGGAATCTTGCCGGAAAAATCGATCGGCACCTCGACCGCCTGACAGTATTCCGACGTGCCGGCCTTTCGCATCCCCTCCGGCAGCCAGACGCCGACCGACTCGTACAGCGCGCCTTTGATGCTCTCCAGAACGCCCCATACCTCGCAACCGACCTCCTCGCAATACGAGAAATAGTCTTCCGCCTTGATCCCGCGTTTCAGGATCAGCTTTCGCGCGGGACGCTCGATTACCTGTGTGAAAATTACAGTGCTGGGCATCATTTCGTTTCCTTTCTCCGTTGTTTGTTCGTTTGGGCGGCAGCGAACAGGATAATAGGAGAAGAGCGGCAGCGGCGGCGTTTCCTTTCGATACCGCTGCGGGGAGATGGCAAATTCTCGCGAAAATGCCTTGGTAAACCCTTCGTGCGAGCCAAACGCCGACTCCAGCGCAACGTCCAGCACGCTGATATCCGTGTCCCGCAGCTTCTTCGCCGCCGCAGAGAGCCGCACCGTCCGCAGATAGCCGAACGGTGTTTTACCGACCAGCTCGGAAAAAGCACGCAGCGCATGCCACGGCGAATACAACGCCGCCCTCGCCAGATCCGGCAGCGTAATCTCCTCCTGATAATGCGCTAGAATGTATTCCTGCATTCTGCGCACCGCGCTCGCTTTTTCCTGATTGTTCATCATAACTGCCACCCGAAGAAAGGATACCATGAATATCGGCGTTGCTTCTTGAACGGGATTGCTCAAGTAATCCACCCGGCACCGCGCCGGATTCTAAAAAGAAAAGGGCCGAAATGTCGCCATCCCTGCCCCCGATGTATGAAAGCCGATATTACCCGACTTGCTGGAGCAGCGTTTCAATCTCCGCGGCCCAGCCGTCTTTGCTCCTGCTGCCAACCATCACATCGCCAACCTGATTCCCTTCCGAATCAATAAAAACCGTGAACGGAATCGCGCCCTGTGTGGCGGCAATCTCAACAAACGCGGGAACCGTATCGTATGCGACAACGGGATATACAATCCCGCTGCTCGTCAGGAAATCCAGAGCGCTCTGTTCGCTGCCCTCGTCCCAGACCAGCACGCCGAGCACCGCGAATCCCTGATCGGCATATTCTTCGTGCAGCGCGGAGATGTCCGGCATCTCGTCGACACACGGGCCGCACCAGGTCGCCCAGAAGTTGACCATCGTCAGTTTATGCGCGCTGAAGTAGCTCCCGTCGATGGGTTCGCCGCTCAGCGTTGTGGCGGAAAAATTGCTAATGCTGGGCAGCGGGAAATACGAGGGCGCCGTGAGGTCGATCACCGGCAGCATAATCGCCGCAAGTTCGTTTTCATTTTCGTCGCTGAGGAAGAATTCCTGGACGAATTCCGCCGTCTTCGCGTTTGCATCCAGCGGATCTATGCTCAGATATCCCTGCGCGTCCGGCCCGGTTGCCGCCGTCATTTTATAGTTGCAAAAGCTGTCGGCCGACACCGTATTGTTGGAATTCCGAACCGCCATATGCGGCGTGCCGTCGACCAACAGACTGTCCGCGGCGTCGCCGATCTCGTTAGATCGATCAAGCGGCGTCAGAATGAGAATCGTGTTTTTTGTCAAATTTTCCACACGAAGCGTGATGGTTCCGTCGTCCGGCGCATACTCCGTGAAGAAAATACGAACAAACTCGTTCTCAAAAATCGGCGTCTGCCCGTCCGTCTCCGGTTCTGTCGTCATCGCGGGTTCTTCCGTCGCAGGAACGCTTTCCGTCTGTGCCGCTTCTTCCGCGGCGGGCGCATTTGTAACGCTTGCGGTCGGTTCGCCGGCAATCACTTCCGCAGGCGATGCGGGCGTACATGCGCTAAGCATGACCAGCGCGACCATTACGAGAATTACACTCAGCAAACGCCGAAAAACTGGATGTTTCAAATTCGATTCCCCCTATGTTAAATTGTATTAAACTCATTGTATTTTCCCGCATCAATTGAATAATGTCAAGAAATGATGCAATATCTTCTTATACACAAGTTGAATGTCTGTGCCAATTGCATCCCGGCTGATTTGGAAAGAAAGTGATACAAATGAGCAGCAAAGCCTATCGGACTATTATTATCGTCAGCGGCATCATCTGTATGTACGTCATGGTCAAAGCGATCTTCTTCGTCCAGACGAGGTTCATCCGAACGGATATCCTTCAGGGCGCTCTCGTCGGGTTCGGACTCGCGCTTGCCACCGCGTTTATCATTGCCGCGCTTAAATCCAAAACCGTCAACGGCTGGAGGACGATATCCGCCTGCGGCGCATCCGGAAACAATCTGTTTCTCCGGGCCGCGTGCACGCTGGCCCTTCCGGGCCCGATCAACCCACCCCGGGAGGCGATGTATTGGACGGCATTCAAAGACGGCGCGAACCGCACACTCTCCGGCAAAAGCAGGTACGTCCTGCGCTTTCCCGCCGGACAGCTTCCGCCGAACAGCGCGTTCTGGTCGCTGACTATGGGCGACGGCAAAAACCGGTTTGTGCAAAACCCGATCAACCGATACAGTGTGTCCGACCGATCGGGTCTAATGCCGGACGCGGACGGCTCCGTCAGCATCTATATTCAGCATACCGCCCCAGTCGGGCATGAATCCAACTGGCTGCCCGCCCCCGCCGGTAATTTCATACTCTGGCTTCGCGTCTATCTGCCCGGCGAGCTTGTGCTGGCCGGAAGTTATGCCGTACCGCCCGTCGTGGAGGTGCAATAATGGAACAGACCAGATTGGAGCATTTGCTGATCTTCCTACCGATTGTAATCGCGGTTTGGTTTTCTGTCCTCTATTTTCTGCCCCGCATGCTGCTGTCCGTCTACAGGCGCGCGATCCTAGTAAAAGGCTTCGGCGGCGGCCCGATTCCCGTCAACACGCTCTATCTGCAGCCCGAGGAAGTGTTCAAAAATCCGCTCCGCTCGGCCGGATCAAATCTATCGACAACCGGCGTGAACAGGGACACGCTGATCACCATCGGCTGGCTGGATCTTCGCGATGGGCCGCTGCTGCTGCATGTGCCGGATATGGCGGGCCGCTATTACAGCGTACAGTTTACCGACCCGACGAAAAACACGTCGTTTACATCCGTCGGCAAGAGCACAACGGGCACCGACGCCGGGGATTTTCTTGTCTGCGGTCCCGGCTGGAAAGGTACGGCTCCGCAGGGTACGCAACAGATTGTTCTGCCGCGAAATTCGTTTTTGATTGTGGGTCGCGTTTTGGTTCACGAAGAGGATGACCTCCCCGCCGCGTATGCGTTGGCAAAGCAAATCAGGCTGTCGCCGCCGGAGCACTTAGCGATAAAATCTGCGCATACAACGATCTAACAAAGCAAAGATGCGGTGACGATAATTTTGTGTGGATTTGTAAGTCGTCATCTGTTGATCAGGTATATTCTTATGCTTTTCCTCCGCAACGATTCCAATAATTTTTGCGTTGCGGTTGATCGGATGCCGATTGACATAAACAGGATTTGATTGTAGTATTTTTTTAATATCACATGCATCAGCCGCTTCAGGCGTTGCACCGAAACAGGGGGCGCACCAACTATGAAACCGCAAGTCCACAACGGAATTGGCTCCGGCTGGGTTACGTTCATGAAAACGCTGTCGTTTATATTCGCAGGCGCCATCACAATTCTCGGGGCAGTCATTGGCTATAATATGATGGACACTTGGTTCGTTGGCGCGCTCATCGGCCTAGCGGTCGGCTTATTGTCCATTGCAAGCATCATGGTTTTGCTGAATGCCGCGGAAAATATTGAACAAACCACCACGAACTCAGCGGCAATATTCCTGCAGATGAAGGCGGTAACGGCGAATCTGGAGCAGCTCCAGTTGCGAATCTCGCAGCTCGAAAAAGAGCGCAACCCATAACCGCTTGATCCATCCATACTAAAAATCTCGCTCGCAGGCCGATCCGATCGCAATCCGGAGGCAGAATTGTTTCCGTCATCCCCGTATCCCGGCCGACTATGGTTTAAAGTTTCGTTGGAAAGAAGTGAGCAATATGCTAAAAGAGTTCAGGATCAATTCATCCGATAAAAAAATCAGCACCGCCGATTTCGACCCCGACGGCACCGCGAATATCAGCAAAAATGACGCCAAGGCTGAAATCTTAAAGCTCAAGGAGCGGTTCAACGATCTTCAGGAAAAGCTCTACGCCTCCAAGAAATACGCTCTGCTGATCGTGCTTCAGGGCATGGACTGCAGCGGCAAGGACGGCGCGGTTAAAAACGTTCTGTCAGGCGTGAATCCAAGCGGGTTCTACGTTACGGCGTTTAAGCAGCCTTCGTCCGAAGAGCTGAGCCACGATTACCTTTGGCGCATCCATCAGGAAACGCCCAACCAAGGGGAAATCGTCATATTCAATCGCTCGTACTATGAAGACGTTCTTGTAACACGCGTACATGGGCAGGTGGACGATAAACTCGCGCGCACCCGGTTTGAGGAAATCCGCAATTTCGAAAAATACATGCGCGACAACGGCACCATCGTCCTTAAGTTCTTCCTTCACATTTCCAAGGATTTCCAGAAGCAGCAGCTGTTGGAGCGGCTTGAAGAAAAGGACAAGAATTGGAAGTTCTCCGAATCGGATCTCAAAGAGCGGGAGTTCTGGGATCAGTATCAGAAGTGTTATTCGGACGTGCTGGCGCATTGCAGCACGAAATATGCGCCGTGGTATGTCGTTCCGTCCAACCATCGTTGGTTCCGGGATTATTTCATCCTGTCGGTCGTCGTCGATGCGCTTGAAAAGCTCGATCTGCATTATCCGACCATTCAGGGGAATGTGCAGGAGCTTTTGGATCATGTGACGGCGCTGTAGATCATTGTCCTATATAACTGGTAAAAAAATTTTCTGGAACCTTTTTCTTTTGCTCTTAGCCATCTATGTTTTGATCTGGTACCATTTTAAATTATAAGTAGGCAAAGAGAAACCACCCGCAATACGGGTGGTTTCTCTGTTTCCCCAAGCTCAAAAGGCCCCATTAACCATAACCACTATTTCATTGAGAATCAATCCGTTTATGAAGTGCCGTACGATTGGACACACTCAATCGCGTATATCAGCACACACTGTCAGCAGAGCGTCAGGTTATTAATATAATGGTCATCAGTACTTTGAGACTCTGTCGGTTTCATGGATGCTAATTAATGGATCAGGCAAATCCAAGCATCGTTCAGTTCCAGCTGCAAAGTGGATTGTCAACAGTAAGTCGGATAGATTTTATAAGGTACGGGATCTCCTAAACTCTGCTGGTAGCAAGCATCCAAGGGTTCCATGTAAGCGGATGTTGTTGAACCAGTGAACATAATCCAGCAGCTCCAACTGGAGTTGCTCTAACGTTTCAAAGCGACGTGAGTAGACAACTTCAGCCTTGATCATTTTGAAGGTTTCTCCTTGTCTTTCTTCTTCAAGAGGATCCCACTACCTTATCTTTTCTGTACAGTTTAGTGTAGCTAATCCAGAATTGATATTTTTCGAATAGAATATGTTTCATCTGGCTCTTTGTAACAGAAATAAATGTAACCATTCACGATTTGTAGAGGACTGAGAATCCCGTAATAATACGATTCATTTAATTTCTTTTGAGAATATAGAATTTTCCGTGTATTTGTGTCCAGATCAAATTGAACTATTTGTGGAGTATCAGAAATGTTAGATATGTAGTACATCTTATTATCAACGAATAGAATATCACCATCGATTTCATCGAAAATTGACAAAGGATATAGCTGTTTTGTGCTTTTTTCATATAGAAACCATGGAGCGAAGCCCGATGGAAAGATCAGATAATCTTTACACCCGTATGTTGCACCTCCGAATGAGTAGGAATAGCTACCGTAATCACTTTCAGTCGTTGGAGCATCTGCTTTTGAAATTTCCTCTGTTTGGAAATTAACTGTCGTAACTCCCTCACTATTCACTAAATAAATGTTTTCTTCGTCAGCTAGCACTCTTCCGCGTGAATATTCAGGTAAAGCGCTGCAAACTATATTTATTGACTTCTGATTGCCGTTTGCAAGATTATAACGCGTTACATCAATACTGCTATAATTGTCCCACATGAGATAAAATGTTCCCGTAGTTCCAATATAATTCAATGCGGTCGCGCCTCCGGGAATCTCGCTGACGAGTCGTCTGTTGCCCTCCGAGTCTTGTAACGCAAGTTCCCATGTCTCTCCGACCCAGTTCTTAATCCAAGAATCATAAACTATCATTTGATTATCAAATATTCCTGCTATTTCAAAATCAGGGCGACTCGCATAGTATTGAACCACATCTCCAAATATAAAATAATCCTCGATATAATCTGCGCTAAGAACAGTAATGGATTGTTGTAACTCCTGCTCTTTTTCTTCTTGTAAGCTTTTGGGATCCTGTAAGTTTGCAAGAGACGATGCTTCCTTGATTCTATATGTTTGAAGCGTCTTATTATCTAATAACACGTAAACAAATCTGGGATCAGCAATATAATTATCGGGAGTTGAATCAAGACTATATGATATTTGTTTCACAAACCCAGGCGCAATGTCAATTGACCATTGAGATGGAAATAATTCTGCAAGAACCCCTTGTGAATCCACAATGGCTACATCTACAGTATCGCTTGAGAAAGAAATATCATTCCCGCCAATGTTCTCAAGTGATAATATAAGGTGCATACCAAGGGAGGAGCTGTTGATTTCTTCAATTTTCATGATTACATCAGAATCATGAAGTAGTATAGCACCTTCTGCACTAGAAAAATTGTATTTCTCATATGAGCGAAAATGTTCGTCCACATAGGAGAAATTGCTTGCATCTTGCTTTAACATATTTATGAGATCAATCGATTTTTGATTACCGAATTTAAATGAATAGTCATCAAATTCAGACGGTACTTGGAATACAAAAGCGAAATTCTCAATCTTTGTTGTGTTGCTTTGTGTATACATGTAATTAAAAAAGGTACATTGAGGAGGCAACCATGTTACAGTAGATGAACTGTAAACGCAGGGGTATTCATACTTTCCATGCGTAACAAACATAGATTGATTTAGGTATTGCCCATCGCATAATGCAGAAATGTCCATGCAATTAGAGGATAGATTAGATATAGCGGCCTCAATAATTACGAGTTTCCAGCCCTCCTTTCCATAAATTGAAGAATGATAATTATCATTTGGTTCTAGCTCAAGATAATTTGCGTATATTGGAATGATTTCTATCTCGTTTATGTCTAACTCTTTGAGATCAACATCTTTCGATATACTCTCTGTGCTGCGATCGATATCATTCGAAGTACTCTCAGAGCTGAAATCAATATCTGTCGATATGCTCTCAGAGCTAGAATCAATATCATTCGTTAAGTTGGACAACAATGAAACATACCATTTGCCTTCAATTTTTACACAAGGTAAGGATATCCGCTGACTTTCTGATGCTCCATTGCTAGAGATAGTTATAGTAACATCAACCGTAGCGTTTTCTCCGTTAACAACTTCATTTTCTATTTTGTAGTCGATGCTATATAGGTCTTGTGAATCCATTATGGACATTAATGCAGGTGATAAGCTTATAAGAGTGGAGGCATCAATACCAATAAACCCACCAGCCAAACCATAAATACCCTCAACAAGTTGTGCAGATGGTGAATCTAAAAATTCCACCATTGTATCAATATCGCCCTTGACGTATGCATTTAAGAACTTTTCAGTTACCTGTTTGGGGCTGCTTGGAGCACAACCAGCAGAAAAAATGAAGATAAAAGTAAATAAACAAAAAAGATATTTTAATTTTTTCATTCTGCACCTCCTGATTAATGAATTTATTAAATTAGTAAATACTATTTATTTTATTAAAATTACCATAGCATATCAATCTCGCAGTTAAATATCATCTTAAGCTGAAATATTAGTGTTTTCGTTGCGGCAATGCTCGAACTGCTTGTTCAATCGACTAAATTCTGTCAGTGAATGATCGTGAAATATAAGCAAAAATTCAATATAATAATTGTAAACATCAGCCAAAACCTCACCGCCTAATTTTCTTACAACGAATTTAAGTGTTTCAAAGACGCTTTGGCAAGCCGGGCTGTTACAAAATCTTCTTGTTTTTATACTACGCCCTCGAATTTTGAAATGCAAGCAGAACTCTCGAATTTTGAAATGCAAGCAGAAATTACAAATTCTTATTTAAATTGCGAGATATCGGTGCAGGTCAGTACTATACCATTGAGCGTCAAAAAACGCTGTTTATCAGCTAGTTCATATCGACGGACCAGTTCATTCATTTTTGCGCCTTCCAGATATTATCTCACGACCCGTTCTTCCAACTCGTTGCTGTAATGCTTATTCATGATTTCTCCTTTTACGCAAAAACCTACGGTTTATTATACCGTAGGCTTTTTACTTGTCCGTTTTTAGTGTAACACTACACTTGACGGGGTTTATTTGGAGCAGGTAACGGGACTCGAACCCGTGATCTCAGCTTGGAAGGCTAATGTGTTACCGCTACACTATACCTGCACGCGGTTATTCAGTTGTGGCATCTTGCTAAAAAATGGAGCGGGAGACGGGGCTCGAACCCGCCACCTCAGCCTTGGCAAGGCTGCGCTCTACCAAATGAGCTACTCCCGCATGTGTCGATCAAAAGGTTTGGTGCGGGCGAAGGGACTTGAACCCATACGCCTTTCGGGCACCAGAACCTAAATCTGGCGCGTCTGCCAATTCCGCCACACCCGCACGCAGATCAAGGCCGGCCGTAAAATAAAAATGGTGATCCGTCGGAGACTCGAACTCCGGACACCCTGATTAAAAGTCAGGTGCTCTACCGACTGAGCTAACGGATCAAAAAAATGGCTGGGGTGGCAGGATTTGAACCTACGAATGCCAGAGTCAAAGTCTGGTGCCTTACCGCTTGGCGACACCCCACAGCACGCTGAATCGGTAAAATGGGGTGAGTAGTGGGATTTGAACCCACGACCTCCTGGGCCACAACCAGGCACTCTAACCAACTGAGCTATACCCACCATACCGGAAAAGCCGCATCTGCGCGGCCTCGCCCGAAAGCGACATGCGCGACACCCTGGCACTTTACGCGCCGGGGTGTCGTGCAGCTTGGCGCGCCTGCAGGGATTCGAACCCGGGACCTACGGCTTAGAAGGCCGTTGCTCTATCCTGCTGAGCTACAGGCGCAGGAAGCGAGTTCCGAAGATTAATTATAGCGGCGAGGGGGCCTTCTGTCAATCGAATTTGACAAAAAGATTACCCCTTTTTCCAGCCCCGCGCCGCGCAAATCTTTCGGAATACGCGTCGCGTCAGGCGTTTTTACCGCAGCACGCCTTGTATTTTTTGCCGCTGCCGCAGGGGCAGGGATCGTTGCGCCCAACGCGCGTTTCGCGCACGAAGATATTGCTCTGTCGGTACGCCTTGGTAATCTCTTTGCGCTTTTCCTCGCTCAGAACCGGTTCCCATTCCTTGAGCTCATAGAGCCAGTTTGCCTTGGCCTTGTGCATATTGAAGTAGAGCTTTTCAAAATCGACCGCGAGCTTGAGCAAAGTGTCGGTTTCGAGCGTTTCGAGGTCGACTTCCTCCGTCAGGCTCGTGTTGACGCCGTCCAGAAAACCCGCGAACTCCGCCGCGCTCATGCCGAATTTTTCCGCAAGCTCCGCGTGCGTTCCTTCGAGTTTTCCCGTGCCTTCGATCAGGATCGCGCGGTAGGCCTCGGTTTCCTTGTCGAAATACGCGCTCCAGAAGGCGTCGTGTTCCGTCTGCTGCCGCTCAGTCTCAACCAGTTGTTTCCATTCTTCATACGGTTTCATGTGTTTTGTCTCCTCTGTGTCGTTTCTCTATAGCAATGTGTTTTCGTTCTGTTCCAGGCGCTCTAGCGTCCATTTGATGTCGTAGTTCCACAACAGCTTTGCACCCTCTCCCGTGTCGGAGTAGTACCCCGGACGAAAGCCGTTTTGTTCAAAGTCCAGCGCCGCGTAGAGCCGCTGCGCAACCAGATTGTTTTCGCGCACCTCGAGCGTCATCTTCTCCGCGCCGTGCAAAACCGCATGACGCATCATCGCGAGCATGAGCCGCCTGCCCCGCCCTTTGTTGCGATAGTCCGGCATGATTGCAACGTTCGTCACATGCGCCTCTTCAAAGAGCACCCACATGCCGCCGTAGCCGCAGATTACGCCGTCCGCCTCCATCACAAGATAGTGCGCAACGTCGTTTCGCAGCTCCCCAAGCAACGCGAGCTTCGACCATGGCGAGCGAAAGCACGCACATTCGATTTCGTGCACGCGGCTGACGTCCTGCCGCACCATCGGACGGATGATCTCCTGTTCCATGGCTGATTTACGCCTCCTGGGAGCGTGTTTTCTGCTTGAGCCGCTCTGCCTGCGAAGAACGCAGGTAGGTCGGCTCCACCTCGCGCCGCGCTTTGTCCTGCATGGCCAGCGCGGCAAAGCCGACAAACCGCGCACGCGGATAAGTCTGTTCCTCCGTATGCGCGTCCCCGACGAACACCGTGTCTTCCGGCAAACGCGCCAGAAACGATTCTATCCCAACCGCGCACGGCTCAATCATCGTTTCACCCGCGCGGTACAGCGCGGCGTAGGCGTTGCCGTTTCGCGCGTCGATCATGGCGCAGACGGGTTTCTCCGTCTCCCCCGCCGACAGCGCCAGAGCGCGCAGCGCGTCGACCGGGACGATCATTCGATCGGTTGCGAACGCCAGCGCGTTGACAAGGCTGACGCCGATGCGCACGCCCGTAAACGACCCGGGGCCGATATCGACCGCGAACAGGTCGATCTGACCGATCGGCACGCCGCACTCTTCCAGCAGCGCGTCGATCAGCGGCAGCACGGTCTCGGCGTGCTTCTTCGCCGCGTCCGCCTCGCGCTCGCGCACGAGAGCGCCGTCGCGAAAGAGCGCGGCGGTGGCGATGGCGGATGTGGTGTCGATTGCCAGCAGGTTCATAAAATATTTACCACGCTTTCATACGCTTTCCCGTAAGGCGACAATTCGATCACGCGGGGCTCTTCCCCGCTTCCGGATATATGCAGCTCCAGCCGTTCCTCCGGCAGCGCCTCGGGCACACGCTCCGCCCATTCCAGAACGAGTACGGCGTTCTGCGCCAGATACTCCTCAAATCCAATGGCAAAAAGCTCGTCCGCGTCATTCAGGCGGTATGCGTCGAAATGCACCAGCCGCGGACGGGTTTCGTATTCGTGCACGATGGTAAACGTTGGCGAACGCACCTCGCTCGTACCCGCCGCCGCGCCCATGCCGCGCACCAGAGCGGTCTTGCCCGCGCCGAGGTCTCCATAGAGCGCGACAAACGACGGAACGGGCAGCGCGCGAAGCAGCCGCTGCCCGAGCGACTGCGTGTCTTCTTCTGTTTTACAGACGATGGTCTTCAACTATCATTCGCCTCTCGCGCTCAATCGCGTTTTGTTTTACAAGCGATGGTCTTCAAGCGTTGTTCGTCTCTTGCAGTCCGTCGTAGATGCCCTGTTCGAGCAGTTCGCGCGCAAAGTCGGCAAAGCGATCCTCCGAAATCGCGCGGCGCACGTCCTCCATGAGCCGCAGCGAAAATCGCAGGTTATGCGTCGTTAAGAGCTGCGCGCCAAGGATTTCCTTTTCCTTAAATAAGTGCCTCAGATACGCGCGGGAGAAATTGCGGCAGCAGTAGCAGTCGCAGTCCTCCTCCAGCGGCGAAAAGTCGTGCTCATATTTCGCGTTTTTCAGCGTCATGCGCCCATGCCGGGTCAGCGCCATGCCGTTTCTGCCCGCGCGCGTCTGCAGCACGCAGTCGAACATGTCGACCCCGCGCAGCACGCCCTCGAGCAGGCAGTCCGGGCTGCCGACGCCCATGAGGTAGCGCGGCTTGTGTTCCGGCATATAGGGCATCATGGTTTCGAGCATTTCGTACATAACGTGCTTCGGTTCGCCGACGCTCAGGCCGCCGATGCCGTAGCCGGGAAAGTCCATGTCCGCGAGTGTTTTCGCGCTCTGAATGCGCAGGTCTTCAAACATGCCGCCCTGCACGATGCCAAACAGTGCCTGATCGCCGCGCGTGTGCGCGTTCTTGCAGCGCTCCGCCCAGCGGTGTGTGCGCTCCATCGCGTCGATCGTATACTTGTAATCGGACGGATACGGCGCGCACTCGTCGAAGCACATCGCGATATCCGCACCAAGCGCCTGCTCGATCTCCATGACGGACTCCGGCGTGAAAAAGTGCTTGCTCCCGTCTATGTGGGAGCGAAACAGCACGCCGTCCTCCTTGATGTCGTTGATCTTCGCCAGAGAAAACACCTGAAACCCGCCGCTGTCGGTCAGAATCGGCCGATCCCAGCGCATGAATTTATGCAGGCCGCCCGCCTCTTCAACGAGCCTGTGCCCGGGTCGCAGGTAGAGATGGTATGTGTTGCCAAGGATGATATTCGCGCCGACGTCGACGAGGTCGCGCGGGGTCATCGCCTTGACCGTCGCCTGTGTGCCGACGGGCATGAAGATCGGCGTTTCGATGTCCCCGTGCGGCGTATGCAGAACGCCGCGCCGCGCGCCGCTCTGCTTGCAGACGTGTTTGAGTTCAAATGTAAAAGGATATGCCATATGGCGTCTTCTCCCGTGTCGTTCGATCGTAACCCGCTTACAGAATCAGCATCGCATCCCCGAAGCTGAAAAAGCGGTAGCGCTCCGCAATCGCATGTTCGTAGCAGCGAAGCGCTTCCTCGCGCCCCATAAACGCGGAGACGAGCATCAAAAGCGTCGACTCCGGCAGGTGAAAGTTCGTAATCAGCGCGTCCACCGCGCGGAATCGATAGCCGGGCGTGATGTAGATTCCCGTCCAGTCGCTGCCCGGTCGCACGACGCCGTCTTCATCCGTCACGCTCTCGAGCGTGCGGCAGCTCGTCGTGCCGACGGCGACGATGCGCCCGCCGGTCTCCCGCGCGCGATTGACGCGCGCCGCCGCCTCGGACGAAACCTCGTAATACTCCTCGTGCATCACGTGATCCTCGATGTTCGCCTCCGAAACCGGTCGAAACGTACCGAGGCCGACATGCAGCAGGATGTCCACGATATCCGTTCCCTGCGCGGCGATGCGGGAAAGCAGCTCGTTTGTAAAATGCAGCCCCGCCGTCGGCGCCGCCGCGGAGCCGTTTGTCAGCGCATATACGGTCTGATAGCGCGTCTTGTCCTCCAGCCGCTGCGTAATATATGGTGGAAGAGGCATCTGCCCCGCGCGGTCGAGCACCTCTTCAAAGATGCCGTCGTATTGCAGTTCAATCGTCTTGCCGCCGTCCGCGCCGGTGTCGCCCAAAACGCGAACGCTAAGCTCGCCGTTGACGACATACTCCCTGCCCGGAACCGCCCTGCGCGCAGGGCGCGCGAGGCATTCCCAGGTTTTATCACCGGTTCTCTTTAATAGAAGAAACTCCATTCCGCCGCCGGTGTCGCTTCGCTTTGCATAGAGCCGGGCGGGCAGTACACGCGTGTTGTTGCGCACGAGCACGTCCTTTGGCGAAAGAAATTCCGTGATCTCGGAAAACACGCGATCCTGAATCTGTTTCTTTGCGCGGTCGTAAACGAGCAGGCGCGAGGCGGATCGATCCGCAATCGGCGTCTGCGCAATGAGTTCCTTGGGTAAATCGTAGAAAAAGTCGCTGGTGTGCATTGGTCTGTTCTATCCTTCGCGCACCCGAAATCAGCCGTTCTCCGGCCGGGTGCGCCGACCGATGTATTATAACGGAAAGTGCCGTTCATTGCAAGTTTCGGCGGGTCCGAGACGAGATTTGCCGCCTCATTTCGCTTCTTTTTTATGTAAAAAATCTGCAGTTTCTTTTTTTGTGATTTTACACACATTTGATCTAGCCGGTATTTTGATCAAACATTGCTCGTTTATGCTTGTTGCATGAGAAAGAAAAAAGGAGAAACGTTAATGATGAAGAAAATTCTTGCGATGCTGATCGCACTGACCATGGTAGCCGGCCTTGCGGCCTGCGCCAGCACGCCCGCCGCGACCAACGCGACCGAGGCAACCCAGGCTCCCGTCGTGGAAGCCACAGAAGCCCCCGCAGCGGAAGCGACCGAAGCTCCGGCGGCCCAGTCCTTTGACGAAGACATCGTCGTCGTCTCCCGTGAGGATGGCAGCGGCACGCGCGGCGCGTTCATCGAACTCATGGGCGTAGAGCAGAAAGACGCCAGCGGCACCAAGGTCGACTACACGACGCTTGACGCCGAAATCGTCAACAGCACCTCCGTCGTCCTCCAGACCGTCGCAGGCAACGTCGCCGCCATCGGCTACATCTCCCTCGGATCCCTGAACGACACCGTCAAGGCCTTGCAGATCGACGGCGCGGATGCGACCGTGGAAAACATCAAAGCCGGCACCTATAAGGTAGCCCGTCCGTTCAACATTGCAACCCAGGCGACCGTTTCCGAAGCCGCGCAGGCGTTCATCGACTTCATCCTCAGCGCGGAAGGCCAGGCCGTCATTCAGGACAACAAGTACATCGCGAGCGTTGACAACGCCCCCGCTTATGCAGGCAGCACCGTCGCGGGCAAAGTCGTCGTAGCAGGCAGCTCCTCCGTCACCCCGGTCATGGAGAAACTGAAGGAAGCCTACATGGCGGTCAACCCGAACGCTGAAATCGAAATCCAGATGAGCGACTCCAGCACGGGCATCAAGATGGCAATCGAAGGCAACTGCGACATCGGCATGGCGTCCCGCGAACTCAAGGACAGCGAGCTTGCCAGCGGCGTCACCCCGACCGTCATCGCCATCGACGGCATCGCGATCGTCGTCAACAACGACAACCCCGTCTCCGGCCTCACCTCGGAGCAGGTCCGCCAGATCTACGTCGGCGAAACGACCAACTGGGCGGAAGTACAATAATAACGAAGCATCGGATTTGGAGCGACTTGGATGAAAGACAAAAACTCCCTCAAGCGTGAAACCGCCGCGGGACGAAATAACCAAGTGCGTGAAGGTGCGGCGAGAATCTTATTTCTCGCCGCTGCCTGCGTCAGTATCCTCGCGGTATTGCTGATTACGTTTTATCTGTTGATCAGCGGCGTGCCCGCCATCGCCGAAATCGGCGTGTTTAAGTTCCTTCTTGGAACGGTCTGGCGGCCCAGCAACGACATCTACGGCATACTGCCCATGATCCTCGGCAGCCTGTATGTGACCGCGGGCGCGCTCGTGCTCGGCGTACCGGTCGGTCTGCTGACGGCGCTGTTTCTCTCGCGCTTTGCGTCGAAGCGGATGGTGCATCTGCTCAAGCCCGCCGTGCAGCTGCTCGCCGGAATCCCTTCCGTCGTATACGGCTTTTTCGGGCTTGTGGTCATCGTGCCTCTGCTCGGCGGCCGCGGCAGCATGCTCGCCGCAAGCATCGTGCTTGCCATCATGATATTGCCAACGGTCATCACCGTCTCCGAAAGCTCGCTCAACGCGGTGGAGTCCTCCTATTACGAGGGCGCGCTCGCGTTGGGGGCAACGCATGAACGAACGGTATTCTCCGTCATTCTGCCCGCCGCAAAAAGCGGCGTGACCGCCGCCGTAATCCTCGGCGTAGGCCGCGCCATCGGCGAAGCCATGGCGGTCATCATGGTTGCCGGAAACCAGCCGCGCATGCCGCAGGGTCTGCTCAAGGGACTGCGCACGCTCACGACGAACATCGTCATGGAGATGGGCTATTCCGCAGACCTGCATAGGGAGGCGCTGATTGCGACGGCCGTTGTGCTGTTTGTGTTTATCCTCATCATCAACTTTCTCTTCTCACTCACGAAACGGGGGAAAAAGTCATGAAGCGACAAAAGATTTCCGCATTTTTCCTCCGCATGTTCGTGTATATCGCAACCATCGTCACCGTCGGCGCGCTGCTCTTTGTGGTCGGCTATATTCTCATCAAGGGCGTGCCGCACCTCTCCTGGAAGCTCTTTGAGTGGCGCTATACAACGGAGAACCTCTCGCTTCTGCCCGCGCTGCTCAATACGATTCTTCTGACGGCGCTCGCGCTCATCATCGCGGTTCCGCTCGGCGTATTCGCCGCGATCTATCTCGTGGAATACGCACATCGCGGCAGCCGTCTTGTGCGCATCATCCGCATGAACGCCGAAACGCTCGCCGGCATTCCATCCATCGTATACGGGCTGTTCGGCATGCTGTTTTTCGTTACCGCGCTCAAGCTCGGGTTTTCGATGCTCTCCGGCGCGCTGACCATCGCAATCATGATACTGCCGGTCATTCTGCGCACCTCGGAAGAAGCGCTCATGAGCGTGCCGGACAGTTACCGCGAGGGCAGCTTTGGCCTCGGCGCCGGGCGGCTTCGAACGGTCTTTCGCGTGGTTCTGCCGGACGCGGTGCCAGGCATCCTCGCCGGCGTAATTCTCGGCGTTGGCCGCACGGTCGGCGAGACGGCGGCGCTGCTGTACACGGCGGGCACGTCCTCCGATACGGTCTCTGGCATCATGGACTCCGCGCGCACGCTCTCGGTGCATATGTACGCGCTCTCGCAGGAGGGGCTGTATATCGACCAGACGTACGCAACCGCCGTCGTACTGCTTGTCATCGTCGTCGGCATCAACGCGCTCTCGGCGATGCTTGCGCGGCACGTAAGCAGGCGAAAGATCTGACGCGTCTTTCAGCATAAGAACGCGCGAGCAATATTTTTCAGGAAGCACATACGTTTAGATAAAGGAAACAGGATATGGACAAATTTGAAATTTCGAATCTGGATCTGTACTACACGCAGCTCCACGCGCTGAAAAACGTGGAGCTGAAGATACCGGCGCAGCAGATCACCGCGTTCATCGGTCCAAGTGGCTGCGGAAAAAGCACGCTTTTGCGCTCCCTCAACCGCATGAACGACCTCGTGGAAGGCTGCCGCATCACCGGCACGGTGCTGCTGGACGGGCAGGACATCTATGCCGGCGGCATGGACACGACGATGCTGCGAAAGCGCGTCGGCATGGTGTTTCAAAAGCCGAACCCCTTCCCCATGAGCGTCTATGACAACGTTGCGTTCGGCCCGCGCACCCATGGCGTACGCGGCAAGGCGCGTCTGGACGACATCGTAGAGCGCTCGCTTCGGGACGCGGCAATCTGGGAAGAGCTGAAGGATCGGCTGAAAAAAGACGCGCTGGGACTTTCCGGCGGTCAGCAGCAGCGCCTCTGCATCGCGCGCGCGCTTGCCGTTGAGCCGGAGGTTGTGCTCATGGATGAGCCGACCAGCGCGCTCGACCCAATCTCCACCAGTAAGATTGAAGACCTTTGCGTGACGCTGCGGGAAAAATATACTATAATAATCGTAACGCACAATATGCAGCAGGCCGCCCGCATCTCGGACAATACCGCTTTTTTCCTACTCGGCGAAGTCGTTGAATACGGGGTTACGGAAAAACTCTTCAGCATGCCGCGCGACAAGCGCACAGAAGATTACATCACAGGGAGGTTCGGTTAATGCGAATCACATTTGAAGAACAACTGCGCCTGCTGAATCAGGAACTGCTGGAGATGGGCGCGCTGATCGAGCACGCGATTCAGGCCGCCAGCGAAGCGCTCATCCAGCAGGATGTCGAGGCGGCCAACCACGCCATCACCTTTGACCACGAGGTCGATCTGAAAGAGCGGGACATCGAGTCTCTCTGCCTCAAGCTGCTGCTCCAGCAGCAGCCCGTTGCGAAGGATCTTCGCCTCATCTCCGCCGCGCTCAAGATGATTACGGACATGGAGCGCATCGGCGACCAGGCGGCGGATATCTCCGGCATCGTGATCTATCTTGCCGGAAAGCCGTATATCAAGTCCCTCGAACACCTGCCGCAGATGGCCGAAGCTTCCATTCGCATGGTTTCGGGCAGCATCGACGCGTTCATCAACAAGGATCTCACCCTTGCGCGCAAGATCATCGACATGGACGACGTGATCGACGATCTATTCGACACGATCAAAGGCGAGCTCATCTCCTTGATCCAGCACGACCCGGCCAACGGCGAGCAGGCCGTAGACCTTTTGATGATCGCCAAATATTTCGAACGCATCGGCGACCATGCGCAGAACATCGCCGAGTGGGCGGAGTATTCCATCACGGGCGTGCATAAGGGTGCCGAGCTATGATTTATTATGTGGAAGACGACGCGAACATTCGAGAGCTTGTAGTCTACACGCTCAACCAGACCGGCCTTGCCACGAAAGGATTTTCGGACGCCGCCGCGTTTTTTGCCGCGGCCGCCGCGGAAAAACCCTCGCTGGTGCTGCTGGACATCATGATTCCCGGCGAGGACGGCCTTTCGATTTTGAAGAAAATCCGCGCCGGCGCGGGCACGACATCCGTCCCCGTCATGATGATCACCGCCAAGACCACGGAATTCGACAAGGTCTCCGGCCTCGACCTCGGCGCGGACGACTACATCACAAAGCCCTTCGGCATGGCGGAGCTCGTCGCGCGCGTCAAGGCGCTGCTGCGCAGAAGCGGCATGAAGACCAGCGCGGAGCGGCTTGTGCACGGAGAACTGACCGTTGACACCGCCAAGCACACGGTTACGGCGGACGGGCAGGCCATCACGCTGACCTATAAGGAATTTTCGCTGCTTGCCTTCCTCATGGAAAACGCCGGGCGCGCCTTTACGCGCGAGCAGCTGCTTGAGACCGTCTGGGGATACGATTATGAGGGCGGAACGCGCACCGTGGACGTGCATGTACAGACGCTCAGGACGAAACTTGGCGCGTGCGGACGGTTTGTTGAAACCGTGCGCGGCGTGGGATACCGCTTTGGCGAATAGGCAGCGCGATAAAGCCAATCACCTGATTTTTCACGGGAGCCTGATTGAATGAAGAAACGAATTTTCTGGAACATCTTCCTTTCCTCGCTGATCGCGGCGCTGCTGCTCGGCGGGGTGATCCTGATTGCGCAGTACCGCTCTTACGAAACCCTTGTGTTTTCGCAGCTCTCGTCGGAGTGCGACTATGTAAAATCCGGCTTGCTGGCCTCGGCGGACGAATCCGCCTATCTTTCCAGCCTGCCCAAGGGCACGCGTGTCACGCTGATCAGTCAGGACGGAACCGTGCTGTACGACACTTCGGCGGATGCTCTGAAGCTCGAAAACCACGCGGATCGGCCGGAAGTCGCCGCCGCGCAGGCCAACGGCGAAGGCACCAGCTCGCGCTACTCCACAACGCAGCTGATGAAGAATTTTTATTACGCCAGGCTCCTGACGGACGGACGCGTCCTTCGCGTTGCAACCAGTCAGCAAAGCGTGCTGGGTTTGCTGAACAAACTCCTGCCCACGATGCTGCTTGTGTTCACCGCCATCGCGGCTGTTTCAGTGCTCTTTGCGCGCTATGCAGCCAAGACCATCGTAAAACCCATCAACTCGCTCGATCTGGAAAATCCGCTCGGCAACGTCACTTACGACGAGCTTGCCCCGCTTTTAACCGGCATGGAACGCCAGCGCCGCGAAATCGTCAGCCGCATGACCGCGCTCTCCGAAAAACAGCGTGAGTTCACGGCGGTGACCGAGCATATGCGCGAAGGATTTATCCTGCTGGACGCGGGCGATCGCATGCTCGCCATCAACGGCAGCGCCGCCGCCATATTTGGCGCGGACGCGGAGAGCGTCAAAGGCTCTCATGTGCTCATGCTCAACCGCAGCGTGGCGCTGCAGCAGGCGTTGGAGCAGGCAAAACTCGGCGGTTCCGGTCAGGCGACGCTGATTCGAGGCGCAAGCACCTATCAGGTTCTGGCAAGTCTCGTCATGGACAAAGCCGAGCCCGCCGGAACGGTGATCCTGATTCTGGACGTTACGGACCGCGTCGCCGCCGAACGGATGCGCCGCGAGTTTTCGGCAAACGTTTCCCATGAACTCAAGACGCCGCTCACCTCCATCCTCGGCTATGCCGAGATCATGCGCGACGGCGTGGCCAAGACGGAGGACACACGCCGCTTCGCCGGAAAGATCTATTCGGAGGCGTCGCAGCTCATGTCGCTGATCGAGGACATCATTCGCCTCTCTCAGCTGGACGAGAAGACGTCCCTGCCGGAGCTTGTGCCCGTGGATCTCAAGGCAATCTGCGAGGACGTCTGTCAGCGGCTCCAGCCGCAGGCGGAGAAAGCGGGCGTTTCACTCAACGTCAGCTGCGAAAACGCAAAGGTCCGCGGCATTCCGAAGATTCTCGAAGAGATTGTGTTAAACCTTGTGGACAATGCGATCAAATACAACACCTCCAACGGCAGCGTAGGTGTCTCGCTCAAGCGGCTGGATCAGCGTGTGGAGCTGCATGTCTCCGACACCGGCATCGGCATACCGGAGGATCATCTTTCGCGCGTGTTCGAGCGGTTTTACCGAGTGGATCGCAGCCGCAACAAGCAGATCGGCGGCACGGGACTCGGACTCTCCATCGTCAAGCATTCCGCCGAAACGCTCGGCGCGACGGTGCAGCTTGAAAGTAAGGTCGGCATCGGCACGACCGTCACTGTCACTTTCCCCGCTCTTGATTAAAATCAAAAAACCGCATCTCTGCGGTCTGTCTTGCCAAAGCGCCCGCGAAAGCGGGCGCCGTTTCATTCTCCCTCCGGCATCCAGTATCCGACGCCGATCTCGGTTTTAATGTACCGCGGTTCGGCTGGGTTCATCTCCAGTTTTCGGCGGATATTCGCCATGTTGACCCGAAGCAACTGCTGCCCCTGCGCCATGGTCGGCCCCCAGACTTGCTTCAGGATGGCGTCATAGGTCAGCACTCTGCCCGCGTTCTGGCTCAGCAGCGCGACGATTTTATATTCGATCTGCGTCAGGTGCACATCCATTCCGTTTAACAAAACACGCCTCTTGTCATAATGCACCGTCAGCGCGCCAACGTGAAAACAAACCTTTGGCGCTGTTTGCGCCGCGTCGTCCCGCGCTTTTGCATGGCGAAGCGCGGTTTTGACCCGCGCGAGCAGTTCGCCGGGCGAAAACGGCTTGGTGACGTAGTCGTCCGCGCCGAGATCGAACGCGGCGATCTTGTCGCGCTCATGCGTGCGCGCGGAGACCACGAGGATCGGCACGCCCGACCATTCGCGCAGGGAGGAAATCACCCGCTGGCCGTCCATGTCCGGCAAACCGAGGTCGAGAATCACCGCGTCCGGGCAGCGAGACGATGCCATCATCAGCGCCTCCTTCCCATTGGCGGCCTTTTCCACCTCGTACCCGTTCTGCATCAGAATCGTGCTCAGAAAACCGGTGATGCCCGGTTCGTCCTCTACAATCAGAATCCGCCAGCCGTTTTCCATAGGCTATTCCTCCATCGGCAGGAGCAGCGTGGCACAAAGCCCGCCGCCGGGCCTGTTTTCCAGCCGCAGACTGCCGCCGTGCGCGGACGCAATCGCCGCGCAAACCGAAAGCCCTATGCCAGCGGATCTAGACGAGTCGCCGCCCGTTTCCCATTCCCCGCCTTTGCCGCGCCTGTAGCGGACGATCTGCTCTTTTTTCATGCCGCAGCCGTCGTCCAGCACACTGATGAGCGCCTGCGTCTTTTCGCACGTGACTAAAATTTCCGCATGCGTCGCTCCCGTTGCGTGCTGCGCAGCATTTTGCAGCAGATTGAGCAGAACCTGTTCGACTAAAAGCGCGTCCATCGGGCAGAGGAGCGCTTCCGTCGGCACACGGACGCGCACCGGGAAGGAGGGAAACCGCGCGCGGAATTTCTCCGCCGCAGCCGCCACGATCTCCTCCATCACTTCCTGCGTCTTTTCAATTTTTGCGCCCGTTCCGCCGGAGATGCGCGTCACTGAAAGCAGGTTTTCCACCATGCGCTGCAGCCAGACCGACTCCGAAGATATCGTTTGCTGCAGCACGCATTTTTGCTCCGGCGTCAGCGTGTCGCCGCCTTCCATGAGCACGGCGTTCGCGCCTATGATGGACGTCAAGGGCGTGCGAAAGTCGTGCGAAATCGCGCGGAGCAGATCGCCGCGCATCTTCTCCCGCGCCGCCTCGGCGCGCGCCTGTTCCTGCCGCTTCATGCGCGTAGTAAGCGCGCTTGTGAGCATGGAAACGGTAAACAGCGCAAGCATGGTGATCGGATAACCCGAAAGCGAAAAATTGAATTGAAAATAGGGAAACGTAAAGAAATAGTTCACGATCAGCACACCGTAGACGGAAGCTGCAAGCCCGTAAAAATATCCGTCCGTGACGCGCGAAATGATCAGCACCGCGAGGATAAAGAGCATGGAAACATACGCGTCGCTGTGCGAAACATCGTCCAGCTGATCCAGCAGCAGACTTAGCCCCGTCACGGCGGAGAGAATGCCGATTGTGATGATAACATGCTTGATCGTTCGCTTGATGCGTTGACTCATATGCGCCGCGCTTTCCGTCCAAAACGAGCCTGTTTCTGCGCCTATTTTAGCACACTTTCATACGCTTTCATACAGAAACACCGTCGGGCTGACCAACCCCGGCGGCGTTTGAAACGAACTCGTATTTCTCTTTGAAACCGTTACTTCTTTTTCTTGTTTTTGTCGATGAGCTCAAGCAGAAAGTAGACCAGTACGCATACGACGACGATGCCGATGAATGCCAACGCAATTCCCATATAAGTCATCCTCCCGTTTAATCGATAGTTGAATCCTACCCCGCGTTTCTCTCAAAATCAAGCCGTGCGGGCGAATCTTTATACGGTCTTTATGCAGCGCGCGCAATTTTTTATCCTGCCTTAACGCTTCCCGTTCCGGCCGGAATTCTCGCGGAAACAGCGTCCGAAACCGCGTTTGTTTTTCGGTCTGCCCATCGAAAAAAATCGCAGTCCATTTTGCAAATTATAATACTCATTAGAAGAAACTGACGTTAAAAACGGCCTGGTTTTTTCGTCCTCAAAACGTCACAATTTTTATATTGACAAACGTTCGCAATCGAGTTACAACTTGCGTGCAGGCATATGATGTTTGCGATTTTTTATGGTGAAAGCGAAGTGATGCCACATGGAAAACCAATCCGAAGACGTGCCTCTCGGGCCTGTTAAAGTCGGCGTGACTTACAACCTCAAGCACGCCGATCACGCCTCCGGCAAGGCGCCGGACGACCAGGCCGAATTCGACAGCATGGACACCGTGCTCGCCATCGAGGCGGCAATCCGCAGGCGCGGACTTACTACCGTGCTGCTCGAAGCGGATGACTCCCTGCCGCAGAAGCTCCGCGAGGAGCGGCCCGACATCGTATTCAACATTGCCGAGGGAAGCGGCGGACGCGCCCGCGAAGCGCAGGTGCCCGCGCTGCTTGGCCTCTTACAGATACCGTTCACCGGTTCGGACGAGACGACGCTCTGTCTCGCGCTCGACAAAGCGCTTGCCAAGCGTCTGCTCGCCACCTACCGCGTGCCCACACCGCGCTGGCGCGTGTTTTCGCCCGGCGCACCCATCCGCACCGCAGGGCTGAAATATCCCGTCATCGTAAAGCCGAACGCGGAAGGCTCCAGCAAGGGCATCCCCGACGTCTGCATTGCGCAAAACGCCGCGCAGCTCAAGGCGCTCGTGCAGCAGGATTTTGATCTTTACGGCGGCGATGTGCTGGCGGAGGAGTTCGTCTCCGGCCGCGAGTTCACCGTCGGGTTGCTCGGCAACGGCGCGTCCGTCGCCGTGTTCCCGCCAATGGAGATCGTCTACCATCGCTCTCCCATCGAGGGTTATAACGTCTACAACTACACCGTCAAGCAGGCGTATACCGAATACGTCTCCTACTGCTGCCCGGCGGAGATTTCGCCGGAGCTGGAAAAAGAGATCGTCCGGCTGGCCAAAAAGGCGTTTCTCGCGCTCGGCTGCCGGGACTTTGCGCGCGTGGACTTTCGCCTCGACGACGCAGGACACGTGTATTTCATCGAGATCAACCCCCTGCCGGGTCTTGCGCCGCACTACAGCGACTATCCCATGCTCGCCGAATTTTGCGGTGTGCCGCACGAGGAGCTCGTATATTCGGTGCTCCGCGCCGGTGCCGAACGCGTCGGCGTCGCGCTCTGAAGAGGCGGTGAAGTCAGATGGATCCCCGCTGGAACGACTGGAAATGGCAGTTTGCCAACCGCATCACCACCGCGGAGCAGCTCAAAAGCGTGCTCCCGCTCACCCCGCAAGAGCAACGCGACATCGAAACCTGCCTCGGCGCGTTTCGCATGGCGATTACGCCGTATTACGCCTCTCTGATCGACCCGAACGATCCGCATGATCCCATTCGGATGCAGGCGGTTCCGTCGATTCTTGAAACGCATGCGGACGAAAACGATATGGCCGATCCGCTCGGCGAAATGGACGACAGCCCTGTGCCGCACCTCGTGCATCGCTATCCCGACCGCGTGCTGCTGCTCGTAACGCTGCAGTGCTCCATGTACTGCCGCCACTGCACGCGCCGCAGGGCCGTCGGCGAAGAGGATCGCGCCATCACGGAGGCGGCGTTACAGAAAGCCGTCGCCTACATTCGCGACCATAAAGAAATTCGGGACGTGCTGATCTCCGGCGGCGACCCGCTGACCATGGGCACCGCGAAGCTCGAGCGCATCATCTCCTCCATTCGTGCCATCGAACATGTGGAGATCATCCGCATCGGCACGCGCGTGCCGGTCGTGATGCCCATGCGCATTACGCGGGAGCTGACGGACATGCTGCGGCGCTATCATCCGATTTGGATCAACACGCACTTCAACCACCCGAACGAGCTCACGCCCGAGGCGGCGCGCGCATGCGCGGCCATCGTGGACGCGGGCATTCCGCTGGGCAATCAGACGGTGCTGCTGCGCGGTGTCAACGACGACGCGGAGACGATGAAGCGCCTGCTGCTCGGTCTTGTGAAAATGCGTGTGCGCCCCTATTATCTCTACCAGTGCGATTTGAGCTGCGGTATCGGGCATTTCCGCACGCGCGTGGAGACAGGCATCGATATCATGCATCAGCTCACCGGCAACATCTCCGGCTACGCGCTGCCGAAATACGTCATCGACGCGCCGGGCGGCGGCGGGAAGATCCCCGTGGGATACGATTACGTCATCAGCCGGGACGACAAGGAAGTACTGCTGGAAAACTATCGCGGCCAGCGGTATCGTTATCCCCAGCCCGCGCAGTGACTGCACCCATGTATCACAAAACGGCGGCTTGCCAGCCGCCGTTTTTGTATACAGTGCATCAACGCTTCCGTAATTGATCCCCCGGCGGATCAATCCTTTTCGGTTCATGCTCGCGTTTTCTCGCCTTGCGGTCCTGCGCGTCCATCGCCACGCCGAGCGCGACGCCCGTGCTCAGCCCGATGGCAAGTCCTGTAGCCATATTTCCGAAAAAGCTCGACCCCAGACTGATCCCGAGCGCGAGGCCGATGCTCATATAAACCGCCAGATAGCTGCTTGCCGGGCGTTCCAGTTCCCAGAGCAGCATATTTTCTTTTGCGCTTTCGACGCGGTAAAACTTCAGCTTCTCGAGGATATGGATCGAAGCATCGTTGTCCGGCTCCGTCAGAGACTGTATAAAATAGGCGCTGTCTTGCGAAAACGCCCAGTCGCAGACTCGCTTAACAGCCTCTTCGGCATATCCGTTTCCGCGATGCACGGCGTCAACGCCGTACCCGATCTCGACGGTCTTATCCGCCGCAACGCCGTGAAACATCACCAGCCCGACGGGTTCGCCCGTTTGCCGCAGTGCGACGCGCCAGCCGGTGTGCCAGAGCGCCTGATCCGGATAGTCCAGCACGAGACGCCGCATTTCTTCATAGGCGCTTTTAAAAAGCGCATCCTGCTCCTGTTCGATCAATGCCGAGAGCTCCCTTGCGCTCATCGGCGTAATCAGAAGCCGTTTCGTCTTCAGCGGTGTTTGGTCGTCGATTCGGTAATGTTTCATAGTTCGTTGCTCCTCCTGGCTCTGCGGCTGAGATATCTCTCGAGTTCGCGGTCGTTTCGTATCGATACCGATTTGCCGGGGTATTTCAGCAGCACGTTTTGATATCCCCGCCGCCGCGCGCGCGTTCTGCCTTTGTATAGGATCCACCAGATGAATTCCAGATCCATCTTTTCGATGCAGCCGTCCGCCGCGCTCTCCCGCGTTTGATGTCTAAAATCGTGATGCCGTTTAAGCGCGCGAAAAAGACAAACAAAGCGCAGATAGTTCAGAAAGATGATCTCGTCCGCATCCGCCAGCCGTTCTTCGCGCAGCAGATGCTGGTAGTTGCCGTCGATGACCCAGTCGTCTTTCGCAAGCTCCGCGCGCACAACGGCGCGGGCTTCCTCGCGCGCCCGCTCTGCCCAGCCCGGCAGAAAATGTATCCGGTCAAGGTACATCGGGCAAACGCCAATTTCGTCCGCAAGGCGCTTTGCAAGCGTAGACTTGCCCGCGCCGCTGTAGCCGATGATTGCAATCTTCATTCTTCAACTCCCGCCGTTCCGGAAAACGCCCGCCGGAACTCGGCGGGCATCGTTGCTTTTGTTCGTTTATTCGAGGAAGTCCTTGAGGCGCTTGCTGCGGCTGGGGTGACGCAGCTTGCGAAGCGCCTTCGCCTCAATCTGGCGGATGCGCTCGCGGGTGACGTTGAACTCCTTGCCGACTTCTTCGAGCGTGCGCGCTTTGCCGTCGTCGAGACCATAGCGCAGGCGGAGCACCTTCGCCTCCCTCTGCGTCAGCGAATTGAGCACGTCCATGAGCTGCTCTTTGAGCAGCGTCACCGCGACCGCCTCGGCGGGCGCGGGCGCGTCGTCGTCCGGGATAAAGTCGCCAAGGTGGGAGTCGTCCTCCTCGCCGATCGGCGTTTCCAGCGACACCGGCTCCTGTGCAATCTTGATGATCTCGCGCACCTTTTCCTCGGTGATGCCCATCTCCTTGGCAATCTCGTCCGGCCGGGGATCGCGCCCGTATTCCTGAACGAGCTGGCGGTTCACGCGAATGAGCTTGTTGATGGTCTCCACCATGTGCACGGGAATGCGGATGGTGCGCGCCTGATCCGCAATGGCGCGGGTAATCGCCTGGCGAATCCACCAGGTCGCGTAGGTGGAAAATTTATAACCTTTGCGGTAGTCGAACTTTTCCACGGCCTTGATCAGGCCTAGATTACCCTCCTGAATCAGGTCGAGAAACAGCATGCCGCGGCCGACATAGCGCTTGGCGATGGAAACCACGAGACGCAGGTTCGCCTCCGCAAGCTGATGCTTGGCGTCCGGGTCGCCGTCCGCCATGCGCTGGGCAATCTCCACCTCCTGCGTCGCAGTGAGCAGCGGAACCTTGCCGATCTCCTTGAGATACATGCGCACAGGGTCGTCGATGTTGATGCCCTCGACGGCGACGAGCGTGGATTCGATCTCCGCGATCTCCTGATTGATGTCCTCGGGCATCTCGACGTCTTCCACGACGTCGATGTTGAGCTCCTCGAGGTGGTCGTAGATCTTCTCGATCTGCTCCTGATCGAGCTCAAGCTCCTCCAGCGCGTCCATGATCTCCTTGTAGGAGAGCATCCCTTTCTGTTTGCCCGTCTCGATCAGATCGTGCAATTTTTGTGCGCGCGTTTGTTTTTCGTCCAAAATATCCGCTCCTTTCAGCGTTGACCCCGCATCCGCAGGTTCAGTGTCTGCATCGTTCTTAAAAGCTCCGCCCGTTGTGTCGCCGACAGCGCCGGTTCGTTCAGCTGGCGTTTGATCTCTTCTATCTGCTCCGACAGGTCGCATCGTTCGATGCGGCCAAGGCAGTCCTTTGCTGCCTTTTCGGAATCCTGACAGGTTGCCTCGTCCCGAAGCGCGGCGCTCACGCGCTCCGCGTCCGCTTTCTCCATGCCAGAGAGCAGCAGCGGCAGGTTCGGCTTTTCTCCGCGCTGGTATACGCCGAGCAGCGCTTTTGCAAAATCGCGCAGCCCCTGCGAGGCAAACTGCTTGTCCAGATCGTGTTCCGCCGCGATTTTTGCCGCGTCGGCGGACTGCATCATGTGGAACAGCAGCGCGTTTTCCGCGCGGATTCGCTCGTTTTCCGGCTCGATGTCGCGTCTTCTCGCGGCGGGTTTCCAGCTCTTCTCCGCCGCCATGGATTCACGCCGTTCAAACGGCCTCGTTCCGTCGCCCTGCGCGCGGAGCGTTTCCAGCGAATATCCGGTCTTTTTCGCAAGTTGCTGGTAGTATCGCTCCCGTTCCACGGGCGTCAGCGTCGCGATGAAGCGGCAGGCTTCCATAGCGAACTGCTCCCGCTCGTTTTCGCGATCCATGGAATAGTTTCGCGCCATGGCCTCGAGCTTGAAGGCGTTGAGGGTAAGCGCTTCCTCCTTGAGCGTGTCAAAGGCTTCCTTGCCGCTGCCGCGTACAAACTCGTCCGGATCCTGCCCGCCGGGAAAGACGATCACGCGGACGTTCAGCCCCTCGCTTGTGAGGATGTCCAGTCCGCGGATGGTCGCGTTCTGCCCCGCCGCGTCGCCGTCGTAGGCGATGTATACGTTGCTTACGTAGCGTTTGAGCAGTCTCGCCTGCTGCTGGGTCAGCGCCGTTCCAAGGCTCGCTACGGCGTTTGTGACGCCCGCCTCAAACAGGCCGACCACGTCCGTGTATCCTTCCACCATCACAAGGTCCGAGAGCTTCCCGTTTTTCTGAAGATTCAGGCCGTAGAGGTTGTTGCGCTTGTTATACAGCGGCGTGTCGCCGGTATTGATATATTTCGGTTTTTCCTCGTTGTTCAGCACTCGGGCGCCAAAGCCGACCACACGCCCGTTTGCGGCGATGATCGGGAAGATCAGCCGTCCGCGATACGCGTCGTAGGTGCGCCCGGACTGCTCGTTTTTCACAAGAAGCCCCGCCTCCGCAAGTTCCTCCGGCGAGAAGCCTTTTTCGCCGAGATGGCGCTTGAGCGCCTCCCACTCGGCCGGCGCATAGCCGATGCCGAACCGCTTGACGGACTCGCTTGTGATGCCGCGCTTCTTCAGGTAAGCGCGCCCCGCCGCACCGTTTTCACCGAGCAGCGTCTCCATGTAGAACCGCGCGGCGAGCTTGCAGGCCTCGGCGAGCCGCTCGCGCTTAGCGCGCGCCTTCTGCATGGCGGCGTCGTTGACCTCCTCGGGCATCGCCATACCCGAGCGATTGGCCAGAAACTCCACCGCCTCGGGAAACGTCAGGTGTTCCACGTCCATGATAAACTGGATCACCGAACCGCCGATGTGGCAGCCAAAGCAGTAATACAGCTGGCGGTCGGGCGAAACGGAAAACGACGCGGTCTTCTCGCCATGCACGGGACAAAGCCCCCAGAGGCGCCGCCCTTTCGGCTTGAGATCGACATAGGACGAGACGACGGTCACGATATCGTTTTTTGCGAGCAGTTCGCTCATCCAGTGATCGGGATATGCCATGTGCCGTCCTTTCCGCCGTCTTTGTAAAAGAGAAACCCTGTTTCCTCCATCCGTCCGGTTTGCGCTCTATTCGCGGCACACACACAATAAGTGCCCGCGTGTTTGAAAGACGCGTAGACTATATTCGACCAAGCATGGCTGTTTCCTGCTGCGGGCCGGATATTTTTATCCAATTCGGTCGATCGGAATGGTTGTTATCTATATTGTCAGATCCATCCAGGACTTCGGCACGAAGATACGCATGTATTCCGAAATGGCGTAGTTGTCCGTCATGCCGGCGATATAGTCCGCAACCGCGCGCTCCTTGCCGTCCTGCTCGAGATATTTTGCATATTCGCCCGTCAGCAGCTCGACATGCGCCAGATAGTAGGCAAAGAGTTCCTCGATGACGCGCTTTGCTTTCGACTCCTCGCTCTTGGCCTTCGGGTTTTTATAGACATGCTCAAACATAAAATCGCGCAGCGCGTCAAACTGCTCATAGATCTCGCCGCTCATGGTGACAACCGGCTTGTCGGCGCTCTGCTCCACCACGTCGAGTATCATCGTGTTGATGCGCCTGCCGTGCGAGTTGCCGAGCACGCGCACGCAGCTTTCCGGCAGGTCGCTTTCCTTCAGCACGCCCGCGCGGATGGCGTCGTCAATGTCGTGGTTGATGTAGGCGATGCGATCCGCCAGTGAAACGGCGCGGCCTTCCAGCGTTACCGGATTGCCGTTCTTTTTGTGGTTGAGGATGCCGTCGCGCACTTCGAAAGTAAGGTTGAGCCCCTCGCCGTCGTTTTCCAGCTTTTCCACAACACGGAGGCTCTGCTCGTTGTGCTCAAATCCGCCCGGCAGAAGTTCGTTGAGCACGTCCTCGCCGGAATGCCCGAACGGCGTATGGCCAAGATCGTGCCCCATGGCGATTGCCTCTGTAAGATCTTCGTTGAGCCGCAGCGCGCGAGAAATCGTCCGCGCAATCTGCGAAACCTCCAGCGTGTGCGTCAGTCGCGTGCGGTAGTGGTCGCCCTGCGGGGAGAGGAACACCTGCGTCTTGTGCTTGAGCCTGCGAAAGGATTTGCTGTGTATGATGCGATCTCGGTCGCGGATGAACTCCGTGCGGAGCTGGCAGGGTTCAATCGGAATCTCCCGTCCGCGCGTGTTCTGCGCGAGCATGGCGTAGGGCGAGAGCGTCTGCGCCTGGATGCGTTCGTAATATTGTCTCGGGTTTTCCTGTGTCATCTGCCTCTCCCTTCGGTGTCCTGCTGCTTTTGCGGGCGGATCATCCCGCAAACGCGCGCGCCCTGTGACAGTTGTATGTATTCGCCGCCGCGCGAAAAAATCCTTGTTTTGGTAGCGATCGACGAAAAACCCCGCCGTGTTCAGGCGGGGTATCGCGTTTTGCTCCGGCATCCGGCGTTATTCGTCGGACTCTTCTTCGTCCTCGCAGACCGGAATTTCGAACTCGATGGTTTCGTTGCAGTTCGGGCAGATCAGCCCGTCGTCGCTGTCGATCATATCCTCGTCGAAATATACGGTTTCGCCGCAGTGCGGACAGACGACCTCGATAAAGTCGTCCTCGTCCATCTCGCCGTCGAACTCCAGATCGAGGGTTTCCTCGATGTCGTCCAGCTCGTCGTAGATGCCGTCCACACAATCCGAAAGATCGTCGATGCTCTCGTCCTGCTCCTCGAGCGCCTCGGCGATTGCGCCGAGCGTGTCGATGATGCCGCGCAGCACCTTGTCGGTTCCTTCATCCTTGAGCGAAAGGCCGTCGGCCAGCCCGTCCAGATATGCAACTTTTTCAGAGATATAGCTCATGTTTCTTCCCTCGCCTTTCCGTTCGTTGCCGAACATGCGGAGTTGGTGCGGTTTGTTCGCTCAGACGCGCTCCATGTATTCGCCCGTACGCGTGTCGACACGGATGCGGTCGCCCTCGTTGACAAACAGCGGAACGTTGAGCGTGTAGCCGGTTTCCAGGGTCGCGGGCTTGGTGGTGCCCGTCGCGGTGTCGCCGCGCACGCCCGGATCGGATTTCGTGATGGTCAGCTCGACGAAATTCGGCGCTTCCACGGAGAACGGCGCGCCCTTGAAGAAGCGAACCTTCACGTTCTGGTTTTCCACGATGAACGGAATCGCATCCTCAACCTGGTCGTGGTTGAGCGGCAGCTGCTCGTAGCTTTCGACGTCCATGAAGTAATACAGCCCGCCGTCTTCATAGAGGTACTGCATTTCCTTGGTCTCGATGTGTGCCGGCGGATATTTGTCCGTCGGGTTAAACGTGCGCTCGAGCACCGCGCCCGTCATCACGTTTTTGAGGCGGGTGCGTACGAAAGCCGCGCCTTTGCCGGGCTTGACATGCTGAAAGTCGGCAATCTGCCAAACATTGCCGTCGATTTCAACGGTCATGCCTTTTCTGAATTCGCCTGCGCTGATCATATGGTTGTTCCTCCGTTATTCTCTTGCGTATCTATTCTGTCATTGTCAGCAGTTCGAATGCTGAAAACTTCAAAATCCGTTAGATGGTGAGCAGTTCCTTCGTCACGCCAACGAGGTTGAGATGCCCGTTTTCCTGAACGACGCAGCAGTCCTCGATGCGCACGCCGCACTTGCCCTCGACATAGATGCCCGGCTCCACCGTGATGGTCATGCCGCTGGTCAGCGTGTCCTTGCTGCTGAACGTGGCGTACGGGTTTTCGTGAATCAACAGGCCGAACCCGTGACCCAGCCCGTGTCCAAACTGCGCGCCGTAGCCCTGCTCGGTGATATATCCGCGCGCAACGGCGTCCAGCGCCTTGCCGGCAATGCCGCTTTTCAGCGCGTTCAGGGTCATCTGCTGCGCGGTTTTTACGATTTGGTAGATCTCTTTGCTCTTGTCGTCGACTGCGCCGACGGCAAACGTGCGCGTCATGTCCGAATGATACCCGTCAACCATGCAGCCAAAGTCCGCAACCACGAGATCGCCCTTTTGCAGCTTCCGTTCGCCGGGAACCGCGTGCGGCATGGCGCCGTTCGGACCGCCCGCCACGATGGGATCGAAGGACGGCGCTTCACTGCCGTTTTTCGCGCAGACATAGTTGAGCTCCGCAACGGCTTCCATCTCGCTCATGCCCGCACCGATGCGCCCGAGCCAGTCGAGGAAGGATTTGTCCGCAATGCGCTGCGCCTTTTGCAGGCTTTCGACCTCTTCGGCGGATTTATAGCACCGCGGCAGGGAGATTTCGTCCCCGAACGGCACCCACTCCACCGGCATCGCCTCATAGCCGCGAAACGCTCCGACGCTCATCGTATCCTGTTCGAATCCGACGCGCCTGCAGCCCTCCGCCGCAAGATAGTCGCGGATGCGATCCAGCTGCGCGGTAAACGACGCTTCCGCAATTTCGCAGAGTCCCTTCGTCTGCGCATGCGCCTGAATCGTATATCGAAAATCCGTCACAAGATACGCGCCTTTGCGCGTAACGAGAAATATGCCGTCCGAACTGGTGAATCCCGAGTAGTACCGGATGTTGACGCCGCTGGTGATCAGCGCCGCGTCGATGGATGACTGCGCGAGTCTTTCGCGTAATGCTTCAATTCTCTGTTTCATACGGAGTTATTTTACCACAGATGTTTTTATCGGGCAACAACAAAAGATTGCTATGACAGACAAACGCTCCGGCGGTTTTATGCGCCGGAGCGATGCGTGCATCTTCTTCTCAGCTCCAGTACTGCTGATATTTTTCCACGTTCTTCAGATGTTCTTCATAGGTCTTTGCAAACACCAGTTCGCTTGTCACCGCCGGGTTCTGGTTGCAGAAGTAGAGATACCCTTCGGAAACATAGTCCTCGTTGGGATACAGCGCCGCCTCGATGGCCGCCTTGCCGGGGTTGCAGACCGGGCCGACAGGCAATCCCTGATATTTATAGGTGTTGTAGAGCGACTCCGTCGCCTGTTCGCTGGCGTTAAAGACGTATTTCGTCACGCCAAGCGCATAGGAGAGACTCGCGCAGCTCTGCAGCGGCATGTCCTGATCCAGACGGTTGTGGAACACCGCCGAAACCTTTGCAAAATCGTCCGGCGCGGCCGCCTCGCGTTCAATGAGCGAGGCAAGCGTGATCACCTGATCCATCGTCATGTTCAGCTGCTGCGCGCGCGTCAGGTACTCGTCCGAAAACACCTCGTTGAAGCGGTTGAGCATCTTGATGAGGATGGTCTCCACGCTCGCGTCGGCATAGACCTCATACGTGTCCGGGAAGAGATATCCTTCCAGCAGATAGCTGCGCGCGCCCGCGTTCTGCGTCGCCGCCGCGTCTGCGACAAACGCGAAATTCAGAAACGAATCCCCCGTCCTTACCGCGTCGTAGAGCTCGCTCTCGCTCGTAATCAGCCCTTTTTCCATCAGCACCTTGGCGATGCTTTCTATGGTATAGCCCTCCGGAATCGTGAACTTCACGGTCGCCTTCGGCGGGTTGCCCTCGCAGAGCACCTCGACGATCTGCTTGATGCTCATGTTTTTGCTGAGGATATAGGTGCCGGCCTTCAGGCTGTTCGCCTTGCCGACAAAGTCCACGTACACCTTGAACGCGGCGGTGCTCGAGATCAGCCCGTCCTGATCGTAGCCGCAGGCGCCGTAGAGAATGCGCGCGATGCTGCTTGCGGAAGAAGAAGACGGAATCGTGACCTCGATGGGCGTCGCGTCGTTTTTGTCGACCGGCTCGATGTATTTTGCGAGCACATAGTTCACGCCCGCGCGCGCGACCAGAAACACGATCGCGAGGCTGACCAGCAGCACGATTCCCGGGCGGATGGACAGCCAGAAACGGCGCAGCCGTTTCTGCTGCCGGGTCATCGGTTTGTTCGTTTTTTTGCTCATAACCGTTTTCATTCCATACTCGTGTAATGATTGTGCCGTTCAAGCTTCCAGCGAACTGAGGTCGACATCCACCGCGTCGGCAAGGATTTTATAGACGTCGCCGAGCATCCGCTTGAGGCGAAACTCCGCCATCAGATAGGCGGACGCGTCGGGATCGAACTGCAGCAGTTCGCCAATCTTCTGGAGTTTTTTGAGCGACTCGTTCTCCCGCTCCCCGGCGATCATCGCCGCCTGCGAGCGAATCTGGAGCTTGCTGTATTCGGCAATCAGCGCGCGGGTGGTGTCGTTTTCCATCGCGCGCGCTTTGGCGGCGGTGTATTCGCGGTATTCCACGCTGTTTTTCAGCTCGTTTGCGAGCAGCTTTGCGGTGTCGTAGACCATGCGTCCTCCGTCGGATGTTGATTAAATCTCGATGACGATCGGCACGATCATCGGCGTGCGCTTCGTGCGGTTTTTCAAAAACGATTTCAGCGAGTTGCGGATGCCCGCCTTGATGCCCGCGTAGTCGCTGCGATCCGCGCCCTCGAATTTGCGCGTCTCCTTGACGAGCAGCGCCTTCGTGTCCGCAATCAACTCCTCGGAATCGCGCATGTAGACAAACCCGCGCGAAACGAGCTCCGGCGCGGAAAGCATACGGCCCGTCTCGCTGTCAATCGTGAGCACGGCGACCACGAGACCGTCCTGCGAAAGCGTCTTTCTGTCCTTGAGCACAACGTCGTCGATGCCGCCGATGCCGTCCACCATCACGCTGCCCGCGGTCACGCTCGCGTTCTTCTTGCCCGCGCGCTGCGTCAGCTCGATTACGTCCCCGCAGTCCGCAACGAAGATGTTTTCCGGCAGGATGCCCATGTCCTCGGCAAGCTGGCCGTGCATCACCAGATGCCGAAACTCCCCGTGCACGGGGATGAAGTATTTCGGCTTGGTCAGCTCCATCATCAGCCGGAGTTCCTCGCGGCAGGCGTGTCCGGAAACGTGCACGTCCGCCATGCGGTTGTAGATGACCTCCGCGCCCTTTTGATAGAGCTGGTTGATGACGCGCGAAACGCCGCGCTCGTTGCCGGGAATGGCCGAGGCGGAGATGATGACCGTGTCGCCCGCGCCGATGTTCAGCCGGTGCGTTGCCGTCGCCATGCGAAACAGCCCGCTCATGGGCTCGCCCTGGCTGCCTGTTGTAATCACGCAGACCTGGTCGTCGCGGTAGCGCTTGAGCTGATCCACCTTGACGATGCTCTCCGGCGGAATCTTCAGATACCCGAGCCGCATGGCGATCTGTACCACCTGCTCCATGCTCCTGCCCTGAAAGCAGAGCACGCGCCCGTGGCTGACCGCGACGTCCGCAACCTGCTGGATGCGGTAAACGTTGCTGGCAAACGACGCGACGATGATGCGTCCCTCGGCCACGTTGAAATAATGCTCGAACGTCTTGCCGATTTCCCGCTCGCTCTGCGTGTGTCCCGGGCTTTCGATGTTGGTGCTGTCGCTCATCAGCGCGAGCACGCCGCGCGAGCCATAGTAGGCAAAGCGATTGATGTCGATCGGCTCGCCGTCGATGGGCGTAAAGTCCACCTTGAAGTCACCGGTGTGAATCACCGTGCCGATGGGCGTGTTGATCGCAAGCGCGACCGCGCCCGCGATGGAGTGTCCCGTTTTAATGAACTCCACCTTAAAGCAGCCAAGCTCAACATGGTCGCCGGGCTTGACGGTGACGAGATTCTTGCTTGAAACGCGCGCTTCCTCGAGCTTGTGTTCAATGAGCGCGATGGTAAACGCCGTGCCGTACACAGGTACGTCGAACTCCTTGAGCGCATAGGGCAGCGCGCCGATGTGGTCCTCGTGTCCGTGCGTAATCAAAAAGCCTTTTAGTTTCTGCCGGTTTTCCCGCAGATATTCCATGTCCGGTATGACGATGTCGATGCCGGGCATCTCCTCGTCCGGAAAGATCAGCCCGCAGTCGACAACGACGATGTCGCCGTTGTATTCGAGTACGGTCATGTTCTTTCCAATTTCTCCCACCCCGCCGAGCGGGATGATCTT
>CAYLIG010000001.1:0-203534 GCA_964383635.1 uncultured Christensenella sp. | reverse complement strand
TTTCCGCCGTAGGTAGCGTAAAACGTTCGCGTGCCCCAAACTTTGTCTGTGGATGAACTGCGGAAGGACATCACGTTTGTCGGCAGCAGGCGGTTGTTGTTGTTGAATACGTCGTTTGCGTAGTTGATGACGCTGTCCGGTATTGTCTTGGTCAGAAAATCGCTCCGGCCGACGACGGAAAACTGACTCTTCTGATATACAACGGCGGAGACGGTGCTCGGCCATTTGCCGGACTCGACGCGGTTGAGGATGACGCAGAGCACGGCGCGATAGCCGTCCTCCGACTTGCCGGACTCAAAATATGCCACGCGTGCGGCGAGCAGGATATCCTCCCCGCTGTAAGCCCCGCTTACGCTCGGCGGCGTCTGCTTGGACGTCTGCACGGGCGTTGCGGTTGGCGTTGCCGTTGGCGTCGCCGTCGGTGTCGGCGTTGCCGTCGCGGCCGGCTTTGGCGTTGGCGTCTCGGTTGCTTTCGGCGTCGCCGTCGCGGCCGGTTTCGGCGTTGCCGTCGCCTTGGCCGTCGCCTTGGGCGTTGCGGTTGCTTTCGGCGTGGGGCTCGGCGTCGGACTTGGCGTCGGACTCGGGCTCGGCGTGGGCGTCGGCGTTTCCGGCGGCGCGGTTGGCACTGGCGAAGGCGTGAGCGGAATCGTCGGCGTCGGTTCCTTGGTCTGCATGACGCTGACGGACTGTCCGTCCTGCGTCAGATAGGTTCCGTCCGCCTGCTGGACAATCTCATATTCCGAAAGCACGCTCATGCTGTACGGCGCAGACTGTCCCTCTTTTTCCTCCGTGATGGAGACCGTATACGGCACGGGCGACGGCGTGGCAAGCGAGAGCGACAGCGTCTGCACCGCGGCTTGCTCGCAGCCAAGCAGCAGCGGGCATAGCGCGGCAGCCAGTATCGCCAATGCGGTTGTCTTCACGCGTCGCTTCAGCAAAAGCCCTCGTTTCCCGTATCGTTTTTTCGTATGTTTGCGTATCGTCCCGCTGCCGGTTCGCAGCGCTTTTTCAGAGGATATACTTATGGATGTCGTCCTCGTGAAACTCCTCGCCGAGGTGCTCGTCCACATACGCCGCGTCGATCGCCAGCTCAATCTCCGGATGCTGCCCGTTGGCGTTGAAGGAGATGTCGTCGAGCAGGTTTTCCATGACGGTATGCAGGCGGCGTGCGCCGATGTTTTCGGTATTTTCGTTCGCAAGAAACGCAAATTTCGCAATTTCCTTCAGCGCGTCCGGCGTGAACGTGAGCTTCACCTTGTCCGCCGAAAGCAGCGCGGTGTATTGCTTGGTCACCGCGTTCTCCGGCTGCGTCAAAATCTTCTCAAAGTCGTCCTGCGTCAGATCGTCCAGCTTCACCCGAATCGGAAAGCGTCCCTGCAGCTCGGGGATGAGGTCGCTCACCTTCGCGGTGTGAAACGCGCCCGCGGCGATGAAGAGCATATAGTCCGTCTTGACGGGCCCGTATTTCGTGCTGACCACGCTGCCCTCCACGATGGGCAGGATATCCCTCTGCACGCCCTCGCGCGAAACGTCCGGCCCGCCGACGCGGTCCGCGCCCGCGATCTTGTCGATTTCGTCGATGAAGATGATGCCGTCCTGCTCCGCGCGCTGAAGCGCCTCGCGGTGCACGTCGTCCATGTCGATGCGCTTCTCGCTCTCCTGCTGGACGATGACGCGGCGCGCTTCCTTGACGGGCAGCTTGCGGCGCTTCGTCTTCTTTGGCAGCAGGTCGCCGAACATCTCGCCAATGTTCAGGTCGATGCCCGCGGCGAACATGGCGTCGTTTTTGCCTGCCTGCTCCTCCACCTCGACCTCGACCAGTTCGTTTTCCAGTCTGCCCGCGCGAAGCTCGGCCAGCACGCGCTCGCGCTCGCTGATGCGGCGCGCCTTTTCCTCCGCGGTCGGCTCCGGTTCGCTCTGCTGCGGCTGTCCCGCGCCGAGGAGCATCTGCAGCGGGTTTTGCTGGCGCTGTGCGCGCCTTTTTGCGCCGGGGACGAGCAGGTCGACAAGCGTCTGCTCCGCCGCCGCCTCCGCGACGAGCTTCACATCCTCCATCCTGCGTTCCATACTGATGCGGATGGCGGCGTCCACAAGGTCGCGCACCATGCTCTCGACGTCCCGGCCGACATAGCCGACCTCCGTGTACTTCGTGGCTTCCACCTTGACAAACGGCGCGTCCACGAGCTTTGCGAGCCTGCGGGCGATCTCGGTCTTGCCGACGCCCGTCGGCCCGATCATGACGATGTTTTTCGGGGTGATTTCCTCGCGAAGCTCCTCGGAAAGGCAGCCCCTGCGGTAGCGGTTTCTCAACGCGACCGCGACCGCGTGCTTGGCGCGATCCTGTCCGATGATGTATTTATCCAGCGCGTCTACGATCTCTCTCGGTGTCAGCTGCATATGCGTTATACCTCCTCCACCGTGATGTTGCCGTTGGTAAACACGCAGATGTCCCCGGCGATGCGAAGCGCTTTTTCGGCGATTTCAGCCGCGGAAAGCTCCGTGTTCGCCTTGAGCGCCTTCGCCGCGGCGAGCGCGTACATGCCACCGGAGCCGATGGCCGCAATGCCGTCGTCCGGGTCGATCACCTCGCCCGTGCCGGAGACGATCAGGAGCTCTTCCTTGTCCGCAACGATCAAGAGCGCCTCGAGCTTTCGCATGATCTTGTCGCTGCGCCATTCCTGCGCGAGCGACACCGCCGCGCGCGTGAGGTTGCCGCCGTACTGCTCGAGCTTCTTTTCAAACCGTTCACAGAGCGAAAACGCGTCCGCAACCGATCCCGCAAAGCCGACCACGACCTTGTCGTGATAGAGCCGCTTTACTTTTTTCGCCGTCGCTTTCATGACGACTGACTCGCTCATGGTCACCTGGCCGTCGCCCGCAACCGCACACCTGCCGTCCTTTTGAACGGCGATTATCGTCGTACCCCTGAGTTCCAAATCGGGTATTCCTCCTTGTTGATCGTCCGTGCGCAGCGTAAAACTCTTCAAATATGAAGCCGCGCGCGGGCAGGTAGATTCTACCTGTTTACCATACTAGCACAAAGCGGGCGCATTCGCCCGCATTCGCCAATTCGTTTTCAATTCTTTCACGATTTTCTGCCGGTTTGGCGGCTGTTTTTGCCGCCGCGCCGCATGCATATCGCATCAGAGTTCGGCTTTGCGCTCCCGCACGAGCTCCAGCGCGCGCTCGGCAATTTTTCCATATCGTTCGACCTTTTTGCGGATGCGCTGCGGCAGCGGATCCATGATGCCGAAGGTGACGTTCATCGGCTGAAAATCATCCCCGACATAACCGGAGACATAGTGTCCCAGCGAGCCGATTGCCGTCTTTGCCGTAAAGTCAACCGGCTCTTTTCCGTCAAGCCGCCGCGCCATGGACAGCGCCGCGACAAGCCCGCTGGACGCGGACTCGACATATCCCTCCACGCCGGTCATCTGCCCGGCGAAGTACAGTCCGGGCACGGCGCGCATCGAATAATCGAAGTTGAGCAGTTTCGGTGAATTGAGAAACGTGTTTCGGTGCATCACGCCATAGCGCGCGAATTCCGCGTGCTCCAGCCCCGGAATCAGGCCAAACACGCGCCGCTGTTCGCCGAATTTGAGATTCGTCTGAAAGCCGACGATGTTATACAACCTGCCGTCCTTGTCGTCCTGGCGAAGCTGCACGACGGCGAATGGTTCCTTGCCGTCTACTTCGAGCCCGACGGGTTTGAGCGGACCGTAGCAGAGCGTCTGCTCCCCGCGCTTTGCCATGACCTCGACGGGCATGCAGCCCTCGAACACGCGCGGCGTCTCGAACGCGTGCAGCTCGGTCGTTTCCGCCGAGACCAGCGCGCGGTAAAACGCCCCGTATTCCTCCCGCGTCATGGGACAGTTGAGGTAATCGTCCCCGCGCCCGTAGCGGGACGCGCGAAAAACCTTTTTCATATCCAGCGAGTCCGCCGAAACAATCGGCGCCGCCGCGTCGTAAAAATGCAGCGCTTCGCCGGTGAGCCGCGCAATATCCGTCGCAAGCGCGTCCGAGGTGAGCGGTCCGCTCGCGATGATCGCGGGCGCGTCCGGCACGCGCGTCACTTCCTCGCTGTGAATCGTGATGTTCGGATGCGCGCGAACAATCTGCGTCACGCGCGCGGCGAACCCTTCGCGGTCGACCGCCAGCGCGCCGCCCGCGGGAACGCGCGTCTCGTCCGCAACGCGCAGAACCAGAGAATCGAGCGCACGTAGCTCCGCCTTGAGCAGACCGACCGCGTTTTCAACGCGGTCGGAGCGCAGCGAGTTGCTGCAAACCAGCTCGCAAAAGTCCCCGCTGTGATGCGCGGGGGACATCTTCTGCGGCTTCATTTCATATAGATCGACCGCGACGCCGCGGCTTGCGAGCTGAAACGCCGCCTCGCAGCCGGCGAGCCCCGCGCCGATGATTGCGACGCGAGCACCGCTCATTCCGCGTTCGCCTCTTTTTCTTCCTTCGTCTTTTTCGTGTTGCGGTGGATGTAGCCGCATTCCTTGTTCATGCAGGCGATGTAGCTGCCGTTCTGGCCGATTTTCTGCACCATCATGCCGCCGCATTGCGGACAGGCCATCTTGGTCGGCTTGTCCCAGGAGACGAAGTCACACTCCGGATAGCGCTCGCAACCGTAAAACACCTTGCCGCGCTTACTCTTTCTCTTGATCAGCGCCGCGCCGCACTTGGGACAGGGCACGTCGATCTTTTCCACGATCGCTTTTGTGTTCCGGCAGGTCGGAAAATTCGGGCAGGCGAGGAACTTGCCGAAACGTCCGATCTTATAGACCATCATCGCGCCGCACTTTTCGCAAACGATGTCCGAAACCTCGTCCGGTATCTTCTCCGGCGGCGCTTTTTCGAGCGCAACCTCCACCTTTTTATGAAACGGGCCGTAAAATTTGCCGAGTACGTCCGCCCAGCCGACCTTGTCTTCCTCGACCTCGTCCAGTTCGTTTTCCATCGAGGCGGTGAACTGCACGTCCACGATCTCGTCGAAATTATCCATCATAAAGCGGTTGACGACAAAACCGAGCTCCGTCGGCGCGAGCTGCTTCTTTTCGCGCGCGATATAGCCGCGCTCCACGATGGTGGAGATCGTCGGCGAATAGGTGCTCGGGCGACCGATGCCCTTTTCTTCGAGCGCTTTGACCAGCGTCGCCTCGGTGTAACGCGGCGGCGGCTGCGTGAATTTCTGCTCGCTGTCGATCTTCTCCGCCTTGCAGGCCTCGCCCGTAGCGAGCTCCGGCAGAGTCGTTTCCTTCTCCTGCGCGTCGTCGCGCCCTTCGGTGTAGATGACCGTAAAGCCGTCGAATATCGTTCGAATGCCGTTGGCGCGGAACGTCGCGCCCTGGCAGTCCAGCGAGACCTGCGTGGTGGCAAACGTAGCGTCGCTCATCTGGCTGGCCAGAAACCGCTCGTAGATGAGTTTGTAGAGGCGGAACTGCTCACTGGTCAGGTGGTCCTTAATGCTCGCGGGCTCGTGCTCCACATACGTCGGGCGGATGGCCTCGTGCGCGTCCTGCGCGCCTTCGCGTCCTTTGTAAAAGTTCGGTTTTTCAGGAACATATTTATCCCCGAACCGCTCGCCGATATGCGCGCGCGCCGCGTGCTGCGCCTCGGAGGCGATGCGCACGGAGTCGGTGCGGATATACGAAATCAGACCGACCGCGCCCTTGCCGCCGATCTCGATGCCCTCGTAGAGCTGCTGGGCGATCATCATGGTGCGCTTGGTCGTAAAGCCGAGCTTGCGGGAGGCCTCCTGCTGGAGGCTGCTCGTCGTAAACGGCGGGGCAGGATGACGCGTCTTGACGCCCTCCTTGACCTCGGTAATCGCAAAGGGCTGATCCTGAATGCGTCCGAGCACTTCCTTTGTGTCCGCCTCGTTGCAAAGGTCGCGTTTCGTTCCGTTTTCGCCGAAATACTTCGCTTCAAACGTTTTCTTGTTCGCGGTGTCGCGCAGCTTTGCGGTGATGTTCCAGTATTCCTCGGCCACGAAGTCGCGAATCTCGTTTTCGCGGTCGCAGATGATGCGCGTCGCAACGGACTGCACACGTCCCGCGGAGAGGCCCTTGCGAACCTTTCTCCAGAGGATCGGGCTGATTTCATAGCCCACGAGGCGGTCGAGGATACGGCGCGCCTGCTGCGCATTGACGAGGCGCATGTCGATGGCGCGCGCCCCCTTGATCGAATTTTTCACCGCCGTGGACGTAATTTCGTTGAATACGATGCGGCATTTGCTCTTTTCATCCAAATTAAGCACCTGCGCGAGGTGCCAGCTGATGGCTTCGCCTTCGCGGTCAGGGTCGGTCGCGAGAAACACTTTCTCGGCGGACTTCGCTTCCTTGCGGATGCGCTCGAGCACGTCGCCCCGCCCGCGCAGCGTGATGTACTTCGGCTCAAAACCGTTTTCAATCTTCACGCCAAGCTGGCTCTTCGGCAGATCGCGCACGTGTCCATTGGACGCGACCACCTTATATTTATTCCCTAAAAATTTTCCAATCGTCTTCGCCTTTGCGGGCGACTCGACGATAACCAGTGTTTCAGACATAGCGTTCCTCCCGCCGGAACAAGCGCCTTAACAGGCTGATCACGCGCCATATGCGTAATATTCGTCCGGCAACTGCTTCATTATTCCGAAAATAATTTGATCTGTCAAGGGAAAATTTTCAAACGATCCCGTCTAAGACCCCAAAATTGCTTTGACAGCCGTGTTTTTTGAACAAAAACCGGCGCGCGGGATTGTCCCTTTGCGCCGTTTCCGGAACTGCTTCATTATATATGTTTTTCAGAAAGTATCGCTTTATGTTTGTCTTTTCGGATAGAAAGCGTTTGAATGGATGCCTTGAGGAGAATTTGCGCTGTTTGTCATTGAAAAACAATATACTATATTTATACGTTTTTTTACTTATACATCCTTTAGTCTGGCGCGATCGGTGTCAATCGCGTAACGCCTGCCGGGCAGCGCGAGCACGACGCCGGAAAACTGCAGCTCCGTCAGGCTGGCGTTCATGGTTCCAATCGGCAGCGCCAGCTGCTCGCAGAGCTCGTCAAAGCTCATCTCCGAACTGCGAAGCAGCCGGCAGATCGCGCGCTGATCCTCGCCGAGCGAGGAGAGCGGCAGAATATTCGCCGGTGGCCGCGTCTCGGCGGGCACATGCAGACAGGAAAACTCGGAAAGTATGTCCTCCGTGGAAAACACCGGCTTCGCCTCGCCGCGCGCGATCATGCCGTTCGGCCCCGCGCTCATCTCGTCCCCGATGCGCCCGGGCACGGCAAACACCTCGCGTCCCTGGTCGTGCGCGTATCCGGCGGTGATGGAGGTACCGCTGCGCTGCGCAGCCTCAATGACAAGCGTTCCGTGCGAAAGCCCGCTCATCACGCGGTTACGAATCGGAAAAAAGTACCGTTCCACGCGCGTTCCGGGTAAAAACTCCGATACAACCGCGCCGCGCTCGACAATTTCGTCGTAGAGCGCTTCGTTTGCCTGCGGGTAGACGACATCCACGCCGCAGCCGAGCACCGCCAGCGTCGGACAGACGGCATTCTTCGCGTCCAGCGCACCGCGCGCCGCGCAGGCGTCTATGCCCTCCGCCATGCCGGAGACGATCAGCGCCCCGGCGGAAGCCAGCTCGTAGCCGAAGCGTTTCGCGGTCTCAATTCCATATTTCGTCGGATGCCGCGAACCGACCAGCGCGAGCGAAAGCTCGGGATCCGGTTCGATCCGCCCGATATAATAAAGCACGCCCGGCGGGTAAGCAATCTCGGCAAGAAGGCGCGGATATCGTCCGTCTCCGGGATAGGTAAATCGGATGCTTTTTCGCTCCATCCGATCGAGCAGGCGATCGACGCAGTCGGACTTTTGCGCTTCGTTCAGCCGCGCGAGCACGCGCGCCGGCAGAGCGGAAAACACCTCGCTCTTTTCCGGAAACGAAGCCTGCGCCTCCTCAAGCGAACCGAAGCGTTCCGCGATCTTATGGAACAATCTGGAATTGTACTCCGTGCCGTAATTCAGCCAGAGCCGCGCGCGTTCCTCCGACGTCAACGTCCTTGCCATAGGATCACGCTTCCCTTCCGCTTTGGTCGAGGCTGCGGTACTGAATCGCTTCTGCATAGTGCGCAAGTGCGATCGTTTCCTCGCCCTCCATGTCCGCAATCGTGCGGGCGACCTTGAGGATGCGCTGATAGGCGCGCGCGGAGAGCTTGAGCTCGGCATACGCGCGGGCAAGCAGCTGTTCGGAGGCGGCATCCGGCGCACAGTAGCGCTTGATGAGCCGCGCGTTCATCTGCGCGTTGAGTAATATGCCGTCCTCCGCAAAGCGCGCTCTCTGCCGCGCCCGCGCCGCCTCCACACGCGCGCGGATTACGGCGGAGGGCTCTCCCGTCGATTTTTCGGAGAGCTCCGCAAAGCCGACCTCGGGCATTTCTATCTGGATGTCGATGCGGTCCAGCAGCGGGCCGCTGATACGCCCGCGATAGCGCTCGATCTGGCTCTTTGCACAGCGGCAGGGATGCACGCGCGAGCCGTAGTTGCCGCAGGGACAGGGGTTCATGGCGGCGACGAGCACAAACTCCGCCGGATAGGTCGCCGTCGCCGCCGCGCGGCTGACGGTGATAAACCCGTCCTCAAGCGGCTGGCGCAGTGCCTCGAGCACGTTGTGCTGAAACTCCGGCAGCTCGTCGAGAAAGAGTACGCCGTAGTGCGCAAGGCTGATCTCTCCCGGCATGGCGCCCTTTCCCCCGCCGACGAGCGCCGCGCTGGACGCGCCGTGGTGCGGCGCGCGAAACGGCCGCTCCCGGATCATGCCGCGCCCCTTGGTGGCGCCGGTGATGGAATGTATCTTCGTAATCTCGAGCGATTCTTCATAGGTCAGCTGCGGCAATATGGACGGTATAGCGCGCGCGAGCATGGTCTTGCCCGCGCCGGGCGTGCCGATGAGCAAAATGTTGTGTCCGCCCGCAATGGCGATCTCGGCGGCGCGCTTCGCCCCCTGCTGGCCCTTGATTTCGCTGAAATCGGTCGAATAGCGCGTATCGCTACCCTGCCAGCGTTCGGTCGGGTGCGGCTCGATGATCGCCTCCCCGCGCACATGTTCGCAGAGCCGGGACAGCGAGGACACCGGCAGCACGGAGACGCCCTCGACATACGCCGCCTCCTCCGCGTTGCCCTCCGGCACGGCGAACACCGTCTCGCCCTTGGAGTACGCGTCGATCACCATCGGCAGCACGCCCGCAATGGCGCGCACGCCGCCGTCCAGCCCCAGTTCGCCAAACGTGACGAACGCCGGCTCCGGGTGCGGCCCTAACTGGCCGGACGCGGCAAGGATGGAGAGCGCGACGGGCAAATCGTACACCGCGCCTTCCTTTCGCATATCCGCCGGAGCAAGATTAACCGTAATGCGCGCCGCTGGAAAAACATATCCGGCATTTTTGATCGCCGCGCGAACGCGCTCGCGCGATTCCTTGACCGCCGCGTCCGGCAGCCCTACGATTTCAAACCCGGGCAGCCCGTTTGCGATGTCCGTCTCCACCTGTACGCCAAATCCGCCGATGCCGCTGAGGCCGTGGCTCTTGATGCGCGATAGCATGCGATTGTTGTTTTCCTTCCCGAAAATTCGATGAAACCGTCAGATTTACGGTTGTTTTCAGTATACACGAAAAACGCCGCTGGTGCGGCGTTTTTTCGACAGAATCTTACAGAATGTTTTTCTCTAAATCGCGGCGTCGGATTCGGGCCCGGCTATTGCCTTTTTTCGAAATACGAACAAGCGGTTTCCGAGGTAGTTCACCGCGATTGCAACCGCGGTTGCGATGAGTTTTGCGATGGTGTCGCCCTTGACGAAGCCCGTAAGAAACGCGGGCATCCAGCGCGCGGCCCACTCGTTTGTGACGCCGAAGACCTCGCGGCAGAGCCAGATGACGCCGAGCGACACGCCCATCGACGCGAGGTTGACCAGCACAAACAGCGAGATCTCCCGCAGCGAGCGCGTGCGCTGCTCCCGAAACGTCCAGTTGCTGTTCCAAAGATAGCTGTTGATCACGCCGCAGGTGTAGCCGAGCACCTGCGCGAGATATACCCAGCCAAGCAGCAGATTCAGCGACTGGAACACCGCAAAGTCGACCAGAGTGTTGAGCACGCCAACGACGAGAAACTTCGCCATCTGGCGGAGCGTCTTTTTTGTCTCTTCGTTACGCTCCATACATCAACTTCCCTCCCGGCAGCTTTGAGATGAACGACGCCCACTCCGCAGGCACAGGCAGCCCGGACAGGCCCGGATACAGCAGAATGAAAAACAGCAGCGCAAACCCGACCCAGACCCACTTGATAAAGCCCGCCTCGCGGTACTTCTGCTCCAGCTTCTGCAGCGCGTAGACCGTCGCCATCAGGATAAACGGCACCGTCGCAAAGAAGTGGTAGATGAACGTGCAGCGCGTAACCAACACCCAGGGCAGATAGTTCGCCAGAATGCCGACGCAGAAGATCTGCATCGCGCGATCGGGCGCGACGCGCTTGCTCACGCGCGCCCAAAGCAGCGCCGCCGCACCGATGGCGGAAACCCACCAAACCGCAGGGTTGCCGGAGGCGCTGAGCGTTGAAACCTCATTCGGCACAATATAGCTGTTGAAGTAATACCACATTGGCTTGATCGTAAACGGCCAGGAATACCAGCTGGACTGATACGGATGCGTCGCCTTGAGGTTCGAGTGGTAGTTGTACATAAACTGCTGATAGTGCAGGAACGTGTCCTTCATGCCGCTCAGCCCATAGTTCGCCGTCTGCCCGGACTCGTAGATATAATACGGCGTATAGGACGCGAAATAGATTGCAAACGGAATCACGATGAAAAACAGCACGCACCAGGCGATGGTTTTGCCCGCCAGCAGCCAGAAGTCGCTCACGCGAGCCTTGTCCGCGTCATTGTCCCGCGCGTTTACCTGCACATAATCCAGATAGCGGGCAATCAGCGAGCCAAACAGCAGCACGGCAAGCCCCGCGCCGGCGTAGATGCTCGTCCACTTGCACGCCGCGCCAATACCGAAAAACAGTCCGGAGAGCGCGAGCGGTTTGAGCGTCTTCTTCAGCCCGTCCACAAAGAAATTCATGGTGATGTACTGATACATATAATAGTACATCAGCAGGATGAAGAACACGGAATACACGTCTATGGTCGCGATGCGCGTCTGCGTAAAGTGCATGAAATCAAACGCGAACAGCGTTGTGAGTACAAACGCATAGTTGGAGTTTTTGAAAATACGCTTGCCAAACGCGTAGAGCACCGGTAGCATACCGATGCCGAACAGCGCGCCGACCACGCGCCAGCCAAACGGCGTCATGCCAAACGCCCAAACGCCGAGCATGATGAAGAGTTTCCCCAGCGGCGGGTGAGAGTTTTCATAGGGCGCGAGGTTGTGCAGGTGTTCATAAGCTGTGCGGCCGTGGTACAGCTCGTCGAAATACATGCCGTTGTAATAGCTTGGCGTCACGGCCACGGTGTCCTGTTCGTCGGCGATGTTCGCCGCGCTCCCCTGCGCGCTGACCGCCCGAAGCGCAATCTGGTTTCCGTCCGCGTCGAAAAATGCGATTTCATTGAGCTTGAGCGTGCCGGAATAGAGTGAAAGCGTGACAGAATCCGTCGTGAAGTCCGTCGATATCTTTTTCCAGCGGAACATGTCGTCATATTTCTGCTCAAACGTTTCCTCGTGCCCATACGGGGTCGAGATGAGCAGCGTGCCATCGTTGCCAATATTGCCAAAGACACTGTAGGCGGAAACTTGCTCGGTTTTATCAAACTGCAATGTCACGCTCTCCCCCGCCTGATCGCTGGACCAGTAGGTCTGCGGCGCGGTCGTCGAACCGAGGTTTGTCAGCGCGACAATGCCGTACACCAGCGTGATGCCAAGCACATACAGTAGATCCCGTTTTGTGTAATGCAGCTTGGTGTCCGTCTGCAGCTTTGGCAGGATGGACACGCGGCGCGACAGCCGCTTCTGCGGCGCCTGGCGCAGCTCCAGCGGTTCGCTCCGCATGCCAAGCGCGAGAATATCGACGGCAAGATAGCTCAGATAGAACGCAAATCCGACGGTCGCAAGCGAGCCGACAAACGTGATGCCCGTATAGAACGAACCGCGCGCGGCGGGATGGTTGACCACATAGAACGCGCATGCGGCGTTTAACAGCGCGGCGGCCGACATGCCGCCGAACGCAACGAGCAATCGCCTGTCGCGATAATACAGATACGCAATCAGCAGCAGCAGCAGCGCGGGCAGCATATAGCGCTCGTGCATGTAATGCCCGAATGCGAAGATGAGCAGCACGACGAGCGCGCCGGAAAGATACAGCGCGCCCTTGCTGCGCTTTCTGCCAAGCAGATAGAGCGCAGACGAAAACGCGGCCGAAACGCCGATCATGATCGTACCAAACGTACGATACGGAATGCCAAGGATCAGCATATCCGCCGATTTCCAGTTCCAGCCGAGCAAAGACGGGAAGTTGAACGCTTCGATGGACGCATAGTCGTACGATCCCGCTGTTTCGGCATATTTGCGGATCAGCCAGTCCCAGTTCTGCGAGCCCTTGAACGGCAGCGAGAGAACCAGCAGCACAGCAAATGCCGCGACGACCGCGAGCACGGTTTCAATCAGCCGCCTGAACCAGTGTTCTTCCGAATCCACGATGTCCGCGATAAACGCGACGGCAAAGACCGGTCCAAGCATCAGCGCCTGCGGTTTGAGCAGGATCGCGAGTCCGTAGACAGCGCCCGCGAGAATGCGTTTATCCTTTTGCAGCAGCCAGATCACCAGCGCAAGCAGCAGCGCAAGCACTGAGTCGATCTGCCCCCATGCGCCGGAGACAAACGTCAGCGGCGGGCAAAACGCGTATACGCCCGCAATCAGCAGCGCGCCTTTGTCGCCAAGGCCGTTGTCCTTTGCCAGACGGTAGAGCAGATAGACCGTCGCCATGTCCGCAAATGTGGACGGCATCTTGAAGAGCAGCGCCATGCCGTCCGTACCATACGGAATACCAAGCACACGGCAGAGCGCCGAAAGCGCGCCGCAGATATACATATATCCCGGCGGATAATCGGTAAACGCGCCGGAGGTGTAGAACTTACCCGTTCCGTCGAGCACCATATTGCCCCAGGCCATGAAGCAGTTGATATCCGTCGGATGGCCGTAAAAAAGAATCGAGAGCAGCACGCGCAGCGCAAACGCGCCGACGAGCAGAATCATCAGCGCAAGGCGCGTTTTGCCGACGCTTTCATCCATGCGCTCTTCATACCTTAGTTCGTGGCGATATACCCAGACAAACAGCGCGCCGAGCGCGATGGTAAACGCAATTGCCAGATACAGCGGATCGTTTGCCGTCGCGGTCGATTCCTCCGTCGCACTCGAGCCCGACGCGCCGGATATCGTTCCGTTCTCGGTCGGCAGATCCACGATGTCCGCGTCGGTCTGTGTGCAGACGTACATCGACACGTTGCGGTACTCAGCGGAGCCAACGGCGGTCGTGCCGTAGCCGCCGAGGCGCAGGGCAACGTTGACCTGCGTCTGCTCCGCGCCCGTGCGGAAATACAGCGAGACCGACCGCCACGCGTCCGAACCGAACAGGTTCTCCGAATAGCAGTAGGTGCCGTCGATCGGGTAGTTGTCGATCGAGAGGTTTGCGCCCGTGCCGTATTCCACATTGCTCGTGCGGATGTCCGCGCTGAGGCGGTATATAGTGTTCGGCAGGACGTTTATCGTCTGCGTCACGCGCGAATCGTTGGCCACAAGATTGGTCAGCGATATGATCATCGTTCCGTCGTCGTCCTGCTGAAGGACGGCGTCCACGCTCTCCGCGTCGTTCTGATACGCGCTTAGCTCCCAGCCGGAGGGCAGCGGGGCGCTCTCGGTATACGCCGAAAAGTCACCGTTATAGATCAGCTCGCCACCGGAGAGCGTATCCGTCCCGTCGGCAAGCGCCAGCGCGGGGATGCACAGCAGGCATAATAAAAGCAGGATTGTCAGCAGTTTACGCACAAACGTACCCTTTCCACAGCCCTTTTACAGGTTCAATCAATTCCCACACAGTATACCACAATCAAAAAAAAGCTCAACCGCGCGGTTGCGGCCAGAGCTTGTCATTTTTGTGTCGACGGAGCCGTTTTTCTGTTTTCCAATAAAGAATCACGCTTCATGTCGCGTCGAACGCGTTTTCGATCTGCCGGATCTCGCCGGAGGAGAGATAGACCTCCACGACGTCGAACCGCGCGGGCACGTCGAGCAGACGCTCCTCCATCAGATACGCCTCCGCCGCGAGCGTCAGCTGTCTGCGCTTGGCCGCGGTCACAAACTCCGCGGGTGTTCCGTAGCGCGTGCGCGAGCGCGCCTTGACCTCGACGAACACGACCGTCTCCCCATCCTGCATCACGAGGTCGATCTCCCTTGGACCGTTTCGATAGTTCTGCCGCAGCGTGCGATAGCCCTTCTGCTCGAGATATGCCTTTGCGCGCTCCTCCGCGCCCCTTCCGACCGACGTCGTACTCATACGAAACTCCGGATAAAGCTCCTGCGGTGGATCGGGCAGGGGCCGTATTGCTTCAGCGCGGCGATGTGCTCCGCCGTGCCGTAGCCTTTGTTTTTTGCAAAGCCATACTGCGGATAGAGCGCATCCTGTTCGATCATATATCGGTCCCGCTCGACTTTTGCGATGATGGACGCGCAGGCGATGCTGTAGCTCAGCGCGTCGCCGTGCACCATCGGATGCTGGCGGGCAGGGATGTCCAGATTTTTCATCGCGTCGATCAGCACGTCCGTCACCGGAATCGGCATCGCGGCAAACGCGTCCCGAAAGGCGTTTTTCGTTGCCTCGAGGATGTTGATTTCGTCGATCACGTCCGGCCGGACCCAGCCAAGCGCATAGCCCAGCGCGGTTTCGGTCAGCACGGGATAGAGCGCTTCTCTTCGCGTTTCGCTAACCTTTTTCGAGTCGTTTACGCGCTCGATGAGCGGCTCTTTCGGCATCGCCGCACAACAGACGACGACCGGCCCCGCGAGCGGACCGCGGCCGACCTCATCCATGCCCGCGAGCACGACGCCCTCGCGCGCCCAGAACGCGCGATCGGGCGCACAGAGCGTCTCAAGACGCTCCCGCTCCGTCGGGCGGCTCACGCCTGCGCCCCCGGCTGCTCCAGCGTCACGCGGGCGATCTTGCCCGCGCGGAACTCGTCCAGCGCGACACGAGCGGCGCGCTCCGTGTCCAGCTCTCCGCCGCGCAGCAGAAAGCCGCGGCTGAGGCAGACCGCATTGAGCAGCTCCTGCTTCGGCGTGTCCGGCGCGAGCTTGCCGTAGCGCTCGGTCAGCTGCGCGGGCGAAAGTTCCTGCAGCAGCGCGATTAGATCGAGCGCGAGTTCCTCCGAGTCCATGATCTCGTCCTTAATCGAGCCAAGGAACGCAAGGTGCTTCGCCAGCGTCTGATCCTCGAGCTTCGGCCAGAGCATGCCCGGCGTATCCATCAGTTCGAGATATGGCGTAATCTTCACCCATTGCTTGCCGCGCGTCACGCCGGGTTTGTCCCCAACCTCCGCGCGGTTCATGCCCGCGATACGGTTGATCAGCGTGGACTTGCCGACGTTCGGAATGCCGACGATCATGCAGCGCACGACCTTGTTCACGCCCTTTTGCTTCATCGCGTCCACGCGGGGTTTTGCCGCTTTTTCGATGAGCGCGACGGCGGTCTTTTTCGCCGCCCCGCCCGTTGCCGAGATGCCCGCCGCCTCGATGCCGCGCCGGGAAAAGTGCGAAATCCAGCGTTTGGTCGCGTTTGAATCCGCAAGGTCGCTCTTGTTGAGCAAGACCACGCGCGCCTTGCCGGAAAAAAGGTCATTAAAGTCGGGGTTGCGGGAGGCAAGCGGCGCGCGTGCGTCGAGAATTTCGACCACGACGTCGATAAATTTCAGATTTTCCTGCAGCATGCGGCGGGTTTTCGCCATATGCCCGGGATACCAGTTGATGGCAGGCATGATACGTTTCCTCCGAACAAGGAAAAACCCCGGTGCCGGGTTCCGGCAGAGGGGCTTGTTCCTGTTGTAAGCAGATTATTTGCTGTTCTTGTCCACAATGCGCTCGCGAATCTTGGCGGATTTGCCGGAGCGCTCGCGGAGGTAGAAGAGCTTGGCGCGGCGCACAACGCCGTGGCGGACGATCTCGATGCGGCCGATGCGCGGGCTGTTGTACGGGAAGGTTCTCTCGACGCCGACGCCGTAAGAGATGCGGCGAACGGTAAAGCTCTTGCGCACGCCGCCGCCCTGAATCTTGATGACGACGCCTTCGAAGTTCTGGAGGCGCTCGCGGTTGCCCTCGATAACCTTCACAAACACGCGGACGGTGTCGCCGACCTCAAGCTCCGGCAGATCGGTACGCAGCTGTTCTTTTTCAAGTTCCTTGATGATGTTCGACATTTTGAAATATTCTCCTTTCAGTTTGCCAGGCGTTCATACTTCAAAAAGCCGAACAGAGGACCGCCCGATGTCACGAACGCGATTATAACACAGGCCGGCAGGTAAATGCAAGCCGTATTTCCAGATTTTATGCGGGGTTCGGCTCCGCAACGGCGGCCGGATGGCGCGCGTCGTAGATCGACCAGAGCGTAATAGCGACGACGACGACCACGCCGCCGACGATCGACCACGAACCGGGATTTTCTCCCGCGAAGAGAAACACCCAGACGGGGTTGAGCAGCGGCTCCAGCACCGCCAACAGAGAGCAGGTCAGAAGCGGCGCGTTTTTCACCGCGATGCTGTAGAGCACGTATGCCAAGCCGATCTGAAAGATGCCGAGAATCAGGATGCCGACGACCGCTTGCGTGGTGAACGCGGGACGGGTGGCAAACAGCACCGGCAGGCCGATCAGCGCGGTCAGAAACTGTCCCTGCATAATGCCGCTTGCGCGCGTCTGCTGGGAGACGTTTTCGCTGGTGATGAACATCGCCGCAAAAAACAGGCCGGAGATCACCGCGACGATGTCGCCCGCGACGTGCCCTTTTCCGATCTGACCCACGAAGCAGAGCGAAACACCGAGAATCGTAACCGGAACGACGGCGATGTCGAACGGGCGCAACTTTTTCTTCTGCACAAAGGCGATGTAGAGCAGCACGTAGACCGGCGCGCAGTATTGAATTACAATCGCGTTGGCGGACGTGGTGAGCTTGTTTGCCGCGACGAACGTGGAACACACGCCCGCAAGCGCGACGGCGATCTTCACGGTGTCCTTGTTGAACACCGGTTTGATGCCCTGCGTACGCAGATAGGCGTACATAACCAGCCCGCCCAGCACGCCGCGAAGGCCCGCGATGGCAAGAGGATTCCACGGAACGAGTTTAATGAAGATGCCGCCGATGCTCCAGAGCAGCGCTGTGGCGATCATGGCGATGGTGCCTTTTGTGGTGCTTTTCATGGTTCAATCCGGCCTATGATCTATGATCCGGCCGCACTCCTTATCCCCAAAAACACGACAATCCAACATCGGATTGCCGCGGCGCAAATACTGTATTGTTGGCCGGTATCAGAGCCAGGCGTCGTCCGGCGCCTCGATCTGTTCGCCCGATTTTGTCGTCTCCTGTAAAAGATCCGGGCGATTGAGCGCGGTCTTGAGCCGCGCCTGCTCCAGCCGCCAGGCCTGAATTTTCGCGTGGTGGCCGTTGAGCAGAATCTCCGGAACCTCCATGCCGCGAAAATTCGCCGGACGCGTATACTGCGGATATTCCAGCAGATCTTCGGAAAAAGACTCGTCCTCGGCGCTCGCTTCGCTGCCCAGCACACCCGGAATCAGGCGGCTGACACAGTCTGTGAGCACCATGGCGGGCAGTTCGCCGCCGGTGAGCACATAGTCCCCGATGGATATCTCGTCGTCGATGATTTGCATCACGCGCTCGTCAACGCCCTCATAGTGTCCGCAGAGCAGCACGAGCCGGTCCTCGGCGGAAAGCTCCCGCGCGATCTTCTGGTTCAGCGTCCGCCCACGCGGGGTCAGGAGGATGCGTCTTGCCTCACCGCCTTCAAGCACGGCGTCCATGCAGTCGAAGATAGGCTGCGCCATCATGATCAGCCCCGCGCCGCCGCCGAACGGATAATCGTCGGCTTTTTTGTGCTTGTTGTCCGTGTAATCGCGGATGTTGTGCACGCGGATGTCGATCAGCCCGCTTGCCTGCGCGCGCCCGAGCATGCTCGCGGACAGCACGCCGTCGAACATCTCCGGAAAAAGCGTCAGAATATCAATCCGCAAAGCAACCGACCTCCCCGAGCACCTCCGCGTCGAATACGATGCGTCCGCTCTGAGTGTCCATCTCGCTGAGCACGCGCTTGAGCGCGGGGACAAGCAGTTTTCCGTGTTCGATTTCGTAGACGTCGTTCGCGCCGGTCTCGAGCACGTCCGTCACTTTGCCGTAGGCTTTGCCGCGCGTATCGAAAGTTTCGCAGCCGATCAGGTCGGCGACGAAATAGGTGTCTTTTTTCAGCTTGACGGCGTTGTCCCGGTGCACGCAGAGGTAAACGTTTTTCAGCGTCTCCGCCCGTTCAACGGTGTCGTAGCCGTCAAGGTGCAGCAAAACCGCGTCCGGCTGCAAGCGCACGCCGCTGATCGCAACAGGCGCATACGCGCCTGCCGTCGTCTCGAGATATGCCGTTTTCAGCGCGTGAAACCGCGCCGAATCGTCCGTCAGCGGGATGACTTTCACATCCCCGCGCACGCCGTGCGCGCGGACGATCTGCCCAACGCGCAGATACTGCTGTTTCAACGATTGTTCCCCTTGGCTGTTGTTAAGCACGCGGCGCCGTCCGGAAAAGAGGCGGTCACTCTGCCGCCGCTTCGCCCTGCTCGACGATGTCCACCATGTACTTCTTCTCTTCGCGGACGCTCGCGGCTTTGACGACCGTGCGGATCGCCTTTGCGATGCGTCCCTGCCTGCCGATGACCTTGCCCATGTCGGACGGCGCAACGGAGAGGGAGATCACGACCGTGTCCCCTTCCTCGCGCGACTCGACCACCACGGAGTCCGGCTCATCGACGAGGTTTTTCGCGATAAAGCGTACGAGCTCCTCCATCATTCCGGCCTCACTCGATGACGCCGCTCTTCTTCAGCAGCGCGCGAACGGTGTCGGTCGGCTGCGCACCCTTCTTGATCCATTCCGCCGCGTGCTCGTTGTTCACGGTCAGCTCGACGGGGTTCGAGAGGGGGTTGTAGTAGCCGAGTTCTTCCACAAACGCGCCGTCGCGGGGCGCGCGGGAATCCGCAACCACGATACGGTAAAAAGGTGCCTTTTTCGCGCCCATGCGGCGCAGTCTGATCTTGAGCATTGTCTGCTTCCTCCAAATATATAATGATGGTTTTTATATCGAATACGTCTAAACGTGATTCGCCAAAGTAAATCCGCGGTCAAAACCCGAACGGAAAACCGCCCTTTTTTCCTTTTTTCATGCGCCCGGACATCTGCTTCATCATCTGCCGCGAGGTGTTGAACTGGTTCATGAGGCGGTTGACCTCCTGCACGCTCGTGCCGCTGCCGCGCGCGATGCGCTTTCTGCGGCTCGCGGTGAGGATTTCGGGGTCCTTGCGCTCGGCCTTTGTCATGCTCTGGATGATCGCCTTGGTGCGCGCCATCTGCTTTTCGTCGATCTGCGCGCCGCCGAGCTTGCCCGCGTCCATGCCGGGGATCATCTTCAGGATGTCGTCCATGGAGCCGAGGTTTTTCATCTGCTCCATCTGGTCGAGAAAATCGTCCAGCGTAAACGAGTTGGTCTTCATCTTCTCGGCCATCTCGTAGGCTTTCTTCTCGTCGAAGGCCGTCTGCGCCTTTTCGATGAGCGTCAGCACATCCCCCATGCCGAGGATACGGCTCGCCATGCGGTCGGGATGAAACGGCTCGATGTCCGTCAGCTTTTCGCCGATGCCGGAGAACTTGATGGGCTTTCCGGTCACCGCGCGCACGGAGAGCGCCGCGCCGCCGCGCGTGTCGCCGTCCAGCTTCGTGAGGATCACGCCCGTGAGCGCGACCGTTTCATGGAAGCTCTTGGCGACGTTCACCGCGTCCTGGCCGGTCATGGCGTCCACGACGAGCAGGATCTCCGCGGGTTTGACCGCGTCCCGGATGCGCTTGAGCTCCTCCATCATGTCCCCGTCGATGTGCAGGCGACCCGCCGTGTCGACGATGACCACATCCGCAAACTTCCGCTTCGCCTCGGCGATTGCTTCCTTTGCGGTGAGAACGGGGTCCTGCGTTCCGTGCTCGTAGACGGGGATGTCGAGCTTCTCGCCGACGATCTGTAGCTGCTGAATCGCCGCGGGGCGGTAGATATCGCAGGCGGCGAGCAAAACGCTCTTGCCGTAGTGCTTTTGAATATAGGCGCCGAGCTTGCCGCACATGGTGGTCTTGCCCGCGCCCTGCAGGCCGGCCATGAGGATCACGGCGGGCTTTTCGCTGCCGAATTCCAGCTTGGCCTGTTCGCCGCCCATGAGGCGCGTGAGCTCTTCGTTGACGATCTTCACGACCTGCTGGCCCGGCGTCAGGCTTTCGAGCACCTCGCCGCCGACCGCGCGGTCGGTGACGGTTTTGACGAAGTCTTTGACGACCATGAAGTTGACGTCCGCCTCGAGCAGGGCGAGCTTGATCTCGCGCATGGCTTCCTTTACGTCGCCCTCGCCGAGCTTGCCGCGCGAATTGAGCCGCTTAAATACCGCCTGCAGTTTTTGTGAGACGCCTTCAAACGCCATCGTCTTCCTCCGAAACCAGCTCCTCAAGTTGCCGGAGCAGGTCTTTTTGCCGTTCGTCCAGCCGCGTTTCGCCCAGTTGCCCGAGCAGGCGGCGCTGTTTTTCGTTTGTCGAAATCAGCGAGAGCTTGCCTTCCATGTCCCGCAGCTCCGCCTCGGCTTTTTTAATCGCATCCCGCACCGCCTGGCGCGAGATGCCCTCCCGCTCGGCAATTTCGCCCAGAGAGCAATCCTCGTAAGCGTACTGCCGCACGAGCGAACGCTGGCGCTCGGTTAAAAAAGCACCGTACCAGTCGAGAAGTTGTCCAAGTTCGATAAAACGATCCATAGCTCTTGTCAAATAAACTGTTTCTGCACGATTGCAGTAACAACAATTCCCGTTCGTCCTGTAAAGCAAAAAAACTTTACACCGTTACAATTATACGGAGTCAGGTGAATTTGTCAAGAGAATATTGAACGAAATCCATGATTCTGTTTCGTACAAGTGAATTTGTCAAGAAAATATTGATCCGATAGTCAATTTAGAGTGTGTTTCTAAAATGCGGTGCGTGCAGGCCGAGTGGATTTTCTGCCAATTTGAGGAACAAAACCGCTGGAATAGCAGCGCTATTTCAAGGTTGCAGTGACGATAAATCGGTGAAAAGGACACCGGCTCTGTGCCACCGTGCTTTTAGAAACACACTCTAATATCAAACAGATCAAAACAAGGTCATTCCGCGTCGTTTGCCAGCAGCGCTGCGGAAAACAGCGCCGCGTCGAACGGCTGCAGGTCGTCGATTCCTTCGCCGACGCCCACAAACCGCACCGGCACATGAAGCGAGGAACAGATGGAAATCACCACGCCGCCCTTTGCCGTGCCGTCGAGCTTGGTCAATATCACGCCGTCGAGCTGGCAGACCTCCGCAAACGCACGCGCCTGCGCAACCGCGTTCTGTCCCGTCACCGCGTCCAGCACGAGCAGGGTTTCACAGGGCGTATCCGGCAGTTCGCGCGCGATGACGCGGCGGATCTTGCCGAGCTCGTTCATGAGGTTTGTCTTGTTGTGCAGCCGCCCCGCCGTGTCGCAGAGCAGCAGATCGCAGTTCTTCGCCTTGTAGCTCGCAATCGCGTCGAACACGACCGCCGCGGGATCCGCGCCCTCGCCATGCTTCACCATTGGCACATCCGCGCGCTTGGCCCACTCGCCGAGCTGCTCCGCCGCCGCCGCGCGGAAGGTGTCCGCCGCGGCGAGCATGACCTTTCGCCCCTGCAGGCGATAGCTGTTGGCGAGCTTGCCGATGCTGGTCGTCTTTCCAACGCCGTTGACGCCGACGATGAGCAGCACCGCCGCGCCCGCATCCGCCGGAAACGGCTTGTCGGTCGCGATCGTCCGCGCAATCAGCGCTTCGAGTTCTTTTCTTGCGCCCGCGCGATCGGCGATCTTTTTTTCCTTGATCGCCTTTTGCAGTTCGTCCAGCAGCCGTTCGGTCACCGCCGCACCCGCGTCCGCGAGAATCAGCGCTTCCTCCAGCTCCTCGTAAAATTCCTCGTTGACCCCGTCCTTCGAGGCAAACAGCCGCGCGAGCAGTCCCGTGCGGGTTTTGCCAAGTCCGGTCTTCCATTTTTGAAATAAAGGCTTTTTTTCCATATTATTCTTTAAAGTCAGTCCTGTTTTGAAACAGCGTTTCCTTTTCCATACTATTTACTCTTTAAAGTCACATTTTTTGAAATAAAGGCTTTTTTTCCATATTATTTACTTTTCAAAATAAACTTTGTGTGCCGCGAGCAGCGTCAGCCCGCCTGTTTCGGCGCGGCGGAGACGCCGTCCTCGCCAAAGCGCGCGGAGACGACCTTGCTCACGCCCTTTTCCTCCATCGATACGCCGTAGAGCGTGTCGCAGACCTCCATGCTCCCCTTGCGGTGCGTGATGAGGATGAACTGCGTGCCGTCGGAATAGCGCTTGACGTAGTCCGCAAAGCGGGAGACGTTCGCCTCGTCCAGCGCGGACTCGATTTCGTCGAGCATACAAAATGCCGGCGGCTTGAGTTTGAGCATGGCAAACAGCAGCGCGATGGCGGTCAGCGTGCGCTCGCCGCCGGAGAGCAGCGTCAGAAGCTGGAGCTTTTTGCCCGGCGGTTGGGCGATGATGTCGATGTCGCAGCCGAGCACGTCGTTTTTGTCCGCAAGCCGCAGCTCCGCCTGCCCGCCGCCGAAGAGCTCGGCAAACGTGGCGGAAAAGTTCTGCTGAATCATCTCGAACTGCCTGAGGAACACCGTCTCCATCGTGCCGGTGAGCTCGACGATCAGCGTCTCCAGATCCTGTTTGGCTTTGTGCAGGTCTTCGCACTGCGTGTTCAGCTCGTTGTGGCGCTCAAAGACGGTCTTGTATTCATCGATGGAGCCGAGGCTGATGTCGCCGAGCTCCCGAATTTCTTTTTTGATCTCGCCCACACGGGAGTTGCTCGCGCCGACGGCGATCTCGCGCTTCAGCGCCGCCGCGTTTTCGTAGGTCAGGTCGTATTCGTTCCAGATGTGATCCTGCGCGGCGGCAAGCTCCATCTCGAGGCGGCTTTGCGCCAGTTCCTGCTTATGGATGCGCTCGCCGAGGTCGCGCGTCGAAGCAAGCAGTTCCTCGCGCCGCTCGCGCTGCTCGTGCAGCGAGGCGGAGACGATCTGCCGCTCCTCCTCGAGTTTTCTCTGCGCTTCCTTCTCCGCGCCGGTCAGCGCCGCGTCGCTCTCGATCCGCGCGCGTACATTCGTCAGCTCCGTGTCTATGGTGGCGAGGGTTGTCGCGTTTTCCTCCGCCTCGCGCTCCAGCGCGCCGAGGCGCAGCGTCAGATCGCGGTGCTCGGAAACAAGTCGTTTCTGCTCGGCATAGACAGCGTCGCGCTCTTTGCTCAACGCCATGCGGCGCACCTTCTGCTCGGTGAGCTCGCCCGCCAGCGCTTCGCGCTGTCTGCGCAGTTCACCCAACTCATTTTGCGCGCGCGCAACGTCTTCGCGCGTGGCGGCGTTGCCCTGCTCAATGCCGGTCTGCTGCTCGTCCGCGCTCGTGCGCTCCCGCTCAATACCGGTCAGGTTTTCACTCAGCTGCGTGCGCTCTTCGGTGAGCCTAAGCTCCAGCTGTTCGCTGTTTTCCACATCCCTGCGGATGATATCCAGCTGCTCCTGCTGCTTTGCAGCGGAGAGCTCGCAGGCGTGCACCGCGTCCCGGAAGGAATCCACCTGGATGTCGCAGCGCAGCACATCCTGCTCGCAGTCGCGCAGCTTCTGCTGTTTTTCCGCCAGCGCCGCGTCCGCCTGCTTGAGTTTTTCCCGCAGTTCCTGCAGCTCGCGTTCGCGGCTCAATAGATTAAAGCTGTTTTTCTGCAGACTGCCGCCGCTCATGGAGCCGCCGGTGCTGATGATGTCGCCCTCGAGCGTCGCGATGTGGAACGCGCCGCGCGTGCGCTTTTTCAGCGCGATGCCCGCGTCGAGATCCTTTACGATGATCGTGCGGCAGAGCAGATAGTCCATGACGTTTCGGACGTTGTCGTCGCACTCGACAAGCTCGTTGGCAACGCCGATGCAGCCGGGCATGTCGATCTGCATCCGCTCCTCGCGCGTGATGCGCGTGGGGTTTAACAGCGCCATCGGCAGCAGCGTCGCGCGGCCGTAATCCTTCGCGCGGAGGTATTCTATGACGTATTTCGCGTCCTCGGCGGTCGGGGTGACGATGTTTTGCAGCGTCGAACCCAGCGCCATGGTCACGGCGATTTCATATTCTTTCGGCACGCGGATCAGCTCCGCCACCACGCCGACGATGGCGCGACCGAGCTTTGCGTCCCGCGGCGCGTCCTTGAGGATGTTTTTCACGCTCGCATAGTAACCCTCGCGCGAGCGCTGCATCTCCTCGAGCACACGCAATCGGGACTGGAGCGAAGTGATGTTCTGCTCTCCCTTTGAGAGTTCCTCGCGCAGCGCGGTGAACGTATCCAGCGTCTTTCTGCGGTTTTCCACGGAGCCGTCGAGATCCCGCTTCGCCTGTTCGAGGTTGTCCGCCTCCGCCGTATGCCGTTCTTTCGCCTGCTCAAGTTCCTCGGCGAGGCGCGCCGTCTCGTCCGCGCGGCGTTTTGCTTCCGTATCGATGGCGGCGAGCCGTTCGCCGATGGACGATTTCATCGCGTCGAGACGGGACACGCTGGAGCGGAAGTCCGACATGCGGTTCATCGCCTCGATGATGCTGTTTTTCATTTCTTCCAGCGCGTTCTCGCGGCCGGAGATGTCCTGATCCAGCGCGCCGAGCCGCGTTTCCTGCGTCTCCATCTCTTTTTCAAGCAGATTCAGCGCCGCCTGGCCGGATTCGTCCGCCTGCATCCCGGCGATGACCGCGCCCAGCTCGTCCAGCCGGGTCTTGCCCGTCTCGCGTTCCTGATCGATGCGCTTTTTCGCCGCGAGCGCGTTCTCGCGCCGTTCGGAGAGCACGTTGCCCGCACCGACACGCGTCTCCGCCTCCGAAACCAGACCCATGAGCTTGTTCTGCTGCGCGCCGAGCGAAGCGTCCAGCGCGTTGAGCTGCGTCTCCAGCGCGGCGCATGCGGAAAGGAGCGTCGCTTCGCCCGCTTCGGCGAGGTCGCGCTCGTCGTTCATCTGCCGCATGGTCTCGGCTATCTGTCCGAGCTTTTCCTGCGCGCGGTCGTATTGATAGAGAAAGAGATTGACTTCAAGATCTTTGAGCTCGTCACGCAGGCGCAGATAGGCGCGCGCAGACGCGCTCTGTTCTTCCAGCGGGCCGAGCCGGTCGGTGAGTTCCTTTAGGATATCCTCGATGCGCTCGAGGTTTTTTTCGGTGTTGTTGAGCTTGCGCTCCGCTTCTTCCTTGCGCACGCGGTAGCGCATCACGCCCGCCGCCTCCTCAAAGGCCGCGCGGCGATCGCCGCTCTTGTTGGCTAAAATCTCCTCCACCTTGCCCTGGCTGATGATGGAGTAGCCGTCCTTGCCGATGCCGGTGTCGCAAAACAGATCGGAGATGTCGCGCAGGCGGCAGTTGTTGCGGTTGATGCAATATTCGCTTTCGCCGGAGCGGTACACGCGCCGGGTGATGGAGACCTCCCCAAACGGAACGTTGAGCATACCGTCGTTGTTGTCAAACGTCAGCGTCACTTCGCTGTAGGCAAGCGCTTTTCGCTGCTGTGTGCCGTTAAAGATGACGTCCTCCATCTTCGCGCCGCGCAGCGCTTTTGCGCTCTGCTCGCCGAGCACCCAGCGCACCGCGTCGGAGATGTTGCTCTTGCCGCTGCCGTTGGGGCCGATGATGGCGGTAATACCGCCGCCGAAGCGGATCTCGGTCTTTCGCGCGAAGGATTTAAAGCCGTTGAGCTCGAGTTTGGTCAGTCTCATACGCCATCCTCCAGAACGCCAAGCCGGATCAGGGCGGACTTTGCCGCCTCCTGTCCCGCGCTCTGCTTGTTCAGGCCCGTGCCCTCGCCGATCGGTTCCCCGGAAAGGCGAACGCAGATGGTGAACAGCTTCTGATGCTCCGGCCCCGTTTCGCCGAGGCACTCGTATTCAAGCGTGCCGATGTGATCCCGCTGCACGTGCTCCTGCAGGCGGGTTTTATAGTCCTTATCCGTTTCGTCGACATGCGCCTCTTCAAGCAGGCGGATCACCCGCTCCAAAATCACGCGCCGCGCGGGCTCCAGCCCGCCGTCGAGATAGATCGCGCCGAGGACGGCTTCCAGCGCGTCGGAGACGATCGAGGGTTTGCCGCGTCCGCCCGTGAGCTCTTCGCCGTTGCCGAGGCGCAGATGTTCCGGGATGCCGAGCGTCTTTGCCGCGCTGAAAAGCGCCTTTTCGCAGACCAGCCGCGCGCGGTGGCGCGTCATCGCGCCCTCCTGCAGCTCTGGGTGGCCGAGATAGAGATGCTCGCTCACGCAGAGTTCCAGCACCGCGTCTCCAAGAAACTCGAGCCGTTCGTTGTGCGTCTGTCGCTTTCCGTCGCCCTTGACAAACGAGGTATGCGTCAGCGCCGTTTCCAGCAGGGAACGGTTTTTAAACGTATACTGAAGCGTCTCTTCAAGCGGGGAAATTGCGTCCGGCATTCGGCGTCCCTTCGTGCTGTTTTGGATGAAATATCGGCTGGACTGGTTCGGTTTCGTAAAATAACAGCCGCTGCGCGCGGTGTTTTGCCACACGCTTTACAAAAAAACCCGCACCCTCTCTCAGTCTTCGGATGCGGGTAAATGATCAGGTTCGGTTTGGTCAGTTCTTCTCGAGATAGCCTACGATGTCGGCGACGGTCTGTACCTTGGGCAGTTCTTCATCGGGAATTTCGATGTTGAACTCCTGCTCAAGATCCATGATGAGCTCGACGATGTCCAGAGAGTCGGCCTTGAGGTCGTCGATCAGCTTGCTGTTCATCGCGATGCCCGCGGGGTCGATATCCAACTGTTTTGCAATAATATCTCGAACTTTTTCAAAAAACATGGTAGATACTCCTTTTTGAAACGTTATTTACGTGTCTGTTCGCGTAGTATTCTATCGGAAACGGGGCGGTCTGTCAATCCTCATCACGCCACGGGGCGGATGTTGAACAAATCGCGCCGCACGGTATTCAGCCCTCGGTCGAAGCAGCGGATTTTTCTTCGAGGTCGTATTGTGCAATTTCCGCGCCGAGCTGGCGCGTCACGTCCGAAGAGATCAGCTTCTCCGCCTGCAGAATCGCCGAGCGGAACGCCTTTGCGTTGGAGCTTCCGTGCGCCTTGATCACGCCGCCGTTGACGCCGAGCAGCGGCGCGCCGCCGTATTCGGTGTAGTCCAGCTTTTTCTTGAGAAGCCGAAACGCAGGCTTGCAGATCAGCGCGCCGATCTTGTTGCGAAGGCTCGACGTCAGGCCCTGTTTGAGCAGGCCCATGATCAGCCCCGCCGCACCCTCGGTGCCCTTGAGCACGATGTTGCCGTCGAACCCGTCGCAAACGACCACGTCGAATTCTCCGCCGAGCACGTCTCGCGCCTCGCAGTTGCCGGTGAAGTTGATGGGCGCGGTTTTCAGCAGTTGATGCGTCTGCTTGGTCAGCTCGTTGCCCTTTTCCTCCTCCGCCCCGTTGTTCAGCAGCCCTACGCGCGGGTTTTCCACGCCGACAACGCGCTTCATATAGGCAGCGCCCATGAGCGCGAACTGCACCAGATAGTCGCTTTTGCAGTCCGTGTTCGCGCCGCAGTCCAGCAGCAGCACGCACGAATCGACGGTCGGCATCACGGTTGCCAGCGCCGGACGCTTGACGCCCTTAAGCCGCTTGATGATCAGCGTCGCGCCGGTCAGAAGCGCGCCGGTGCTGCCCGCCGAGAGCACACAGTCCGCCGCGCCAGTGGCAACCGCCTCGACGGCGCGCACCATGGAGGAATCCTTCTTTTTGCGGATGGCGAGCGTCGGCTGATCGCCGCAGCAGATCACCTCCGTCGTCGCATTGATCGTAACCCGCTTGTCGGAAACATTCAGTTTGGCAAGGCCGCTTTTGAGCGTTTCCTCGTCCCCGTAGAGCGCGAGCTCCACGTCGCCCTTGAGTTCCGGCAGGACGAGCTTCACCCCCTCGAGCACCGCCTGCGGCGCGTTGTCGCCGCCCATTGCGTCAATGGCAATTCTCATGCTTTCTCCCAATTCCGCGGCTTAGTTACGCCGCTGTCCCAATTGCTGCCAAAGCGCGCGGGGTTGGATGAGTTCGAATGATGAAAAGATACATCCCGCGCAGCCCGGCTGATATTGAATTATTATACGGGAAATCCAGCTTCCGCGCAACGTGCAAACCGATGCAGGCAGTCGCCCGCCCCCAAACGCAAAAAAACTTTCCGCACATCAAAGCGCGAAAAGTCCTTTTGTTTATGAAATCTGTTGTCGATCTGTTCGACGGTTTCGAAAGAATATCCCCTTTGGAATCATTCCCTTTGAGGATAGCTTCCATCGCCGCTGCGTTCGACGGTTTCGAAGGATGGATGATCAGGCGTTCTTCTTTTCCTTCTGCTCCATGTCGACGACCTGCTTGCCGCCGTAATACCCGCACGTCTTGCATACCGTGTGGGACGGTACAAGCGAGTGGCACTGCGGGCACTCGTTGAGCTGCACTTCGGCGACGCCGAAATTGGCCGCTCTGCGCGAATCACGCCTTGCCTTGGACGTTTTTCTCTTGGGTACTGCCATGATAATCCCTCCTATTCTTCAATCTGATCGCCTTGGGTGTACCCCGCGGCTTCTTCTATTATGCCATCGCATACTTCGGTTCGATCGTCCGGGATTTACTCCTGAACTTCTTCCGTGGTGCAATCGCATTCGGTTGTGTTTCGGTCCGCGCCGCAGACGGGGCAAAGTCCCTTGCAGTCCGCCCGGCAGATGCTCGCGATGGGCAGCTCCAGAAAGAGATTGTCCAGCACGGCTTTGTCAAGCAGCAGCTCGTCCCCGATATACGGATAGGTTTCGTCGTCTCCCGCTTCGTCCTCGCCTTTTACAAACCGTTCGGAAAAGGTGAACTCCACCTGTTCGACAAACCCTTTGGTGCAGCGCGCACACGTCGCATCGAGCGCGGCTTTTGCCTTTGCGGACACCGTGAACGCTTTGCCGTCGTAGACATACGTCCCCTGCACCGTCACAGGTTCGGCAAACGATACCGTTCTCTCGCCGAAGCGCTGCGGCTCAAATACTTCCGCCACCTCAAACGGGAATGGTTCGCCCGTTTGGCGAACGGCGTTTCCAACCCGAATCCGCATGGATCTCCACCGCCTTCTCCGCCGGGAAAAACCGGCGCGCTTCTGCACTGCCAGCGCGCACAAAACCATCGCGCTTTTCCACGCAACCTTAGATATTGTATCGGCTCGGGTGCGTTTTGTCAATAACTTCCCGAGCGCTCAAGCGCGATTTTCCGTGTGAATTTCCGTGCTTTGCCCGCGTCAGCCGCGCCCGCGCCGCGGGCCGCGTTTTTTGCCGGAGGAACGCGGCTTTGCGCCGCCTGTTCGGGGCGTGTTGGCACTCCCGGTTCCCCGCGCCGCTTCCGGCGAACGCGCGTCCGGTGGAACGAGGCAGCCCCTGCCGTTTCCAATGAGATCCTCCCGGTCGGCAAGCCGGAGCGCCTTTCGAATCAGCGGCCAGTTTTTGCGCACATGGCACTGCAGCAGCGCGCGCTGCATGGCCTTTTCCTCGCGGGATTTTGCAACATAGACGGGCTGCATCGTCGCGGGGTCGAGCCCCGTGAAATACATACAGGTCGAGGCCGTCCCCGGCGTCGGGTAAAAGTCCTGCACCTGCTCCGGCCTGTGCCCGGTCTTTTTAAGATACAGCGCAAGCTCGATTGCGTCCTGCAGCGTCGAACCCGGATGCGAGCTGATCAGATATGGCACGAGATACTGCCTAAGTCCCAGGCTTTTGTTGAGCGCCTCGTATTTCTGCACAAACCGCTCGTATACCGCGTGCGGGGGCTTATTCATATACTTCAGCACGCGGTCGGAGACGTGCTCCGGCGCGACCTTGAGCTGACCGCTGACGTGGTGCTCGATGAGCTCGCGCAAAAACGTATCGTCCCGGTCGAGCAGCGCGTAGTCATACCGTACACCGCTGCGCACAAACACCTTTTTCACGTGCGGCAGGGCGCGCAGCTTTCTCAGCAGCGAGACATAGTCTTCCTCGGACGCGTCGAGCCGCTTGCAGGCCGTGTACCCGAGACACTGGCGATCCGGGCAGACGCCGCTTTTGAGCTGCTTGTCGCAGGCGGGATGGCGAAAGTTTGCCGTCGGGCCGCCGACGTCGTGGATGAATCCCTTGAACGCGGGATCGCGCGTGAGCGTCTCCGCCTCGTCGAGAATCGACGCGTGGGAGCGCCCCGTCACGACGCGCCCCTGGTGAAACGTCAGCGCGCAGAAATTGCAGTTGCCGAAGCATCCGCGGGACGACGTGATGGAAAACGAAACCTCGTCCAGCGCGGGCACATGCCCTTTGATGGACGGATGCGACCGACGCGTAAACGGCAGCGCGTATACTTCGTCCAGCTCCCCGCCGGTCAGCGGCATAGCGGGCGGGTTGCAGAGCAAAAATCCCTTTTCGTGCGGCTGAATCAGGCGCTTTCCGCGCACGGCGTCCTGCTCCCGCGCCTGAAGCGCAAACGCTTCGCAGTATTTCCGTTTGTCCTTTGCCACTTCGCCATAGGACGGCAGCAGCAGCGCGTCCTTCGCGTTCTCCGCGTTCGGCACGCGCACGCAGGTGCCGGGAATGTCCGTCATCTCCCCGACCGGCGTTCCGGCAAAAAGCGCGTCGGCAATGCGCACAATCGCACGCTCACCCATGCCGTAGACCAGAATATCCGCGCAGGCATCGTAGAGAATGGAATGACGCACGCGGTCGTCCCAGTAATCGTAGTGCGCAAATCGGCGCAGACTTGCCTCGATGCCGCCGATGATCAGCGGCACGCCGGCATAAGCCTCCCGGCAGCGGTTGGAGTAGACAATCGTCGCGCGGTCGGGTCGTTTTCCGGCCTCGCCGCCTTCCGTGTAGGCGTCGCTTGTGCGCCGCGCGCCGGAGACGGCGTAATGGTTCACCATGCTGTCGATGTTGCCGGAGGTGACAAGAAACGCCAGCCGCGGCCGACCGAGCGCCTGAAACGCCGCCGCGCCGTGCCAGTCCGGCTGCGCGATGAGGCCGACGCTGTATCCCCGGCTCTCGAGCAGGCGCGCGATGATCGCCGCGCCAAAGCTCGGGTGGTCGATATACGCGTCCCCCGAAACCAGTATAAAATCGAGTTGATCCACGCCTCGCGCCTTCAGCTCCTCTCGGCTGACCGGCGGAAAGGCGGCTTTTTGTTTCGTCATGCTTCCGGCTGCTCTTCCTCTGGTTCCTCTTGTTCCGGCTCCGCCGCGTCGGCTTCGTCCGCTTCTGGCGTTTCCGGCTTTTGTTCCGGTTCGCTCTGCACAGCCGAGCCGATTTTTCCGCCGCTGCTCTCGTGTTCTGCCAGGTTGATCAGCAGTTCGTCCAGCCAGCTCGCGGCTGCTGCGGCGATGCGCTTGGCGCGCGCTTCCGCTTCTTCCGGCGTCAGTTCAGGCTGCTCGGACTGCGCCGCTTTCGCTTCTTCGATGATCTGCGCCTTCGACTCCTCGCCGCGCGTGACGCGGCTGATCTTCGGCGCGCGTCTGGACTTGCCCGCATTTGCGCCGCCGCGCGCGATGGAGCGGGCCGAGGCTTTCCCCTCCCCGTCCTTCGCCGCGTCACCGGAAGGCGTTTTCTTTGTCTGTCCGCGTCCGGCGTCAATCGCTTTCTTCATGTCCGAAAGCGGTACCTGCTGCCCCTGTTCGAGCTTTTTCATCAAATATTCCATGGCGGCGAGCATCTCTTTCTTCTCCGCCTCATATCGCTCCAGCGCTTCTATCACCTCGTCCAGAAACACGTCCACCTGCTCGATGTCGTAGCCCATGAACGCGCGCGTGAATACCCGGTTTACGATGTCTTCGGTGCGCATCGGATGCCCTCCTTTTCATTGCCGCTTTGCCGGTAAAAAACTGGCACACCAATCATCTGATGTGCCGCAAGTTCCCGTCTTGTCTTTTTATCGTTCAGTTCAGCCGAGGTCGCCGTAATCGTCCTCGCCATTGCCGACGACGTCGTAGTTGTTCGGCGCAACGACGAATATTCCGCGCGAAATTTTGCACATCGTGCCGTTGAGCGCATAGACCGCGCCGGAGAGGAAGTCGAGGATGCGCTGTGCGGTATCCAGCTCCAGATCCTCCATGTTGACGATGACAGGCTTTCTGTTTTTCAGGTTGTCAATGATGCTCTGCGTGTCCTCATAGCTCACGGGATGATACACGATCATCTTCATGCCGCCGGAGATCGGCAGATTCGCGCCGGACGCGCTCTGTACGCGGTCATTTTTACGACCGATCGGCGCCGCCGTGCGGTTCGCGCCAAAAGCACCGGAATTACGTTCATTCGCTTCCTCGCGATAGTATCCGTCATCCCTGCTTTCGTCGTCCATCTCGTCGCTTTCCTCGATTCCGATGAAATCAAGGAATTTTGTGTATAGGCTTGCCATCCGTTTTCCTCCGAAAACCGTCAGCCGCAGCATCCGTCCGCGCGGCATTCTTTTCTGTTTATTTTTTGTCCCGCGCGCCGAAAATCCGGGTGCCCACGCGAACCTGCGTCGCGCCTTCCTCGATTGCAGCCGCGAAATCGTGGCTCATGCCCATCGAGAGCGTATCGAATACGCCTGGGTCAAACCGATCGGACAGCCGCCGAAAGTGCGCGCGCATCTTTCGAAAATACGGCCTCGCCTGCTCCGCCTCCACGGCCGGCGGGACGCACATCAGCCCGCGCAGCCGAAGGTGCGGATACGCTGCGAACGAATCCGCGAAAGAATCCAAGTCCTCATCGGATACGCCGCCTTTTTGGTCTTCCGCGCCGATGTTGACCTGGATCAAGATATCCTGAACGACTCCGCGCGCCTCCGCTCTGCGCTCGATGAGGCCCGCGAGATCCTGCCGGTCTACCGACTCAATCAAGCCGACAAAACCGCAGACATATTTTATCTTATTCGTTTGCAGATGTCCAATAAAATGCACCGCGCAGTCATGCTGTTCAAAAAAAGTTTTCTTTTCAGTCAATTCCTGGGCGTGATTCTCGCCAAATACACGAATCCCGGCGTCATACGCCTCCTGCATGTGCTCCACGCTCTGGTATTTCGACACCGCGACGAGCAGAACGCTCTCCGGCGCGCGGTCGACCCGTGCGCAGGCGCGCGCCATTTCGTCGTATACCTCGGCTATGTTTTTTGCTATATCGGTCATGGCTTGAGATACTTCATCCCGGCGGTGAGATTATCCGCGGCGTTATGCGCGCGGATGACCGCCTTTTTGTCGTTCTGCGCAAGGATATCCACCTCGACGCGCAGCACGCTGTCGCCATAGGAAATATTGATGCCGGGCATACCGGAGACAATCGTAATCGCCTTGAGCGGGACGACAAGCCCCTGCGCGGATTTGCTGATCGTCGCGCTTACGGTACGGGTACCGATGAGCTTGCCGATGTCCGTGTTAAACTCCAGAATGTTGACGACCGACTTTTCGGAGACCACGCTCGCGCGCGCCGTTGCGGTGTACTGCTGATCGGAATAATTCGGAAACAGCACGCTGTACTGCTCGCCCTCCGCAAGGCGCATGGGATCGCTGGAACTCGTGACAAAAGCGACAAACCAGTGCGTGTTGTTGATGATGCGATACAGCGGCACTTCGCTTGTCGAGTCGGCAAGGTTTGCCGTGTTTCCGCCGCTGATAACGGTCTTTACCAGCGCGGAGTTGATGGTCGAGAGTTTGTTGACGCTGAGCACCTGCTCGTACCCGTCGAAATAAAAGCTCACAATTCCCGTGCCGGAGGTGTTCTTGATATCCCTCCGCCAGCCGGAAATCACGTTTTGCTGGCTGGCCAATTCGTTATAATACCCCGTCAGCGTCGTGTCGGGCGTCACGATGCTCTTGAGCAGCGCCACACGCTGGTCTTCCAGATCCTTAAGCGTCTGCTCAAGGTCGAGCATGTCGAGGGTGCTCTCCCCGCGCGAAACCGATCGGATCTGCAGTTCCAGCGTATCGATGTTGGTGTTGATATCGCTCAGTTCAGCAGGCTCCTGCCCGCCGAGCAGCTGCATCTGATAATCATAGATCTGCTTTTGCAGGTTGAGCAGCGTCACCATTGTTTCATCCTGATAGCCGCGCTTATAGAGCTGGGCGATGACCTGATCGTTGTTGACCGTATCACCCTCGACCACATCATAGCTGATCTTCTCATACGGCTCGGACATGACGGTTGTCTCGTCCCGGATGATCGCGCCGGTAATTTCCAGATCCGCGCCGAGCGAGCCGAACTCAATCTCGCCGGTCTTTTTCGTCACGTTTGCGACGATAACGATCAGCGCGACAAAGCTGACCATGATGAGGAGCATCATAAAAAAGCGACCCTTGACGCGCACTTTTGATTTAGCCATTCGCTTCACCCTGACGATTCAAGTAGTTTGCCCCTCCGCCGGTGCGGTTGTATGTTTCAGCCATTCGTTTCTCCGTCAATCTCATATCCCTGCTTCCGGGAGCGCCCATACTGGCGGTCGAAATTCTCCTGATTCTTTGCTTTGTAAAGCGAAAAAAGCTCCTCCGCGGTCATGCCGCTTTTCAGGCACATGCTCACAAAAAAATGCAGCACGTCCACGAGCTCGCCCTTGAGCGACGCGTCGTCCACCGGTTTGGGATTTTTCCACCACTTGAAGTTTACCTCGTCGAGCACCTCGGAAAGCTCAGAAATCATCGCGAGCACTTCTTTTTGCAGCCAGACCTCGCGCGGGAAATCAAGATTTCTGCGCGCTGCGATGTCGCTGTCCAGCGATTCCTGCAGTTGAAAGATCATATCCAGCTTATCCAGCTTATCCAAGTCGATTCCCTCCGTTCGGTCTTCGGCGGCGCGCGTTCAGGCCCGGGGCAGGCGCAGCGCGCCGAACAGCGTGTCTTTGCGCTTCGTCACCCGTCCGACAAGCGCCGTGCTCGCCTGATTCAGGTTAAGACACACGGGCATGATCCGTTCGATATCGTCCATTGTAACACATTCGATCCTTCGAAGCGTCTCCTGCTCGCTATATTCACGTTTTTGTAACAGCAGTGTCTTACCCAGCGCGTTCATGCGCGCGCCGGTGGATTCCATGCCCATCAGGTAACTGCCCTTGAGTTGGTCGCGGCAGCGCGTCAGCTCCTCTTTCGTGACGCCTTCGCGGCGCACGCGTTCAATCTCGTCCGCCATGCGGCCGAGCACCTCGCCCGCCTGCTGTTCGCCTGTCCCGGCGTAGAGCGTAAACGTGCCGGTGCCGGTATAGCTCGTTGGATAGGAGTAAACGGAATACGCCAACCCAAGCTTTTCACGAATGGTCTGAAACAAACGCGAGCTCATGCTTCCGCCGATGATGTTGGAAAGCACCGCAAGCGGATACTGTCCCTCGTCGTCCCGCGCAAAGCCGGGCAGCGTCAGGCAAAGGTGCACCTGTTCGACGTCCTTTTCAACAAACTTCTCGCGTTTTCCGCCGGGGAATTGCTGCAAAACGGGCTGCGTTGTACGATCGCTTGCCGGCGCGTCGAAGCGGCGGGTTACGGAATCGATCAACGCCTGCTCGTCAAAATTACCGGCGCAGGAGACGACGATGTTGTTCGGAACGTAGAATTCGTTTTTATATGCCAGCAGCGTCTTTCTCGAAAACGCGCGCACGCTTTGCTTCGTACCGAGGATCGGGCTCGCCAGCGGCTCTTCGCCAAAGAAGAGCATGTTGCTCTCCTCCCCCGCGAGATCCTCCGGGCTGTCCTCGTTCATGAGAATTTCTTCAAGTACGACGCCCTGCTCCTTTTTGAGCTCCTCCGGGTCAAACACGCTGTGAAACACGATGTCCGACAACACATCCGAAACAAGGTCGAGGTGTTCGTCCAGCACCTTTGCGTAAAAGCAGGTGCTCTCCTTGCTCGTAAATGCGTTGATGTTGCCGCCAACGGCGTCCATCTCAACGGCAATCTGCTCGGCGCTTCGCCGCTTAGTCCCCTTGAACACCATGTGCTCGATGAGGTGGGACGCGCCCGCCGTTTTCGGCGTTTCACGTACGGAGCCGGTGTCCACCCAGACGCCCATGGATACGGAGCGCACATGCTCCATCTGTTCGTAAACCAGCCGGATGCCGTTTGGCAGAGTTGTTTGGCGAATCATTGTCGTTTTGTTTCCCTTTCGCGCGTCGATGCCGACGATTCTGTATTGTACCATAAATTCTGCCGCCGTGCGACCGAAATGTTGGCTGCGTGAAAAAGGCGCGGCGTAGCCGCCGCGCCCTGTTGTTCACCGGTGTCTCAGTTCTTTTCCGCCGGCAGCATGTCCTTGCGGGTCAGGCTGATCTTGCCGTTTTTGGGGTCGATGTCGATGACGCGCACGAGCACTTGCTCACCCATGGAGAGCACGTCCTCCACCTTCTCCACGCGCTTGTTGGCGATGCGGGAGATGTGCAGCAGTCCATCTGTACCCGGCTTGAGGTTGATGAACGCGCCGAAGTCCTTGATGCCGACGACGGTGCCGAGGTACACGTCTCCGACCTCGATCTCCTTGACGATGCCGTCGATGATGCGCCGGGCTTCCGCCGCCGCAGCCGAGTCGGGCGAGGCGATGTAGACCGTACCATCGTCCTCGATGTCGATCTTCACGCCGGTGTCGGCGATGATCTTGTTGATCGTCTTGCCGCCGCTGCCGATGACTTCGCGGATCTTGTCCGGGTTGATCGTAAAGGTGATGATGCGCGGCGCGTAGGGCGAGAGCTCCGCGCGCGGTTCGCGCAGGGTTTCGTCCATCTTGTCGAGGATGAACATACGCCCTTTGCGCGCCTGTTCGAGCGCACGTGTGAGGATCTCGCGGCTGATGCCCTTGATCTTGATGTCCATCTGGATGGCGGTGATGCCGTCCCGCGTACCGGCCACTTTGAAGTCCATGTCGCCGAGGAAGTCCTCGAGTCCCTGGATGTCCGTCAGAATGGCGACGTTGCCGGTGGAGTCGTCCTTGATGAGGCCCATCGCGACGCCCGCAACGGACTTCTTAATCGGAACGCCCGCGTCGAGCAGCGCCAGCGTGCTCGCGCAGATGGACGCCTGAGAGGTGGAACCGTTGGAACTGATGACCTCGCTGACGAGGCGCATGCAGTACGGAAACTCCGCTTCGCTCGGCAGAACCGGCTCGAGCGCGCGCTCCGCGAGCGCGCCATGCCCGACTTCGCGGCGGCCTACGCCGCGCATGGGCTTGGCTTCACCGGTGCTGAACGGCGGCATGTTGTATTGATGCATATAGCGCTTGCTCTCTTCGAGGGTGAGCCCGTCGAGCGTCTGCGCTTCGGAGATCGTGCCGAGGGTGGCGACGGTCATAACCTGCGTCTGTCCGCGGGTAAACACGCCGCTGCCATGCGTGCGGGCGAAGATGCCGACCTCGCTCCAGATGGGGCGAATCTCATCCTGCGCGCGTCCGTCGGGGCGGATCTTCTTGTTGATGATCTTGTCGCGAACGACTTCCTTGGTGATGGAGTAGAGAATCGCGCCGATGTCCTTGGCGGACTCGGGATATTCTTCCTTAAACGCTTCAACCGTCTCGGCCTTCACCTGTTCGCTGCGCGTCTCGCGCTCGGAGCGGTCGAAGGTATCCAGCGACCAGACGACCTTGTCGAAGGCATAGGCGCGAACCTTGGCTTCGAGTTCTTCGTCGGGATGGTAGATGACGGGTTCGAGCTTCTGTTTACCAATTTCCGATTCGATTTCGGCGATAAAGGAGACGACCTTTTTGATCTCCTCATGCGCAAAGAGGATTGCGCCGAGCATCTCGTCCTCGGTGATCTCATTCGATCCGGCTTCGACCATCATGACCGCGTCTTTCGTTCCGGCGACCGTGAGGGTCAGGCGGCTCTTGGCGCGCTGTTCCACGTCGGGGTTAATGACGTATTCGCCGTCCACCATGCCGACCGCGACCGAACCGGTCGGGCCCGCAAACGGCGCTTCGCTGATGGCCAGGGCAATCGAGGAACCGATCATGCCAAGAATCTCGGGCTGGACATCCTGCTCCACAGACATAACGGTGGCGACGACCTGCACGTCGTTGTAAAACCCTTTGGGAAACAGGGGACGAAGCGGACGGTCGATGAGCCGCGATGTCAGAATCGCGCGCTCTGTCGGGCGTCCCTCGCGCTTGATGAATCCGCCGGGAATCTTGCCGACCGCATAGAGTTTTTCCTGAAATTCCACCGAAAGCGGCAGAAAGTCAACGCCGTCCCGCGCGGTTTTTGCGATGGTTGCACAGACCAGAACCGCCGTGTCGCCCATGCGTACAAGGCAGCTTCCGCCCGCCTGTTCGGCGTACTTTCCGGTCTCGACGGTGAGCGTCCGTCCGCCGAGCTGCATCTGGAAGTTTCTTTCCATTGTTTTTGTTTGCTCCTTCTTTTTCTTTATCTTCTTCTTTATTAATACCAAATTCAGATTGCCGCGCTCGTCCGCTCTGTTTGCAGGGTTCTGCATGGCATGCGTCCATCGCGGCAAATTTGTATATAAAAAGAAAGGCGGGAACAATCCCGCCTCTTCCTTTTACTTGATACGGATGTTCAGGCTTGCAGCGATCGTTCTGTAACGCTCGATGTCCTTCTCCTTGAGGTAGTTCAAAAGCCCTCTGCGCTGACCGACCATCTTCAGCAGCCCGCGGCGCGAATGGTGGTCTTTCGGATGGAGCTTGAGATGCTCGTTGAGGTGGTTGATCCGTTCGGTCAGAAGCGCAATCTGCACTTCCGGGGAGCCGGTGTCGCCCTCGTGGAGCGCGAACTTTTCAATTGTTTCCTGTTTGGACATTTGGGATAATTTCTCCTTTTTCTTTTTTCCGAAGACTGAGAAATGCGTCGGAGTGTCGCAAATCCCGGTGATCGGCATTCAAACGGCATTCAAATGCTTTTATATTGTAACATATCCGCAATGTCTTTGTAAACAACGCCGGAATATTTTTTTCTTATATTAAGAAACACCCTGCGTGTTTACTCGCGCAGCGCGGCCGCCGCTTCAACATCTAGTATTATGAAACACCCTGCGTGTTCAGTCGCGTAGCGTGGCCGCAGCTTCAATGTCCAGCGCGATCTGCGCCTTGAGCGCTTCCAGCGTGTCCAGCGTCAGTTCACCGCGCAGATATTTGCGAAACGCAATGACGAGCGTCTCGCCGTAGATGTCCGCGGAAAAGTCTATGATGTGCGTCTCAATCGTACGTTTTTCCCCGTGCACCGTGGGATTGGTGCCGATGTTTGTCACCGCCCGGTAGGCAGACCCGCCGACAAACGCATAGGACGCATATACCCCGTCCGCAGGGATAGCGCGCTTTATGTCCAGTTCGATGTTTGCCGTCGGAAATCCGATTCGACTGCCGACGCGCTTGTTCTGTACCACTTTTCCGCCGAGCGTATAGCGTCGTCCCAGCAGTTTTTCCGCAAGCGATACATCCCCGCGCTCAACCGCCTCGCGGATGCGCGAGCTTGAGACCGGCTCGCCTTCATACAAAACGGGCTCCACAACCGTTACGGTAAATCCGCGCCGCGCGCCGATCTGCGCCAAAGTATCCGGCGTTCCCGCGCCGCGATCCCCGCAGGTGTAGTTGTAGCCGACGACGAGCGCGTGCACGTCCCACCGCTCCAGCAGCACGTCGACAAACCCCTCCGTGCTCATGGCCGCCATCTCGCGGGTAAAGGGGACGCTCTCCACCTCCTCCGCGCCGAGCGTGCGGAGCAGCTGGTTGCGCTCTCGCATGCCGGATAACATGCGGACGCTTCCGCCGAGCACCTCGAGCGGATGATTGGAAAACGTATACACGGCGGGGACGGCCTTAAGCCGCTCCGCTTCCTTGCATAGGCGCGCCATGAGCGCCCTGTGGCCGAGATGCACGCCGTCAAACATGCCGAGCGCAACGACGGCGGGTGTTTTCATCGTCATAATCCCCTCAAAAAAAGGACGGTTTTATGCGGCATGCCGTGTCCGCACAAAACGTCCGGTTTATCCGTACAGGTGAATCGTAAGCCGGAAGCTGCCGCGCACAATCTCCCCGATGCCGAGGAATTCGTCCGCGCCATACGCGCGGACGAGTCCGTCCTCCGCGCCGCGAAGGTGCGTCTCCAGCCCGTTCTTTGTCGGCGTTATGCGATCCGCCTCGAGCCGAAGCTCCGGCAGAAACGCCGTCGCGTCCTCGATCGAAATCACACTCTGCATCAGAGCGCCCTCCGCTTTTGCCGCGTCCAGCTCGGAAATCGTGCGCGCGCGGTCGATCGAAAACGGACCGCTGCGCGTGCGCAGCAGAAACGGAACGTATCCTACGGTGCCGAGCCGGCCTGCGATGCTCTCGCAGAGCGAGCGAATATAGGTGCCGCGCGAGCAGACCGTTCGAAGCAAAAATCGGTTCTCGCCGGTGCGCTCGATCAGTTCCAGTTCGTCCACGCGGATCTCCCGCGTTTTCGGCTCCACGGCTTCGCCTGCGCGGGCGAGGTCGTACATTTTCTTTCCGTCCACTTTGAGCGCGGAGTAGACGGACGCCGTCTGCATCTGTTCGCCTAAAAACTCCGGCAGAATCCGGATGAGCTCGGCCTGCTCCACGCGTTTATCGTCCCGCTCCAGCACGGCGCCGCAGGCGTCCTGCGTGTCGGTCCGGACGCCGAACGCCGCTTCGAAGACGTATTCCTTGTCCTTGTCCACGAGAATATCGAACAGCCGGGTCGCGCGGCCCAGACAGACCGGCAGAACACCCGCCGCCGCGGGATCCAGCGTGCCGAGATGCCCGGCGCGCTTTTGCGAAAAGATCTTTCGAACGTCGAACACGGCGTTACTGGAGGTCATGCCCGGCGGTTTGAGTACGGAAACGATGCCGTCCATATCAGACGCAGGAACCGAGCAGCAGTTCTTTTGCGCAGGCGAGGATCTGCTCGCCCGCCTCCGCGATAGGCGGCTTCATCGTGCAGCCCGCGGCGAGACGGTGTCCGCCGCCGCCGAAGCGCGTTGCAATTTTACTCACGTCCGCGCAGCTCTTGCCGCGCAGGCTCACGCGAATCGAGCCATCCTCGCTCTCGCGAAGGAGCGCGGCCACTTCGACGCTGTCAACGTCGCGGATGGAATCGATGATGCCCTCCGTGTCCTCGTTCGTCGCCCCGCAGGAATGGATATCTTCCAGCGTAATGCAGGAAATTCCGATACGCCCGTGCTCAAAAAGCTCCGTTTTGCCGATCGCCAGCGCGTTCAGCTTGAGCTTGTGAAACGGAATCGTGCGAAACAGGCTCCGGTTAAGATACGGCAGGTCGATGCCCGTGTCGAGGATGTCCGCGGCAATGCGCAGCGTGTCCGCCGTGGTGTTGGAATAGGAGAAGTTGCCCGTGTCGGTCGTGATGGCCGCGTAGAGGCAGCTTGCGATGTTTTTATTGAGCGTAATCTTCATGCAGGCGATCACGTTGTAGATCAGTTCGCCGGTCGCGCCCGCCTTCTGCACATAGTTTTCTTCGGCATAGCGGTCGTTCGTGCCGTGGTGGTCGATGTTGAGCGTCGCTTTCGCCGCCTGAAAGAGCGGCTCGCAGCGGCCCGCGCGCGCAAGGTCGGCGCAGTCCACGCAGACAACCGCCTCGGCGGGCTTGGACTGCTCGGGCGGTATCAGTTGATCGGAAAACGGAAGAAAGCGATAGATCGCCGGAACGGGGTCTTCGCAGACAACCTGCGCGTGCTTGCCCAGCTCGAGCAGCGCGCCGTAGAGCGCAAAGCTGCTGCCGAGCGTGTCGCCGTCCGGTGAGACATGCGCAATCAGCAGAATATCATCGTGCGTCCGCAGAAAACGGACGGCATCCTGCAGCATGTCCCTCACTCCTTCCCTTCGTCCTTATGCAGTTCGCTGAGGATCTCCGAGATCCGCACGCTGTAAGCAATCGAATTGTCGAGCGTAAATTTCATGCTCGGCACAGCGCGGATGCGCATCCGCGCGCCCAGCTCATGGGCGATGAATCCCGCCGCATGGTTGAGCGCCTCAACGCTAGAAACGCGCTTCTTCTCGTCCTCATCGTAGACGGACACCTTGATCTTTGCGTACTTCAGGTCATTGGTCACGTCGACGTCCGTCAGCGTGGTCATTGCCGAAATGCGCGGATCTTTCATCTCGCGGATGATCTCGCTGACCGTCTTTTTCACTTCCTCGTTCATCCTGTCGGAACGGAACGCTGTCATATGTCCTCCTCCGCCCGGCTCGCCAGGCGGCCGATGCATGCGTAATGCCTTATGTACGTTTGACTTCTTCGATGATGAAGGCTTCGATCACGTCGCCCTCGTTCAGATCGTTGAAGTTTTCAATGCCGATGCCGCATTCATACCCCGTGAGGACTTCCTTAGCGTCGTCCTTAAAGCGTTTGAGAGAGGCGATCTTGCCTTCGTGAATGACCACGCCGTCGCGCACGATGCGAACCTGCGCGCTTCTCGTGATCTTGCCTTCGTTGATGTATGCGCCCGCGATGGTGCCGACACCCGAAACCTTGAAGGTCTCGCGCACGGTTGCGCGGCCAAGCTCCGTCTCCTTAAAGACCGGCTTGAACATGCCCTGCATGGCGGCTTTCACGTCGTCGATGGCGTTGTAGATGACACGGTAGAGCCGCACATCCACGTTTTCCTTTTCCGCCATGGCGCGCGCGCCCGCATCAGGGCGAACGTTGAAGCCGATGACGATGGCGTTGGACGCGGAGGCGAACATGATGTCCGTTCCCGTAATCGCGCCGACGCCGCCGTGGATGCAGCGCACGCGGACTTCTTCATTGCTGAGCTTTTCGAGCGCCTGCTTGACGGCCTCGACGGAGCCCTGCACGTCCGCCTTGACGATGATGTTCAGCTCCTTGAGCTCGTCCGCAGCCATCTGCGTAAAGAGCTCGTCGAGCGAAACCTTGCTCTTGCTCTTGAGCTGCGCGGCCTTGATCCTATCGCGGCGCTCCTCGGCAACCTGGCGCGAGAGCTTGTCCACCTCGGCCACGTTGAGGATATCGCCCGCGTCCGGCACTTCGCTGAAGCCGAGCACCTCGACCGGCATGGATGGGCCAGCTTCGTTGACCGCGTTGCCGCGGTCGTCCGTCATGGCGCGTACCTTGCCGTATGCCGTACCGGCGACGATCGTATCCCCGCGGCGCAGCGTGCCGTTTTGAACAAGCACGGTCGCCAGCGGGCCGCGGCCCTTGTCCAACTTGGCTTCGATGATCGTGCCTTTGGCGAGGCGATCCGGGTTGGCTTTAAGCTCCAGCACGTCCGCCTGCAGCAGCACCATCTCGAGCAGCGTATCGAGCCCCATCTGCGTCTTGGCGGAGACGGGCACGACGATGGTCTGTCCGCCCCATTCCTCTGAGACGAGCTCATATTCCGTGAGCTGCTGCTTCACGCGGTCGGGGTTTGCGTCCGGTTTATCCATTTTATTGACGGCGACGATAATCGGCACGCCCGCGGCCTTGGCGTGGTTAATCGCCTCCACGGTCTGCGGCATGATGCCGTCGTCCGCCGCGACGACGAGGATGACGATGTCCGTCACCTGCGCGCCGCGCGCGCGCATCGAGGTAAACGCCTCGTGGCCCGGCGTGTCGATAAAGGTGATCTGCTTGCCGTTGCAGAGCACGGTGTAGGCGCCGATGTGCTGCGTGATGCCGCCCGCTTCACCCTCGGTGACGCTGCTGTTGCGGATTGCGTCGAGCAGCGAGGTCTTGCCGTGGTCGACGTGACCCATGATGGTGACCACCGGCGGGCGGGGTTTGAGCAGTTCCGGCGCGTCCGAATCGCCCGATGCGCTGTCGGTGAGCACTTCTTCGAAGGTCTTGGCGACGCGCAGTTCGAGTTCGATGCCGAAGTCCGAAGCGACGAGTTCGCAGGTGTCGAAGTCGATCTCCTGGTTGATCGTCGTCGGCATGCCGAGTAAAAAGAGTTTCTTGATGATCTCGGACGCGGGCTTGCCAATCTTTTCCGAGAGTTCCTTGACCGTGATGGTTTCCGTTGTGATCACCGCTTTCTCGATCACGACGGGTTCCGGCCTGCGTACCATCTGCTTGGCGCCGCGCTTGGGTCTGCGGCTGCCGGTCGGCGCGTCCTCGTCCCAATTCTTTGCGCTGGGCGCGGTTTCGCGCGCAATCGCTTTCTTGTTTTTTGCTTTCTTATTGTCCGCTTCGCGCGTACGGGTATACGCGCTCTTGTTGGGGTCGTAATTGCTCACGCGCTCCTTGCTGCCTGCAGCGGGCGCTGCTGTTGCGCCGGCCGCGGGTTTCGGGCCGCGCGGAGGCATGCCGCCCTGCTGCGGACGCGGGGTAAATCCGCCGCCCTGCCCCTGACGCGGCGGCATTCCGCCCTGCTGGGGACGCGGTGTATAGGTTCCGCCCTGGCCCTGCTGGGGGCGCGGCGTATAGCCGTCCTGACGCGGCGGGCGGTTTTGGTTCTGTGGATACGGCGCGCGCTCGCTCTGCTGCGGGCGGCGGCGGTCGTCCTGCTGGATCGCGTGCGCTTCATAGCCGCTGTTCGCAGGTTTTTTTGGCGCTTCGGGCGCGGCCTGCGGCGCTTGAGCCGGAGCCGGCGGCTGCTCGGCCTCGGCCGGTGTTTCCTTTGGCGCTTCCGGCTCAACGGCAACGGGCGAAACGTCTTCCAGATCGTCTTCGTCGTTTCCGCCGGCATGCGCGGCGTGATCCTGATCGGAATCGAGCATCTCGCGCAGGCGCTCAATGCGCTCCCGCTCTTCGCGGGCTTTGCGCTCCTGCTCTTCCTTATCCAGCATTTCGCTCTCGGAATGGCGCACCGAAACAAGCAGCTCGCCTACGGCGCTCTGCGTTAGAGACAGCCTCTCCAGAAGCTCTTTTGTGCCCTTCTGAATTCCGTTTGCCGATTCCAGAAAATTGCTTTTTGCCATGTAAGTCGTTACCCCCGCGTTTTTTGCAGTCCGCGTTCCGTCCGGCGGACGCGCGTTTATCATTGTAGTTCTTTTGCAGATGCTTTTTAATTATTGTAGTTCTTTTGCAGTCGTTTTTTGTTATAGTTCTTTTTTTCTACAGTTCTCTATGTTGTTGTTCGCCGTCTTTGCTGTCCGGTTTATTCGGACGCGGCGGCCTTTTGAATCATGGCTGCGAACTGTTCGTCCGTCACCGCGGCGATCATTCGTCCCGGTTTGCCGATCCAGCGGCCCAGTTCGTCTACTTCGATCAGCGGCGTGTTCGTACGCGCGCACAGGCCGGAGTACTTCTGCTTCGTGTTGTCCGAGGACGCGGCGTCCAGCAGCACGAGCCGCGCGTTTTTCGCGCGCGTGAGCTTTTCCACGACGAAGTCGCCGGACTTGAGCCGCCCCGCCTTCATCGAAAACCCGATTGCGTTAGTCAATTTGCTGTTCATCATATCCCGCAAACTGCGCGCGCAGCGTGTCGTATGTTTCCGGCGTGATGGCAACCTCCAGCGCGCGTTCCAGCGCGCGGGACTTGATCGCCTTCTCGAGGCAGGCGCTCTTTTTGCAGAGGTATGCGCCTCTGCCGTTGGCGCGCCCCGTCGCGTCGAGGATCACGGCCCCTTCGGGCGTTCTCACAACGCGAACGAGCGATTTTTTCGGCTGCATCTCCCGGCAGGAGACGCACATCCGCATGGGAATTTTCTTCGCCAAGCGTTACGCCTCGCTTTCTCCCGCTTCTTCTTCTTCGCGGTAGTAGGCCATCGCCTCTTCCGCCTGTGTCTGGCTCTTGATGTCGATCTTCCAGCCGGTCAGCTTCGCGGCCAGGCGGGCGTTCTGTCCCTCTTTGCCGATGGCGAGCGAGAGCTGCGAGTCCGGAACGATGACCTTCGCGGCCTTTTCTTCTTCGTTGATGTAGACCATGAGCACCTTTGCCGGGCTCAGCGCTTTTGCGATATACACCGCCGAGTCGGAGTCCCACTCGATGATGTCGATCTTTTCATTGTGCAGCTCGCCGACGATGCGCTCCACGCGCGCGCCGCGCTGGCCGACGCAGGCGCCGACCGCGTCCACCTGCATGTCCGTCGAGTGGACGGCCACTTTTGTACGGAATCCCGCCTCGCGCGCGATGGATTTGATCTGAACCACGCCGGTCTGAATCTCCGGCACCTCAAGCTCAAACAGGCGCTTGACGAGTCCTGGATGCGTGCGGCTGACGAGCACCTGCGGGCCTTTGCTGTCCTTGCGCACCTCGAGCACATACACCTTGATGCGGTCGTTGTTCTCGTAGGTTTCGCCCGGAATCATCTCGTTGGGCGTAAGGATGCCGTCGGTCTTGCCGAGTTCGACGTAGACATTGCCCTTCTCCACGCGCTGCACGATGGCGGTGAGCACTTCGTTTTCCTTCTCGACGTACTCTTCGTAGATTACGCCGCGCTCCGCCTCACGGATGCGCTGAACGACGACCTGCTTGGCCGTCTGCGCCGCGATGCGCGAAAACTCCTTCGCCTTGACCTCCTCTTCGAGCACGTCGCCCTCTTCGTAAAGCACGTTGACGTGCTTCGCGTCCGCAAGCGAAATCTCGTTGAGCGGGTTTTCGACCGTTTCCACGACCGTCTTGGAGGCGTAGATGCGAAACTCGCCGGTCAGCGGGTCGATCTGCGCGCGCACGTTTGCGGTCGCGCCATAGTTGCGCTTATAGGCTGAGGTCAGCGCCGCTTCGATTGCGAGGATCAGCACATCCTTGCTGATTCCGCGTTCCTTTTCCAGCGCGTTCAATGCTTCGACAAACTCTGTGTTCATCTGATCGTACTCCTTACTAATTTTCCCGTAATTCCTCTGTCTTCTCTTGGTCTGCGGTTTGACGCCGCGTTAAAATTTCAGTTCCGGCCGAGCGATCGCGACGGCTTTGCGTTCCAGCGTCAGTTCGCCCTTGTCCAGCCGGACGGTAAAGCTCGCTTCATCATAAGCAATCAGCTCGCCTGCGTATTCCTTTTTCCCGTCCTTCGGCGCAAAGAGTTTGATTTCGATGCGCTTGCCAAGGTTTCGCTTGAAATCCGCGTCCTTTTTCAGCGGGTGGTCGAGACCGAGGGACGAAACGGAGAGCATATATGCCTGCTCGATCGGATCCGCCTCGTCAAGAAGCGGGTCGATCGCGCGGCTGACGCGCTCGCAGTCGTCGATCGACACGCCATCCGGCTTGTCGATATAGAGCGTGAGCACCCAATCGCCGTATTCTTTGATAAACTCTACATCGCAAAGCTCGAAGCCGAGCGTTTCGACGGGTTCCTTTAATAGCTGCTCAACCTTTTGCGCCGTGTTCAATCGCTGTCCTCCGCTGTGCTTGCGCGCAAATCCGCGCCGTGGGGGTATAAAACCACCCTTCAAAACGAAAGAGTGGGTTTTGCCCACTCTCCGCCAAAGTTCATTCATCCAACAGAAGAAGTATAACAGCCTTTCTTCCAATATGCAAGTCATTTTCCGAAAACTTCGCGTTGTCCGCTCAGCTATTTATGCGCTCGCTCGCACCGTCCCGCGCGCCGCTGTTTTTTCCGAGTGCCTTGGGCAGCTGCGTCGCCGCATAGTAGATCAGCGCAAAATAGGACATCGCCGTCGCCACCGCTAGGATGATCAGGTTCCAGGGTTCCACCTGGAGCGAGAGGAACGACAGCAGCGAAAGCATCACGCCCACGGCAAACAGCCCCGTGGCAATCTTGCCCGGCCAGTCCGCCATGGCGACGACGTTTCGCTTGGCCATGAACAGCCCGCCGACGACCATGAGCAGTTCCTTGAGCGCCATGAGCAGAAACAGAATCAGGTAAGCCGCTTTCTGTTTGCCCAGATAGATGCAAACAAGCGCGGCAAGCGTCATGAGCTTATCCGCCAGAGGATCGAGCAGCTTGCCGAGGTTTGTCACCCAGCCGTTCGCGCGCGCAAGCTGGCCGTCCAGAACATCCGTGAAAAAAGCGAACACAAATACGGAAAGGGCAGGCAGATATCTGCCTGCCCGAAACAGCATCGCGAACACACCCACGAGAATAATGCGTATTCCGGATAGAATGTTCGGAAGATGTCGCATCGTTACGCGCCGATGTCCTCGACGTAGAGCGAACGTACGCCGTCGTCTTTCTGCTCCTGCGCCTTGCGTTCCGCTTCCTCGCGCGCTTCAAAGAACTTGAGCGCAACCTGCGGGAAGAGCGCATAGCTGAGAACATCCTCGTCCTGACGGATGTGATCCTTGATCTCCTCGCGGTACTGCTCCAGCTCGGGCTTGAGCAGGTCCGCCGGACGGCAGGTAATCACTTCGTCGTCACCGATGGCCTTCTTGCGCACTTCTTCGTTGACGGGCGCGGGCAGCTGGCCGTATTCACCGCGCAGCAGCGCCTTGGATTCCTTGGTAAAGACCTTATAGCGCTCGCCGCTGATGACGTTCAGAACGGCTTGCGTGCCGACGATCTGGCTGGTCGGCGTGACAAGCGGCGGATAGCCGAAGTCCTTGCGTACGCGCGGCACTTCCTCAAGCACCTCGTAATACTTGTCGGATTTGCCCGCTTCTTTGAGCTGGGAGATCAGGTTTGAAAGCATGCCGCCCGGAACCTGATACAGCAGCGTGTTGACGTCCACCTGCAGCGCCTTGACGGACATGGTGCCGTCCTTGAGCATGCGATCCGCGACGGGACGGAAAATCTTCGCCGCCTCGGAGAGCTTGAGCAGGTCGAGCCCGGTGTCGCGGTCGGTTCCCTTGAGGGTGGCCACGAGCGGCTCGGTCGCGGGCTGCGCCGTGCCGTTGCCGAAAGGCGAAAGCGCACAGTCCACGATATCCACGCCGGCCTGCGCGGCCATGAGATAGACCATGTCGCCGGTGCCGGTGGTGTTGTGCGTGTGCAGATGAATCGGCACATCGATATCCTTCTTGAGCCGCGAAACGAGCGAATACGCGTCGTACGGCAGCAGCAGGTTCGCCATGTCCTTGATGCAGATGCTGTCCGCACCCATCTGGACGAGTTCTTTGGCCAGCTTCACAAAATAATCCTCGTTGTGCACGGGGGATACGGTGTAGCTGATGGCAGGCTCGCAGAAGCCGCCGTATTTCTTCGTAAAATGAATCGCGCTTTCCAGGTTTCTCGGATCGTTCAGCGCATCGAAGATGCGGATGATGTCGATGCCGTTTTCAATCGCCTTCTTGCAGAACTGCTCGACCACGTCGTCCGCATAATGCTTGTATCCGAGGATGTTTTGTCCGCGGAAGAGCATCTGCAGCTTTGTGTTTGGCAGGGCCTTGCGCAGCGTTCTGAGGCGATCCCAGGGATCTTCGTTTAAGAAGCGCAGGCAGGCGTCAAATGTCGCGCCGCCCCAGACTTCCAGCGACCAGTAACCGATGGAATCGAGCACTTCGCAGGCGGGGAGCATGTCCTCCGTGCGCATACGCGTGGCAGCCTTGGACTGATGCGCGTCGCGAAGGATCGTGTCGGTGATATATAGCTTGCTCATATGGTATTTCTCCTTCTTCGGCGGTGCAGGGGCGTGGCGTTTATCCAGCCGCGCGCGTCGCCGCGGTGTCTTGCGAGGAAAACAATGGAACCCGATTTATGCGATCGAGCAGAGCAGCTTACCCGCTTCTACGGATGCGCCCTTGGTGACGGTAATGCCGCGAACGGTGCCGGCCACGGGGGCGGTGATGTCGCTCTCCATCTTCATGGCTTCGAGTACGAAAATCGCCTGACCGGCCTTAACGACGTCGCCTTCGCCGACATTAACGCCGAGGATGGTGCCGGGCATCGGCGCGGAGACCGGGGTTGCACCGGCGGGAGCGGCGACGGGTGCGGCGGGAGCCGCAACAGGCGCTGCGACAGGCGCGGCAACGGGCGCTGCAACGGGTGCCGCCGTCACGGCGGGGGCCGCTTTTCCGTCGATCTCTTCGACGGCTACTTCGTACTGAGTTCCATTGACGTTAACAAGAAAATTACGCATAAAAACCTCCGATATTATTCTGTATGTGAAACGTTTCGTTTGTTTCCGGCTAAATTACTGAACCCGCTTGATGGATACGATGCGAAGTCCGGAGACGTCTCTTCCCATCACTTCGGCGAGGCAGCTCGCCACGACGGCGACGAGTTCGCTGCGGTTTGTTATGGCGAGTGCGGGCGCGGCGGCGGGCTGCTGTGCCTGTCCGGCGCTCTCGCGGCGTTCGCGGCGATCCTGTTCGGCGCGCACAAACTTGAGCGCCTGAATCAGAACGATCAGGCCGGCAAACACGCCTACGATCACCAATAGTGTTCTTTCAACTTCTGTCATGGTATGTACCTCCGCTGTTTTGCATTTGTTGAATCTATCAAGGATGCGTTGTTTTCATCCCTGCATTGTTGCCCGTTTTTTAAAGGCCCAGCGCGCGCCTGAGCGAAAGAAGCTCCTCGTCGGTCAGCCGCCGCGTCTCGCCCGGCTTGAGTTCACCGATGGAGAGCGGACCGAAGCGCTCGCGCTTGAGCCGGAGCGTACGATGTCCGACCGCCTCGAGCATCCGCCGGATCTGCCGGTTTTTGCCCTCGTGAATCGTGATCAGAAACGACGTGTCCCCCGTCTTCGTCGGCCGCACGTGCGTCACCTTCGCAGGCGCCGTCATGCCGTCCTCCAGCGATACGCCGTTGACAAGGGAAGCGATTTCCGAAGGCCGCAGCGTCCCGTCGCAGATGGCATAGTAGGTCTTGTCCACCGAAAACTTCGGATGCGTCATGCGGTGCGCAAGTTCCCCGTCGTTGGTCATCAGCAGCAGCCCTTCGGAATTGATATCGAGTCGGCCGATGTTGTAAAGCCGCGCGGGGATATCACGGACGAAATCCTGAACGGTCTTTCGCCCCTGCGGGTCGTCGCTTGTGCTGACGACGCCCTTGGGTTTGTAGAGCATGATGGTGACGAGCTGCTCTTCCTGCCGGACGGGTTTCCCATCCAGAAGAACGACGTCCGCTTCGGGATCCACGCTCATGCCGATGGTCGCGGTTTCACCGTTTACCTGAACACGCCCCGCGCTGATGAGCTGCTCGCTCGCGCGGCGGGAGGCAACGCCCGCCTCGGCCAGGTATTTTTGCAATCGCAGCATCTATGCGCGCCCCTTGCTGTCGGATTCCGTTATTTTGGCATTGCCTGCGCGCATATCAAATGATATTCGGCGCAATACATTGCCATATGTCACCAAATATAGTATAGCGGAACGTGCTTGTGGCATTCAAGTGCTTTTTTCATATCGAATGCATATATTTCAAGAATATAGACGATTTATTTACGATCTGCTGACAAAATCCGTCGTTCAAAGCCGCTTGCTCCGTTACGGCTCTTGATTCAATCGGTTTTCAGGCCTGTTGATAAAAAGGCCGCCGGAGATCAGCCGGCGGCCGGGATCACTTCCGTTTTACGCCGTTCGTCTGTCAGCGGCGGACAAACAGCCGCGCGAGCGCGACGCGCTGGCGGTAGCCGAAGTTCTCCGCCACAGCAAGGCTATAGCTGCGCAGCAGCAGCGCCGTGTCCGTTCCAAGGCGGAACGCGTTCTCCTCCAGCAGCACCGCCCCGGCGGACTGCAGCGCGCCGATCAGCGCGCCAAGCAGCAGGCAGGAAGCAAGAAACCAGTATGGCACCGCGCCGATTACCGCCGCACCGAGCACGACGATAAATCCGATCAGTTGGATCAGCGGCCAGCCGGTTTCCGCAAGGCGGGTATAAGGAATTCCGGAGTGCGGCATATGCAGATGTCTGTTTCTTCGAAGGGTTTTATTCATCGCCCGCTGTGCGCGTCCCCTGTCCGCGGACACCGCGCGCATGGTTTTTTTCGCTTTCTCGAAGCAGACGGCGTCCTTCAGCAGGCGCACGCTGTACGCCCGCTTTTCGCGGCGGCAGCGCGCATGCATGCGAAGCAGCAGATCCGCCTGTTCCGCCGTCGACTCCGCGGAAAAACCGCCGCATTCGAGTACCGCGCTTTTGAGAAACACGGCAAACGCCGCCTGCGCGGGCAGATATACGCCCAGATTCCGGTGCGCAATCGGATGCGTATACAGAAGCCGCAGCCGTTCGATGGCCTGATAGTGACCCAGTGCGGATGTCCTCTTTTGCTCTCGGCCTTCTTCCAGTTCGCCAATGCGCGGATACGCGCCGATGAACACGCAGGCGGAATCGCCGACAAACGCATATACCGCCTTGAGCAGCGCGTTTTTCGTCAGCCGCTGGTTCGGATATGCCGCCGCAACGATCGGGTAGGACGAAACGTTGACGCCCGCGTTGAGCGCCGCCGCGCGCGAGCCGCCGCGCTGATCCAGCACCACGAGCCGGACGTCCTTCGCCGAGCGGTAGATCCCGTCGATTTCGCCGGATTTGAGCGTTTTCTTATACGGCTGCTGAAACGGCAGCAGATGATACGGTTCACAGAGGCTCGCCCAGCTCTTTTCGCTTCGGCTGTCGGCAACGACGATGAGTTCATATTGCCGAAACTCAAGCGAAAGCAGATTTTCCACAACGTCTTTGAGGGACTCCGTCTCCTGCGTCGCGGGCAGAACCAGAGAAACCGGCATGATATGCTCGGAGTCCTGAAAACGCCGGTAATCCACGGAGCGAAGCGAATGCGCGTATCTGCGCACCTTCGACGAGGACGCCGCAAGCGCAAGCAGCCGAAACACCCCGCCAAAGAACAGCAACGCGGCAAACAGCCAGCACGAAACCCGCAGAATCGTCGTCACAATTTCCGGTATTTGCATTCTACGCCGCCTCCCCTCTCCTGAGCGCCGCCTGATCGAGCGCAAAGCGCATCATTTCACCCGCAAAGCGGTCGTGTGTGCAGTCCACGAGACGGAGCAGCTTCTCGGTATCACCTATCTGCGCAAGCGACTCCGCCGCGCGGTAGCGCACCCACCATTCCTTGTCGCAGAGCAGTTTGATCAGCGTCTCCATGTTTTCCTCCGCTCCAAAAGAGCCGAGCGCCGTGGCGACGACCGCGCGCATTTCCCAGCGCGGGTCCTCCGCGTTCGCAGCGATTGGCGCAAGCGCCTCCGCAAAGCGAATCTGCCCAAGCGCGCGCGCCGCATCGATGCGGGTGTTGATGTGCCCGTTTAACAAGTGCGGCAGTATGAGATCGCCGAGGTCTTCATATCGTTTTTCGCCGATGGTCTTGATGCACGTGCGCCGGATATAAGGATCGGACGCGGTCGTGATCAGTTTCCGGCAGAGCTTTTTCAAATCGCCGGTATAGATCGAAAAGATTTCTTCCAGCGTGCGGAATGACAGCAGCGAAGCAATCGTATGGTCGCGGCAGAGGGCGATGATGTCCCGCTCCGCGCCAAGCATACAGAGCGTCAGCATGCCGACGTGCTGCATCTGCGCCGTCGTGCGGCAGCAGTAGATCTGCGTGACCACGTCCGCCGTGTAGCTCTTGAGCTTGAGCGCGCCGATGAGCCGGATGACCAGCGCCATCTCCTCCTCGTCCACGCCGTCCAGCACCTCCCGAAGATAGGCGCCGTACCATTCGCCCGCCGCTTCTTTTCGGAGCTTTTCCAGCGCCGCTCCGGAAAGCTCGCCCGCCGTTTCGGCGATGACGATCAGCCCGCGCGGCGAGCGGATCCCGCGGATATCACAGAGCGCGTCGATCGCGCCGCCGGGCTCCACCATCTCATAGATGCGGCTTTTCATCTGGCAGGCTTTTGCCTCGCCGGAGACAAAGCAGAGCAGCTGCTCGTGCATCCTCGTCAGCCTGCGGCTGTCCGCCCTGCGGGTCAGGTGCAGCAGCAGCAGCAGCGCCGCGCCGAGCGCGAGCACCGCCGCCATGATGGCGATCAGTCCGTTGAGTAGCGTCCATATCAAGGCCAAATACTCCGTCTCCCTTCGCAGGCATGTTCCCTGCCTGTTCGTCCTTTGCGCCGCGTCTTTCCAATGCCGTTCCCGCGACCGCCGCCGCGCCGCCTAAAAGCGTTCCCGCAGCACCAGCCGGATGTTTTTGTTTTCCTCCGCCGCGCGCCGCAAAACGCCGAGCAGATTCGTTCCGTATGTACCGAGCGCCTCTTCCAGCGCAGGCGTAAAGCGCACCGTGATGCACGTCGGAACGCCGATTTCGCCGAGACAGTCGTTCAGCGCGTCGAGGTTATTGCCGTACCATTCCGGCAGGCGCAGACGCGCCGACAGATGTGCGTGCGCTTCCTCCCGCGTGGTCATGCGCCTTGCGTTCAGGGTCAGCCTGCGTTCGTAAATCAAGTGTAATCCCCCGCCGTTTCTGGTCATGGCTCTCCGTAGAGCAGGGTAAACGATTCATAGTGGTCGTCCGTATAGTAGATCAACCCGTCGTTGGAGAAGACGATGCGTTTCGCCCCGCGACTGCTTTGATGCAGCGTGTCGACGTCGCATTCCGTATACGTCCGCCCGTATGCCTCCGGCAACAGCCCTTCGTAATTGCCGAAGCGATCGCCGCCGATGCATTTGCCGTAGGAATAATCGTCCAGCCCGCCGCCGCTCCAGCCCAGCGAGCGCGCCTCGTCCTTCGTAATAAAGTTGTCCGGCAGCCGCCCGTAGGTATACAGATACAGGCTCACATCCTCTTTTGAGGTATACGTGCCGTATTCGTCGATTGCCGCCTGCTGCGGCGCGGGCGTGTCCTCGTCCTGCGCCGTGGATATCTGCGGGGACTGCGCAGCGCCCTGATCCTGCGTTTCGTCCAGCAGAACGAGCTCGGCGGTCTGCGCCGGTTCGGCGGCCGCGTTCTCCGCCGGTGAAACGGTCTGCTGACGCGAAAACCAGAGTCCGGCGAGTATGACGAGTACGATCACGATGATCGCAAGGGTGCGTCTCTTCACGAAATAGTCCTTTCAAAATTGGTAAGAACGACGTGCGTCGATCATCGTTCGATCTATCCGGTGATATGAACGACGATTGTGAATCGTTCAGTCTACCTCAATCGATCAAAGAAGCATTGTAGAGCTGCGCGTATAGCCCGCCAGATTGAAGCAGTTCCTCGTGCGTGCCGCGCTCGCGAATGCCGTGCTCGTCCAGAACGACGATCTCGTCCGCGTGTTTCACGGTCGAGAGCCGGTGCGCGATGACCAGCGTGGTGCGCCCTTTGGCGAGCTCTTCAAACGAATGCTGAATGTCGTGCTCGGTCATGGTGTCCAGCGCGCTCGTGGCTTCGTCCAGAATCAGGATCGGCGGGTTTTTCAGAAACAGCCGCGCAATGGAGACGCGCTGCTTCTGCCCGCCGGAGAGCATCAGACCGCGCTCGCCGACCTGCGTTTCGTATCCGTCCGGGAAGCGCAGGATTTCCTCATGGATATGCGCGCGCTTTGCGGCCTCCACGACCTCCTCGTCCGTGGCCTCGATGCGCCCGTAGCGGATGTTTTCCATCACGCTGCTGGCAAAGAGGAACACGTCCTGCTGCACGATGCCGACGTTTCTGCGCAGCGAGCGGAGCGTGACGTCCCGCGTATCCACGCCGTCAATGGTAATCTCGCCGGAATGCTGTTCGTAAAACCGCGGAATCAGGTGGCACAGCGTCGTCTTGCCGCCGCCGCTGGGGCCGACAAGCGCAAGCGTCTTGCCCGCCGGAATGTCGAGGTCGATGTGCGAAAGCACACTCCTGCCGTTTCCGTAGGCAAACGTTACGTCCGTAAAACAGATGTCTCCGCGGACGATTCCGAGCTCCTTCGCGTTCGGCCGGTCTTTGATCTCCGGCTCGATGTCCATGATCTCGCAAAAGCGCGTAAAGCCCGCCATGCCGAGGATATACAGCTCCGCAAACGCGGCAAGGCGCTTGAGCGGCTGGACAAACGTCGCGATATACAGCGTAAACGTAACGAGCAGGATCGGATCCAGGCTGCTCTTGTAGATCAGATACCCGCCGAACGCGAGTACGACGAGGTTGAACATGGCGACGAAGAACTCCATCCCGCTGTTGAAATAAGCCATATAGCGGTAGAAGCTGTCCTTCGCGTGGACGAACCGCGCGTTTCCCTTGTCAAATTTATCCCGCTCGTGGTCCTCATTGGTAAATGCCTTCGCCACGCGCGCGCCCGAGATGGAGGATTCGATGTCCGCGTTGATCTCCGAAACGCGTTCCTTGACCCGGAGCGACGCTTTGCGCATGTATACGCGCAGCTTGATCACATAGTAGATTGCGACGGGAACGATGCATAAAAGCGCGAGCGCAAGCCGCCATTCCACAAACGACATGGCGATAAACGCGCCGATCACCGTCGTGCCCGAGATCAAAACGTCCTCCGGCCCGTGATGTGCCAGTTCCGTGATGTCGAACAGGTCGGTCGTCACGCGGGACATCAGCTTGCCCGTACGGACGTTGTCGTAAAAGCTGAACGAAAGCTCCTGAATGTGCGAAAAAATATCCCGGCGGATGTCCGCCTCCATGCGCACGCCGAGCAGATGCCCCCAGTAGTTGATGATGTACAGCAGCAGCGCACGCACAACATATGCGCCAAACGCGACGACGATCAGCCCGACAAACGTCCGAACCAGCGCGGAATCGACCGCCATACGCGGTAAAAGCGTCCGCAGGATATACTGCGTCAGCAGCGGGTAGGCAACGTCGATTGCGGCGACGAGAAACGCGCAGCTTAAATCCAGGATCAATAAGCCCTTGTGCGGCCTGTAATATGCGATAAATCGCCTGATTTTGCTCATGCACACATCTTAGCAGAACGGCGGCTCAATATCAACCGCCGCCTGTGGTATTCCGCCGTTTTCGGGCGGCTCGCCGCGCCGGTTTTTACGTCTTTCCTTCTTGTCATCCCGTTTAAAATGCGATAGGCTTTGTCGTATGGAACACGTCACCCACGGCATAGCGCCGATCGTCTCGCCGGAGAGCGAAATCCTCATACTGGGCACCATGCCTTCTCCGAAATCGCGCGAGGCGGCGTTTTATTACGCGCACCCGCAGAACCGGTTCTGGCCCGCGCTCGCGCTCGTATACGGCGTTGACCTGCCGAACACGCGCGAGGAAAAAGCCGCGCTGATCCTTACGCACCGTCTCGCCCTCTGGGACGTACTCTATAGCTGCGATATCGTCGGCGCGAGTGACGCGAGCATCAAAAACCCCATGCCGAACGACATCCCCGCGCTGATTGCCTCCTCGCATATTACGCGCGTGCTCTGCACGGGGACAACTTCCGCGCGGCTGTATACGAAGCTCGTTTATCCGAAAACAAACATCCCCTGCGAAATCCTGCCTTCACCCAGCGCGGCGAACGCGCGGATGCGGCTGGAGGATCTTGCAAGGGAATACCGGCGGGTGATCCTGGGGCAGGCGCGTTGATTCCGATTATTTTAAAATAACTAATTATAATAATTTTTGATCTATCCTCTTGTTATGCTGAATAAAACGTAACAAAGGAGATTTTTATGCTCGTGTTAAAGACGCTGCGGCTTCCAATTCAATCGTCCAAAAAAGCCGTCCCTCCGAACCAGACTGGTGCTTCGCCGTTACATTTTGATCTTACTCATGCTCCGATCATTGCGGACAAGTCTAAGCAAAACGCAACTACCGGCACCGGAAGCGCCTCTTCGCTGGCAACGCCACCTGTCGGAAATAAAACAACTGCCAAAACTAACCATAACGATCTTCTATTTCTGCCATTCAAAGTGGATATCGTTGCGGCTGAGAAATTATTTGCCGCACTTAATAGTGATTACAGCAACAATCCTGCTGGAATAACTCCCTCCGCCTCTACTATCAAGCAATCTGGTAAAGCCACATCGTCTTCGCCCCTGTCCTTATCTCTTCTGTCTGTCGACCCGAAAGTGATAAAAACTCTTTTGCTACAAGTACATAACGGAAAATCCGATCTGAATGCAGGTCTTGTTTCTCCTCCGGTTTTAAAACAGGACAAGACCGGATCCACCCTGCCTTCGGGGAAAAGCGCGAAAAAGCCAGATTCGCTGTTCTATCCATTTCAGCTTCAGCCCGCTATTCCTCCCATTCCAGACGAATATCAAGGCATTGCTGAACTCGTTGCAGACCTTCCAGAAGACTTTGACCTAACCGGCTGGGATGATTTATCCGCCAGGCAGCAACAGCGAAAACTGCAAAGCAGCGGCCAAAGTAAGGAAGCACAAATGAAGCTTCTTAACGCGAGTACATCGCTTGAAACGATTGCTATTATTCAAGATATCCAGAAAAACAGATTCGCTTATGGATTATCTTCATCACAAACAACTGAAATTGCGGATGAATTATTCAAGATTGCCAGCGCACGAATCGGTGTGAAGAATCATGATCTACCGCTTTTTGCCACCCCAAGAACAGCAAATACATTTTTAACTATGCTAAATGAAAAAGAGGATACGCTCCTTGCCTCATTTGGGTTTGGTGTGCGGGGATATAGCGGAAAGCGAGAAGATGCGAACGAAGTACGCGGTCAGATCGGGGAACTCTTAACCGGCGATGCTTCAATCGACGGCTTGCTTCATCGTGATTCGGACGTTTTTAATACAGCCGATGAATTTTTTTCAGACATGTCGAAACTGGATACTTTAATCAGTGAAGTTGAATCCGGCAAGATTGAGTTTAGCGGTGAAGCAGCGAAACAACATTATCTGGATTACCTCACCTCTGCATACAATAAAAACGACTCAATGTACCGGCGACAGCTTGCCAGTATCATCGACGAAGCTAAGTTGCTACAGTTTCCAGAATCACAGTTTAAAAGTCTGATTAACGAACTATCGATATCTCAATTACAAACATTGGTCGATCAGATTAATGAAAAAGGCGTAAAAAAATTGTCGAACCCCAGAAATTTCGAGAAGTTGATGCGCGATCTTCTCTCCGATCAAGATTCCGCGCAAGCGATCATCGCAGACGAAACTCATTCTCCGATCCGCCCGCGGATTTGGAATGGCATGGATATTGTTGAAGAAAAAAACATCCAAATAGGTGGTTATTATTATGAAGGAGGACAGTACCACGTTACTATTTCATGTGACGGCGACGACATCGAAGTTCATTTAGGAAATAAACTCCCCTCTGAAGTTTCAATAGAAGTGAAACGCACGACAGTTTGGGATATGATCGGTGAACAGGTCGGTCTCGGCCTGAAGCTGCTAGCAGCACCAGCTATGATAGTCGATGCAGCGTATGAATTTGGCGTTTACAATGGTATGCCTGCATTTATCCCTGAAAATCTATCTCCTTCCGATCTCCCTTACCTTGGTGAGTTTCTAGATAAAATTGATCCGTGGGATCACACTGCACACCTAACGAAGGAAACAATTTCACTAATTATAGTAACCCATTATCAAAATAGCGCGAATACCGAACAAGCTCTCGTAAGATTCAACACATATAAAGGTTAATTTTTAATCCCACACAAGCATGTGAATAGACAGGCATGTCGTTTCGCACGCCTGTCTTCTCAATGTAACTGCCGTTCCGTATCCTTGTTCCGGACAAACAAAAAACTTCTCGCTTGTTTCATCGCCTTCTATAAAGTTCCGGCAATATTCCAGCGCCTCGTTATAACTTACGCCGAAATAGGAGTCTATCGATTCGTCGTTATTTACCGTCATGGCCGTTTCAAATTCATCCAGCAGGAAGATCAGTAATGGCTCAATGTAAACCATCTCCCCCTTTTCCCCCGTTAATTCCTGCTCAAAAACGATATAGTTGATCAACGCTTTGTTTCGCTCGCTTGTCGGAAAATAGGTACAGGTGATCTTGCTCCCATCTTCGCAGACTATGGGTACCGTTTTGCTTACACGATCGCCGCCATAGGAAAAGTTGGCGCTGTCGATATCAATCGACATGCCGTATTGCGCCATCTCTTCGTTAAATGCTTCCTCAAACTGATATGGAGTTTTTTTATAAGATTCCGTCGGCGGGATGTATCCTGCAATGCAGTCGATCAACAGATACGCCGCAAACGGCAGCGCAAGAAACAGCAATATATATTTGGCGAGTTTGCTTTTATCCATGATTGGCCTTTTCAACCCCATATTGTTTTCTGCAATCGATTGACCTGTTTGAGTATTGTTGAATTTGGTACGTATAATGGCTAACTGTTAATCCCATATAAGCAAGCTGATGGAAAGGCGCATTGCCACATCAGTCTCTCTTTTTAATTTCACAGCCCTGCCACGATCCGTTTCCGGATAAATTGTGAATCTTGTATCTTTATCCTCTCCATCAACAAATTCTCGGCAAAGGCGCAACGCCTCGTTATAACTAACCCCCCGGATTGGATTGAGCGATTCATCTTTATTTACCGTCATGGCCGTTTCAAATTCATCCAGCAGGAAGGTTAGTAATGGCTCAATGTAAACCGTCTCCCCCTTTTCCCCCGTTAATTCCTGCTCAAAAACGATATAGTTGATCAACGCTTTGTTTCGCTCGCTTGTCGGAAAATAGGTACAGGTGATCTTGCTCCCATCTTCGCAGACTATGGGTACCGTTTTGCTTACACGATCGCCGCCATAGGAAAAGTTGGCGCTGTCGATATCAATCGACATGCCGTATTGCGCCATCTCTTCGTTAAATGCTTCCTCAAACTGATATGGAGTTTTTTTATAAGATTCCGTCGGCGGGATGTATCCTGCAATGCAGTCGATCAACAGATACGCCGCAAACGGCAGCGCAAGAAACAGCAATATATATTTGGCGAGTTTGCTTTTATCCATGATTGGCCTTTTCGACCCCATTTTGTTTTCTGCAATCGATTGACCTGATGTCAATGATACGAGACCGGATGACGGAATACAAATTGCTTTTGTGATTATCTTAAGTTTTTTTAATCTGCGCTGTCAATGGCATCTCTTATTTTCAGTAAAACTGTACTGTTCGTGTAATTATGCAAAATCGCCTGCATTTTCGGTTGTCTAATTGTGAACAGTTTGTTATGATAACAGCATGGAAAATTCGCTCAACCGCGTCTTCCTTGCCCTCAAGGGACTCGACCTCAAATGCAACGTACCGCTCTCGACACTGACGAGCTTCCGCATCGGCGGCCCGGCGGCCATCGTCATGCGCCCGCACAACGCCGAGGACATCCGCCGCACGATACAGGCCTGCAGCCAGTTCGGCACACCGTTTTGCGTGCTGGGCAACGGCACCAACGTACTCGCGCCGGACGCGGGTTACGGCGGCGTCGTCATCCGCATCGACACCCCGCTGACCACGCCCCTGTTTGTGGACACCACCGTCACCTGCCCAGCGGGAACCGCTCTGTCCGTTCTGGCGCGCGAAAGCGTCAATATGCGCCTGATGGGACTTGAAACACTCAGCGGCATTCCCGGCACGGTCGGCGGCGCGGTCGCGATGAACGCGGGCGCTTACGGCGCGGAGATTCGACACATCATCAAGAGCCTGCGCATCCTTAAAAACGGGCGTGTGCTGGACGTTGACACAAAGAAAACCGACTTTGGCAACCGTACGAGCAAATTTTCCGCGCCGGGCGTTATCGTGCTCTCCGCGACGTTTCAGCTCGAGGAGGACGACGGCGGCGCGAAGGAGCGCATGCTCGAAACCACCCGCCAACGCAAGGAGAAGCAGCCGCTGACCCTGCCCAGCGCGGGCAGCGTATTCAAGCGTCCAAAAGGTCGCTTTGCAGGCGCGCTCATCGAAGGCTGCGGCCTCAAGGGCTTTTCCGTCGGCGGCGCGCAGGTCAGCCCCCTCCACGCGGGCTTTATCGTTAACAACGGAAACGCCACCGAGCGGGACGTGCTGGAGCTCATCTCCATCATCCAGCAGCGCGTGCTGGATGAAACCGGCGTGCAACTCGAGCGCGAGGTCAAGCTTCTGCGCGAGCTGTAAAGAACGCGCACACAATGAACCGACATTCTTCACCTTTGAGGTTGACAGTATATGTATTTATTAATCGTAACCGGCCTGTCCGGCGCGGGAAAATCCCTCGCCCTCCGCTGCTTAGAGGAGCAGGGCTATTTCTGCGTCGACAATCTGCCTTCGTCCATGCTCAAAGAGTTCGTCAATCTCTGCAACAGCGCGGATCCCGCCATTCAAAAGGCGGCGGTCACCATAGACAGCCGCGAGAGCCTGCTCTCCCATTCCTCCGCAACCATCACCACGGCGTTCGACCAGCTCGACGCGCCGTATGAAATGCTCTTTCTCGACGCGCGAGACGACGTGCTCATGAAGCGCTATAACGAGGTGCGCCGCCGCCATCCGCTCGGCGAGGCGGGCGACGCGGCGACGGGCGTCAAGCACGAGCGCGTGTTCCTCCAGCCCCTGCGCGACCGCGCGAACTATATCCTCGACACCAGCGACGTCAAGCCCCGCGATTTTCCGGGGCTGATCGGCAAGGTGCTGCCGGAGTATGAAAGCAAAGCCATTACGCTGCTGTTCTGCAGCTTTGGCTATAAGCGCGGCGTGCCCGTGGACGCGGACTTTGTTCTGGACATGCGCTTTATGCCGAACCCGTTTTACATTCCTGAACTGCGCCCGCTCTCCGGCCTCGATGCGCAGGTGCAGGCGTTCGTCTGCGAGCAGCCGCTTGTCGGCGCGTTTTTCGACGGCGTGGAGCAGATGCTCACATCTCTGATTCCGCTGTATCTGGAGCAGGACAAGCATATCCTTCGCGTCTGCTTCGGCTGCACGGGCGGGCGGCATCGCTCTGTCGCCGCGGCGGAGGAGATGGCAAAACGCTTTGCGGGACGGGATATGAACGTCCGCATCTATCACCGCGACCTCACCACCGAGGCAGCGGATATCAAGGACCGGTTCGACAAGGGATGATCAAACATATAAACCTGATCCGGTAAGCTCAAAACGCCCGCGCGGCGTTTTTTGTTTGCGCGCGGATCCGACGTTATTTTTCACTGACTTCATCTTGAAAATCGTTTATAATAAGAAAAGCGGCGCGGGCTTACCCCTGCCGCGACAGAAACGGAGCAGCCAATGTCGTTTTCGAGCAGCGCAAAGGAAGACCTCGTCAAGATTCGCCTCAAGTCGGATCTTGTCCGCCTCGCCGAACTGGCGGGGCTTGTCCATACCTGCGGCGCGCTCACGATTGGACGCGGTCGCGGCGCAGTGTTCACAACCGAATCCCTCGCCGTCGGCAAGCTCATCGTCTCCCTCGCCGCCGCGCTCTATTCGCTGGAGCCGACCATTGAATTAAGCGAACGCGAGCACCGGCGCCCGCTCACGCTTGTCACGCTTCATGGCGACGACGCGGAAAAAATGCTCATTCAAACCGGCCTTTTGTTGATCGACGGAGGCGAATTCGCCATCGGCGAAACCGTGCCGGAGCAGCTGCTTGCCGACGACGAATGCAGGCGCGCGTTCCTGCGCGGCGCGTTTCTGGGCAGCGGCTCGTGTACCAATCCGTACCGCGGGTACCATCTGGAGATCGTCGCGCGGTCCGATGCATTCGCCGCCCAGCTCGTCGCCGTACTCGCCGTGTTCGGCCCGCAGGGCAGGACGATGCTGCGCCGCGAAAAGCCGGTCGTCTACCTCAAGGGCGACGATGTCTCCGCTTTTCTCGCGCTCGTCGGCGCAAACGGCTCCGCGCTCAATTTTGAAAGCGCCCGTGCCGAGCGGGACTTTCGCAACTATGTCAACCGAAAGACCAACTGCGAGACCGCCAACATCGAAAAAACGGTCTATGCGGCAACCGAGCAGCGGCAGGCCATCGATATGATCGAGGAGCACATGGGCTTAAACCGCCTGCCAGCCCCGCTCTACGAAGCTGCGCTTTTGCGCCTCAACCACCCCGAGGCCACGCTGCAGGAGCTCGCCGAGCTCGCCGAAATCGGCAAAAGCGGCATGAACCACCGCCTCGCGCGGCTGGTTCGCCTCGCAAAGGAGATCCGACATGGGTAATTTCACGCATCTGCACGTACACACGCAATACAGCCTGCTCGACGGAGCGGCGCGCATTCCCGATCTGGTGAAGCGCGCAAAGGCGCTCGGGCAGACCTCCCTCGCCATCACCGACCACGGCGTGATGTACGGCGTGATCGATTTTTATAAGGCCTGCCAGAAAGAGGGCGTCAAGCCCATCATCGGCATGGAGACCTACGTCGCCCCGCGTTCCATGCAGGATCGCGAGGGGTCGCAGGATCGCGAATACGCGCACCTGATCCTGCTTTGCAAAAACGAAACCGGCTATCAAAACCTCATGGTTCTCTCAAGCGAGGCGTTTCTGCACGGGTTCTATTACCGCCCGCGGATCGACTACGAGCTGCTCGAGCAGCATGCCGAAGGACTCGTCTGTCTCTCCGCATGCCTTGCAGGGGATATCCCGCAGGCGCTGCTGGCAAACGACTACGACGGCGCGCTGCGGCACGCAAAGCGCCTGCAGGGCATGTTTGGCGAGGATTTTTACATCGAGCTGCAAAACCACGGCATCCCGGAACAGCTTCAGGTTCTGCCGGGGCTTCGCAAAATCGCCGCCGAAATCGGCGCCAAGTGCGTCGCCACCAACGACGTGCACTATGTCTCCTCGGACGACGCGGAGGCGCAGGACGTGCTGCTCTGCATCCAGACGCAGCGCTTTGTGGACGAGCCCGACCGCATGCGCATGGAGGGACAGCAGTTCTTCCTCAAAAGCGGGGAGGAGATGCTCAAAGCCCTGCCCGAGGACGCGGAGGCGCTGGATAACACCGCCGAAATCGTCGATAAGTGCAACCTCGAAATCCAGTTTGGCGTGCGCCGCATGCCCGCGTTCACCGCGCCGGACGGCATGGACAACGCGGACTATCTTCGCCGCCTCTGCTATGAGGGCATGGCAAAAAAGCTGCCGAATGCGGACGAAGAAGCCAAAGAGCGGCTGGAATACGAGCTCGGCGTCATCGTGCAGATGGGCTTTGTGGACTACTTTCTCATCGTCTGGGACTTCATTCATTACGCCAAGGTCAACGGCATTATGGTCGGTCCAGGCCGTGGCAGCGGCGCGGGCAGCCTCGCGGCGTACTGCCTCGACATTACGGACGTAGACCCGATCCAGTACAACCTGCTCTTCGAGCGCTTCCTCAACCCGGAGCGCATCAGCATGCCGGACTTTGACATCGACTTCTGCTACGAGCGTCGCCAGGAGGTCATCGATTATGTCGCCGAGAAATACGGGGACGGACACGTCAGCCAGATCATCACGTTTGGCACCATGGCGGCGCGCGCGGTCATCCGGGACGTCGGGCGCGTGCTGCGCGTGCCGTATGCGGACGTGGACCGCCTGAGCAAGATGGTGCCGTTTGAGCTGAATATGACGCTCGAGCGCGCGCTTTCCATCTCGCCGGATCTCAAGGCGCAGTATCAAAACGACGAGACGACCAAAAAGATCATCGACCTTTCGCTCCGTCTGGAAGGATTGCCGCGGCACAGCTCGACCCACGCGGCGGGCGTCGTGATCTCCAGCGTGCCGATTACGGACGTCGTGCCGCTGCAGGTGAACGATTCCGTCGTCACCACGCAGTTTCCGATGACCACGCTTGAGGAGCTGGGGCTTCTCAAGATGGACTTTCTCGGGCTTCGGACGCTGACGGTCATCCGCGACACGCTCGGCTTTATCGAGGAGGACGGCCTGCCCGTGCCGGATCTCGAGAACATGCCGTTTACCGACGACGCGGTCTATCGCATGATCGCCTCCGGCGACACCGACGGGGTGTTCCAGTTGGAGTCCGGCGGCATGCGCCAGTTTCTCCAGCAGCTCAAGCCGGACTGTTTTGAGGATCTCATCGCGGGCATCTCCCTCTACCGCCCGGGCCCCATGGAGCAGATTCCGCGCTATGTCAAAGGCAAGCACGACCCGAGCAGCGTCGTCTACTCGCATCCGCTGCTTGAACCGATTCTCTGCACCACCTATGGCTGCATGGTCTATCAGGAGCAGGTCATGGAGATCGTCCGCGCGCTCGCGGGCTATTCCTACGGCCGCAGCGACCTCGTGCGCCGAGCGATGGCGAAGAAGAAGCACGACGTGATGGCAAAGGAGCGCGAATATTTCATCCACGGCACGGAGGGCGTCGTCGGCGCGGTGGCAAACGGCGTGCCGGAGGCGGTCGCGGATAAAATCTTCGACGAGATGATGGACTTTGCGTCGTATGCGTTCAACAAATCCCACGCGGCGGCATACGCGGTACTCGCCTACCGCACGGCCTACCTGAAATACTATTATCCGGTAGAGTTTCTCACCGCGTTGATCAACAGCTATCTCGGCTCGGTCGGCTCGGTCGCGGCGTATGTCTACAGCGCCAAGAACCACGGCATCAAGGTGCTCCCGCCGGACGTGAACTATTCCCGCGCGCGCTTTGCGCCGGAAAAAGGCGCGATCCGCTTCGGGCTTTCCGCCGTGAGAAACGTCGGCGCCGCCGCCATGGAGGCCATGGTACAGGAGCGCACGCAGCACGGGAAGTTTTCGAGTATATTCGACTTTTGCGACCGCGTGGACGGGCTGAACAAGCGCATGATCGAATCGCTGATCAGCGCGGGCTGCTTCGACTCCATGGGCGGCAGACGCTCGCAGTACCTCGGCGTCTACGAACGCGCGCTGGACGCTTCCGTCGCGCTCCGCAAAGCGCGCGGCGCGGGTCAGCTCTCGCTCTTCGACCTCGACGGCGGCGAGCAGCTGCAGGGCGCGGAGATTCCGCTGCCGAATATCGCGGAGCTGCCGCATCAGCTCATGCTGCTGCGCGAGCGCGAGTCCACGGGCATCTATCTTTCCGGTCATCCGCTCGACAACTATGGCGACCAGCTGAAGAAGCTGCGCTATACGCTCGAAGAACTCGCGGAGGCGGACGGCACCGGCATGGTAAAGGACGAAGAAACCGTCACCGTCGGCGGGCTCCTCACACAGTGCAAGCAAAAGCCGACGCGCTCCGGCAGCGGACTGATGGGCTACGCGGTGCTCGAAGGGCTGACCGGCAGCGTGGAGGCGGTGCTCTTTCCGCGCGTACTACAGCAGGTCGGATCACTGTTTACGGACGACGCGCCGGTGCTCGTGCGCGGTCGGCTCAACATCCGCGAAGACCGCGCAAATTCGCTGCTTGTCGAACAGATGCAGCCGCTTGGCGAAACCAGCCGCAGCGTCTACATCCGCTTCGATTCGCTGCCGGACGAAGCAGCGAACAGCGCCTGCGCTTTTTTGAAGCGCTATCCAGGCACGGCGCCCGTCGTGCTCTACGACGCGGCGAAGAAGATCGGCAAAGGCGTGCCGAAAGAATACTATGTTTCTATTTCGGACGCGTTCCTTGCCGAGGCGGAAGGCCGCTTCGGAACGGACAGCGTCAAAGTCAAATAGCCCGCACGTTTTCAACCTATTTAACCCGAATATTCCGCGCGCAGCACGCGCCGAAAGGATGAATTAATTTATGTCCCCCAAACAACGTCCCCCCGTACAGAAAAACGACGATCTCGTCCTCACCATAGACGCACTGACCAACGAAGGCCAGGGCGTCGCCCGTGTGGATGGTTACGCGGTGTTCGTCATAGGCGCGCTCGCAGGCGAAGAAGTCAAAGCGCACGTGATCAAGGTCATGCCGTCCTATGCCATCGCCAAGGCCGTCGAGATTTTAACGCCCTCGTCCGATCGGATCACCCCCGCCTGCCCCGTGTTTGCGCAGTGCGGCGGCTGCACGCTCTGGCATCTGCGCTATGACGCACAGCTGACGCAAAAGCAGCAGTGGGTCGAGGACGCGCTCCAGCGGCTTGGCGGTTTTGCCGAGGTGCCCATGCAACCCATCCTCGGCATGGAGGAACCCGTGCGCTATCGCAACAAGGGCAGCTTCCCCTTCGGCGTCATCGGAAACGCCGCCGTATTCGGCTTTTACGCCGAACGCAGCCATCGGCTCGTGCCGTTTTCGGACTGTCTGATTCAGGACGAGCGCATCGTGGACGCCGCGCGCCGCGTCGCGGCCTGGGCCAACACCTTCGGCGTGCCCGTGTACGACGAAACAACGGGAGGCGGGCAGCTTCGGCACGTCGTCGCGCGGACGACAGCCGGCGGCGAACTCATGGTCACCGTCGTCACAAAAGGCCAGCTGAAAAAGAAGGACGATCTGCTCTCGTTCCTCGAGGACGCGGACAGCGTCTGGCACAACGAAAACCCGAACCAGACCAACGTGGTCTTTGGCGAGCGCTTCACGCTGCTTGCCGGCAAGCCCGCGCTGAGCGAAACCATCGGCGAAAAGCGGTTCTCCGTCGGCCCGCAGTCGTTTCTGCAGGTTAACCCCGTGCAGACGCAGGCGCTCTACGAAACCGCGCGGTCGTTTCTCGCCGCCAAACCGGACGAAACCGTCGTGGACGCGTACTGCGGCGTCGGCACCATATCGCTGCTGATCGCTGGTGACTGCGCGCGCGTCATCGGTATCGAACAGGTCGCCCCCGCGATTGAGGACGCGAAAGCGAACGCGGCGGCAAACGGCGTAGCGAACGCGGAGTTCCTCTGCGGAAACGTTGAGGACGTGCTCCCCGGCCTGTTTGCGCGCGAGGGCGGCGTGGACGCGATTGTGCTCGACCCGCCGCGAAAGGGTTGCGAGCCCGCCGCGCTGGAAGCAATCGCCAAAAGCGGAGCAAAGCGCGTGGTGTATGTGTCCTGCAACCCCGCGACGCTCGCGCGGGACTGCAAGCTACTCGCCGAGCGCGGCTTCTCCCTCTCCGCCGTCCGCCCCGTGGACATGTTCCCGCAGACGTGCCATGTCGAGACGGTGGTATTGATGACAAGAACATAAGAAAACAGCTCAATTTCGAAGCAATTATCTGCGTTGTCATTCAGGTTCATCCCCTGGCGAACTCGAAATAATCATTTGAATTTATGAAAGTGAAAGAGAATGTTTCGTTTTTTTAGCAAAAGAATGTTGATGAAAAGAAAGCAGATGCTTTCGTTTCGTGGTTTATTCATAACAGTGACAGAATCAAATCGAGTTTGGAAAACAAAGATAGCGATAGAAACACCATGATTTCGGTTCTCGATGAGGTCGAGCTGCAACTAGCCAGCGTATATCGAGACGGATATAAAGGGCAAATTGAATTTGATTATGGCGGAAAAAATGATGAATGGCAATTGAATCTATATCACAAGAACATCAGATTTTTGATTCAAGCCACCAAAATGATTGCAAACAAAATCAATCAAATGGATCACTGCGTTTGGACAGTGCACGCAGATAGCTGATATCTGTTTTACGGGCCGATATTCATCCATCAGAATACGAGGAACAATTTGTGAAAACCATCCATGTCAAGCGCCTGCTGAAATTCAGTTCTGTTTTTCTCCCGTTCTGGATTGTGTTCGGAGTGGATAAGGGCCAGTTTATGAAGTTGTTTCATCTGCAGGACGATTTGACTTGCGAAATGGACGGGGCCTATCCGCTCTCCCGGTTAGGCGAAAGCAATCCGACAGAATACGGCGTGCCGATATTCGCGGGCAAAGCGCTCACCATCGTTTCGGACAGGAGCATTCCGTCCTTGTTCGTGATGACAAGTGAAGGCTTGCTGTCGAACGAAGTTTGTTTTGACAGCGAAGCCGACCGCTGTGAGATCGAAATTTCAGTAGAGGGCGGCTGGCGCTCGCCGAGTCATCCTGTAGTGCGGTTGCTGTAATATCATTTCTCGTGAGGATGCGTGAATCATGCTTCAAACAAAAAAACGACTGATCCGGCAATATCTGAACGATCGGCAGGCAAACGGCGCGTTGTCAGTATTTGACTGTTTGCTAAGCGATTCCATTGATCATACGCTGCAGAAAGAACTAAGGCAACTTGGGCTCAAACGCATTGGAATCCATATCGATTGGCTTAGTGATTATCAGTGTATCGACATTCAGGGAAAACATGGAAAAATGTTTGTCGAACTGCAGATTGAACCCGGTCACTTTACGATCGGGTGTGATCCAGACGAGCCGGAGGAATACACCGCATATCCGCTCACGACGAAAGAGCATCTGTATTCGGTCATCGAGAAAACGATTCGTTGTGACGGCGAGTGATCGGCCTTTTTTGCTATCGTTCGCTCCGCGGATGTATGCCGACAGATACACCGTTTGGAGACGGCTTGCTTGTTCGCAGTTGTGAAGTGTTGTAGAATATAAACCAATATTCCGAAGAACACAAAAAGACAGGAACTGAACTTGGTTATTTGGGTATTCGTCATTCTCTTTGCGGTATTGGGCGTCGTGTCCATTCTGCTTCCGAAGGTGACGCAGTTTCTCTATTCATGGGATTCCGTGTGGTTTCTGAAAAAAGAACTGACGCTGAAACAAATTCGCCTCATCGGTGTTGCGTACTGCTTCGTGTCTCTCGTTTTGTGGCTTATCGCCGCGCTGATTGTACGCTGAACGCAGGCATTCATTTGCCCTCTCAGGTTTGGCCAAAGCAGGGTATTTAGCTTTCTCATTGAGCCTAAGCACAGCGTGTTTCAATTTGCTTGGCGACGCCCCCGGTTCACGGGGATCTGGTTGGAAGGAGATCTGCGATTCTTGGAGCTTGGTTACATCTTCATCGTCGGCTGTTCGCTGACACTGTTGTTTGTCGTTGCTTTTTTCGCGATGCGCAATATCCGCGTCGCCGGATCAAAAGCGTTTCTGCTACAAATTTTCTTCGTAACGATCTGGTCGGTCGGCTCTCTGCTCGAGATGCTCGCCCCAACCGAGCAGGGCATGCTTCTTTGGCGAAATATTGAGCAAATCGGCGTGTTTCTTCTTCCCGTTGCGTGCGTATATTTTGCGGTGGACTACGCGCGGTACGATTCTCTGAAAAAATATCTCCCGCTGCTTTTAATCGTACCGGTTGCCGCAATCACGCTGATCTTTTCGGATGCAACCACCCATATCATGCGCACGGGATATACCGTCGTTTACAGCCCGTTATTTGGAAAGGCGCTGTCTGTCCATCAAACGATCACAGGCGTAATATTTGTCTCGTATAACTATCTGCTCGTCTTTGCTTCGCTGGCGATACTGTTCATCTTCTCCAGGCAGGTTGCAAAAGGACTGCGCCGACAGGTGCTTTTTGTGCTTTTCGCCACAGGCCTTATTTTCATCCTCGCCTTTTTCAAAAACGCGTTTCTCGAAGGTACCAGCGTCAATCTGCCCATCGTAACAATCTATCTGCCGGGCAGCCTGATTCTGTTTTATAATCTCTATCAAAACGATTTCTTCAGCGTCTCCCCTATCGCGCGGGACAAAGCGTTCGATGTCATCGACATCGGCGTCCTCGTGACCAACGCTTCCGGAAAGATTGCGGATTTGAACCCGCATGCAAGTCAGCTTCTGCGTGACATTTTCGGATTGGAAGACAAGCTGACGGGCAAACGGATGGATGAAGTTTTCGGTGAATTTACCGACTGGGTATCGTTGACAAACGCCTGCGAAGCGGGCGAGGGGGATCTGAAAATCGCCGACGGCCGCCATTACATCCGCATCCATGTCTATCCGCTGCAGTCCGCCAAGAAAAACGCCATCGGCGCGGTATCCATCCTGCGGGATGTCACCGCCCGCCGCAAACAGGAACTCCTGCTGAAAAAGAAAGCCGAAACGGACAGCCTGACAGGCCTGCTGAATCGGGACAGCTTTATCAATGTGCTCGCGCAGGCACTGCGCACCGCCGCATCTGCCGGGGAACGCGTCTCTGTGCTGATGATGGATCTGGATAAATTTAAGCTGGTAAACGATACGTACGGCCACGACAGCGGCGACCGCGTATTGAAAGCGGTTTCGGGTGTTTTCCGGGAAGTGCTCCGGCATGAGGATTCGGTCGCCCGCATCGGCGGGGATGAGTTTGCAGCCGTGCTTCCAGGCGTCGGCGGAAAGGAAGCCGCCCAGATTGCCAGCCGGATTCTCTCCGCCGCCAACCAGAAGGCGGTCCTTCTCGAGGCGCAGATGAGCCTCCAACTGAAACTCAGCATCGGGGTTTGCGACAACGAAATCGCTTCAAGCGGAGAGGATATACTCAAGTGCGCCGATAAGGCGATGTATCAGGCAAAGGGCAATGCGGGAAACTGTGTTGTGGAGTGGAAATAAAGGAAGCGCCCAAATTCCAATCCGGTCGCGATCTTCCGGCAAGCGTCCGTTTTGCTATTGCTTCAGGCTGTGCACCGCAAAGCTCACGAAGTCCCGCTCCGCCTTGCTGAACACAAGCTCTTTGGGGTAGACGAGATAGATGTCCCGGTAGGCGCCCTCCGCGTCCAGATCGAACACCAATAGATCCCTGTTGTTTTCATATTTCTTTGCCGCCATCTGGGAGACGACCGCAACGCCGAGCCCGCTGATGACCGAACGCTTCACGGCATCCGCCTGGTTCATCATTGCAACGATGTTGAGTTTGCGCTCCGACAGACCGATCTTGTTGAGGTAGTGGTCAAATTCCTTCTTCGTCCCGGAGCTTTTGCTGCGCTCGATCATCGGCTCGTCCAGCAGGTCGCAGCCGTACAGCCCGCGCTGCTGAAGCTTTTGATACCGCCGATTGTTCGGCGCGATCATCACCAGTTTGTCGCGGCATACGGCGCGATACTCCAGTTCCTTGCGATTCAGCGCGGTTCCGCAAAAACCGATGCGCGCGTTTTGGTTGTGCAGCTGTTCGTGGACAAACGTACTGTCCCCGTTGAGCAGCACAAACCGGCACGCGGGATGCAGCTTTGCATAATCCGCCATCAGTCCCGGCAGCAGATGTTCAAACGAGTCCGTAGAGGCGGCGATGAAGAGCTCCTGTTTCGCGGTGCTTCCGGTAACCTCGTCGCTCAATATCCTGCATTGCTCCATAATCGCCTTGGCATAGGAGTAGAGCTCCTTGCAGTGTTTGGTCGGCACAATCTGCTTCTTTGCGGTGCGCACGAACAGCGGCACACCGAGCGCGTCCTCAAGCCCCTTGATATGCGCGCTGACCGTGCTCTGCGCAAGCGAAAGGTCGAATGCCGCGCGCGAAAAGCTATTGGTCTCGGCAACCGCAATGAATACCTCAAGTTGTCTGATGCTGAAATTAATCAATGTTGATCATGTCTTTCATAAAATGGTCTTCTAGCATAGAATGATATTCAAGCCGATCGGCAGTCTGTTTTTCGACTTTGCTCTTGTCGAATGAGATCGGTCTTATCGAAAAACTCGATTTCGTTTATTCTACAATTTTTCTCTCCTTCGTGCAAATGCTTTTTCCCGCAAAACACCGCATCTTTGCCTTACGCAAATAAAGAAGCGCTTTTTACGCGCTTCTTTACTATAAAGGAAGATTGTTTTGTCTTTGCCGGGCTTATTTAAACAGGCCCAGCACCCAATCCAATAGGTTGTATTTGTTGAACACGGCAACCGCGATCAGCGAAACCGTGGACATGATCTTGATGAAGATATCCAGGCATGGGCCGACCGTATCCTTCAGCGGATCGCCAACCGTGTCGCCAACGACCGCTGCGGCGTGTGCGTCCGTGCCTTTGCCCGCGCAGGGAACTTCACCCGCCTCGATGTACTTCTTTCCGTTGTCCCACGCACCGCCCGCGTTGCCGGTTAAGATAGCAAGCATGATGGAGCAGATGGTCGAACCGATCAGAAGTCCGCCGACGAATTTTGGCCCGAGTAAAAATCCGGAAACGACCGGTACGATAATCGCCATGAACGCGGGCACTTTCATCTCGCTCAGCGCGCCCTTGGAGGAAATTTCGATGCAGGTCTTATAGTCCGGCAACTCGGTGCCGAGCAGGATGCCCGGAATCTCGCAGAACTGGCGGCGAACCTCGTCCACCATCTTGCGCGCGGCCTTGGTCACGGCCTCGATCAGCATACCGGAGAACAGGAACGGCAGCGCGCCGCCGATGATCGCGCCCGCCAGAGAGATCGGCTCGATCAGGTTCAGCGAAAGCGGCGTCGCCGGGTCGTTGTAAGAATAGAGGTAGGAAACCATCAGGGACAGCGCGGCCAGCGCGCCGCTGCCGATGGCAAAGCCTTTGCCGATCGCGGCGGTCGTGTTGCCGACGGAATCCAGCGTGTCGGTGATCTTTCTAACATCCTCATCCAGTCCGCTCATCTCCGCAATGCCGCCCGCGTTGTCGGAAATCGGGCCGTAGGTGTCTACGGAGACCGTCGCGGTGACAAACGAGAGCATGCCGGTTGCTGCCATGGCAACGCCGTACAAGCCGGACACATAGTAAGAGATGATGATGCCGCCGCCGAGGATAATGCACGGAATCGCCGTGGAGCGCATGCCGAGCGAAAGCCCCTGCGTAATGGTCAGCGCCGGGCCTTCCAGCGCGATATGCGCAAGGCGCTTCGTGGGCTTAAACTCCGCGCTGGTATAGTATTCCGCCGTCGCGCCGATGAGAATGCCCGCGGCGACGCCGATAAACGCGCCGATCATGGGCGAAACCGCACCCGCCTGGAAGCCGACCATGGAGGTATCCAGCCCGCCGAACATGAAGTATGAAATGACAAAGCCGGCAATCGTGGTCAGCCCCGCGGAGATATAGGTAGCAAAATTAAGCTCCCTGTGCGGGTTTTTCAGCGTCTTTTTCGCCAGCAGCGAGAAAATGCCGACCATGCAGCTGAGCAGACCCGCCGCCGCAAAGAGCACCGGGAAGAGCAGCATACGGTTGAGCAGCAGGTCGCTCATGCCCGTCGCGTTTGCCGTGGACGTCAGATAGAGATGCACCGAAAGGATTGCCGCGGCGGCGATTGCGCCGACGTAGCTCTCCAGAAGGTCGGAGCCGAGGCCCGCGACGTCGCCAACGTTGTCGCCGACGTTATCCGCGATGGTCGCGGGGTTACGCGGATCGTCCTCCGGAATGTGCGCTTCCGTCTTGCCGACGAGGTCCGCGCCCATGTCCGCGGCTTTTGTGTAGATGCCGCCGCCGACGCGGTTGAACATCGCAATGACCGAACAGCCGAGCGCATAGCCCGAAAGGCACATCGTAAACGGAACGACTTCGACGCCGAGCCAGTTCGACTCGGAAACCATATTGCTCACGTCGAGCAGGCCCAGGCCGATACCGAAGATCAAATAGACCAGCATGAGCCCGAACAGCGCGCAGGCGCCGACGCAGAGGCCCATGACGCTGCCGCCCTGAAACGCAACTTTCAGCGCCGCGCCGAGGTTCTTGGTCGTGCGCGCGGCGTTGGAAACGCGGACGTTGGCGTAGGTTGCAACCTTCATGCCGATCCATCCGGCAAAGCCGCTCATCGTAGCGCCCAGGACGAAGCAGATCGCGGTAAACGGCGTAACGACAACGGCCAGTATTCCGGCTACGACGAGAACCACGATCAAAAGCACTTTGTATTCGTAGCTGATGAACGCGTTTGCGCCGATGCGGATTGCGGAGGCGACGGCCTTCATCTGGTCGGTGCCTTCGTCCATCCGTTTGACTTTGACATAGTGAAAGCTGGCGTATGCCAGCCCGAGGACTGCAGCAAAGAGTCCAAGGATCAGAAGCAGTGACATGTTGTTTCTCCAATCTACCCAATAGAGGCCGCCCTATCCCTTTGGACAACCTTTAGCAACCATTCTATTGGGGAATTGCCATTTCGGCAAATAGAAAAAGAGGATATCAAGCGCATTGTTATCGTTTATAGCGATTTCAAACAGGGAATTATAAAGATATCGCTATAAAAATTCACGCACGACTGACGGCGTATGCGGGTATAATAGCGTTAGATTGCAGCATGAATCTGCAACAGACGAAACACGCTGACTACGGTTTGTTTTGTTTTCATGATTCATTCAAAGTGGAGATCAGTTATCTCTGTCGGAAGACTTAAGACTACGGTTTATTTTCATGATTCATTTAAAGCATGATTCATTTAAAGGAGGACTTCCCTATGCAAATCCCCTGGATCACCATCCACGTAACCGATCTGAACCGCTCGAAACATTTTTATACGGACTTTCTCGGTCTGAGCGTCGAGCGGGAATTTTCGCCTTCACAAAATATGACCATCGTGTTTTTCGCAACCGACGGCGGGACGAAAATTGAGCTGATCCACGACACGGCGCACGAAGCCGCAGCACAACCATCCTCCGCGGTCTCCATCGGCTTCATGCCGGACGATTACGCCGCGCTTTTGCGCTCCGCGCGTGAGCAAGGAATCGTCACAGTCGAACCGGTCAAACTCGGCGGCAATCTGGAGTGCTTTTTTGTCAACGATCCCGACGGCGTCGGCATCCAGATCATCAAAGGCTGAGCGACTGGCGCCGCACCCGGGGAATGCGCGGCAGGCCTTATTTTCGCGCGTTCTTGAACAGGTTGATTTGGTATTCCTGCTGTGATACGATCATGCAAACGGATTGCAGCCCGTGTCCTGATGCGGGTGTTCCGTCAAGCGTTTCACAAAAGGAGCCGCTATGCGCAGCATTCAATCTTATCCGCAACCCGACCTTTCCATCGTGCGGCAAACGCGCGAGCTCGAACGCGTCTGCAAAGCATACGACGGCCTGTCCGGCTCGCTTTATCTCGACCCCTCGCTGAATATTTCGCCGGACATCCCCTGCCTTCTCGCGCTGTTTGAGGGCGACCGACTGGACGGCGTAATGACGTTTTTTGCGCCGACGCAAGCAGAAGCGGAACTCACCGCTCTGACGCATCCGGCGGCGCGGCGAACGGGCGTATTTTCTGCACTTGCCGCCGAAGCGGCGCGGCAGGCCGCCGCGTTCGGCATTGCCGAGCTGTTGTTTGTCTGCGAACCGAAGTCCCCGGCGGGCGTTTCGGCGCTCGCCGCACTGGACGCGCCGTTGGAATATACCGAATATAGCCTGCGCTATGACCGCGCCCTGCCGCCGGAGCGCCTGCCTGTTCCCGACGGACTGACGCTATGCCGCGCAACCGCGGCGGATCTGGACGTCATCGCGCAGATCAGCGCGGAAAGTTTCAGCGAGCCGGAGGAGCGCGCCAGGCAGTTTCTTGCTCGCGCGCTCGAACAGGAGAACCGTATGCAGTACCTCGCGCGGCTGAACGGCGAACCCGTCGCCATCGGCGGAGCCGGTCTGGAGGAAGATGAGGCGACCATCTACGGCCTCGGCGTTCTGCCCGCCTTCCAGGGGCGTGGCATAGGACGCGGCATGATCGCGCTTTTGCTGCGGGAGTTGCTTTCGGTGCCCGGAAGGGACGTGCTGATCGAGGTGGACAGTACGAACGCGAGCGCGCTGCATCTCTATCTTTCCTGCGGCTTTGCCGCCGAGGCGACCTTTGGTTATCACCGCATCCGCGCGGATCGGCTGATTCCATAAGGTGCCCGACGGAAAAATCCCGCGTGATGCCGTTTGCAAACGCGCGTAAATCCGAGTAAAATAAACCATACGAATACACCGGAGTTAACGGTGTCAGCAGCGCCCGCGTTCCCGGTTCCGGCCCCGGATATGGCCGTCCAACCATGGAAGAAGCAAAAAACCACACACTGCATATCGAAGCGATACGAAGCGATTTGAGCCGGATCCTCGACGAGTGGCTGCGGTTGCATTTCCGCCTGACCGCTCTGCTTGTAGGCGCGACGTTTATCATCGAGTGCCTGCTGGCGTTTCTGATTGCGCGCTCCGATATGTTCAACACCACAATCCTGAACTATATCTTCAAATTCATCGCTGTCCCAAGCGGGCTCGCGGGGCTCTGCCTGCTGACCGGTTGGGTGACGCTTCGCGAAAAACGGCTCACGCAGCAATCGAAAAGCTATGCCGTTTCTATTTTATTTGTGATCATCTGTTTCATTTATTTCACGGTTCACAGCGCGTTTTTCGCAATCTACTCGCTTTACGCGTTTGCAATTTTTCTCACCACAACTTATGCCGATTACCGTCTGACCGGCATCGTCTCGCTGGCTTCCATCACCAGCATGACCTTGTCCGAGCTGCTGTTCTATTGGGATCACGACAAGGTCAGCGTGTTTTCCGATTCCGTGCGGATGATGAATTTTCTCGTCGCGTTGTCCGTGCTCATCGGTTGCAGCCTCGTTTGCAGCATCACAATTCAGTATGAACGGCGTAAAAACGAGGCGAGCCTTCGCCGCGAGGTTGAGCGCGAGCTGCTCAAGGAGTCTCTTCAGTTCGACGAACTCACGGGTGTTTACAACCGAAAGGCGCTGCACGACGCGCTGCGTCAGCTTGAGCAGAAAGGCGCAAAGGAACCGCTTGTCTTCGGCATTTCGGATATCGACCATTTCAAAACAGCAAACGATTTTTACGGACATCAGGTCGGCGATCTTTGCCTCGTCGAGTTTTCCTGCGTGCTGAGCGAGTGTTTCGGCGAGTCCACGGTGTTTCGCTATGGCGGGGATGAGTTCTGCCTGATTCTGCGCGGTACGACAATCGGCGAAGCGGTGCGCATCTGCCAGCGCGCGCAGGCTCGTTTTCTTCGCGCGGAGTTCGAAGGCGCGCCCGATCTTACGCCCACCGCCTGCTTCGGGCTGACCGCCTACTCGGAAAAAGACGGCGCGTCCCGTCTGTTTGTTCAGGCGGATGAAGCGCTTTATGAAGCAAAAAAAGTTCGAAACGCCGTACGTGTTTACGACGCAGGGGCCAACGAACAGCATCGCCACATCGGCTTTCATCAGGCAGGCGATGAACCCACGGCAGAACAATGATGCACACAAGAGGAGAGCGATGAAGGAATACCGGCTGAAGCACAACGGATTTGCCGTTCGATATCAGGATCTGCCCGGCGAAGAACCGCCGGTCGTCTTTCTCCACGGCCTCGGCTGCGCGAGTTCTTTCGAGTATCCCTCCGTCGCTGTTCAGCCGCCGCTGCGCGGCCGCAGGGCGATTCTCATCGACCTGCTCGGCGCGGGATACAGCGACAAGCCGCTTTCGTTCGGCTACACGGTGGAAGAACACGCGGCGTATCTCAACGAATTGCTCGATTCGCTCGGTTTAAGCGATATCATACTCTTTGGCCACAGCCTCGGCGGCGCGGTCGCCATCTGTCTCGCCGGACTTTTAAAAGATCGGCTCCGCCAGCTCATCCTGACGGAATCCAACCTCGATCCCAGCCCGCCCCGGGCAGTGAGCCGGAAAATCGCTTCGCGGCCGTATGAGGAGTTTCTTTCCGGCGGATATGACGATCTCCTCGCCCGCGCGAGGCGGCGAAACCCGCTCTGGGGCGCAACGCTCGCCTCCTGGTTGCCGGAGGCCGCCTGGCGCATCTCCAGCTCCGCCGCGCGCGGCGGCACGCCTTCCTGGCGGCTCCAGCTTTACGATCTGCAAAAGCCGAAAGCGTATCTGTTCGGCGAAAAAACGCTGCCAAGCAAAGATGTGGACGCCCTGCGCGAACACGGGGTACGTGTGGAAATCATCCCGGACGCGGGTCATTCCATGGGGCTGGATAATCCCACCGCGCTTGCGCAAACCGTCGCGGACATCATTGCGGATTGTCGGGAGGGCACATGAAGACGCGTTATGTCGCGCTGCTGCGCGGCATCAACATCGGCGCGGCGAACCGTATCCGCATGGACGCGCTCCGGCGGTTGTTTGAAGGCGCGGGGTTTTCTGGCGTCGAAACGTATATTCAGAGCGGCAACGTGCTCTTTGATGCATCTGAAGCCGAGGATGAAGCCCGCCGTAAAATCGAGTACGCGCTGACGGACGGCGCGGACATTCACACCACTGCCGTGCTGCGCACGGCGCAGGAGTTGAACGCTATTGTAAGCGGCAGTCCCTTTTCGGCGGATGAAATTGAGCGTGCGCAACGCGCCAACACGGACGGCGAGAGCTTCTATGTCTGCCTGCTTCCGGAACCTGTATCCAACGCGGCGCTCGCCGCGCTTGCAGCCGTGCCGCCGGAGGGCGACCGGTTTGAAATCGTCGGACGGGATATCTATCTGCTGCTTGTGAGGAGCATCCGGCTTTCAAAGCTCGCGATCCGCCTGCAGAAGTTGCTGCCCGGCGTAACGGTGCGAAACTGGAACACAATCTCCAAGCTAAGCGAGCTGGCGAACACAAGCATGGGAGGCGACGATGAAAGCACTCTCTGAACAAATCGACGCCTATTGCAAAGCCGTCGCCGGGGGCGATTATCCGGTCGCTTATCGCGGCATTCTGTTCGCACTGACAGCGTTCAAAACCGCCTGGGAACACGCACACCCGCAGGACAGCGTCGGCGCTTTGTATCAGGGATATCTCGATATGAGCTTCGTCGCGGTTGCGCCCGCTTCGCTTGCCGTTCAGCGATTGAAGATTTCTCTGGTGTTTCTGCACGCGGAAGCGCGCTTTTCGCTCTGGCTTACGGCGGGAAACCGCGCGATACAGGCAAAGACCTCAGCCGAGCTGCGCAAAAAGTCGCTTGGCGCTTACGAACTGTGTGCATTACAGCCCGGCGTGGACGCGATCATTTCGCTCACAGTTCCGCCGCCCTATGCGTTTGACGAGCCGGAGGCGTTGACAAAGACGCTGACACATGCTGCCGAACGGTTTCTATGCGATATGGAAGCATTGCTTCTGTAGCAAACGGATGAGGTGAGAGCATGGACGTACGCCGTATCGAGCCGGATGAACAACCGTCGGCGCTCGCGCTTGTCGAGCGCGTGTTCATGCGCTTCGAGGCGCCGGACTATTCGCGGCAGGGCATAGAGACGTTTCTTTCGTTTCTTCAAGACCCCGAGGCGATAGGCGCGCTGACGATTTACGGCGCCTTTTCCGAAACCCAATTGCTCGGCGTGCTCGCTATGCGCGGGAAGAGCCACATCTCGTTGTTCTTCGTGGACGCGGATTCACAGCGGCAGGGCGTCGGCCGCGCGCTGTTTTCCGCCGCTGCCGCCTGTGCGGGCGATGTGATGACCGTCAACTCCTCTCCCTACGCGGTGGAAATCTACCGGCGGCTCGGGTTCGTCCCGCTCAGCGGCGAACAGGTGACAAACGGCATTCGCTTCACGCCCATGAAGTGCGTCCTCAAAACGGCGGGCGCGGATCAGCCGCAGCGCGCCCCGCACCCTGCAAGCATACAGCGATCTTAGCCTTGGCACGCGCCTTTTGGACGCGGATGTTATCGTACGGGAGGATATTGTTTATGAAACAAAAGGCGAATTTCTACATTTTCCGCGTGCTGGCGCAGCGCGTGCTTGGCATCCTGCTGTTCGTGATCGGTTCGCGCTGGGTAATCGGCGTGCGCTCGATGACGTATTTTGCGATGTACCTCGTGTTTGCCGTCGTCGCGATGGCGCTCGTTCGCAGCGCAAGCCCGGAGGCTCTCGCCGCGCGCGGCAGAATCGCGTCGGACTCGCCCGCATGGGACAAAATTATACTCGCGATCTATTGGCTTTTAGCATATTTTGTTATCTATCTGATCGCCGGGCTGGAGACAAGCGCCGCACCGCAAAAGCTCGGCTGGGTGTTCGGCGTCGGCATTGCGCTGCAGCTGCTCGCGTTTTTGCTCTCGCTATGGGCGGTTCGCGTCAACCCGTTTCTCGAATCCGTCTCGCGCGTCCAGAAAGACCGCTGTCAGAGCGTCTGCCAGTGCGGCCCGTACGGCACCATCCGGCATCCGACCTATGCCGCAATCCTGATCTGGTGCGTCGGCGTTTCGATGGTGTTTGAAACGAAATATACGGCGCTCACCGCCGTCGTCATCGCGCTGATTACCATACTGCGCACCGCGCTGGAGGATCGCATGCTCAAGCAAGGCCTTTCCGGATACGAGGAGTATACAAAGCAGGTGCGGTATCGTTTGATTCCGTACATCTGGTAAACCCTATGTGCACAAAAAACGACGGCCATCCAAGATGGCCGTCATTTTTCATTTGGAGATCCTCAGCCCTTTTTCTTTGTCGGAGCTTTTTTTGTCGTAGTTTTCTTTGTCGTGGCTTTCTTTGTCGTGGTCTTTTTCGTCGTGCTCTTCTTGGTGGAGGACGATTTCGTGCCGCTGCTCTTCTGCGAATCGTCGCCAAAGAGGCTGCCAAGCAGCGCCCCGCCAAGGCTGGACGAACTGCTGCCGGAACTGCCGCCCAGAAGCGAACCAAGCAGGCCGCCCGAGCTGCTGTTGCTGCTGCCGCCGCCGAGCAGGGAGCCGAGCAGGTCGCCGCCGTCGTCATCGTCGTCATCGTTGGAATCGGACAGCAGGGAGCCGAGTAGCGAACCCGCGATTCCGCCGCTGCTGGAAGAGGAGTTGCTGCTGTTGGAGCCAAGCAGCGAACCAAGCAGCGCGCCGCCAAGCGAGGAGCCGGAGTTGCTGCCGGAGTTGCTGCCGCTGCCGAGCAGCGAGCCGATCAACGAGCCCGCGGCATCGCTCGTAGAACTGCCGAGCAGGCTGCCGAGCAGCGAGCCGGTGCCGGAAGAGCTGCCGCCTCCGAGCAGACTGCCGAGGATAGATCCGATTCCGCCGGAACTGCTCTGGTTTTGCTGGCCGAGCAGTGAAAGCAGCAGCGGCGCAAGCTGGAGCAGGATAGACGAGGTCTGGCTTTTCTCCAGACCGCTCTTTTTCGAGAGAGCTGAGACGGTTTTATTCGTGTTGTCTCCAAAGAGATGCTGCAAAATCTTTGCGCTGTCCGCGGCGTCCACACCGGAAAGGAAGGAGTTCACATCCGTCGCGTCGTTTGCCGCGTGATCGGAGATTGCCTTTGTCAGCGCCTGTTCGCCCTTTTTCGTGCTCGCGTTTTGCTGCATTCCTTCGAGCATCAGCGGCAGCGCGGCGCCGATGAGAGATTCCACCTGGGATTGTTTCGCGCCGCTGCTCTTACTCAGCGCGCCGACCGTATCCCCGCCGAGGATGGTTTCCAGTAAATTATCCGTGTAGTTCATTCAAAACTCCCTTTCCAATGCCGCATCATTGTTCAATTTTGAGTCAGTATATACAATTATAATCACAAAAACCGTGACATTGTATCGTAACCGCTTTTTCATGTGATGAAATGCGGATCCAACACGTTTTTCGCGCCGCCGCGAGAGATAAATCCGGTCAGATACGCGCGGCGTTTACGTTGAGTATGAGCATCAGCACTTCCGCTTCACACTCGCTTACGTTGCGTATCGCGTGGGTCTCCCCGCTTGCGCAGCGGTGCATGTCGCCCTTGTTCATGGCGGTCCATTCCCCGCCGTCGAGAACCTCCACCGCGCCGTCGAGAATATAATAGACCTCGAACTCACCTTCGTGCTGATGCGCGCCGATCGACGCGCCCGCCGGGATCACCGTGCGCGAAAAGAGATGCCCCGCGCCGAACGCTTCCTCCGCCGTCAGAAAATCGTGAAAAGACACCGCGCCTTCCCCGCCGCGCACGTTTTCCCGCACGCGAACCTGCTGCTGTCCCGCTGTTTTAATCATACCGATTCTCCTTTTAAATCTTGTTTTTTATAAGTTGCCGGTGTAAACGTATTTCAGATTGTCCCGTGCAATATCCGCCAGCCGAAGCACGGTCTTAGCCGGTGTCGGCGCGGCGTCATGCATGCGGTGCCTCGGGAAAAAACGCGACAGATGCAGCGGAATCTCCGGCGACAGCGAGGAGAGCCACTCCGCCTCACGGCGCATGTCGTCCTCCCCGTCGCTCAACCCCGGCACGATCAGCGTGGTGATCTCCAGATGAATGCGACCGACCGCGCGCGAAATCGTCTCCTGCACCACCCCGAAATCCCCGCCGAGCGAGCGATACCCCTCCGCGGAAAACGCCTTCAGGTCGATATTCGCCGCGTCCGCATAGGGCAGCAGCTTCTCCCACGGATCTGGCAGGATCATGCCGTTGGTCACAAGCACGACCGCGAGATCGTTTTTCTTTGCGAGATGCGCGCAGTCCAGCACGAATTCGTAGCCCACGAGCGGCTCGTTGTAGGTAAACGCCAGCCCGATGTTTCCCCGAAAGCGGTATTGCTTCGCCTGCTCAACCAGTTCCTCCGGCGTCATCTCCCGCCATCCGACGCTCTCCGCGTCCGCCCGTGATATTTCGCAGTTCTGGCAGTAGGCGCAATCCATGTTGCAACCGTAACTGCCGACGGAGAGAATTGCCGCGCCGGGATGAAAGCGGCGAAGCGGCTTTTTCTCGATCGGGTCGAGCGAAATGCTCGTCACCCTGCCGTAGTTTTCGCATTCGATCACGCCGCCGCGATTGATCCGCGCGCGGCAGAAGCCGAGCCGACCCTCTTCCGGCGCGCATCTTTTCGGGCAGATCGTGCAGACCGCCTTCATGTGTGCCGCACCACCTCAAAGCGCTCCATCCGGCAGCGCTCGTCCTCCGGAATGCCCGCTTTGCGCTTGGCAATTTTAATCTGTTCCTCAACGGTATCCACACCCTCGAGGTTTGGCAGCAGCAGACCTTTTCGGTAGCCGGAGACGACGATCACGCCGTAGCGCTTTACATCCAGCGCATCCGGCGAATCGATCCTCTCCGTGGGCCCGAGCACATCCACGCTATAGGTGATGCGCCCCAGCTCCTCCGGCTGGACGGGTTCAAAGCGGGGATCCTCGCTGCAGGCCGAGACCGCGTTTCGCTGGATCTCCTCGGCAATGCTGTCCGTCACGGCGGAGATGGTGCCGATGCAGCCTCTTAGCCTGCCCGCGCGCTTGAGCGTGACGAATACGCCCGCGCGCCGGTTTGTCAGCTCCTCCGGCAATTCTTCCGGCAGCGGCGGCGTTTCGCGCGTTTTCACATACGCCTCCACCGTCTGCCGCGCGAGGCGCACAAACGCATCCTCGCCCGCGCGCCGTTTGCCGACGCGCTCCCGCTCCGCCCGCTGACAGAGCACGTCGAACGCACGGCTCTCGTTTATGCCCTCCGGCGTAAACGCGGCGACCGCATAGCCGACCCCGAACGGGCCTTCGTAGCTGAGAAGTTCGCTTTTTACGTCCGTGCGATCCAGCGTTCCGGCCAGAATCCAGAAGGTGCCAAGACCGCACTCCGCAGCCTCCTCGCAAAGCTCCGCGTCCATAGTCATCAACGCGCAAAAATCGCCCTGCTCCATTGCCGCGGTCGCCTGTTTGTCAAATTCCGGCCCGCCGGGAGAGTAGCCGTACGGCCCGCTTTCGAGCAACTTATGCGAAAGATCCCCGCTGGCGACGACCACGACGTCCCGCCCGAGCTCCTCCGCCGTTTTTTTGATGCACTTGCCGAGGCGGTAATGCTCGACCGCGTCCAGGCCGGAGATGCCGACGCGCACCACCTCGCAGGGCAGCTCGTCCTCGGCCAGAAACGTCAGCGGAATCAGCGTACCGTGGTCGAGCGATTTATCCCGCTCGCCGCGCGTTCCGGCGGAAAGCCCCGCCCGCTTTGCGTTCTGCTCCAGCGCAAGCACAAATTCCTCGTCGTATGCGGCCGTCACGCGCACCTGCTCCGCGCCGAATCGATGCATATCCCCGCGCGCCTTTTTGCCGGGCGAAATGTGAAAATAATCCGCGTAACTCGTCGCATGGGAAGAGATCATGACGAGCGTATCGGGCGCAAGCTGCCGAACGCGCCGCGCGATTTCGCGGTATGCCTCTATGGTCGCGCGGATTTCACGCTCCTGCCCCTGCCCGATCCGGGGCAAGATGATCGGCGGATGCGGCACGATCGCGGCCAGCTGAATGGACATGGCGATTCCTCTGTTTCGTATGGATTATCATAGGTAAAATTCGATGTAAAAATATATGATTTCTCCGCATATTTTAACACTTCGCGGGCAGGGTGTCAAAATTCCCGCGCCGTACAGCGGGCTTTGTCAGGAACGTATCTTTTGTGCTAGAATGGGTAACAAACAGGAAAGGCGAAGCAGCATGACGGAACGGGCAAACCCAAAAAAGCGTCCTTTGGAAATGCGCACAGCGGCCATCCTCGCGCTCGCCGCCGTAATCGGCCTTTGCGTCCTGTTTTTGCTTGTCGTGCTGCCGCTTCGCGCGCTGCGCGCGCCGAACGAGCAACCCGTCACAGTCGAAACACCCGTGCCCACGCCGACCGTCTCGCCTTCCCCAACCCCGACGCCGACGCCGCGCGTTCCGTCCGTGCTCACGTTTGACGAAAGCTCGGACGATCCCATGCCCGCCCAGAACAGCAGGCTTTCGTTCGGGCGCGGCTATAAGCTCCGCGGATATGTGCAGTCCAACTATCCCCTGCTGTCGGTCACGATCACGATCACCTGCGCCTACAGCGAGGATCCGCGCTATCCCTATGTCAAAACCGTCACATTCGATCCAACCGCTGCGGTCTATTCCTACCCGCTGGACGACGCGCTCACGCTCGAGGGCGTCTCCCTCGACTCGCTCACGCAGTTTTCCGAGCTGGACATCGGCATCCATACGCTCACCGTCAGCGCGACGAGCGCCGGCCAGCCCGAGCCGGAACAGCTGTTTCAAACGAAGTTCTATATCCTCTCTGACAAGTGGGAGAAGATTAAGCAATCGGATTTCAGCAACAACAGCTATACCACCGCCATCGCGTTTTTCAAGGATAAGGATGCGTTTCTCTACCGTTACCAGTGGGTGGACGCGCGGTATATCGTCGCCGATCCGGACTGGGAGGATGAAAACATCGTCTCATTCGACTGCCTGCCCGGCCGCGAACTCTGGCGCATCCATAAACTCGCACTGCCTTACTACAAAGCCGCGTCCTACTATCTCAACAACGTACACGTGCGCGTCTCCGGCACCAACGGGGACTCCGGCGTGCTGCTGCTGCGCGAGCTGATCGACACCTACAACGGCAGCTACTGCTCGCGCTTTACCTCCAGCCTGAAGTCCATCAGTCACCACGCCTTCGGCACGGCGACCGACCTCAACGGCGGCATGGGCGTAAACGACAACCTCGCCGAAAACATCGCGCTCATCAACACGGAGGTAGGCGACAAACTCGTCTACAACGGCATCAAGAGCGAAAACAATGTGCTCTATTACGACTACACGTATTCCGGCGATTCTCTGATCTGGGTCTATCAGAACATCCCCGAGACGGTGATCAACTATCTGCTCTACGAGCTCGCGTTTTACCGCGCGGGATTCCAGTGGGGGCACTATTACGTCTCCACCAGCGACGGCATGCACTTTACGCTGACCGACAACATCCGCATCAGTCATGACGGAAACGACGGTCTGCGGAAGGTCTATGAGTATATCGAAGCCTATACGCCGGTGGAGTAGTCCGGCGCTTCATAGACGCAAACACAAGCATGACAAAGCGTCCGCCGGAATCGGCGGACGCTTTTGTGCTGCTTAATTGGATTATGCGTTCTTTTCGTTGATCTTCGCCTGCGCGGCGGCAAGGCGCGCAATCGGCACCCTGAACGGCGAGCAGGAGACGTAGTTCAGGCCGACCTTGTGGCAAAACTCGATGCTCGACGGATCGCCGCCGTGTTCGCCGCAGATGCCGAGCTTGATGTCCTTGCGCGTGCTCTTGCCGAGCTCAACGGCCATCTTGACCAGCTTGCCGACGCCTTCCTGATCGAGGCGCGCAAACGGATCGGACTCGAAGATCTTTTTCTTATAATAATCCTCGAGGAACTTGCCGGAGTCGTCACGGCTGAACCCGAACGTCATCTGGCTCAGGTCGTTCGTGCCGAAGCTGAAGAACTGCGCCTGCTCGGCGATCTTGTCCGCGGTCAGCGCGGCGCGCGGAACCTCGATCATGGTGCCAACAAGGTACGGGATCTCCACGCCGCGCTCGGCCATGACGGCCTTGGCGGTCGCGTCCACCGTGTTCTTGACATACTCGAGCTCCTTGACCTCGCCCACCAGCGGGATCATGATCTCGGGCACGACCTCGATGCCGGCCTCCTTGCGGGTTTCAATGGCCGCCTCGATGACCGCGCGGGTCTGCATTTCGGCGATTTCGGGATACGTCACCGCCAGACGGCAGCCGCGATGGCCCAGCATGGGGTTGAACTCATGCAGGCTTTCAACGGTCTGCAGCAGGTCTTCGTAGGTGAGGTTCATCTCTTTTGCCAGCGCGCGGATGTCCTCTTCCTCGGTCGGAAGGAACTCGTGCAGCGGCGGGTCCAGGAAGCGGATGGTGACCGGACGGCCGCCCATCGCCTTATAGATGCCCTTGAAGTCGCCGCGCTGCATCGGCAGGAGCTTGTTGAGCGCGCGCTTGCGGGACTCGACGTCCTTGCTCACGATCATCTCGCGCATGGCGGGAATGCGGGCTTCGTCGAAGAACATGTGCTCGGTGCGGCAAAGGCCGATGCCCTCCGCGCCGAACTTCACCGCGACCTCCGCGTCGTGCGGGGTGTCCGCGTTGGTGCGCACTTTCAGCGTGCGAACCTCGTCCGCCCACTGCATGATGGTCGCAAAATTGCCGGAAACCTTCGCTTCAACGGTCGGCAGCGCTTCGCCGTAGACATTTCCCGTGGAGCCGTCGAGCGAAAGCCAGTCGCCCTGCTTGAACGTCTTTCCATTGAGCGAAAGCGTCTTGTTTTTTTCGGAGATCGAAGCCTCGGAGCAGCCCGCCACGCAGCAGGTGCCCATGCCGCGTGCAACGACCGCCGCGTGGGAGGTCATGCCGCCGCGCGCGGTGAGGATGCCCTCCGCGGCATACATGCCTTCGATGTCCTCGGGGGACGTCTCGAGGCGGACAAGGATGACCTTTTCGCCGCGCTTGGCGGCTTCTTTTGCTTCCTCCGCCGTGAAATAGATGCGTCCGCAGGCCGCGCCGGGCGAAGCAGGAAGCCCGCTCGCAATCGGTGCGGCGGCTTTGAGCGCTTTGGCCTCAAACGTCGGATGCAGCAGCGCGTCGAGCGAGCGCGGTTCGATCTTCAGGAGGGCTTCCTCCTTGGAGATCATGCCCTCGTTCACGAGGTCGACGGCAATCTGCAGGGCGGCGGCGGCGGTGCGCTTTCCGTTGCGGGTCTGGAGCATGAAGAGCCTGCCGCGCTCGATGGTGAACTCCATGTCCTGCATGTCGCGGTAGTGCTGTTCAAGCGTTTCCGCGGTGTTGACAAACTGCTTGTAAACGTCGGGCTGCGTGCTCTTGAGCTCGTCGATGGGGCATGGCGTACGGATGCCAGCGACGACGTCCTCGCCCTGCGCGTTCATCAGGAACTCACCGTAGAGCTTCTTCTCGCCCGTGCTAGGGTTACGCGTAAACGCGACGCCCGTGCCGCAATCGTTGCCCATGTTGCCAAACACCATGCTCTGCACGTTGACGGCGGTGCCCCAGTCCGCGGGGATGTCGTTCTTTCTTCTGTAGACGATCGCGCGCGGATTGTCCCAGCTGCGGAAGACGGCCTTGATAGCCTCCATGAGCTGTACGCGCGGATCCTGCGGGAACTCCGTCCCCTTTTCTTTCAGGTAGAGCGCTTTATAGCGTTTCACGACGTCCTTGAGGTTATCCGCCGTCAGTTCGGTGTCCTGTTTGCAACCGTTGATATGTTTTGCGTCATCGAAAATTTCGTCGAACTTCGCTTTTTTCACTTCCATGACGACGTCCGAAAACATCTGGATAAAGCGGCGGTAGCTGTCGAACGCAAACCGCTCGTTATTCGTCAGCTTGGCAAGTCCCGCAACCGTCTCGTCGTTGAGACCGAGATTGAGAATGGTATCCATCATTCCGGGCATGGAGGCACGCGCGCCGGAACGGACGGAAACGAGGAACGGATTGGACGGATCGCCGAGCTTTTTGCCTGCGTTCTGTTCCGTAACGGTCAGTGCCGCTTCAATCTGTTCGATGATTTCGGGTGCGATCGTCTCTTGATCCTGATAATACTTCGTGCAGGCTTCCGTGGAGACCGTAAACCCAAACGGGACCGGAAGGCCAAGCGTGGTCATCTCCGCCAGATTTGCGCCTTTCCCTCCGAGAAGCGCGCGCATCTGTGCGCTGCCTTCGCTGAACAGGTATACGTATTTGTGTGACAAAACCTCTTCCTCCTTCAATAATCTAACAACATGTAATTATATCGCCCCGTACCAAGCGATGCAAGAAAAATCGCAGATCACAAATATATCTCGTGTGATATGCAGCCGCGGCTGTTGCCGCATCTGTAATATATTCTAAAAAAACAGCCTGATTTCGGCATATTTCCAGTGTTTTCAAGTATGCATTTTTTGCGCGCAAAATGCAGGATATCCTGCATTTCAATGCAGCGATTGCTTTTTTGCATTATTTTCGCATAGGGAAGTCCATCTTACGTCGTCTGAATATCCTTCTGCTCCAGCATGATGATCAGGTAGGACGGAACGCCGTTCTGTACATCTAGTTTCACGCCGTAAAAATGCAGGCTGTGCGCTTCTTTTCCCACAAAGCCGTGCGATTGATACAGGAAATCCGCCATGCGGTTTTCCGCGTCCGCCGCGGCGATCTCCGCGCGAAAACGCGCGAGGTTGTCCCCGCGGAAAAATGCGGAGGCGTCCCGCGAAAAAATCCGCATCTGCTCATACTGGAACCCCGACATGGAAAGCGCGCCGTCGTTGAAAAACGTAATCTCAATGCGCTCCCCTACGCGAATGATGAGAATGCCAATCTGCGAATCCGCCGCAAGGGATTCGAGGCGTTCCGTGGCGTTGTGCAAGTCGGTAATGTCCGAGATGACCGCAATGACAACCGGGTTTTTGCCGCGCGGATTCGGCGCGCGCAGCGCGTTCATATGCCGCCAGCCATATCCGCCGCCGGCCAAAGCGTTTCGATAACTGATTTGAAACGGTTCGCCTTCAACAGCGCAGGTTCTGATCGCTTCCTCCAGACGCGGATAGTCTGTCGGATGGACGACCGAGCGCGGGAACGCATGCGCCTCGATGGCCTCGCGCATGAGTCCCTGCTTCATGAAGTATCCTTCGCTGATGAACAGCGGTTCGATCTGCTCGCCAATTTCGAGCATGACCACACCGCCGTCCAGATGCCGCAGCAGTGAATTCAACTGCAGCGCCGAGGAATTGAGTGCTGCGCCGGAGGACTTCTCCGATCTCGCCTGTCCACTGTATCGAATGCTATACCGGTTCTTCCCTCCTCTTTTCGCTTCGTAAAGCGCGAGGTCAGCTTCTTTATAAAGGCCTTCATAGTCGCAGGACCCACGCTCGGCAACGATAATTCCGACGCTGGCGGAAAGCGAAATCGTTCCGCGCTCTTCAACAGCATAGGTGAATCGCAGATTTTCGCAGAGCGCAATCGCTTTGTTTTCCGCAAATTCGTCCCCAGGCACCTCGGAGAGAAAGACAAAGAATTCGTCCCCCCCGATGCGGGCAACGACATCCGTCGAACGGAACGTTTTCCGAATCACTTCGCTCATCTGCTTGAGCGCGTGGTCGCCGTGCTGATGTCCGAGCAGATCGTTTACCCGCTTGAACCGATCCGCGTCAATCATAAAGAGCGCAACCTTATCTCCGCTGCCGAACAGCAGGGATTCCTCAATCGCGCTTCTGGCCGCGGTTCGGTTCAGAAGTCCGGTCAGTCCGTCGCGCAGTGCAAGGTCGCTGAGCCGCTCCATCTCACGTGAAATGTTTTCGAAGTCCTTCAGCATAAGAAACGCCTTCACTTCGTCGTTTCTCGGCATATCCGCCATCTGAACCGTCAGAATGCACTGGCGCGGCGAACCGTCAGAATTTAGCAGATGAATCTCCGTCTCGTCCGCCTGCTGCCCTTGTCTATGCAGTCCGATCAGCCGCTGTATTGAAACAAACTGCAGGAATTTTTCGCGATCATCCCGGGCAACATTTTCCTGACAAAACTGGTCCAGCACACGTTCCACGGCAATCTGACCGGATTCGGGATTGTTTATCAACGCAAATTCGCCTTCGACTCGTTCACACGCGCCGGTCGTCAGGTTGATCTCCATCAGCGCCGCGCTCACATCGACCGAGGCGGCCATGGCGTTCTGCCAGCGTCTGAACGCCGCAATCCGCTGATGATGGAGTGTAATATCACGTATGGTGATAATCGCCTGTGTGTGTTTGCCGCCGCCGTTGCCGATTGCGGTAAACTCCATGCTGTACCAGCGGAACTGCCCATCCGAATTTTTCATGTTGATCTCAGCGTTTCCTGAGTCGTCCCCGCGTGATACAGCGCGCACGAACGCCGCAAACTCCTCGCGGCTCTCCTCGCCGACCAGCTCGTTCAGCAACCATTCCGCATCGATCTTTCCGGGCTTTTCAAAGATATACTGATGCTCCAGCAGACCCGATCTGGACAGGATTTCTCCGCTCTCGATGTCAATTCGAAGGATCATCATCCGTCCCTGTTGCGTCGCAATCCGATAGTCCTCCTCTACGGCAGCAAGGCGCTCCCGCTCCCGGCGCGAAGTCCCAATCGCTTTGTGGTATCCGCGGATAATGAGCAGCACTGCGAAAATCACGCTCGCCATCGCGACGCCGATGACGTGATATCCCATCGCTTTCTCTTGCCGGACGGATGCGTCCACCCGTTCCGCCGGAATCGCCCGGCAGACAAGCCAATCGCCATAGTCCGCTGAAACGGATGCGATATACCAGCGAACCCCTTCCACGGAAATTTCGCGAAATTCATTCGCTTCAGGTTGTATGCTTGCCTGCTGATACAGTGATTCGCCGCCGAAAACAGGCGTTCCTTCCGCGGTGTACAGATAGGTCCGGCTACCGTCGAACGCGTTTTCGGAAAACTGCGCGAAAAAGCTTCCCTCGTCCAGGATGCCGACTAAAGCACCGCCGACGTGCCCGCCGGACAAAACCGGAACCACAAGCACGACGGCCGCGCCGTCCATACCGAAGCTGATATTTTCCATATACCCGGCGGCGCGTCCTCCTGCAAGTCCGCTCTGAACAAATGCATATTCGCCCAGCTGCACGCTCTGACCGTTTTCCAAGACGCCCTCGGCAGAAGTGTCAAGAAGGATTAAACCGCTAAAATGCGTTCCTTCCAAAGGCAGCGACAATTTTGCGGTTGTTTCCGCAGAAAAACCGCCATCCTCTCCGAGCGACGCGGCGAGGATGGAAAGCTGTAAAAATTCCGTGTCCAGTTTTGCGGTAAGCAGATCGTTTTTCTCACTCGCGGCGGCAAGCAATACCTCCCCCGTCATCTGCTCCGCTCGCTTTTTCGCCTGGGCGGAATAGAACATAAGGGCGGCAATCGTTATGGCGAACAGGCATAAGGGGACGAGCAGCGTTTGAAGACTGCGTGAGCGTTTCTTCATTCGTCGTCCTCCTTCGGTTGTCCGGATTCGGATTTTTATCGTTACGTTCGAAACAAGAAATTGTTTTTTAAACCTGTATTGTCAGTATGTTCATTATAAAGACTTATGCCTCAACAATCAATCCTGCTTGCGTGTATGCAGCGCAAAATCATCGTAAAAAAACAGCGGAGCCGTCATCCGGCCCCGCTGTATTCCGATTCTTCTGTTATGCCAATGCAAATATGATGGAAGCGGCTGTCCCGATAATCATCATGATCGCAACGACCAGGCTGAAGATTCTAAGACCTTTGCTCATGCTATCACTTCCTTGTCAGGATTTGCCAACGGACGCATAGTTGTCCGGATAACGGATGACCAGCGATTCGTCCGCGACCCAGCCGCTGACGATGTCCGAATAATACTGCGACTGATACGCGTTTTGCTCGTACGCGTCAAACGTGATCTTCACGTCCTCATAGGGAATTTCATGCGCGGGCTCTGTCGAAACGCGCTTGATGATGTGCCAGCCGTAGTCGGACTGCACCGGATCGGAAACCTGTCCGTCCTGTGTCAGCGCGAGCGCCGCGTTGAGAAACTCCGTCACAAAGCTCGCACCGTCGCCAACAAGGTAGCCGGCGGCATAAGCGTCTCCGTCCATACCCGGATCGGTGTTGTACTCTTTCAGCACTGTTTCGAAGTCCTCTCCGGCGTCGATTTTCTGCTTGACAATCAGAGCGGTCGCTTCATCCGCAACCAAAATCTGGCGTACGCGGAAGAAGCCTTCCGGCATATATACAGCCGGTGCGTAATAGCCATACTGGGAATACGTTTCATACGTGAAATACTGCGAAGGCGTCTCGTCAAAGAGCGCTTTTTGGGAAGCGAGCTCTTCGTCATATTTTGCCAGAAGTTCGTCGTCCGACAGGGAGACATCCGCGAGCAGGACATCTTTATGCTTGCTCACGAGCGTCTGGTCGATCGCGTCCTCGAGCATGCTCGCCTTCAGCTTCTTCACCGTGGTGTTGTTCTGGATCAGCGCTTTGGTGAACAGCGTTTTGGCATACGCTTCCGGGTTGCTTGCGCCCGCCTGCGTCGCCTGATCGACAAAGTTCTGCACGGTATCGTCATAGTTCGACTGCGCAGTTTCCTCCGCTGCGGCGAGCTCTTCGTCGGTCAGCGTGATGCCGGACTGCTTCGCCTGATAGGTCTTCATCGCGGATGCGATCAGATTGCCCAGCAGATATTCGCGAAAGCCGGCAATGCCTTCGTCCGTGGTCGTATCGTAACCATATGCGGAGGCATAGCTGAGGCTGTTGTTGTAAGAGCTCTCAAGCTGGGTAACGGTGACTTCCTGATCGCCGACCGTCGCGGCAAGCAGCGGCTTGCTCTGGCAGCCAAACAGCATGGATGCGGCAAGCAGCAGCACCACGGCCAGCGCAATCGTTTTGTTGAGTTTCATGAACATCTGTCTCCCTTTATGTGTTGGTGAAATCATTTCTGCCGATTAAACGTTGAAACGAATGAATTATACTCTTGGGCGCGTCGATTGTCAATCGGCGCATGTCCCCCGTAAAAGCGGCATATGCCCTGATTTGCGACTGTTTTCCGCGTTCTCTTCGCGGCAGTCGGCGCACGCGCCGTTTACGGCAGGATGCGCAGATACGCAGCCATGCCGCCCGTGTTTCCATGATCCCGCCGGTGCGAAAAAAGCCGCAGCGTCTCCATGGTGCAGACGTTGAAGAGCGAAACATGCTCCGGCAGAACGCCCGCGTCCATAAGCTGGTAAACCGCGACCATCCAAAGGTCGACGTGCGGCCTTGCGCCCGCGTGTTCAATCACGCAAGGAAGGCCGGGAAACGCCGCTGAAAACTCTTGCGCTACATTTAAGCCAACCTCAAAACACGCAGGGCAGATCGACGGACCGACGCTTGCAACTACATCCGCCGGGTTCGTGCCGTATTCCTCCGTCATCATGACGACGACGCGCGCGCCGATGCACCCGAGCGCGCCGCGCCAGCCCGCGTGCGCAAGGCCGATGCAACGGCGGACAGGATCAATACAGAAAAACGCCATGCAGTCCGCGTGCCCTGTCATCAGTGTGACGGCGGGGTCGTTGGTAACAAGGCCGTCACAGGCGGGCAGCGGATCTCGCAGATACCCTTTTCCGGCGTCCGCCCCGTCCACCTTGAGCACGGTTGTGCCGTGTTCATAGCTGTCCATGACCATCCCCTCGAACGGAATGTCCGCCGCACGGCAGAAGATGCGATAGTTTTCCATGACGTTTTCGCGGTTTTCCGGGCGCGCGAAACTCAGGTTAAGCGAGGAAAAGCCCCCCTTGCTCACGCCCCCGCTGCGCGCGGAAAAGCCATGGTCAAACCCCGCAAGGCGTTCCAGCGACGGCGCCGTATAGATGCCTACGCCATCCACATAGCGAAACTTCACGCCGCGGAAAATCTTCGCATATTGTTCGGAAAATTTGGTTAGATTTGCGTCTTTTTGCGCCATGTCGTCTCCGTCCGTTTCGTTAAAAAAAGGCGGCCTGCCGCCGCCGGGTCCGCTGTGCGGATCTGTGTTGAGTTCACCCCCGCCGCATCCGGCAAATCACGTCAGTTCTTTTCGTCAAGCAGCCGCTGCAGTTCTTTCATAAACGTCTGCGTGTCCTTGAACTCGCGATAGACCGACGCAAAGCGCACATAGGCGACCTCGTCGACGTCCTTGAGCTTTTTCATGACGACCTCGCCGATGTCACGCGTGGTCACCTCGGATGCCAGCGTATTGAAGACCTCCCTGCTGACGTCCTCGACCAGCTTGTCCTGTACGTCCGCCGCGACGGGGCGCTTCTCGCAGGCCTTGCGGATGCCCATGCGAATTTTTTCGGAGTCGAACTGCTCGCGCCGTCCATCCCGCTTGACGACCATGATCGGTATTTCTTCTATTTTCTCATAGGTCGTAAATCGTTTGCCGCAGTTGATGCACTCGCGTCTGCGGCGAATGGCGCTGCCATCCTCCGTGGGGCGCGAATCGATCACCTTGCTCTCGATGCTGGCGCAGTATCTGCATTTCATGACGGTATGCTCCTTATTTGGTGCATTAATATAGTAAATAATACCATATCTATGAACGCAATACCACATTATAATTGTAATTTCACAAATTTGTGCACGCTCTCGGCGCGCAGTCAATCCGCACCCGGCAGTAATTTATAAAACAAAAAGCGAACCGGAAACCGATTCGCTTTTATGCTGTTTTGTTTTTTGACTGCGGCTCAGCCTGAATTATTTGCGGCGAACCGTTCGTCTCCAGCGCCATGCGATCAATACTTGCGCTTTCTGGCAGCCTCAGCTTTCTTTTTGCGCTTCACACTGGGCTTTTCATAGTGCTCGCGACGACGGACCTCTGCCAGGACGCCGCTGCGTGCGCATTTGCGTTTGAATCGTTTCAGAGCGCTCTCCAGGGACTCGTTTTCACCTACGCGAATTTCCATTTCCTTCCCTCCCCTCTTATACGACTCTTCCTTCTTCAGAAGACGCTAGAAGTCATTATACGCGAGGCTCCACTTGAAGTCAACAGGTTTTTCCCTGCATGAAAACGGTGGAAAATATTACAGTATGCGGGGTTTAACTTTGTTGTGTCCACTATACAACTGTGATATACTGTGTTCAGAATCTGCGCCTGCAAAGGCGCAAATACATTTGGGAGGAAAATCCATGAAGAAAGTTGTCGCAATTCTCTTAACGCTGGCGATCATTCTGACGTTCGCTGCCTGTGCGCCAAAGGAAACCTATGAAATCGCATTGGTCACAGACGTCGGCAACATCGACGACCAGTCCTTTAACCAAGGCACCTGGGAAGGCGTGAAGCAATTCGCGGAAGCCAATGGAAAAACCTACAACTATTATCGCCCCTCTGAAGACTCCGACGAAGCCCGCGTTGAAGCAATGAAAACAGCCGTGGAAAAAGGCGCAAAAGTCATCGTCTGCCCCGGCTATATGTTTGGTCCCTCCATCACGCAGGCACAGGAACTCTATCCTAAAGTCATGTTCCTTGGCATCGACCTGACCACGGGCGACATGACGCCGACCTCTAACACCACGATCTGCTCCTATCAGGAAGAAATCGCCGGATACTGCGCCGGTTATGCGGTTGTTATGGACGGCTACACCAACCTCGGATTCTGCGGCGGCATGGCCGTTCCGGCCGTCGTGCGCTATGGCTACGGCTTTGTGCAGGGCGCTAATGCAGCGGCTGCCGAGCTCGGCAACACCGCGGATGTCTCCATCAAGTTCTGGTATGCACAGGCGTTCTGGGCAACCGATGAAATCAAAGTGAAGATGGACGGCTGGTACTCCGACGGCACCGAAGTCGTCTTTGCCTGCGGCGGCGGTTTGTTCAATTCCGTTATCGCAGCTGCCGACGAAGCGAACCCCAAAGGATGGGTGATCGGCGTCGACTCCGACCAGTACTACATCTCCGATCGGTTCCTCACCTCCGCTTACAAAGAGCTCCCGAACACCACGGCCGACTACCTCCAGAAGCTCTATGACAACAAGGGTACGTGGCCCGCGGATCTCGCCGGACAGCATGTCCTGCTCGGCGCGGCAACAAAGTCCGTCGGCATTCCAACAGCGGATGCCTCCTGGAGATTCACCACGTTTACCGTAGCAGAATATGAAGCGCTTTATGCAAAAATTCTGGATGGTTCGCTCGTTATCTCCAACGACATTGAAAACGCTCCGATGGTCGACATCGCCGTCGACTACATGAGCTAAAAAAGCAGTCTCACAAAGGGGCCGGGTTCATCGCCTGGCCCCTTTTCAACAGTTGCAATTGTCTGATCATATATCTTTGAGCCTGATGGGAAGGAAATAGTTCGAATGAACGATTATGTCATCGAGATGCTAAACATCACGAAGGAATTTCCCGGCATCCGCGCCAACGACGACATCACGCTGCGCCTGCGCCGCGGAGAGATCCACGCGCTGCTCGGCGAAAACGGCGCGGGGAAATCCACGTTGATGAGTGTGCTCTTCGGTCTGTATCAGCCGGAAAAGGGCGTGATTAAAAAGGACGGCGAAATCGTCCGCATCAAGGACCCCAACGACGCGAACGCCCTCAACATCGGCATGGTGCACCAGCACTTCAAGCTCGTCGAGGTGTTCACCGTTCTGGAAAACATCATTCTCGGCGTGGAACCGCAGAAGATGGGGTTCCTGGAAAAGAAAGAAGCGCGCAAAAAGGTGGTCGAGCTCAGCGAACGATACGGGCTGAAAATCGACCCCGACGCGCTGATCGAGGACATCTCGGTCGGCATGCAGCAGCGCGTGGAAATATTAAAGATGCTCTACCGCGACAACGACATCCTCATCTTCGACGAACCGACCGCCGTGCTCACGCCGCAGGAGATCGACGAACTCATGGGCATCATGCGCTCGTTTGCCGCGGAGGGCAAATCCATTCTGTTCATCACCCACAAACTAAATGAAATCATGGCCGTCGCGGATCGCTGCACGGTGCTTCGCAAGGGCAAGTGCATCGGCACGGTGGACGTCAAGGACACCGACAAAACAAAGCTCAGCCGCATGATGGTTGGCCGGGACGTGGAGTTCGTCGTCTCCAAGGACGACGCAACGCCGACGGACACCGTGCTGGATGTCCGGCATCTCACCGTTGCAAGCAAAGCGCACAAGAACAACGCGGTCAAGGACGTTTCGTTTTCCGTCCGCGCGGGCGAAATTGTCTGCCTCGCGGGAATCGAGGGAAACGGCCAGACGGAGTTTGTCTATGCGCTCACCGGTCTGGAGAAGCCGTCCGCAGGCGAGATCACGCTCAAAGGCGAGCCGATCGTTCGCATCGCGGCAAAGCGCGAAAAGCAAAGCGCCGCCTCTCTGGCGGCGGCGCGTACGACGCTGATGCCCATCCGCCAGCGCAGCAAGCTCGGCATGAGCCATATCCCCGAGGACCGGCAGAAGTTCGGTCTGGTGCTGGATTACTCGCTGGAGGAAAACCTCGTCCTACAGCGCTACTGGGAGCCGGCGTTTCAAAAGCGCGGCTTCATCAAAAAGCCCGCCGTCCGCCAGTATGCGGAAAAGCTCATCGCGCAGTACGACATCCGCAGCGGTCAGGGTCCCGTCACCAGCGCGCGCAGCATGTCCGGCGGCAACCAGCAGAAAGCCATCGTCGCCCGTGAAATCGACAAAAACCCCGATCTTCTCGTCGCCGTACAACCCACGCGCGGACTCGACGTCGGCGCAATCGAATACATTCACAAGCAGCTCGTCGCCGCGCGCGACAAAGGCAAGGCGGTCTTCCTTGTCTCCCTTGAACTGGACGAGGTCATGAACGTTTCCGACCGCATCCTCGTGATGTACGAAGGTGAAATCGTCGGAGAGTTCGACCCGAAAGTAACGACCGTCGAGGAGCTCGGCCTTTATATGGCCGGCGCCAAGCGGCAGTCGAAGGAAAGCGAGGCGAACCGCGCATGAAGCGAAATCATTTCTTTAAAACCAACGGCGGCATCAGCCTGCTCGCCAGCGCCATATCCATCCTCTTCGGGCTGCTGTTCGGGCTCATTCTGCTGTTTTGTTTCAACGCGCCGCACGCGCTGCAGGGCTTTGGTTCGCTGGTCTCGGCCGGGCTGCGTTCAAGCGATAAGTTCGCAAAAGTGCTCTATCAGGCCGCGCCGCTGATCATGACCGGCCTATCCGTCGGCTTCGCGTTTCGCACGGGGCTGTTTAACATCGGCGCAACGGGACAGTACACGGTCGGCGCCGCGCTTGCGCTCATCGGCGCAATCGAGCTGCAGCTTCCCTGGTATGTCTGTCTCCTGCTCGCAACCATCGGCGGCGCGTTCTGGGGCATCTTCCCCGGCCTTTTAAAGGCGCTGTTCAACGTGCACGAGGTCATCACCTCCATCATGTTCAACTGGATCGGGCTGTTCTCCGTGAACCTCGTCATCGTCAATCTCAGCCAGATGCTCGCCAAGCACTGGGGACTGGCGCAGATGGACCGCACCGCGCCGCTCGACGTCGCCAACCCGGCCGCCGTGCTTCCCAAGCTGGGGCTGGACAAGCTGTTCGGATCCAACTACATGAATATCGGCATATTCATCGCGATTCTGTTTTCGATCCTGATGTATATCGTCCTGAATAAGACAACGTTCGGCTATGAGCTCAAAGCCTGCGGATTTAACCGCAACGCGAGCGAATATGCGGGCATCAACTCCAAGCGGAGCATCGTGCTTTCCATGATTATCGCCGGCGCGCTCTCCGGTTTGGGCGGCGGGTTGTATTATCTGGCCGGAACCGGGCAATACTCCCTGCTCAAAACGCTCACGACGATGGGCTTCAACGGCATTCCCGTTGCGCTGCTCGCCACATCGAATCCAATCGGCACCATATTCTCGGCGTTGTTTATCTCCTACATTCAGGTTGGCGGGGACGCAATGCAACCGGAGTTTGTACGCGAGATCATCGACATTATCGTGTCGGTCATCATCTATCTTTCCGCTTTCTCCCTGCTGATTCGCGCCATTATCGGAAAGTGGATTTTACCCAAGGAACCGACGCTGACGGAACCGTTGCCGTCCTCCGGCGAACCAGGCGCAAGCGACTCCCATGAAAGCGAGGCGAATCCGTCATGACGATTGTATCCGACATCCTCAGCGCCACAATCCTGTTTGCCGTTCCGCTGCTTCTCGTTGCCCTCGGCGGCATGTTTTCCGAACGCAGCGGCGTCATCAACATCGCTCTGGAAGGCGTCATGGTCATCGGCGCGCTGTTTGCGTGCCTCACGCTTCGCTCGCTGGATATGCACACCGAAATCGGCAATACCGCGCCGCAGCTCGGCATGCTGATCGCCATCTTGGTCGCGGCGTTTTCGGGCGCGATGTTTTCGCTGCTGCTTGCGTTTGCGTCGGTCAGCTTAAAGGCGGATCAAACGATCGGCGGCACGGCGCTGAACATGATGGCGCCCGCCATCGCCATTGCGCTTACCTGGGCAGTGCAGGGTCAGGGACAGACCAACATCATCATTCCGACCTGGTCGCGTATCACGCAGGAAACGCTCGGCATCGCGGTCAAAGATAATTTCTGGCAGGCGTTTTTGTTCAAGAGCTTCTATCAAACGACGATCTGGGCGGTCTGCATCTTCATCATCGCCGCGGTTGTGCTCTATAAAACGCGCTTCGGCCTTCGCCTTCGCGCCTGCGGCGAGCATCCGCAGGCGGCGGACTCCGTCGGCGTCAACGTGTACCGCATGCGCTATTCGGGCGTGTTCATCTCCGGCCTTCTCGGCGGAATCGGCGGTCTTGCCTATACGCTGGCTGCGGGGTCGACGTTCCAGTCGTCCGTCGCCGGATACGGCTTTCTGGCGCTGGCCGTCATGATTTTCGGCAACTGGAAGCCGATGAATATCCTCGGCGCTTCCCTCTTCTTCGCGCTGTTTAAAATCATCGGATCCTATTCGAGCAGCATTCCGTTTCTGCCGAGCTTCGATCGGATCAATCAGAGCGAGTATCTGTATCTGATGATTCCCTACATCGTCACGATGATTCTGCTCATCATCACCAGCAAGAAGTCCCGCGCGCCGAAGTCCGAGGGTATTCCTTACGACAAGGGTCGCAGGTAACAGCTCTTTTCCCACGCGAATTTCAACCATTCGGCGCCGTGTCGGAGCGCATTCGCCGCGGCGCCGTGTTTATTTTCCGGCAAGCATCATTATCAATTTAACTCGGAGGCATTATGGCAAAACTCTATTTCCGTTATGGCGCAATGGGTTCCAGCAAGACCGCAAACGCCATCATGGTTTGGTATAACTATCAGGAACGCTGCAAAAAAGCGCTGCTGATCAAGCCGGGCGTGGACACGCGGGACGGCGAATACACCATCCGCTCGCGCAGCGGACTCGAGGCAAACTGCATTCTGTTTGACCAGATCGACTGGGACAAGGTGCGCGCGCGCGAGTACGACTGTCTCATCATCGACGAGGCGCAGTTCCTCTCCGCCGAGCAGGTGGACATGCTGCTGCCCATCGTGGACGACTACGACGTGCCCGTGATCTGCTATGGCCTCAAGACCGATTTCCGCGGGGAGTTCTTCCCCGGCAGCGCGCGGCTGCTCGCGCGCGCGGATACGATCGAAGAGGTCAAAACCATCTGCTGGTGCGGCAAAAAAGCGACGAACAACGCCCGCCTCGACGGCGTTGGCGGCATCACCAAGGTCGGCGAGCAGGTGGTGCTCGGCGCGAGCGACAAATACATCGGCCTCTGCCGCAAGCACTGGCTCATTGGCGATCCCGGCCCCGGCCTCCGGGCGGAGGATCTGGCAAAAGGCGCCGTCCCCGGCGAGTGCCGCATTGCGGATGAATCCGACGAGGAGCCGTAAGCGCATGAAGTTTTACGTTGCAAGCGGCGTATCAAACGCCGAAAAGGTGAACCTTGCCGCCGCCGCGCTGACCGAAGCCGGGCACGAGCGCACCTACGACTGGACTAAACACGGGGACGTTTCCAAAAACACGCCCGAGCGCAAGCGCGAGGTCGCCGCGCTGGAATCGCGCGGCGTCGCGGAGGCGGATCTCGTCGTGCTGCTGCTGCCCGGGCGGTTTGGCACGCACGCGGAGCTCGGCATCGCGCTGGCGACGAGCGAACAAAAGCGTATCCTGCTCTGGTCCGCATCAAGCGCGCCGTTTGACGGGACGGAGGGCTTCTGCGTGTTTTATCATCACCCCGCCGTCGAGCGCGTCGTCTGCCCGTTTGACGAGCTGCTTCAACGATTGAAAGCAATCTAACCCACGCTGCGATACAGCAAAAGCGGCCGGAATGTTCCGGCCGCTTTGTTTGTTGCGTTGCTGCGCTGAGTTGATTGGACTCGTTACGGCGCGGATTCCACCGCGACGATGCGCCCCTGCCCGTACGGATCGGCATACGCTTCGCCGACGACGCCGCCAAGACCTTCCACAATATAGTTGATGAGCACCTGGTTGTCGATCATGATGGAATCCAGCAGGTACTTGTTGTCCTGGAACATGGTATAGCCGTCGCCCGCGTTTTTGAGCATGTAGTTATGGCTCGCCAGCGTGTAGGTCTTGTTCAGATCGAGCGGCTCGCCGCCGACCATCACGTTTTTCACGCGGTATTCGCCGTCCACGCTCACAAACATGTTGTTTTCGTCCAGCGTGACGGACGACGGGATGTAGGTATGGATTTCATATGTCAGTCCGGAGACCTGTAAAAATCCGCCGCTCTCCGCCGGCGTCACCCGAGCGCCCAGTTCCAGCGCGTCCAGAATTTCCTGTCCGGTCGCCTCAACCATGCAAAGCTCGTTGCCAAACGGGTGCACCTTGATAATTGCGCCATAGGTGATGTCTCCCATCGGGATGCTCGTGCGCACGCCACCGCCGTTGACAAACGCGATATCCGCGCCGGAAATATAGCGGTAGGCGTCCGCGCAGAGGTCGCCGAGATTCGTCTCGCTGTTGCGAACGATGCGAACGGCGGGATCGGTGCCCGGCTCGAAGATGGTCAGATCGACGTCCGTCCTTGCGACAACTTCGTTGAGCAGGTCTTCAAACTGCGCCTGAATCTGCGCGATATACGCTTCGGTGTCCGCGTCCTTCTCCGTGTAGTCGGAGATAAGCCCCGTGGACATGCTGCCGTCCTTGGTGATGTAGAGAAGCCCGACCGCCTGCAGCTTGGTGCCGGTCTGCGTGAGCAGCACGCGATCGCCGTCGAGGTTCTTCACGCGCTCGCATTCCACCGTGCTGTGGGAGTGTCCGTCGATCACCACATCGATGCCGCGCGTGTTTTCAATGAGCTCGCTTGAGGTATAGGGCGAGGTCGAGGCGTCGATGCCAAGGTGCGACAGCGCGACGACGTAGTCCGCGCCGGCGGCGGCCGCCGCATCCACGGCACTCTGGATCACCGCGTAGAACGCGTCCGCGCCGTCCTTCTGACTAAAGCCGTAGATGAAGTTTCCGCTCGCATCCTGGAAGAACGCGGGCGTGGAGGTCGAGATGGTCATCGGCGTGCTGACACCGACAAACGCGACGTTGACGCCGTTGAACGTGAGCATCGCGAACTGGTCGAGCACCGGTTTGCCGGTCGCCAGATCGACGAAGTTTGCCGAAACGATCGGGAACTTCGCCATATCCCGCAGCTCGAAAAAGCGATCCATGCCATAGTCGAATTCATGGTTGCCCGGTGTCATGACGTCGTAGCCGACTTCATTCATAATGTCGACGATGTAGCTGCCCTTCGAGAGCGTGCCGATGGCGTCGCCCTGCACGGCGTCGCCCGCGTCAACAAGCGCCACATAGCAGCCTTCGTCAAGCAGCTGCTTTTTGAGCGCTGCCACACCGGCGTAGCCGATGCCGCTGTCCACCGCGCAGTGCACGTCGTTGGTATACAGGATCGCAAGATCCTTGTCCAGTGCCGGTTCGGGGGTCGGTGCTGCGGTAGCTTCCGGCGTCGGCGTTATGTCTGCAACGGTAACCGCGTCCGGCTTTTTACACGCAACCGAAAACGCAAGCAGGACGACCAGGAGAATCACGGTTAGTTTACGAATCATCTTCAAATCCCCTCCTTCACTTGATAATTTCACTATATCATATTTTTTACTGTCAAAACGCGTTCAACTTAACGCAGCTGAAAATATATCATATGATATATTTTTCACTCGCTCTCCCCAAAACGCAGTTGTTTCAGCCGCTTGTTCCGAATTCAGTTGAGCAAAGCGCGCGCCTTCCTGTATAATAAGTATGTTTTCATCCAGCCGCCGGGGCAAATCGCCCGCGACGGCACAGAAAGGCCCAACAATGAACGCACAGCCGACGCCCCGCTGTATCCTGCATCTGACCGATTACGGCGCCCCCTACGAGGGCAACTTTGTCGCGTCGCTCCGCGCGCTGGAGCGGCTGCTTGCCGAACGCGGAACCGGCATGGTCTATGTCTTTCCGCGCCGCGCTGCCGAAAGGCCCTGGGTGCAGGCGATGATGCAGCAGACCAACGTTCGCTGCATCGAACGGAATGGATTTTTTGCCTACGCGCGTCAGGTGCGTCGGCTTCTTCGCGAAAACAATGCCGATATTCTGCACGCGCACTTCATTCATTTTCGCGAAAAGCTCGCCGCGCTGTACGCATCCTGCACCTGCGGCCACCGCGTGAAGACGGTGTTGCATTTGCATAACCACATCGAGCTGCCCAAAAACGCGCTTCTGCGCCTGCCGCACCGGCTGTATTTTTCCGCCGTGTCGCGCTTTGTCTGCTGCAGCCGCTCGGTCGCCGAGCACCTGATTGCGGACGGCGTGCCGCGAGAACGCGTCACCGTCGCCGAAAACGCGATTTCGTTTGCGCGGCTGGATTCGTTCGACCCCGGCGCACGCGCGGCCCTCGCGCTGCCGCAAGAAGCGAAGCTTGCGTTGATGTTCGGCTACAACTATGAAGTCAAGGGCGTGGATCTGGCGGTGGACGCCGTTCGCCTGCTGCGGGAGCGCACGGGCATGCCGGTCTGCCTCGCCGTTGTCGTCTCCTCCCATCTTGAGGAGGTGCGCGGCAAGCTCTGCGCGCAGCTGGGCGTTTCCGCCCCGCCGAACTGGGTTTATCTGCTGCCCCCGCGCGAGGACGTCGCCTCCTGCTACCACATGGCGGATGTGTTCCTCTCGCCGAGCCGGCAGGAGGGTTTCTGTTATGCGCTCATCGAGGCAGCGTACTGCCGCACGCCGGTGCTCGCCAGCAACATCGACGCGCAGCGTGATCTCGCGCTGCCGCAAAGCGCATTTTTTTCGCCGCGCGACGCGGGCGCGCTTTCCGAGGCGCTGGAACGCGTGCTTTTTGCCCCGGATTCCTCCGCGGTTTACGACGCGCTGGAGCAGACGGGACGCGCCGTTACGGACACATATTCGCTTTCTCGCTGGGCGCGGACGGTCGCGGACGTCTACCGCGCGATCCTCTGAATCGCCGCCGTGTCAAATTTGTCTGAAAAACACCTGACATTTCGGCAATTTCAGGGTTGACACCACCCTGACCGTTTGTTAAACTATTCGGTGTGCCATTGGGTCGAGTACTGCCACAGCCCCGGGAGTGTGCGCTCAAGAACACAACGGAAACGAAATGATATGATGGAGGAATCGCCATGAAATCCTATATGGCAAAGGGCGAAACCGTCGAGCGCAGCTGGTATGTTGTGGACGCACAGGATATGGTCTTAGGCCGCCTTTCGTCCCAGGTAGCAGCCATTCTCAGAGGGAAGCACAAGCCCATATACACCCCGCACGTCGACACCGGCGACCACGTGATCATCGTCAACGCGAGCAAGGTTCGTCTCACCGGCAAGAAACTCGACCAAAAGAAGTACATCCACCACACCGGTTATCCGGGCGGCATCCGCGAGGTCAGCTATCGCACGCTGCTCGCCACCAAGCCGGAGTTTGCGGTTTACGAGTCAATCCGTCGCATGATGCCGAAAGGCCCGCTCGGCGACAAGATGCTCAAAAAGCTCCGCATTTACGCGGGCCCCGAGCACAGCAACGCCGCACAGATGCCCCAGCCGCTTACGCTGAAGTAACGAAAGGAGAGACAAGAACATGGCAAGTACGCAATATCTTGGTACAGGCAGACGTAAAAAGTCGATTGCCCGCGTTCGGTTGCTCCCCGGCAGCGGCAATATTACGATCAACAAGCGCGAGCTGGACGACTACTTTGGCATGGAAACGCTGAAGATGATCGTTCGCGCACCGCTTACCCTCACCGACACGCTCGCAAAGTTTGACGTTTTCGTCAACGTTTACGGCGGCGGCACCACGGGTCAGGCCGGCGCAATCCGCCACGGCATCGCCCGCGCGCTGCTCGTTGCGGAACCCGCGCTGCGTCCCGCCCTCAAAAAGGCTGGTTACCTCACGCGCGATCCGCGCATGAAGGAGCGCAAAAAGTACGGCCTGCACGCAGCCCGCAGAGCGCCCCAGTTCAGCAAGAGATAATCTCTCCTCTGCCGGACACATTCCAACGACAAAAAAGAGTATCCCGCATCGTTTTGCGGGATACTTTTTTGTTCGCTGTTTGATTTTTATTTTGTCAGCGCATCATGTAGACGGCGTACGGGTGTTCAACATGATAGCCGAGCTTTTCCGCGAGCGCCACGCTGCGAAGGTCGAACGCGTCCCAGCTCGGATACAGGCCGCGCTTCAGCGCCTCGAGGATCAGCCGCGCGCCGCAGACGGTCGCAAGCCCCCTCTGCCGGTAGTCCGGCATGGTGTCGATTTCAATCTCGAACCCGCCGTCGTATACGGCGTAACTGCTCGCGCCGGAGACAAGCACGCCGTCCTTGAGCACGGCGGCGCCGACCCCGCGGCGCAAGAAATCTTCACAGCTCCGGAAACAATCGCAAAAATCACGCGACCAGTCTTCGCGAAACGACTGGGCGTAGACGTCCCCGTCGAACAGCTGGAGCTCATACTCCGCAGGCAATGCGTCGACATAGTATTGCAGCGTGTCGCGGTTGAACGCGTCCGGCTCCTTTTTAATCGCGTAGCGCAGGCGCTTTGCGGCGCGCTCGCCCAGTATTCGCTCGATGGCCGCGCCCCATTCGTCGTTTTGCGGCACGAGCTCCGGCGCGCCGGCTTTCAGCACGAGCTCTTCGCTCGGCTGCCCCGCAAAAAAGCAGAACCCACCGACGACAACCTGCGCGGAACGGGGATTTTCCTCGTCGTCGACAATAGCCGTACCCATGTGTCCCTGCAAAACGGACCGGATCAGCGTTTCGTCCCAACCGGAAAACAGCGGGGCGATCTTTTGCAATATCGTCATTGGTTCATGTCCTTTTGTAACAAAGTCCGGCGCGCTATTTCATGCCGCGAATGATGCGGTTCGCCTCTGCGTAGATGCGCTCCGGATCGTCGCCAACGAAGAATTCGCCGCGTTCGTAGAGAATCTTTCCCGCGATCATGGTCAGCGCAACGTTTTGCTTGCTGCCGCTGTAGACGACGTTTTTTTCGATGTTGTTGAGCGGCTGCATGTTCGGCTGCTTCAGATCGATCAGAATCAGATCCGCCTGTTTTCCCGCGGCGAGGCAGTCGCACTCGTCAAACCCGCAGGCGTACGCGCCGTTTCGGCAAGCCATGGTCAGCACGTCCTCCGCGTCCACGGCCTCCGCGCCGTGTTCGAGCTTTTGCAGGCCGGTGGTGAGAAACATCTCTCGGAACATATCCAGGCAGTTGTTGCTCGCCGGTCCGTCCGTGCCGATAGCGACGGGGATGCCGCGCCGGAGATATTCATAGACCGGCGCCACGCCGCTGGCGAGCTTCACGTTCGAACCCGGGCAGGTGACGACTGTCATTCCGCGCGCGGAGAGAATCTCCATCTCGCGCTCGGAAACGTGCACGCAATGGTATCCGCCGCCGCCGAAGTTAAACAGACCCATATTGTCGAGGTATTCAATCGTGCGCATGCCGCTGTGCCGCACGCAGCTTTCGACCTCCGCCGCCGTCTCGTTCAGGTGCGTGTAAAACGGCTGCTTGATAGACTGCACCATATCGGCCAGATCGCGCAGCAGCGGCTCGCTCGTCGTATACTCCGCGTGAAAGCCGAGCCGGTAAGAGATCAGCGGGTTTATCTTCGAAAAGCGATCGTATTCCTGCGCCGTCTCTTTCGCCGAGCCGCCGTAATCGTTCGCGCAGCCGACCAGCGCGGCGCGAAAGCCGGTGTCGATTGCCGCCTGCGCGATGCTGTCGCGATAAAAATACATGTCGAACATCATCGTGATGCCGCTGGTGAGATATTCGAGGATGGCGAGCTTGGTCAGCACATATACGTCGTCCGGCGTAAGCTGCGCCTCCTTGGGAAACACCTGCTCGCTTAGCCAGCGCTGCAGCGGCAGATCGTCCGCCAACGAACGCAGAAACGTCATGGCGCTGTGCGTATGCGCGTTTTTAAACCCCGGCATAATCAGGTTCCCGCCGCAGTCGATCTCGCGCTCGAACGCGCCGTCAAAATCGCAGCGCTCGCCCAGCGCGGCAACGCGTCCGCCGGACACGATCAGCTCGCCGGAAAACAGCGGCGTATGCCCGTCCAGCGGGAGAATTCTGGCGTTGTAAAATTTCGTATTCATGGGATCATTCTAACACATGCGTCTGTATGGAATCCACTCAAAAGAGATGGCGCAAATTTGCATCTTTTTTGCGCGTTGTGCGGTAAATCGCATATTTTTCGGATTTTATGAGCGTTTCCCTGGAAAAAGGAGCACGGACGCGCGATCTCCTCCCGCAAGTCACAATTTTGTTGCAGAATTCATGCGTCTTATGCCGTAAAACGTGCTACAATATAAAAAACAAAGTAATTTCCGTCAGCAATTCCAAGCCGATTCCGGCATACGATCGTACGAATTTAATTGCAGAAAAGAGAGTGTCTGTCGTGATTAACGAAGAAGCGTTATCCGGTATTCAGGAGCTGAAGCGAATCCTCGCGCGTTCGCGGCGCGTGGTGTTTCTCGGCGGAGCGGGCACGTCCACCGAGAGCGGCATCCCGGATTTTCGTTCGGGAGACGGTGTGTTTGCGGCCATGCGGAACTACGGCTACCCGCCGGAAACCCTGCTGAGCCGCACTTTTTTTCTCAAGCACACCGAAACGTTCTTTGAATACTACCGCAAATACCTGCTGCATCCAAACGCGCAGCCGAACGACTGCCACCGCGGACTTGCACAGCTCGAACGGCAGGGGCTGCTTGCCGCCGTCATTACGCAAAACATCGACGGCCTGCATCAGAAGGCGGGCAGCAAGACGGTGCTGGAGCTGCACGGCAGCGTGCACCGCAACCACTGCATGAAGTGCGGGCGTTCGTTTTCGCTGCAGGACGTGCTGAAAAAGACCGGTATCCCGACCTGCGGTTGCGGCGGAGTGATCAAGCCGGACGTGGTGCTCTATGAAGAGCCGCTCAACGAAAAATTACTGCGCAGCGCCATCGAGCAGATGGGCAAGGCGGACACGCTGATCGTCGGCGGAACATCGCTTTCGGTCTATCCGGCGGCGGGCCTTGTCGACTATTTCAGCGGACGCAATCTCGTCGTGATCAACCTCGGCACAACCAGCCGCACCGGCAGCGCGACGCTGAGCATCAGCGCCCCCATCGGCGAGGTGTTCCGAAAAACCGTGCTCGAACAGGTTGCCGCAAGAGGCGCGTAATCAAATAATCTCCACTCAGCCGCCTTCGGGCGGCTGTTTTTGTTCGTTTTACCGCGCGGTTGCGCCAATGCGTCGGGCAGCGTATAATCAGCGCATGAACAATTTCCGTACTAAACTGAAAAAACACGGCAAAAAAGCCGTTGCCGTCGGGGCGGGGCTGATCGCCGCCTGCTCGCTCGCGCTCGGGTCGCTGGCCGCCTCGCCGGACGAGCTGTTTTCCGGCGCGCCGCAGGATCAGCAGGTCGTTTCCGCCGTTGCGGTAAGCGAAGACGGCAAGCGTTCGTCCGGCACGGTTTCCCCCGCCGCCGGGAAAAAACTGCGATTCGGCGACCGCCTGCGCATGTTCTTTTTCGCGGGTCCGTCCGTGCTGCGCGGCGCGCTACTTCTGCCGTTCTGGGCGCTCGGAAAGGTTCTGCTTTCCCTGCTTGGCCTGCTGTTTACCGCGCTTAATCCTGTCTGGCAGGTGCTGCTCGGGGTGCTGCTCAATGCGGCGCTGCTCTTCGGGCTGTTCGCGCTCATCTTCAAGCTGCTGTTTCCGAATAAGCGCCTGCGGGACTTTCTGACCCGGCGCAACATCGTGTTTCTAATCGCCGGGGCGATCCTGCTTTCACTGACGGACGCGATTCTTCGCGCCTTCTGGGCGGACTATCGCCCGATCAGCATCGCAATCCAGCTCGCCGTCGGGCTTCTTGTGCTCGCGCTGCTCTGTCTGCGCATCTTTGGCAAGCGAATCAAGCGAACGAAACAAAACGCGGTCGCCGCCGCGTAACGCAAAACCGGAGGCTTTCGCCTCCGGTTTTATATGTCGCGTTATGCTTTTTCCGGAATCGCGTCCAGCAGCGCGTCCACCATCTCCGGGGGCGTCGCCCAGGAGGCGCAGAAGCGCACCGCGTCGTACTCGTCGTCGATTGTCTGCCAGAACGCATAACCAAATTCGTGCGAAAGCTCGCTAAGCAGCTTGCGCGGCAGAATCGGAAACACCTGATTGGTCGGGGAATCCGCAAACAGCGCGTATCCGCGCGCCTTCACGCCCGCCGCGATCCGCTGCGCCTGCGCAACCGCGTGGCGGCCGATTTCGTCGTAAAGTCCGTCCTGAAAGAGCGTTTCAAACTGAATGCCGAGCAGGCGGCCTTTCGCGAGCATGCCGCCGCGCTGCTTCATGTGATAGCGAAAATCCTTCTTCAGCGCGGGAGAACAGATCACCAGCGCCTCGCCAAACAGCGCGCCCATCTTCGTCCCGCCGATGGAAAACGCGCTTGCAAGCTTCGCAAGCTCCGGCAAAAATACGTCCGCGCCCTCTGCCGCAAACGAGTTGCCGAGCCGCGCGCCGTCGATATAAAGCGGCATATCGTATCGGTCGCAAACCGCCCGGATGTCCGTCAGTTCCTGTTTGGAATAAACCGTGCCGATCTCCGTCGGCTGGGAGAGATATACCATACCGGGCTGAACCATGTGTTCGGCGGTCGCGTCGGCATAGTGCCCGGCGACGGTCTGGTCGATCTGCGCGGCGGTGATCTTACCGTCCCCGCTCGGTAGCGCTAGCACCTTGTGCCCCGTCGCTTCGATTGCGCCCGTTTCGTGGACGTTGATGTGTCCGCTTTCCGCGCAGACGACGCCCTGATAGGGCTTGATGCTCGCGGCGATAATCGTCAGATTCGTCTGCGTGCCGCCGACGAGAAAGTGCACGTCGCAAGCCGCGCCGCCAAGCCTTGCCTGAATGAGCGCGCGCGCGTGTTCGCTGCGCGTATCCAGCCCGTAGGAATCGTCCTGTTCGCGGTTTGCCGCCGCAATCGCCTCGAGTATGCGCTCGTGCGCGCATTCGTTGTAGTCGTTCATGAAATTATAGCGCATGTCTGAATCCTCCGACGCGGCGGGTTCGCTTGTTCGCTCACCCCGCATTGCACGAGTATAGCACATTTTTTGCCCAATGGCGCGACGTTTTTATTGATTAGCCGATCTTTTGCCGCGTTGGTTTTCCCGTTTGTTTTCCCTAAGGCCTCGACGCCGTCACACGGTTTCGTTTTCTTCGTTTGCATCGCACAGCGGCGATCCTTATAATCATACTATGAACCAATTCTTCAGAACCCTGTCCCGGCGCGCGTTTTGCGTCCTGTCGTCCCTCTCCCTCGCGGCAATGCTGCTTGCGGGGTGTTCCGCCGCGCCTGTCGGCGAGGAGGAATCCCCTTCCGAAGCCACAACCACCGGAACCTATCCCGTTCCGACGGCGGACAAGCCCACCCTCGCCCCGCAGCCGTTGGACGCGCTGCTGACAGGCGCGGATTTTACGGTTTTATTCGTCAACGTCGGCAAGGCGGACGCGGCAATTCTTCGCTTCGGTGACACCACGGTGCTGATCGACACCGGTTCGGCGCAGTCCGTCCCGCAGCTCATCGCGGGACTCAACGCGCTGAATGTAACTAATATCGGCGCGGTATTTATTACGCACAGCCACAGCGACCACATCGGCGGAATCGACGCGCTCGCCGCGAATTACGATATCCCGATCGTCTATTCGCCTTACTATTCCGAACAGGACAAAGACGGCAAAGGCAAGATCGTCAAGCGCTTGGAAAAACTCGGCCTTCAGCATGCCGAACTTCAGGCGGGAGACACCGTTTCGGTTGCGGACGACGTTTCGTTTACTGTGCTCGGTCCGCTCCGGCTCAACGAACAGGACGACAACGACAATTCGCTCGTGCTGCGCTTCTCATTTGGCGGCAACACGTTTCTGTTCGCGGGGGACATGCAGTTTGCCGAGGAGCAGGATATCGCCGCCTCCGGCGCCGACTTGACCGCGGATGTGCTCAAGGTTGGCAACCACGGCAACCCGGACGCAACGGGCGAAGATTTCGCCGCGCTCGTTTCGCCGTGCATCGCCGTTATATCGACCGACACCGCCGCGGACACGGACAGCGCAAACCCGCGTGTGTTCGCCGCGCTGTCCATGGCGGACATCTATATCACGCAGGATTTCCCGCTCGGCGTGCTGCTCACGCCGGACGCGTCCGGCGCGCTTGCGGTATCCAGCCCCGCGCAGGACGCGGCTCTGCCGGACGTCATCGTCTCAGGCATCGACACAAAGCAGCAGACCGTGACGCTTGTCAACAGCGGCGCATCCCCCGCCGACCTCTCCGGCTGCGTGCTCTTCTCCGTCCGTTCGGACGCCGCGCTGCGCTTTCCCGAAGGGACGATACTCGGCGCGGGAGAGACGCTCACCATCGGCAAAGGCGAAGCATTCGCGTTTCCGAACGAAAACAAGCCTCTCGACAAGAAGAAAGACAACACGATTCTATTCTACGCCCGTCTCGGCATGCCCGTCAGCGAATACTCCGAATAAAATCGTCGCGCAATAAAAGCGGCGTGCACACGCATCGTGCACGCCGCTTGTTCGTTGTTCAATCATTCCCGGTCATTCGTCGGGCGTTTGCTCCGTATTCGCCGGTTCCTCGATCTTCTTTGGTAGTCCGGCGATGAATCCCGCGCTCAGAGCCTTGGTCGGACAGTTTTTCACGCAGTCCCCGCAGCGGATACACTCCATATCGTCCGGCGTTTTGGAAGGATCGACGCCCATGTTGCACACGCGCTTGCAGATTCCGCAATGTGTGCAGGCGCTTTCGTCCAGCTTCAGCCGGTAAAACGATGCCTTGTTAAACAGCGCATATGTCGCGCCAAGCGGGCAGAGATACTTACAGAACGGCCGGTAGAGGAACACCGACAGCCCGAGGATCAAAATCAGGATCGACATCTTCCAGCTGAAGATGAACCCGATGATCGCGCGCAGCGAAGGATTCGCCAGCACCAGCGGGATGCCCGCAAACAGCGTGCCCGATGGGCAGACCCATTTGCAGAACCACGGCGCGCCGACGCCCGCGGCGTTTTTTACCAGCGCGGGCAGCAGGACGACCAGCACGGCCAGCACGACAAACTTGAGATATCGCAGCGGTCGGTCAAACTTAAACGTGCCGATTTTTTTCGACGGGATTTTGTAAAGCAGATCCTGCACCCAGCCAAACGGGCAGAGGAACCCGCACACAAAGCGCCCGAAGAGCGCCCCGGACGCAAGCAGAAAGCCCATGACGTACAGCGGAATCTTGATGTCCCGCGCCGCGAGCTCCGCCTGCAGCGAACCGATCGGGCAGGCGCCGAGCGCGCCGGGGCAGGAATAGCAGTTCAGTCCGGGCACGCAGACGGACTTCGTGTCCCCTTGCCAGATTTTGCCTTTGACAAACCCGACAAGGTAGCCGTTCGTCACGACCGTCCATGCGCCCTGGAACCAGTTGCGAAATTGATTCCGTTTGAATTTGATCTTAGCCAATGCCGATACACTCCAGGCAGATTTTTGTCGCGCGCGAAAGTACGACGGCGACCTCGCCGCGATAGATGCCAAGCACGATCAACACCGCGCCCAGCGCAAGCAGGATATACGGCAGGGCCCGCCTCATTCGACCTGTCCTAACAGCAGATCGATCAGACCCGCCCAGTCGTCATAGCTCTTCGCGCCGACAACCGTCTGTCCAACCTGATTGCCTTCGGAGTCGAAGAACATCGTGGTCGGTATGGCGTAGATGTTGCCCGCGTGATCGAGGAAAAAATTCTCCTGAAATACCATAGGATACGTCAACCCCTTGTCCGAAATAAATTGCCGCGCGCCGGAGATGTCGTCGTCCCCCGTCAGCACGCCGACCAGCGCGAAGCCTTTGTCCGCATAGTCCTCGCTGAGCTTCTGCAGATCCGGGATTTCACCGACGCACGGGCCGCACCAGGTCGCCCAATAGTTGACCATGATGAGCTTATTGTCGGTGAATACCGACTGATCGATGGTATCGCCCGTAAGCGTGGTCAGCGTAAAGCTCAGTTCGCCATTTGCGGCTTCCGTCGTTTCGGTGGCTTCGGTCGTTTCCGGCGTTGCGGTCGCTTCCGGTGCGGGGGTGGCGGCGGCGGGCATGAGCGCACAGGCGCTGAACAACAGTACCGACACGAGTAAACCTGTCAGCATCAGTAACGTTTTTTTCATCATTCGGGTTTCCTTTCCGGTTCAGGTTTGTTGGTCGAAATCGGGAAATCTTTCCGCCACGCCGTCAGGCGCGCAACACACGCGGGTGTTCGATCGACAGGATATACAAACCATGGTACGGGTTCCGCCCTCCTGTTTCTGTGATTATATCACAGGACTTTTCGCGCCGTCGAGCACAGATGCGAGCAAATCGGATACAACATGTCGTTGCGCGGCATAGTCCTATGCGCTATAATGAACCATCGACATTTTTTTGTATGTTCATTCGTTTTTCTGTATAATCAGTACAATTTTACCATCCCAACGCAATCCATTCGCGCAATCCGCGCGGCTGGATCCATCTTGTTATTGGAGGAAACCGCATCATGCAAGGCGATATCAGCAAGAAGAATTGGGTACTGATCTGGGTGTTCGGCCTCGCGGGCCAGCTCTGCTGGAACGTGGAAAATTCCTGGTTTTCCACGTTTGTCTACAACAAGGTCGCGCCCGATCCGTCCATTATCAGCTGGATGGTGGGGCTCAGCGCGGTCGTCACAACGTTCTGCACATTCTTAATCGGAACCTGGAGCGACCGTCTCGGCAGGCGCAAGCCGTTTGTCAGCATCGGCTATATCTTCTGGGGTCTGTTCACAATCGTCTTCGGCGTCGGCGAATTCCTGCCGAAATCACCGATTACGCTGGTCGCCACGTTTGTGGTGCTCGCGGACGCGGTCATGAGCTTCTTCGGTTCGTTCGGCTACGACGCGGGTTTTTCCATCTGGACGACGGATATTTCAAACGAGCATAACCGTGGCCGCCTCGGCGGCGCGCTGGCCGTCATGCCCGTCATTGCGACGATATTCGGCTCCGTCGTGTCCGGCATGATCATAGACGCGCTTGGATTCTTCGACTTTTTCGTGCTCATGGGCGGGCTGGTCATTGTCATCGGTTTCGTGTCGCTCTTTGCCATGAAGGACGCGCCGGATCTAAAGCCGCGCCTTGAGGAGAAGAGCTACTGGCAGCAGCTGATCAAAGTGTTCAACTGGCGCACGGTCAAGGAGAACAAGGAGCTGTTCTGGGTCTTTGTCGTGATGCTGGTCTACTTCGTCGGCTTCAATGTGTATTTTTCCTATATCACGATCTATTTCGTCAACTATCTGGGTTACAGCTTCACCCTCGCCGGCGCTCTGCAGGGCGGTGCGCTCGTAATCGCGTCGTTCATGACGATTCCGACCGCGAAGCTCATCGACAAAGGCTATCTCGCGCGCGTAATTCTCTACGCGCTCATCGCCAATACCGCGGGGCTGATCTGCATTGCGTTTGCAGGCAATATGGTTCTGCTTTGCATCGGCATGTTCCTCGCGGGCTGCGGCTATATCCTGACGCTCCAATCGCTCACGGCCTGGATCAAGAACCTCTACCCCGAGGATCAGCGCGGACAGTTTGAGGGCATCAAGCAGGTGTTCTTCGTCGCGCTGCCTATGATCTTCGGGCCGCTGATCGCCGCGCCCGTCATCAACCGCTGGGGTGTGGAGATGGTGGTCAACGAAGTTGCGGGCATGGTACCCGGGCCTTCGCTCTTCCTCGTCTCCGCCGCCGTAACCGCAGTCGCCATCCTTCCGCTGACCGTCGCGAACAAGCTGCACCGGAAACGGCGCCGCCTTGAAGCGCTGCCGTCCTGACCGCCATGAACGCGCAACCAGCGGATTACGTCTATCTGCCCGGCGAGCACGTGCTAGACCGGCGCGGCTGCCCCGTTCCGGGCTACACGCTGCACGGCGACGCGCTCTACGCGCGTTCGCGCGTCCGCGCCGCGCCCTGGCGTCTGAAGGAATGGGATTTTTACCAGATTTCGGATGGAACGCTCTGCCTTCAGCTCGTCGTCGGGCATGTGTCCTACGCGGGCAACTGCAACATCGCGCTCTTCAACTGCCATACCGGCGAGCGACTGTTTGAGCACGGCGTTACGACGCCCCTGCCGTTTCGGAGCATGCGCATGCCCGAAAGCGCGCACGCAGACTCGCTGCTGCGGTTTTCACATTCCGGCACGGATCTGTCGTTTGAAACAAAGGATAACGCGCGCTTTCTATCCGCCCGATCCGGCGGCTTCGAGGCGGAGATCAGACTCACGCCTGCCGCAGCGGAAAGCGTTTTGGTCTGCACGCCGTTTGCCGCCGCGCACGACTTCTACTGCAACGAAAAAATCAACCTGCTCAAGGCGGAGTGTTCCGTACGAATCGACGGAAAAGCGATTTTGTTCGATCCCGATCGCACATTTTCGCTGCTGGACTGGGGACGCGGCGTCTGGCCGCTCGACCACGAGTGGTACTGGAGCAGCGTGAGCGCGCTGCTCGACGGCGCACCGTTCGGATTCAACCTTGGCTGCGGATTCGGCGAGACGGAAAAAGCCCGCGGCACGGAAAACGTCTTCTACTGCGGCGGCAGCGCGCATAAGCTCGGCCGTGTGACGATCACACGCGAGGCGGATGTTCTTCGCCCCTGGACCATCGAGTCGGAGGACGGTCGGCTGCGCGCCGTTCTCACCCCGCAGAGCGAGCGCGACACCGTTACAAAACTGCTCTTTGTTAACAATCGCTGTCATCAGATGTTTGGCACGTTTGAAGGCAAATTTATATTGGAAGGCGGCGAGACGGTCAGTTTTTCGGGTATTCCGGGCTTTGCCGAGCACGCGGTCAACCACTGGTAACCTCCGGATTTCAAGAGCCGCAGAGCGGCTCTTTTTTATTTGCAAATCGTATATTCATACGTTTTTTCGTTCGTGCTATACACATCGTCGTGCAACATAGTTATTCATTTCTTCGCAGCAGCTTGCATGGTGTTCGATGATCAAAACGCTTACATGTATTCGCTGTTTGCGGATGATAATTCTCTGAAAAGTGCTGAATAAATAAGAACAAAATGTGAATTCCGATATGAATAAAGCGAGAAAATGTTGTTAAAAAGTATCTTTGCGGCAAATTTCCCGTCCATTTCAAGCCGATGTGTGAAATATCCGTAACATCTTTTGCGGGTATGTTTACATATATATACCACTCATGTATAATTTTCCCGACAGAATGTCTTTCATGCAAGAAAGGATGTGTACCGAATGAAACGCACTATCGCACTGGTTATGAGCTTATTGATGCTGCTCGTGCTGGTGCCCTCGACCGCGCTTGCGGACACCGACGTACATGCGTATCTGGACGTGGAATTTGCCACGGTTCCTGCCACGCAAACCCTTTTCCAGTACGGATCCGACACGTTTGACTGGACCAGCGCATCGCTGATCGTCAAGCTATACGACGATACGTCCGAACACGTTGGCGGAACGGTTTTGCCAACTATGGGCACCGCCATCAACGCCACCACCGGCACCTATGTTCTCTATATCAACGGCAGTATCTTCGACCCCGCCACGCCGTATGAATTCCTCCCGACCGACATCGGCAGCAAGACGCTGACGGTGAAGTATACGTACACGCCGGACGGCAACACGCATACCACCACGGTTACGAAGGATGTCACGATTTCGGTACAGCGAAACATCCTCCAGAGCATCGCCGTATCCGGTCTGGTGCAGACGACCTATTACGCAGGCGAGTATCTCAACCTCAGCGGCGCAACCGTGAAAGGCACATACTCGAACATGACGGATGATGTCACGCTCGGCAGCGGCGATTACACGGTTACATCCACCAAAGCCGGCGGCGCCGACCCCGTAGCGATCACCGAGGCGCTGACGACCGATTATACCAACGTCCGCTTCTCCCGCACCGAAACCTATGCCGGTTCCGATACGGAGATCACCAAGACTGCGGATCAGACAGTCACCGTCCTCGCCGCCGCAACGGCGCTGGAACTCAAGCAGGGAGCGGTTGTCGTTTCAACGCTGTCTCTGACAGCCGGCGCTGCGGCTGAGACAGTCACAGCCGACGTAACCGGCCCCACGGCCAGCCTTGTTGCAAATGTGAATAACCCCGCAGTTGCCGCGATCGATACGTCGACCCTCACCAGTGCGGGCACATTCACCATTACGCCGCTCTCCGTCGGCACGGCGGTGGTTACGGTTCGCACCCGCGGCAGCAACCTGACCAAGACCATCTCCGTCAACGTCACAAAAGCGCCGACAGACGCGATTGCGGTTGTGCTGGACAAAGCGTCCATCTCGCTTCCGGTCAACAGCTCCTACGCGCTCACGGCAACGATCAGCCCGGACGATACCACGGATAAGACGCTCACCTGGACTTCCTCCAGCCCGAGCAACGTTTCCGTCGACTCCACCGGCTCCGTCAAAGTGCTGCGTGACTTCTCCAGCGACGCGGCGGGCAGCGGCATCACAATCGGCACCGACGGCACCCGCTATGCGACGATTACCGTTTCGACCGTAAACAGCAAGACGGCAACCTGTCTGGTTGCGGTCAACGCGATTCCGGTTGACGGCATCGCCATCAGCGCCACGAGCCTCACGCTCTATAAGGGCAGCTGGAAGACGCTCTCCGCGGTCGTCACGCCGACCAACGCGGCGGATCCTTCCGTCACCTGGTCGAGCAGCGATCCTGCGATCGTCAAAGTCGATGCGGACGGCAAGGTCACCGCGGTCAGCATTCCCACCGGTGCGGATTACGGCGAAGCGGTCATCACCGCGCAGTCGTCCAACTCCACCATATATGCAACCTGTACCGTCAAGGTGCTTGCCTCCGTGCTCACCACTAGCCTGACGCTGAATAAATCCACGCTCGCGCTCAATGTCGGCGACGAAGAGACGCTGGTTGTCACAGGTTCGCCCTCGAACGCGACCAACAAAACCCTCTCCTGGACGAGCAGCAACCCAGATGTCGCAAGCGTTGACGCCTACGGCAAAGTAATCGGCGCCTCCAAGGGTACGGCCGTTATCCGCGCGGATTCGACCGACGGCAGCGGTAAGTACGTTTCCTGCGTCGTCACCGTCAACAACATTCAGATCCTCAACGTGTCTCTTGATAAGTCCTCGCTCGACTTGAGCGAAGGCGACACCGCGAAACTTACGGCAACCATCTACCCCACGAATGCTACGACTGCAACGTTGAAGTGGACCAGCTCCAACACAGCAGTCGCAACCGTAGACACCAAGGGTAACATCATCGCCGGCGCAACAAACGGCTACACCATCATCACCGCTTCCGCGACCGACGGCAGCGGCAAATACGCCGAGTGCGTCGTGCTCTCCAAGCCTAAGATCTACGTCACCGGGCTGATGATCAACTACGGAACGTCGCTCGATCTGCTGGCTTACGACTCCACCTACCTGAAAGCAACGATCCTGCCGGCGAACGCTTCGACGCAGACCGTCACCTGGACTTCTTCGAATCCCAGCATCGCCAGCATCGGCTCGGACGGCCTGCTCAAAGGTCTTGCGCTCGGCGAAGCGGTTATCACCGCAACGGCCGACAACAAGTCCGTAAGCATTACGGTGAACGTCACCAATACCGAGTATAACTACGGCGTGGCGGCGAACTTCCGTCACAGGGTAAATGTGCGCGCCAGCGCGAGCGGCCTGAGCAAACTCGTCGGGTTCGCGTATCTCGGCGATACGTTCAAAATTCTTGGCCGTATCGGCAGCTGGTATTACATCCAGTACAACAACACCACCAAGGCATATATCTGGGCCAGCTACATCAACGCCACCAAGACGGCCGCGTCCTATACCTCCGCCGGCAGCGTGAGTACCACAACGGGCGGCACGACCACGACCACCACGGCAACGACCGTAACGATCGTCAACTGCCTCTATGCGGTCAACGTACGCCAGAGCGCGAGCACTTCCAGCACACGCATCGGCAAAGCGACGCTCGGCTCGACCTACACCTACCTCGCCAAGGAAGGCGACTGGTACAAGGTGCAGTATAACGCCACGACCATCGGATACATCTACGGCATATTCTGCTCCCTCAGCTAACGGTACAACATCCTGTCGATACAGCGGGCCGCCCAATATTGGGCGGCCCGCTTTTTTTCTGTAAAGTAGAGAGGTTATGACTTTTTTGTAGCAAACATAGCTTGCGGCTGGCTCCGCTCACATGCGTTTGCTATACTACTGAATATGTCAACTATGAACCGGTTCCTTCAGAATCCATCCGCGCCCGAAGACATCTCTCCCCCGCCCAGGAATGCCGCGCCGCGGAAAAAGCGTCGTTTTCTGTATGTTCTCTCCGCGGCGGTTGCGTTATTTCTGTTTGCCGATATCGCCGGCAAAGCGCGGTTCGTCACCCGCCATTATGAGATTGAAGACGCAAGGATTCTCTCTAACGTGCGCATCGCCGTCGTCAGCGACCTTCACGGCGCGCTGTACGGCAAAGCACAGAGCGATCTTATCACCGCGCTTGACGCGGCATCGCCGCACGCCGTGCTGCTGCTTGGCGATTTGTTTGACGAACACGGCGCAAATGAAAACACCGTCACACTTCTGGAAGCGCTCTCGGGTAAGTTTAATTGTTATTTTATCCTCGGCAATCATGAATACAAATCCGGCGAAGTCGACGCTGTCCGCGCGGCAATCGCCGAGGCGAACATCCCTATTCTCGACGGCAGCAGTGTGACGATCTCCTCCGGCGAAACCAGTGTGCAGGTCTATGGTATTGACGATGGGCGGGGCGGCGTGCAGAATCAGCAGCGGCAGATTGCCGACGCAGCGGCGCAGCGCAGCGACGATGTCTTCTCCATCCTCGCCATTCATGTGCCAAACAACGTGGAATCCTATCTGCCCTATGGCTTCAACCTCATGCTCTCCGGCCACACGCACGGCGGACAGATCGTCATTCCCGGCGTGCTGAACGGCCTCTATGCACCCGGACAGGGGTTCTTTCCGAAATATGGCGGCGGGCGGTACGACTTCTGCGCGCAGACGCTGATCATCAGCCGCGGCCTCGCGCGAAAACCGTTTTGGCTGCCGCGCTTCGGCAATCCGCCGGAGCTGACGTTGATTACGCTCAAGCCCGCAATCTAAAAAAAAGACGCGCCGTTTCCAGCGCGCCTTTTTTTGATGCGGTCGCCGCATCACTCATAATACTGAATAACGTCTCCAATCGGCTTGCGAACCTTGTTGCGGAGCTTGTCGCTTGCCGCGTATCCGACGGCAAGGATCAGGCGCACGCGCGTGCTCTTCGGCAGGCCGAACAGTTCGCGAATCTTTCGTTCGTTGTGCCAGCCGATGATGCAGGTGGAAAGCCCCTGCTCCGTCGCCTCATAGCAAAACTGGGAGGCGGAAAACGCAACGTCGATCGGCGCGAAATCCTGATCCTTGAATTTCTGGGACAGCGACACCTTCAGCACGGTTGATTCTTCGAGAACGACCGCAAACGCGGGGCAGTTTTTCACGAACTTATTCATGCCGAGCTCCATCATGAGCGGGCGAAGCTTTTCCAAAAGCTCCGCGTTCGTCACGATCAGATACCGCCAGGGCTGGCCGTTGCAGGCGGAGGGCGCAAGCCACGCCGCCTCCGCGCAGCGTTCGAGCTTTTCCTTTTCCACCGGTCGGTTCGGGTCAAAATTACGGCAGCTCTCGCGTCGTTTCACCAGTTCCAAATAGTCGCTCATTTAGATTCCTCCCGGGATTGTTTAATTTTATCAAGCGTGTCTTCGAGCATCATCGCGCGAAGCTCTTTTAAATACGGAAACTCCTTTGCGTTTTCAATGGCGTACGTCTGCTGGAGCTCGTACTCCAGCGGCAGCCAGGTGGAGATGTCGCTCTCGTTGTGCTGGATGACGGCCTCCATCTTGTCGAGCGCCTTATACAGCCGCGCCTCGCGCGTTTCCAGCGCGTCCATCTCGGCAAAGAGCGCGCCAAGCTCGCTTCTCTGCGGTTCCGGCAGGGTGGAAAGCAGGTTCGATACGGCGTTTTCCTCCGTCGTCACATGTTCCTTTGTTTTCAGAAACGACGGGATGTCCCCCGTAATCGCTTCGCCAAAGTCATGGATCAGGCACATGCGGACGAGCTTGTTTCCGTCGATTTCCGGAAACTCCGGCAAGAGCAGCAGCGCAAGCACCGCAAGCCGCCAGGAATGCGCCGCAACGGTCTCTGTCACGCCGTCGACGGTCACGCTATGCCGCCCGTTGGTCTTGAGACACTCCAGCCTGTGTAAAAAGTCCAGCAACTCCCTCTGTTTCATCCGTTCGTCCTTCCGCCGCGCACATCGGCGCGCGATACCCGTTTCATCGATCATAACACAATCAATTTATATTGAGAACGCAAAATAAAAAATCAATCCGGCAATTTTTAAAAACAGCCTTGACTCTGACGTTACGTCATGGTTTATCATGCAAACAGGAGGTGAGGAAACGATGCGTCTTTCCATCGGTTCGCTGAGCAGGCTGTCGGGCGTTTCCGTCCGCGCGCTGCATCATTACGACCAGCTTGGGCTTCTGCACCCGAGCGAGGTTGCCGATTCCGGCTATCGCTACTACGACGACGAGGCGGTCGAGCGACTCTGGCAGATCCTGTTTTACCGGGAGCTGGATTTTCCGCTGCGCGATATCGCCGAAATTCTGTCTTCGCCGGGATTCGACCGGATGCGCGCGCTCTCGGAACACCGTACGCTGCTGTTGCAGAAACGCGAACGGCTGGATCGACTGATCGACCTCGTCTCAAACGCCATGAAAGGAGAATCGACCATGGAAAAACAATCGGAATTCACGCCGTTTGACACCGGCGAAATCGACGCCCTGCGCGAGCAGTATGCCGAGGAAGCAAAAGCGCGCTGGGGCAGCACGGAAGCATACCGCGAGAGCGCCTGGCGCACCGCAAAGTATACCGCAGAGGATTTTACGCGGATTCAGGAGCAGTCCACCAATCTGTTTCGCGAGTTTTCCGCGCTGGTGGGAGTCGATCCGGCCGACGCGCGCGTTCAGGCGCTGGTGCGTCGCTGGCAGGCGCTGATCAGTGAAAGCTACTATTTCTGCACGGATGAAATCCTCGAAAGCCTCGGACAGATGTACGTTGCGGACGAGCGCTTCACGAAAAACCTCGACCGCTTCGGCGCGGGCACGGCAAAGCTCATGTCCGACGCGATCGCCGTTTATTGCGCGCGGGCAAAATGACAACCAAGTGCAGACAGGGCGCGGGATATCCCGCGCCCTGTTTCTTTTATGTCATGCTACTGTTTAACCAAACACGCCGAGGTGTTCCAGCAGAATTTTCAAACCGATCAGCACGAGCACGACGCCGCCGACGAGCGTCGCGCGGTCCTGATATTTCGCGCCGAATTTCTGCCCGATCGCCACGCCCGCAACGGAGATCAGAAACGTTGTCACGCCGATGCATGCGACGGAGGGCAGAATCTCAACCTGCAGAAACGCAAACGAGATGCCGACCGCGAGCGCGTCTATGCTGGTTGCAAACGATAACCCCACGAGTTCCTTGATGTCGAGCTTGTCCTCCACGGGACAGCCGTCCTCTTCGCCGCCTTTGAGCGCGTCGAAGATCATCTTTCCGCCGATGAACGCGAGCAGCGCGAATACGATCCAATGATCCACGCTGGTGATCAGCCGCTCGAACTGCTTGCCGAGCAGCCAGCCGAGCAGCGGCATAGCCGCCTGAAACCCGCCGAAAAAGAGGCCGATAATTCCGGCGCGTTTCCAGTCCATTCTGCGCAGGCTTAAGCCTTTGCAGGTGGATACCGCAAACGCGTCCATAGACAGCGCGACCGCCGTCAGAAGAAGTTCCACAAATGACATTTACTTTCCTGATTTCCCGTCCGAACCCGGCTTCTGCCGCCGGAGTTTCTTTGATATAATCTGCGCCGCGCGCTCCATCTCCCGCTGATCCTGCCCGGAAAAGCGGGCAAACAGCGGACTGTCGATGTCCAGCACGCCGATGGGCGCGCCATCCCCGCCGCGAAGCGGAACGACCAGCTCGCTGTTGGAAGCGCCGTCGCAGGCGATATGCCCCGCAAACGCGTGCACGTCGTCCACGCGCTGCGTGCGGTTTTCGGCTGCCGCCGTACCGCACACGCCCGAACCAACCGAGATGCGCGTGCAGGCAGGCTTCCCCTGAAACGGGCCGAGCCACAGCAGTCCATCCTCAAGCAAATAAAAGCCGACCCAGTTGATATCCTCCAGCAGGCAATTCAAAAAAGCGCATGCATTGGCAAGCGTCGTCATCGCGGGATCGGTTTCGTCGAGCAGGCTTTCGAGCTGTTCAACGGACGAATAGCCGTTTGTATGCATCGCTGCTTTCCCCCTGATACGATCGGCTCATTGCGCAATATTATAATCGAAGCGACGCGGCTTTACAAGTTTTCCGTGCCGTGATAGAGTAGATTCCAGAAACAAAATTAATGAAGGATTGCTATGAAGCTCGAAAAACGAAGACAGTTTATCATCAATTTTCTGTATATCGCGATTATTGTCGGCATCATTGTCCTGCTTGCGCGCTACGCACTCGGGGTGCTGATGCCGTTTTTCATCGCGTTTCTTGTGTCGCTTCTGCTCAAACCGGCCGTCGCGTTTTTCAACGAAAAACTGAAACTGCCGCGTGGGCTGATCGGCGTTTTGCTCGTCGTCGTTTTCTACGCGCTGGTCGGGTTTTTGCTCATCATCCTCGGCATCCAGCTTTTCGCAGCGGCAAAGAGCTTCTTTCAGCTGCTGCCTTCGCTTTATACAAACACCATCGTACCCTGGATGACGCGGGTATTCGCCTCACTGCAGGACTTTGCCGCGCGGCTTGACCCCAGCGCCGCGGCGGCGTATAACGCCCTCTCCGCCAATGTCACAACGTCGCTCGGGGATACGGTCGTCAACATCTCAAAGCAGGTCGTCTCCTGGGCGACGGGCTTTACGCTGAAAGCGCCGGGCTTTCTGCTCAAGCTGCTCATTACCGTGATCGCCACGGTGTTTTTAACCGTCGATTTTCCAAAGATCAAGGCGTTCATCATGCGTCAGCTCAGCGAGCACTGGCGAAATCTGCTGCATAACGCGCGCGTGCAGCTCGGACGCACGCTCTGGAGCTATACGCGCTCCTACGCGCTGATTCTGCTCATCACGTTCGGCGAAATCGCGCTGGGGCTGACGATCATCGGCGTGAAAAACGCGGTCGGCATCGCGGTCGCCATCGCGCTGTTCGACATTCTGCCCGTCGTCGGCAGCGGGCTCGTGCTACTGCCGTGGACGATATTTACGTTTATCGGGGGCGATATCGTCACCGGCATTGGCCTTGCGGCGCTGTATGTGGTCGTCATCATCGTGCGCCAGATCATGGAGCCGAAGATCGTCGGCGACCGCGTCGGCCTGCATCCGCTCGTGACGCTGATGTGCATGGTGCTCGGCACCTACCTCTTTGGCGGCGTCGGTCTGCTCGGCCTGCCCATCACCGTCGCGCTTATCCACGCGCTCAACAAGGAAGGCGCAATCCATCTTTACAAAATGACGGACGAAGACGAGCCGCAGGCCGCCCCGGCCGCGGAACAACCTTCCGAAACAGATCCGCCTGCGGAGCCTGAGACGCCCGCAGCTGATGCGGTCAAAGCGCCAAATCCGCCGGAACAGAACAAAAAAGACAAACATCCATCGGACGGTGCGTCGAAATGAGCGCAGCGTATTCGCGCATCGACGGCCACGCGCATTTCGGCTGGCCGGTCTCGCCGGACAGTCTGGCGGATATCCTGAAAAAATCCGGCGCGGACGCGGCCTGCCTGCACGCGCTGCCCGGCACGAGCCGCCTCGACACGACGCCGGACCTGCTCTGCTATAAACTCCTGCACCCCGATACGACGTTTGTGTTCGGCTGTCTGGACGTCACCGTATACGAAACCGATCCGGCACATTGCGGCCGGCGGTTTGTCCGACATGTCAGGCGAATGCTGCATATGGGCTGCGACGGCGTCAAGCTGCTTGAAGGCAAACCGACGATGCGGCGGCGTTTTGCGGTGCCGGACTTCGACAGCCCCGCCTGGGAGCCGTTCTGGGCGTATGCCGAGCGCAAGCGGATTCCGCTGCTCTGGCACGTCAACGACCCCGAGCAGTTCTGGAACCCGGACGCCGTGCCCGCCTACGCCAGGAGCTCCGGCTGGGGATACGGCCCGGAGGATGTGAACAACGAGGATCAGTACCGGCAGGTGCGCACAGTGCTCGAACGCCACCCGCGCCTGAATCTAACACTGCCGCATCTGTTTTTCCTCTCGGCGCAGCTGCCGAGGATGACGGAGTGGATGGAGCGCTTTGAGCAGCTGCGCGTCGATCTCGCGCCCGGCATCGAGCTGTATGAAAACCTCTCGCGCACGACCGACGAGACGCGCGCGTTTTTCGAGCGTTTCTCCGACCGCATCCAGTACGGCACGGACATCGGCGGACGCGCGGTACTCAAGGAAACCGTCGCGCAGCTAGACGAAGCGGAGAGCCTGCGCCGCGTCGAAATCATCCGGCATTTCCTCTGCGGCGAGGGTGAACGGCAGATCACAGCAGACGGGCGCTATCTCATCGGCTCGCTGCCGTTCACGCTGCGGGGCATGGGCTTTGGCGGGGAGCTGCTGCGCCGCGTCGAGCGGGATAACTTTCTCAGCTTTGTCGGCGCGTCCGCACCACGCAAGGTGCGCGTGCACGCGCTCAAGCGCGGGCTTTTGCGCCTGCGGCGCACGCTGCTTCGGCACGCGGCGCGTTCCGGTGTCCCCGCAGATCTTCGCGCGGTGGAATTCGACCTGAATGTATTAAAACGTTTTCGATAATCAATTGTTTTTTGAATCAGCAATTTGCGAAAGAAGGCGTGTTTCTTTGGTCAAGGCAATCGCGCATCGCGGGTTTTCCTCCCGCTATCCTGAAAACACCATGCTCGCGTTTGAGCGCGCGCTCGCGCTCGGCGCGGACGGCGCGGAGTTCGACGTCCAGCTTACAAAAGACGGCGTTCCTGTCGTCATTCACGACGAAAGCCTTCAACGCACCGCAGGCGATTCGCGCCTCGTCAAGGATCTCACGCTGGAAGAGCTTCGTCAGCTGGACGTCTCTTACCGTTTCGCCGGAACCGTTCCCGCACAGCGTATTCCGACGCTGGACGAATATTGTTCGCTTGTGAAAGACCGCGATTTTTGGAGCATCCTTGAATTCAAGACCGCGATCTTCGAATACGACGGCATCGAGCGGCAGGTGATCGACATGATCCGCCGGTTTGGACTGGAAGAGCGCATCGTGCTTTCGTCGTTCAACCACTATACGCTGCTGCGCTGCAAGGCCATCGCGCCGGAGCTGCCCTGCGGCATTCTCTATGAGTGCCGCATCGCCGAGCCGCAGGACTACTGCCTCCGCCTTGGTATGCAATATCTCCATCCCGACTATCGCTTTCTGGACGACGCGGAGCTTCAAAAATACGAGCGCGCGGGCGTGATGGCCAGTCCCTGGACGGTGGACGGCGAATCGGACATCCGCTATCTGCTAGGCCAGAGCGACATCTTCGCCATCATGAGCAACAAGCCCGACCTCGTGCTCGCCCTGCGGGACGGCAAGTAAGCGGCACAATCAGCGCAGCAAGGCCGCCGGAGCAATCCGGCGGCCTTTGTTTGCAAGCTCCCGCTTTATTCCGCGCGCTGCGGCGGCGCAAACCGCGCGATGAGCGCTTCGGCGGCCTTCATGCCGTCTATGGCGGCGGAGACGATGCCGCCCGCATAGCCCGCGCCCTCGCCGACGGGATACACTCCCGCGCAGGAGACGCTCTGCAGATCCTCCCCGCGCAGGATGCGAAGCGGCGCGCTTGTGCGCGTCTCAACGCCCGTGAGCACCGCGTCCTCCCCGTCGAATCCTCTGATCTGCCTGCCAAACGCCGTCAGCCCCTCCGCGATGCCCTGCGCAATAATCTCCGGCAGCACGCGCCAAAGGTCGCAGGCGGCCACACCGGGGCGGTAGGACGGCGTCACGCCGCCGAACCCGCGCGGGCTCTCGCGCCGCAGAAACGCGCCGACCGTGCTCGCCGGGGCGACGGCATTTCCGCCGCCCGCGAGAAACGCCGCGCGCTCCATCACTTTTTGAAATTGCACGCCGCCGAGCGGGCCGGGCGCAAAGTCCTCCGGCGAAACCTGAACGACGATGGCCGCGTTTGCGTTTTGCGCGTCCCGCGCGTAGTCGCTCATGCCGTTGACCACGACCTCGTCCCGTTCGGACGCGCTGGCGATCACCCGCCCGCCGGGGCACATGCAAAACGAATAGACGCCCCGCCCGCCGCACTGCGCGCTGAGGCGGTATTCCGCCGCGCCGAGTCGCGGATGCCCGGCCAGCGCGCCGAACTGCGCGCGGTCGATCATCTCCTGCGGATGCTCGGCGCGCACGCCGACCGCAAACGCCTTGGGCGCCATGGCGACGCCCGCGTCCAGCAGCATCCGGTAAGTATCCCGTGCGCCCTGGCCGATGGCGAGCAGCAGCGCGGCGCAGTCGATCCATTCCTCGCCGGAGCGCGTCGTCACCCGCACGCGGGTCACGCGCCCGCCGCTTTGCTCAATACCCGTCAGCGCCGCGCGAAAACGCACCTCTCCGCCGAGCCGCTCAATCTCCCTGCGCATGGCCGAAACCACACCGCGGAGGCGATCCGTGCCGATATGCGGCTTGGCCGCGACGGCGATCTCCTCCGGCGCGCCGAAGCGCACCAGCGTGTTCAGCACGGCCTCCCCGCGCGAATCCTTGCTGCGCGAGGTCAGCTTTCCGTCCGAAAATGTGCCCGCGCCGCCTTCGCCGAACATCACGTTGGAGTGCTCGTCCAGCTCGCCCGTCGTCCAGTAGCGCTCGACGCGCTCTGTCCGCAGCTCCACCGCGTCCCCGCGCTCGAGCACGAGCGGCGCGTAGCCGTGCTGCGCGAGCAGCTGCGCGGCAAACAGCCCCGCCGGACCGAGCCCGACGACGACGATCCTCCCGCGCGGCGTTTCGGTTCCCGTCTTCAATGGTTCATCCTGCCGCCTGGCGACCGGCTCTACGCGCGCGTCGTTCTTCGCCAGCAGGCGCCTTGCCGCGGCGTCGTCGATCTCAGCCGTGACGGTCAGCAGAAAATGCACGTCCTGTTTTTTTCGCGCGTCCAGCGCGCGCCGCGCGACACGGACGCTCTGCACCAGCCGTGCGTCCATGCAGAGCATGGAGGCGACGCGGCCTTTGAGCTGCTCGTCGCCCTCCGAAACCGGCTGTTTGATGTTGTTCACGCTGAGTTTCAAGCTGTTTCCTCCAAATAGAGCGATCCGATACCCGCCGCATCCAGCTTTTCCGCGTATTCGCTGTCATACGGAAACGGCGGAGCAAACGCCCCGCCGCAACGATTGCCGCTTTGTTTGCCCGCTAGGGCTGGTCGATGGTCACCGTCACCTCGGCGACGGAGAGCGTCGTCGTGAGTTCGATGGTTGCCGCCTCGTTCTTCACCCAGACCGAGATTGGCAGTTGATAGACACCCGGCGTCAGGCCTGTGACGTCAACAAACAGCTTGACGTCGCTGCGCGAGAGGATGCTCACAAGGCTGTAGCGTCCCTCCACGGTCAGGTCGGCCGTGGTGACGTCGAGCGAGACATTCGTCTTGCTCTCCTGCCCGTGCACGCCGATCTCGAGCTGTTCAAATGTTTGGGTGATGACCATTTCGCGCACTTCCAGCAGGATGGACACGGTCGTGCTGTCTAAAAGGCGCGCGCCGTCCGGCACGATCAGCTCGCCGCTGACGGTCATCGTCGAATCCAGCCCATTGATCGCGATCGGCTCGAGTTGGATAGACTCGATCTTGTCGAGCACCGCCTGATCGCCGACCAGCCGGATCGTCGCGGGCGTTGCAACGGCTTTGACGATTTCATGGTTCGCCGCGAGGTTGTCCGCGCCAACCAGCGAGCCTTCCACATCGACCGGCACGCTCTTCATCGGATAAATCGGCAGGCGCACGGTGGACGTCGGCAGCGTGCCGATGATGATGTCCGAGGAGACAACGTTGTTGTTCTTGTCGTAAAACGTCACGTCAAACGTACTGTAGATCGTGCTCGTCTTGTCGGTCAGATCCACGACGCACTCGCCGTGCGTAATCGTGGAAATATCCGTCTTGGGGCCCGTGATGTCGAGGCGGGACGTCGTGGAGAGCGAGTCCATATCCGCCCAGTATCCGTCCGGAATCGCGCCGGAAAACGACGTCGTAATCGGGATCGTCTTGGTCACGAGCGTGTCGATCTCCACCTTCACCGTGCTCGGTGAGACGGACTGCACCACGCCGAGCGAGGAGTTGACCGTCGCCTGAATCGGCAGGTCGTATTCGCGTGCCTCGCTGATGTTTCGAAGGCTGATGGACGCGGTGATGGAGTTCGCCGTCACATAGGCGTAGTTCGTAATCTGCGTACGCACCGTTACGGTGACGTTCTGCAGAATCTCGCTGCGGTCGCCCCGAATGCAGTACCCCTGCGCGATCAGCTCCGCTTCGCCGTCAAAGCTCGTCGCCACCTCGGGCACGATCTTTGTTCGCACGGGTTTCTGGTCGGTGAGCACATAGCCCCAAAGCAGCAGCGCAAACACGAGCGCGATCACTTTAAGCGCCGTGTTCTTTGTAAAAAAGTTTTTCAAACCCTTAAGGAGTTTCGCCTTGTCGATTCTAGGAATGTTCATGCGACCCCTCCGATGGCTTGCGTTTGATCCAGCTGAACGCGGACGTACCGCCTGTTTGCAAAAACAGGCTTTCCAGCACATTCGAGAGCGCCTTTGCGTCAATGTAGCGCACGAGCTTGCCGTCCCGCGCAATGGAGATCGCGCCCGTCTCCTCGGAGACGATGATGGTCACGCTGTCCGAAACGGTCGATACGCCGAGCGCCGCGCGGTGGCGCGTGCCCAGCTCGCGGGAAACGGTGAGATCGTCCGACAGCGGCAGAAAGCAGCCCGCGGCAATCAGCGTAGATCCGCGGACGACGACCGCGCCGTCGTGAAGCGGCGTGTTCGGTTCGAAGATGTTTTCGATCAGCGCGCCGGAGAGGATGCCCTCGATGCGCGTGCCCGTGCTGATGATGTCGCCAAGACCGGTCTTCTGCTCAAAGACGATCAGCGCACCGACGCGGCGGCGGGAAAGCGAGAGAATCGCGGTCTGCATGTCCCGAATCAGCGCCGTGCTCTTCATGCTGGAGGCATCGAACCAGGCCTTGCCGAGACGCTTGCCGCTACGGCCGAGTTTTTCAAGCACGCGGCGGATCTCCGGCTGAAACAGGATGAACAGCACGATGATGATCGAACCGGACGTCAGTATGGAATCAAGCAGCCAGCTCAGCGTGGTCAGCGAGAGCAGCTGGCTAACGATGGAACACAAAAACAGGAGCCCAACGCCTTTGAGCACCTCATATGCACGCGTTTCCTTGGTCCAGACGATAAGTTTATAGATCAGAACGGCGATGATGACGATATCGAGAAAGTCCAGGATCGAGAACTGCGAAAAGCCGCTGGCAAGCGCTCTTGTAATGCTGTTATACGACAATATCCCGTTCCCCTTTCCTTAAATTCTTCCCCGCGCAAGGATAAAAAAATCACTCGTCGATCACATGATCGGCGATGTCTGTTTCGTATGCGATGACCTTTTCGCTGAGCGTCCTGCCCGTGAGCCTGCCGGATTCTTCATATTCCCGCACGGCAAGCTCGGAGAGCTCTTTCTGCCTGCGCAGGCCTTCGTCGTCCAGCACCGGTTCCTCGATCGGCAGTCCGTCGAGCTTGCGAACTTTTGTTTTCATGGAATCTCCTGCCTAACGCGCTTATTATACCATATCGGGCAACGCTTCGCCCCGTCTAATTTTGAATTTTCCGTGGAAAATTTACGCATAAACCCCTGCGTTATGCGTTCTGCACCCGGCACTCGCCCAAGTCGGCAGAATACCGTCCTTTCCTGTGCAATGCCACCGTGTCAACTGTGAAACCAGCCGGAATATCTTTTGCTTTATTATTTGCACAGGATCGTGTTAAAATCAAGTGGAAGCACTTCATTTTCCGCATTTCCGGGAGGGCGTATGTCAATTCTCCTCTACCACGGCTCCTCCACCGGCGGTATCCGTACCCTGCAGCCGTTTACCGCCGATCACGGCAGGCCATATGTATATTTTACAACCAGCGACGTTTCGGCGGCGTTTTACGCGGCTCGCGTGGTCGAGCGCCCGTACTACTGGGTGCCGTACACCTACGATGCGCAGGGGCGGATCACCTATACCGAGGTTTGGAAAAACGCTTTTGCGGACACGTTTTCCGGCAAGAAAGGGTATCTCTACTGCTGCGAGGCGGACGATAAGACGCTCCTGCGGTTTCCGACGCACCAGAGCCTGCGCCTTTCGCCGGAGCCGATCCCCGTTTCGCACGCGGATACAATTGAAGACCTCGGCGCGTGGCTGCTCCGGCGCGAGCAGGAAGGCAGGCTCGTCGTCCAGCGATATGAAGCCCTGACCCCCGCCTCGCTCTCGCTCTGGTACGGCATCGTGCTCGAGGAGCTGCGCGAGAGCTTTTCCGCCGGTGAGCTGGAAAATGCCTACACGCGCTTTGTGCAGGATAAGCTGCCCGCCGTATGGGAGCGGTTTTTGCACGAGGAACAATAAAAATAGTCGTTCAAACACGACAAGCGCCGCGGCAATTGCCGCGGCGCTTGTCTATTGAATTTGCTATCGGTTAGTAGTTCGAGACCGTCGGCGTCCAGTACTGCCCGCCGTAGACGTCCGTCAGGCGATAGCACATCTGCCAGTTCACGTCGCCGATCGTCGCGTTGCCGATCGTCCAGTCCCCCGTTGCGATCATCTGCTCGCCGAGCATATATGCGTCGTTGAACGTTCCGTCGTAGTTGTAGTAGTCGCAAAGGAAGTCGATCTCGTCCCCTTCTTTGATCTCCACAAGCCCCTTCATAACCGTTTCGGTCGACGTCGCCGCATAGTCATACTGCGCGCCGAGCACCGTTCCGTACGGATTTGCGTCCGAAAACTCGAGAATGATGTTGACGCGCGTGCCGTTGAGCATTGCAGGAACGCGTCCGAGGATCGTGTAGCCTTCGCCCACCTGATCTTCGCTGACGAGATAGTACGCGACGATCTGCCCGTTGAGCGAGAGCCATGTGCCGTCGTACGCCATGATGAGGTCGTTGTCCGCGTCGTAGTCGGCAATGTTGTCAAGGCCGAGGTCGATATACCCCTCGCCGTCGTCAACATACACGTTCTGCTCGAGCGTGACCACCTTGCTCCACTGTTCCTCGGTGAGCACCAGCGTCGGCGTGTCGCCCTTATAGGTGATCATGAGGTTCGCAAAGCCGGCGTTATTCGCCTGGTAGTCGGCCGCCGAGGCGAGGACGAGCGACTCATCCACCCAGCTCGAGTCCTTGTCGCCCGTGACCACGCTGCGGTTGGAGAGGAAGAGCTCCAGCAGCTGCGTAACGGTGTCCGCCGAACCGCTGGCCGTGTCGCTCGCGCTGGTCGATCCGCCGAGCAGCGTGCCGAGCAGACTGCCCGTGTTGTCGCCAAGCAGCGTGCCGAGCGCGCTTTCGCTCGATCCGCTGGCCACCTGGCCGCCCGCGGCGACGGAGGCGAAGCTCTTGATGCACTCGGAATAGCTCTTGTCCATGCCGATTGCGTTATAGGTTTTAATCGCGGTGCTGACCTTGCTCATCGACTGATACGGAAAATAGATCGAAAGCCCGTTTGCATGCGAGATGGCAGTGGAGTTTCGATTGTATTTTACCGCGGCGCTAAGCGCGTCGGCCAGTGCGTCGGATTCCGTCGTACCCAGATTTTGCGCGAAGTGGATCAAATCGATCTGATTGATCTTGCTGCTGGTCGAAAAATCCCTCGACCCGCTTCTCGCGCTTGCAACCTGATCGAACCCGCTGCCTGCAATCAACTCGCCGGTGGACGAGGCAAACGTGCTAAACGCCGCCGGAACCGTCCCGCTAAGCTGCGCAAGGTCGGTCATGGAGAGCGTCGTCTGGGCGCTTTCGCCGCTCATCTTGACATAGTCGTCGATGATCTCCTTGCCCAGATCCAGCGAATCGATCGCGGGATCGGCGGAAAGGCTGGAAAGCCAGTTGGTGTAATACCAGCCCGTGCCGGGCTCTACCGCCTCGGAAGCGATCAGATAGTCCGCATACTGCTCGGCAACGAGCGCCGTCTCCAGCGTGGCCATCAGGCAAGCGTCAAAGCCGATGATGTCGAACTTCACGCCGCCGTTTGCAAGCGCGGTGTTGATCTCGTCGAGGCTCATGCTGCCGTCCGGATACAGCTCGTCATAGCCGTAGCCCGTCAGCGAGCCGCCGCCGTGATCCCACAAAATCAGCATATAGCGATCCGCCGGATAATTCTTGCGTCCGAACTGAATGAAGTCCGCCAGCGTGTCGGGGTCGACCATGGATCGCTTGCCGACGTTTGAATCCAGCGTCTCCAGACCGCCCTGCTTGAGGCGGAAGCGCTGGTTCGTCCCGCTCTTGATCACGGAATTCTGCCAGCGTGACGCGCCGCCGGTTTCGACGATGACGCGCACGTTGTCGCTCAGCGTCGCGCTGAGCATCTCCTGCAGATCCGCCGTCGCCATGCCGCTCTTACTTTCAAGGTCGGTTCCGCACATGTAGATCAGCACGGTAACGGTCTTGGCGGAGGCGGTGTCGGTGTATTTATCCCGCGCCGCGGCGTCCACCGTGCGATCCGGTTCGTGCACCTTATAGACATCGTCCGAGCTGGACACCGCCGAAATCTGCCCCGTCGTGCTGCCGTAGGAACCCAGCAGCGAGCCCAGCGTGTCCGAAAGCGATCCGGACGAAGTGGAACTGTCCGTCGTATCCGTGCCGGTCAGCGTGCTGTCCGTCGTGGTGTAGCTGCCGAGCAGATCGTTCAGAAAACTGCCGGACGAACTGCCAGAGCACATGTTAAACAGGAATATGACGCCGACGACGATCAGCGCGAGCACGAGGAGCCGTCCAAGACAGCCGCGCTTGTTGCTGCCGTTAGCGTTATTGCTCGCGCCGCCGATGAGCAGCGCCAGCAGCACGGCGAGCAGTCCGCCGCCGCCGGTTCCACGATTATCGCCGGATCCGCCGCCAAACGAACCGCCGGATGAACCGCGCGGACCGCCGCCCACGCTGCCGCCGCCAAGTCCGCTCCCGCGGCGATAGACATTCCCTCCGCCGGAAACGGTTCTTCTGGACCGTCCGCCCGGCCTGTTGTCAGGGCTCATGTTTGGTTTCCTCCTGTATGGTTATTCACACTTTGATTGATGAACCATTGTTGCGCGGTTGTTTAATGCAGCTGCGCGGTTCCGTCCGTCATAAAATCGCCAAGACCCGCGTCTTCGAGTATCCGGCTCTCGCCGAAATGGTCGCCATACCGGTCTTCATAGCCAAACTTCTGCAGGCAAGGCGAATAGGTGATCACCTCGATGGTATCCGCTTTCGGGTCGAAACGAAGAATCCGCAAAAATCCAACGGCATTGGCTCCGTCGTCCTGAACGTTGAAAAGCATCTGGTGCACCGTGCGATCCGGCGCGCCGTCCCCGTCGTCGTCTATCGCCTCCGGCTTATAAACGGAGCCGTGCGCGTGGCCGCAGACGACAAGGCGGATGTTCGGCGAGCGCATGACCACCTTTTCAATGAGCCGCCTGCCGACCGAGGTATACCCCGCCGTGTCGATGTAGTTGTGCAGGCAGAGCACGGCGTAATGATCGGCATACCGGCCGCATACTTCGTTGATCCAGTCCGCGGCGGTTACCTCCATCCCGTAAGAAAGAGAGAACACCAAAAACGGCACGCCGCCTTCGGTAAACGTCGTATAATACGTATACCCCTCGGGATCAAACGCGTGCTGCAAATCGAAATCCGTATCCGGCCGGTTGTCCAGATAGGGTGTGTGCGGGTCTTCCTTGCGCAGCTGGTCGTGGTTTCCCTGCGCCGTGACAATATGCATCCCCTCCGGCAACCGGGCAAATGCGGCGACGCTGTTCTGCCACTGATAATCCTGATATGCGTTATAGACGATGTCCCCCGTATGGAGGGTCAGCACCGTGTTGTATTCGTCTTGCGTGTCAGCAATCCACTGCGTCATGGTTCCGAATACGTCGCTGTCCTTGGCGGTATACGCCTGCGTATCGCTGATCCAGGCAAAAGAAAACGGCGTCGGCTCAGGGATCGGCGTTGCGGTCGGGGCCGGGGTCGGCGCCTGCGTCGGCGCCTGCGTCGGCTCGAGCGGCGGCTGTTCGATTGCCGCATAGCCGGCAGCGTCTGTCGCGGCGGGTTCCTGCGCCGGTGTACCGGTTACGGCACAGGCGGCAAGCATCAGGCAAGTCAGTACAATCACGCCGAGCGTCGGCGCAGTTAGTGTCTTTCGCATATGTCAGCTGCGTATCCTTCCGCCGTTTGTTACATTGCAACAATGCATACTTCTGAATATATCTTACCATTGGTGTGCGTCCGCGTCCAGTTGTACGCAAAGGAAAATCATGCTAAAATGATTTATGTTTTCGCACGCTCAAAAAATGCGAATCGCAATCTTTCTCGCCGCGCTGCTCATCCCGGCATGCATCGGCTGCGGCCGTTCCGTCCTGCCCGCGGCAACCCCATCTCCCGAGCAGATTGTCATCCATGTTGAAACTGCCGCGCCGTCTCAGGCGCCAACGCCCATCCCCGCGCCGCAGCTTCGGTATGTGTTTCTCTTCATTGGAGACGGCATGGGATACGGGCAGATTATGGCGGCTGACGACGCGCTTGCCGCCGCGGGAGGCGAGCCGCTGTGCTTTCCGCTCCTTCCGGTCGTTGGCAGCGCGCACACAACAAACGCCGAGGGCGAAATAACGGACTCAGCCGCCGCCGCAACGGCCATCGCCACGGGCGTAAAAACCGTCAACGGATATCTCGGGCTGGACGAATCCGGCGGCAGGCTGACGGACGTCTCCGAAACCCTGCGAGACGCGGGCAAACGCATCGGCATTCTCACCACCGTTTCGCTCGACCACGCAACGCCCGCCGGATTCTACGCGCACGTGGACTCCCGCCGCACCTATGCGACCATTGCGGACGATCTCTTTGCCAGCGGATTTGACTTTTTTGCCGGCGGCGGATTTCACGACACGCCGGACGCGGCGGATCGCGCGGCGGAAAACGGCTATACGCTGGTTCCTTCGTTTGAAGAGGCGTCCGCCGTTTCTGAAGGCGGGCTGATCCTGTCCTCGTCTCTGATCTTTGGCGACTACGGCGTGCTGCCCGCAATAGACGGCGGCGCGCGCGAACACTGGCTGAAAAAGGCGACCGACCTCGCGATTGCGCGGCTGGACAATCCCGCGGGATTCTTTATGATGATAGAAGGCGGACGCATCGATTATTTCTGCCACTACAACGATGCGGGCTCGTTCGTCGCGGAGGTGCTTGATTTTAACGAGGCGGTGCAGAGCGCGCTTGCGTTTTACGAGCTGCATCCGAGCGAGACGCTGGTCGTCGTCACGGCGGATCACGAAACGGGCTTTGTTTCGTTTGTCGAGGGCGACCGCGCCGCGCTTTTAAGGCAAAAGATCTCCTGTGATCTGTGCGACGACACGCTGGTTGCCGAGTGCATCTCGGCGCAGACGCCGTTTGAAGAAGCGCTCCCGCTGTTTCTGGACGCGTTCGGACTGGCGGATCTAACGCAGCAGGAGACGGACTATCTGCGCACCGCCTACGCGCATACGCTCGCGGGCGACCTGCCGAGCAGCAAAGCGAACGAGGAATACGGCGTATATGAGCCCATCACCTCCGCCTGCGCGGCGCTCGTTGCCAAACGCGCGGGACTCGTGTTTGGTTCCGGCGCGCATTCGGCGCTGGACGTACCCGTCTTTGCCATCGGCATAGGGTCCGAATTTTTCTCTGGAACCTACGAAAACACGCATCTGCACGACGCAATCCTGCAGGCGTTCGCCGCCTATCCCGTTTCCTGAACGCGCGGCACCGCCCTGAACGAATACACGGAAAGGCCATGATACAATTATGAAACTCACCTTTATCGGAGCGGATCACGAAGTCACCGGCAGCTGCACGCACCTCGAAATCTGCGGAAAACACATCCTCGTGGACTACGGCATGGAGCAGGGCAAGGACTTCTATCAGAATGTTCCGCTGCCGGAACTCCCGACCGAAATCGACGCAGTGCTGCTTACCCATGCGCATATGGATCACAGCGGGCTTCTTCCGCTGCTCTACAAAAACGGGTTCAAGGGCCCCGTGCACGCCACGAAACCGACCTGCAATCTCTGCGACATCATGCTGCGCGACAGCGCGCACATCCAGGAATTCGAGGCCGAGTGGCGAAACCGCAAAGGCGAGCGCAGCGGCGAAAAGCCGTATGTCCCGCTCTACACCATGGAGGACGCGCAGGGCGCTCTCAAGCTGTTCGTTCCGCACCGCTATGATGAAAAATTCACGCTGTTCGACGGAATCGAGGTTCGCTTCACCGACGCGGGGCACCTGCTGGGGTCGGCGTATATCGAGGTTTGGATCGACGAGGACGGCGAGCAGCGCAAGATGGTCTTCTCCGGCGACATCGGCAACGTCAACCAGCCGCTGCTGCGCGATCCCTCGCTCGTGGATGAGGCGGACTATATCATGGTCGAGTCCACCTATGGCGACCGCGTGCACGACGCGCCGCCGGACTACGCCAAAGCACTGGCGGACGTGCTGCAAAAGACGTTCGACCGCGGCGGCAGCGTCATCGTCCCCTCGTTCGCCGTCGGGCGCACACAGGAGATGCTGTATTTCATCCGGCGCATCAAGGACGAAGGCCTCCTCCGCGGCCACGACGGGTTCCCGGTGTTTGTGGACAGCCCGCTGGCCAACGCGGCCACGCGCATCTATGTTGAAAACGGCGAATTCTGCTACGACGCGGAGGCAAAGGCGTTCATCGACGCGGGCATCAACCCGCTCTCGTTCGACGGGCTGACCGTCACCGAATCCAGCGACGAGTCCAAAGCGATCAACTTTGACACCCGCAGCAAGGTGATCCTCTCGGCCAGCGGCATGTGCGAGGCGGGACGCATCAAGCACCACCTCAAGCACGGTCTGTGGAACGCGAACAACACCATCCTGTTTGTGGGCTTTCAGGCGAGCGGCACGCTCGGGCGCGCGCTCATCGAAGGCGCGGAAAAGGTCAAACTCTTCGGCGAGACGATCCGCGTCAACGCCGAGATCAAGCAGCTGCCCGGCATCAGCGGACACGGCGACTCCAACATGCTCATCAGGTGGGCGACGCATTTTTCGCCGAAACCCCGCCGCGTGTTCGTCAACCACGGCGACACCGAAGTGTGCGATCTGTTTACCGCGCGACTGAAGGATGAGTTCGGACTCCCGGCGACGTCGCCGTTCAGCGGTTCAACCTACGATCTGGTCAAAAACGAGTATATCTTCGAGGCAAAACCGGAACCCATCGCCGAACGCGAGCACGGCGAGCGCGCGCAGCGAGAGGAACGCCCCAAGGACACGCCGTATCAGCAGCTGCTCAATGCGCTGGATCGTCTCGGCGGCCTCATCCGCTCCGCTCAGGGCCGCAGCAACCGTGAAATCCGGAGCGTCACCAACCAGATCAACGAAATCAGCAAAGAATGGGAACGCGAATAAGTTCGCATTTGATCGCACGTCAAACATCCCGCGGGGAAACCCCGCGGGATGTTATTTTACTCTCACGCTATATTCAGTGCAGCAGCAGAAGCCTGCGCTCCCCGTCCGTCGTGAGCGAACGCCAGAACAGCAGCCCCGCGACGACCAGCGCGAAAAACATAATCGGCTTTACCAGCGCGCTACCGGTCACCCCCGCCAGAATTGCCGGACCGAAACCCAGTCCCATGCCGGAAAACACGCTAACCATGGTCGCGCCGCCCTGCTTGACCACCTCCGCCTCGTTCTGCCAGTCCAGCCGTGGCATACGCATGTTGATCCAAAGGCCGAACACCCCGAACGCAAACGCATACGCAAGCGGCAGCAGGTAGAGCCAGAGCGCATCCGCAAATCCCGGACGAATCCCGATGACGATCAGCGTGCTTGCTATGAGAATGCTCGGAACCGCCATCATTAGCGTTACCATCAGCTTGGAGGCAAACCAATCCCGCGCGGATACGGGCAGGCTCTTGACGATCCAGAGCGATTTACCCTCCATCGAGACGGCGCTGGGCGTCGTTGAACCCATGGACACAATCCAGCCGAGCAGAAACGGCAGCGCAGCCAGCGCCCCGGCAAGCGGGATGTCCTGTTCGGCCATAAACTGATTCAATGCGTCCGCCTTGACGAGCAGCGCGACGCCAGCTGCAAGCAGCATGACATACCCGAACGCCGTATTGACGACGTACAGTGTCGAGCTGAAATAACGGGACAGTTCACGCTTAAAGAGCGCGGTCACCTTGCCGGAGCGTACCTGTTTGCGCATGACGAACGTCTCGCCGCGCGGTTTGCTCTTGATGCGCGAGTTGATCGAAACGAAGTTTTTGCCAAGCCAGAGCATCAATAGCCCGACCGACGCCGCGGTGAGCAGCAGCAGCCAGAGGATATCGGCCGGCGAACCGGTCGAAAGCGCGTTTTGAAACCACACAGCGGGCGGATACGCGTTTCCAATCATGCCGGAAATGGCCGTCGCGCTGTCCGCCAGCTTCGCGGGATCCGCAACCGTTGAACCGCCGCGCATCGAGATCGCCATGATGCCGATGACCAGCGCCATCTGCAGCAGGATGCTCATGAGGTTGTTCTTTTTCTTCATCCGCGCGGTGATCACGGTCAGCCCCGTGCCCAGCAGCGCGCCGACGATGGTCGGCAGCGCGGGCAAGAGCAGCACCAGCACCGGAAACAGCGGATAAAACCACCATGCGGGCGCGGCCTTGACCGCGTAGACGACCCCGGCGGGCAGCAGCAGCAGCGCCGCGTAGATGAAGTTGTAGGCGTACATGCTGAACACCCGGCTCGCCGCGACCGCGCGGACATCCACCGGCCAGCTCATGACGACGTCATAGTCCCCAAAGCCAAAGAGCACGCCTTTGGTTTCAAAGATGGAAAACATCAGCACAAGCAGGCTCGACGCGAGCGCCATGATGCCAAGCAGCGTCGGCAACATGCCGAACATGGCAAACGCGTTTGCCAGCATGATGCTGTAAAACACGGAAACGTAGCCCAGCGCGACGACCATCGCGACCAGGCCGCCGAGCGAACGCTTGCCGAGTTTCTTTTCCTCTTCGTTTTTCATGTGCCGGATCTTGTTGATCCCGAACAGAGAGCTGATCTGCAGCCTGGTCAATATCCAGAATTCACGCATGTTCCGTCAACTCCAAAAACAGCGTCTCAAGCGAGTCGTCGCCCTTGACCTTGTCCATGTCCCCCGCCGCGACGATGCGCCCGTCTTTAATGATGGCGATCTTGTTGCTGAGCTTCTCCGCAACCTCAAGCACGTGCGTCGAAAAAAAGATCGCGCTTCCGCCGTCGCAGAGCTCCTTCATGATGCCCTTAAGCGTATGGGACGCCTTGGGATCGAGACCGACAAACGGCTCGTCCAGCAGCAGCAGCTTCGGGCTGTGGATCAGCGCGGAGATCACCGCGATCTTCTGCTTCATGCCGTGGGAGCAGCTGCCGATGAGGTCGTTGAGCCGCGGCGTCATTTCAAACGCGTCGGCGTAGCGCTTGATCCGCTCGTCCCGCAGGCTCGCGCTCACGCCATAGATATCCGCGACGAAGTTGAGATACTGAATGCCCGTCAGGTGCTCGTAGAGATCGGGATTATCCGGAATATAAGCCATCTCGCGCTTGCAGGCGATCGGCTCTTTTTCAATGCTCTTTCCGTCAACGGTGATCGTCCCGCTGTCAAACGAGAGAATCCCCGCAACCGCGCGCAGCGTCGTGGTCTTGCCCGCGCCGTTGTGGCCGATAAAACCGTAGATATCCCCCGGCAGTACGCTCAGCGAAAGGTCGTCCACGGCCTTTACGCCTCCGCCATAGGATTTTGTCAGATGTTCAATGCTCAGCATACGGTACTCCTTGCGCCCCCCCTGAGCCGCGCGAATCTTCGCCTGCGCTTCAGGGCAAATTTTCCCTGCCATTATACCATAGATATCAGTTTGACGGTATCGATTGCGCGCAATCCGACCCGATTTCACAATATTGTTACGATGCGCAGACGGCGGCTTTACAAAATCCGCCGCGCGCAAACATTGCAACGCACGCGTTCAAAGGCTGCGAACAGTTCATGTTTTACACAAGCCTGCGCGCGCGTGAGAATTGACATCACCCCGGTCCTGCCATAAAATGAGCATGGGAAATCTTTGCACACAAACGATCGGAGAAAAAGAAACGGTATGAAAGACGGATTTGTCAAGGTTGCCGCCGGAACGCCGGAGATACGGGTTGCGGACTGCGAGTACAACGCGGACGCGGTCATCGGCATCATCCGCCGCGCGGAAGCGGACGGCGTCAAGGTGCTCGTGCTGCCGGAGCTCGTCATCGTCGGCTACACGTCAGGCGATCTCGTGCTCAGCACCGCGCTGACGGACAGGGCGATGCTCGCGCTGGAGCGCATTACGCGCGCAACGAGCGGCAGCGACATGCTCGTCGCCATCGGCGTGCCGATCGTATTCGGGCATCTGCTCTACAACTGCGCCGCCGTCGTGCAAAACGGGCGCGTGCTGGGGGTTATCCCCAAGACGCATCTCGGCAACTACGGCGAGTTTTATGAAAAGCGCACCTACGCCGCCGCGCTGGAGACCATCGAGGAGATGGAGCTCTTCGGCCAGAAGGCGCCGTTTGGCAACCGTCTCGTGTTCTGCTGTCGCGAAATGCCGCTCTTCAACGTCGGCGTGGAGATCTGCGAAGACCTCTGGGCGGCGGTACCCCCGTCCACGCTGCTGGCGGACTGCGGCGCAAACATTCTTCTCAACCTCAGCGCGAGCGACGAAGCGGTCACCAAGGTGGACTACCGCCGCGTGCTCGTGCAGTCCCAAAGCTCGCGCACAAACTCCGCCTATGTCTTCTGCAGCGCGGGCAACGGTGAGAGCACCACGGACGTGGTCTTCTCCGGCCACGACATGATCTGCGAAAACGGCGTGTTTCTCGCGGAGTCAAAGCCGTTTGGCGAGGGCTATTGCGCCAGCGAGGTCGATCTCGAGTTTCTCTCCCGCGAGCGCAGGCGCTTTGCGCGAAAGCTCTTCGACAACACGGACATCCTGCGCATCCCGTTTTCAATGGACGTTTCTCAAACCAAACTCACGCGAAACTTCTGGAAAACCCCGTTTGTGCCGGATATCCCCGAAAGCGCGGCGACGCGCTTTGATCAGGTGCTCGCCATACAGAGTCACGGCCTCAAGCAGCGTATCAAGCACACAAACGCGAAGAAGCTGCTCATCGGCGTGTCCGGCGGCGTGGACTCCACGCTCGCGCTCATCGTCGCAAAAGAAGCGCTCGCCCTGCTTGATCGCCCTGCGGAGGACGTCGTCGCGGTCACGATGCCGTGCTTTGGCACCTCGAGCCGCACGCGCGGCAACGCGGAAAAACTCTGCAACGCGCTGGGCATAACGATGCGCGAAATCCAGATCGGCGAGAGCGTGAAGCAGCACCTTTCGGACATCGGCCATTCGATGGACCTGCACGACGCGGCCTATGAAAACGCGCAGGCGCGCGAGCGCACGCAGGTGCTCATGGACCTTGCCAACATGTATAACGGCCTCGTGATCGGCACAGGCGATTTGAGCGAGCTCGCGCTGGGATTTGCAACGTTTAACGGCGACCATATGTCCAGTTACGGCGTCAACGCGGACGTGCCGAAGACGCTGATTCGCGCCATGCTGCGCCACATCGCGGGCAAATCCGGCGACGCGCTGCGGGATGTGCTGATCGACATCGTCGACACGCCGGTGAGCCCCGAGCTGCTGCCGACCAAGGACGGCGCCATCGCGCAGGTGACGGAGGATCTCATCGGGCCGTACGAACTGCATGATTTTTTCCTCTACCACATGATTCGCCGCGGCGCGGGCAAGGGAAAAATTATCCGTCTGGCGAAGTACGCCTTTGACGGGGATTACGACGACGCGACCATCGAAAAATGGTACGCGCTGTTCATCCGCCGCTTTTTCTCCCAGCAGTTCAAGCGCAACTGCATCCCGGACGGCCCGCGCATCGGCAACGTCGCGCTCTCCCCGCGCGGAGACTGGCGCATGCCGAGCGACGCGCAGCCCAGCGCCTTTCAATAACAACACACTGACGCATATGGCAAAGCCGCCCCGCGGGGCGGCTTTTGTGATGTTCAAATTTCCGGCGTTTCATGCAATAAACCGGAGCGTCGTCCGTCTTCTATTCAGGAGATCGCCTTTTTGATGCGCCAGGTTTCGCTTTCGTTGATCAGCAGCGTCATATGCGTGCCGTCCTCCTCGTGCGTTTCCGAAAGGATGGTCGCCGTCTGGCGGATCATCTGCAGCGCGGCGTATTTTTCATACGGCACGACGATTTCCAGACGCACCTGGGTTTTGGCAAGCGCCTCCTCTATGGCGCGCAGCAGTTCGTCTGCGCCCGTGCCCAGCGCCGCGCTGATGGCGACGCCGCCGTTGTTCTTTGGCTTGGCCTCGGGTTTATCGATCTTGTTGTAGACCTCGACGCGCGGCGTTTCCAGCGCGCCGAGCGAACCGAGCACCTCCTCCACCACGCGCATCTGCACCTCGTAGTAGTCGCTGGAACAGTCCACGACGTGCAGGATCAGGTCCGCGTCGCAGACCTCGTCCAGCGTGGAGCGAAACGCGTTCACGAGATCGTGCGGCAGCTTGTTGATGAACCCGACCGTATCGCTGATGAGGCACTCCGTACCGTTTGGCAGCGTGACCTTTCGCACGATGGGATCGAGCGTTGCAAAGAGCTTGTCCTCCGCCAGCGCGTCCGCGCCGGAGAGCAGATTTAGAAGCGTCGACTTGCCCGCGTTGGTGTAGCCGACGAGCGCGACGACGGGAATCGGGTTCGCCGCGCGCTTGGCGCGTCTGAGCCCCCGCTGTTTTTCAATCTCCGCAAGCTCCTGCTCCAGCTCAAAGACACGTCGTCTGATGCGTCTGCGGTCGATTTCCAGCTTTTTTTCGCCGGGCCCGCGCATGCCGACGCCGGAAGCGCCCTGCCGCGAAAGCACCTTGCCCATGCCAAGAAGCCGCGGCAGACGGTATTTGAGCTGCGCAAGCTCCACCTGCAGCTTGCCCTCGCGCGACTGCGCGCGCTGGGCGAAGATGTCCAGAATCAGCATCGTGCGATCGACGATCGGCAGCCCCAGTATCCGCTCGAGATTTCGAAGCTGCACGGCGGTGAGTTCGTCGTCGAAGACGAAGATATCCGCCTCGCAGGCGGACGCGGTCAGCGCGAGTTCCTCCGCCTTTCCGCTGCCGATGTAGGTCGCCGCGTCCACGGCGCGCCGGCGCTGCTGTTCCCTGGCGACAACCTTGATGCCGGCCGTCTCACAGAGCTCCGCCAGCTCGGAGAGCGTGTCGTAGCCGTCCGAGGATTCGATTCCCGCAAGTACCGCACGGTCGGGCTTGATCTCGATGATATTGTACGTGTCGGTTAAAAGCCGCTTGTCTGCCTCCGTAATCGCGTCCATGAGCTGCCTTTGCGGCAGATGGTGCGCGCGCATCGGCCCGTACCAGACGGGCACGCGCTCCTCGCCCTCCATGTCCCCGATGAACGCGGCGTAAACACTGCTCGCGCGGCCTTCCCTGACGCCGATGGCGCACATCGCGTCGAGGCGCAGCGCGTTGAGCGAACCGATATCCACATCCGAAAGGTACCCCGTGTCGTTCGGGTGCGTGTGGATGCACCGAACGCCGCTGAGACGGTCGATGTTGCGCACAAGGCGCATCTCGTCCATATGCACGGAGTGGTCGTCCCCCACGCGAACGTCCTCGATCTTGCCGACGCGGGAAACGTAGACGAGCACCTCGCGGTTGATGATGGACGTAAAGCGCACCAGCGCGTCGCAGACCTCGTCGGAGAGGAACTCGTCCGCCGACATCTCCATGTCGTAAAGCAGCAGCATCTCGTTGAGCACGATGTCCCGAATGCCGCCGACGTTGCCGTGAATCTCATGTTTCATGCGTGTTTTCTGAATGTTTCCGTTTCTTCACAATTGCGTTTTTCGCCGGATTTGCGGCGTTTTTTGCGCTTACGCGTATCATACCATCTAAAAAGAAACTTGACAATAAAAAGCCCGCCTGTTATATTGATAAGCGCTTAACTGTTAAACGGTTAATTATTCTGAACTAAGGAGGAATCCACTTGGAACTGCATGCACTGGGAAAGCGCGTCATGCTGCTGAATCTGCTGCGCCGCAGGCTGATGCACGGAGCAAACAGCGAGCACGACATCGTGCCGGGGCAATACCCGCTGCTGAACTACCTGAGCAATCACCCTGACGCGACGCAGCAGGATCTCGCGGCCATGCTCTTTGTCTCCCCCGCTTCGGTCGCGCAGTCGACCAAACGCCTGCAGAGCGCCGGCCTTCTGGAAAAGACCAGCGACCCGGACAATCTGCGCAAAAACCGTCTTCGCATCACTCCCGCCGGGCAGGAGGTCGTGAACTCGTTTCGCACGCTGGCGGACCGCGTGGACCGCGAGACGTTCGCCGGGTTTTCCGAGGAGGAAATGGCGCTGCTCGAGAACATGCTAAACCGCATGATTCAAAATATAGCAACCGAGGAAGACCTTGCGATGCTCGCCTCAATGGACGGCGCGTATAAGCACTGCCTTCCTTAACCGCAGGAACCGAGGAAAGCATTCCAATTTTATGAAGGAACTATAAGACGCATGATTAAAAAACTCTCCGCCTTTATTGGCAAATATAAGACGCAGGCGCTCCTCTCGCCCATCCTCGTTCTTTTCGAGGTGGTGCTGGAGGTGTTCATTCCGCTCTACATGGGCAAGATAGTGGACGTCGGCATCCCCAACCAGGATTTCGGCTACATCCTCAAGATGGGCGGACTCATGGTGCTCATGGCCGTCGGCGCGCTCATCTTCGGCGCGCTCTGCGCGCGCGTTGCGGTCGTTGCCAGCAACGGCATGGCGAAAAACCTCAGAAAAGGTCTGTTCGAAAAGATCGAGTCGTTTTCCTTTAAGAATACGGACCGCTTCACGACCCCGTCGCTCATCACGCGGCTGACCAACGACGTCAACAATATTCAAAACGCATTTCAGATGATCATCCGCATGCTCGCGCGCGCGCCGTTTATGCTCATCCTCGCGACGGTGATGGCATATCGCATCAGTCCGCGGCTTTCGGTCATCATCCTCAGCGCGATTCCCATTCTGGCGGGCATGATGGCGCTGCTGACCAAAATCGCGTTTCCGCGCTTTGAGGCGATGCTGAAAAAATATGACAGCATGAACGCGCGCACGCAGGAAAATCTCGTCGCCATCCGCGTGGTCAAGGCGTTTGTCCGCGGAGACTATGAGTCCGTAAAATTCAAGGACGCGGCCGCCGCGCTTAAGACCGCACAGCGCCGCGCGGAGAAGGTGCTCGTCATCACCATGCCGTTTATGCAGCTGACGATGTATGCGAGCATCCTGCTCGTGCTCTATGTCGGCGGGCGGGATATCCTTGCGGGCAATCTCATGACCGGCCAGCTGATGAGCTTCATCAGCTACATCACGCAGATTCTCATGTCCCTGATGATGATCATGATGGTGTTCGTCAACATCGTGCTATCCAGCGCCTCCGCCAAGCGAATCATCGAGGTTCTGGACGAAACGCCCGCCATCAACGACGACGGCGCGGACGCATCGCTGACGGTTGCCGACGGCAGCGTGGAGTTTCGCAGCGTGAGCTTCAGCTACGCCGAAGACAAGCAAAACCTCACGCTTTCAAACGTCAATCTTTCGATCCGCTCCGGCGAAACCATAGGCGTCATCGGCGGGTCCGGCTCGGCCAAGACCACGCTGGTGCAGCTGATTCCGCGGCTATATGAGGTGCTCTCCGGCGAGCTGCTCGTCGGTAATCACGACGTGCGCAGCTATAAAATCGACACGCTGCGCGCCGCCATCGGCATGGTGCTCCAGAAAAACGTGCTGTTTTCCGGCACGATCAAGGAAAATCTCCGCTGGGGCAACCCGGACGCGACGGACGACGAGCTCGTCGCCGCGTGCCAGGCGGCGCAGGCGGACAGCTTCATCCGTTCCTTCCCGGACGGCTACGACACGATGCTCGGCCAGGGCGGGGTCAACGTCTCCGGCGGGCAAAAGCAGCGCCTCTGCATCGCGCGGGCGCTCGTGAAAAACCCGAAGATACTGATTCTGGACGACTCGACCAGCGCGGTGGACACCGCGACGGACGCGGCCATCCGCGCGGCGTTTGCCGAAAAGCACGGGGACGCGACGACGATCATCATCGCCCAGCGCATCACCTCCGTGATGGACGCGGACCGCATCGTGGTGCTCAACGACGGCGCCATCAACGGCGTGGGCACCCACGAGGAGCTTATGGCAACCAACGAAATCTATCGCGAAGTCTACACTTCGCAGCAAAAGGGGGTGGCGTAACATGCCGGGTCCAATGTCGCACGGCGCGCACGGCGCGCATAGCAAGCCGAAAAACACGGCGAAAACCTTTGGCCGGCTGTTCGGCTATCTCAAGCCTCACACGATCAGTCTGATCATCATTGTGGTCGGCCTGCTCGTTTCGGCGGGCGCGGGCGTTGCGGGTACCTACCTGCTCAAGCCCATCATCAACCAGATCGGGCAGATGCTGCAGACGAAGTCCACGGACTTTACGGTGTTCTTCCGATACATCGCGATCCTCGCGGCGGTCTACGGAATGGGCGCGCTGACGACCTACATCGTCAACCGGCTCGTCGTCAACGTCTCCACGGCGACGCTTGAAGCGGTTCGCGTGGATATGTTCACCAAGCTCGAAAAGCTCCCGCTGCGCTATTTTGACTCCCAGACACACGGCGAGATCATGAGCCGCTTTTCCAACGATACGGACGCGCTGCGCGACATGCTCAGCCAGGGTCTGCCGATGCTGCTGACCAGCACGATTACGGTCATCGGCGTGCTCCTCATGATGTTCGTGCTCTCCCCGATCCTCACGGCGCTCGTGCTTGTCGTGTTCGCGCTCATGCTGCTCGTGGTGCAGAAGCTCGGCAAGAAGTCCGCCTTCTTCTTCAGCAAGCGGCAAAAGTCGCTGGCGGGCGTCAACGGCTATATTGAAGAGATGATCGAAGGCCAGCGCGAGGTCAAGGTGTTCTGCCGCGAGCAGTATGTCTCAGGCGAGTTTGAAAAACGCAACGAAGAACTCCGGCAGACCTCCACCTCCGCAATGACCTACGCCATGGTGCTCATGCCCATCATGGGCAACCTCAGCTATGCGCTTTACGCGGCGGCTGCCGCGGCAGGCGCGGGGCTCGCAATCCTCGGCCGCGCGGACATCGGCACGCTTGCCGCGTTCCTGCAATACACGCGCTCGTTCAGCCAGCCGCTCGTGCAGGTTTCGCAGCTCTTCAACGGCTTTGTCAGCGCGCTGGCCGGCGCGGAGCGCATCTTTGAGCTCATAGACGCCGAGCCGGAGGTAGACGAAGGCACGGTCACGCTCGTCAACGTGGAGCGGGACGAGTCCGGCGTTCTTCACGAGGTGAACTGCTGCACCAACCAGTGGGCCTGGAAGCGTTCGCTGGAAAACGGTGAATTCGAGTATGCCGAGCTCCGGGGCGACGTGCGCTTCCACGACGTCACCTTCAGCTATGACGGCAAGGTGGATGTGCTCAAAAACGTCAACCTGTTCGCCAAACCCGGCCAGAAGATTGCGTTTGTCGGCTCTACGGGAGCGGGCAAGACGACGATTACAAACCTCATCAACCGCTTCTACGACGTGCAGCGCGGGTCCATCACCTACGACGGCATCGACATCAAGCAAATTAAAAAGGACTCCCTGCGCCGCTCGCTTTCCATGGTGCTGCAGGACACGCATCTCTTCACCGGCACCGTGCGGGACAACATCCGCTACGGGCGGCTGGACGCGACGGACGACGAGATCGTCGAAGCGGCAAAGCTCGCCAACGCGCATTCGTTCATCAAGCATCTGCCGCAGGGTTACGACACGGTGCTCACCGCCGACGGCGCAAACCTTTCGCAGGGGCAGCGCCAGCTGCTCGCCATCGCGCGCGCGGCGGTCGCCAACCCGCCGGTGCTGATTCTGGACGAAGCGACCAGCAGCATCGACACGCGCACGGAATCGCTGATTGAAAAAGGCATGGATCGGCTGATGAAGGGGCGCACGGTGTTCGTCATCGCGCACCGGCTCTCGACGGTTCGCAACAGCAACGCCATACTTGTTCTGGAGCGCGGCGAGGTAATCGAGCGCGGCGACCATGACGATCTGCTCTCCCAGATGGGCAAGTATTACCAGCTCTACATGGGCATGTTCGAGCTCTCCTGACAAGCAAACAGACAGCAAAAAAAGTCCGGATGGCAATCGCCGTCCGGACTTTTTTTCGCCGGAAAATCTTATTTCTGTTCGGTCTTTTCTTCGTCGTCAAACTCAAACGCGGAGGACGGCAGCGTGTTGTTGCAGCCGCCGCGCGCGCAGGACGAGGACGAACCCTGACCGCTTTTTGCCTTGGCCTGCGCTTCTTTGTCGACAAATTTACGCATCATCACGATGAGCACAACGATCAGTCCAAGCGTCACAACCAGCGCGACGATCGAAATGATATTCAGCACGGACGATGTTAAAAATGAAAATACACCAAGATCAATCTGCGGCGTGGTTGCCGCGGCGCCCGTAGTGGCATCCGCAGGATAGATATAGCTGCGCAGAATGGATGTTCCGCTGTTGAGGATCATCGTGATGCCAAGGAAGATATAGATCCTCTGGGAGAATTTCTTGAATTCCTCCTGCTTGTCCTCTTTGATGTTTTCAACGCTGTAGAGACGGCCCTTTCCGGTGGCGCCAGCGTAGAGTACGTAGACCGACATGGCGAGTAGCAGCCAGTCGAAGAGTGAAAGTGAACCCGATGTCATATGTTTTTCTCCTTATCGTTTTGTTATTGGTCCGCGATTGCTTCGTTATTGTTTCGTTTTCGGGGGTTGTTTGAAAAAGCCGTTTGCCTGTTACAGTTTCTTCAGTTTCGGGCCGTTTGGCGTGTCTTCCACAGCATAGCCCATATTGCTCAGCGCGTCGCGGATCTCGTCCGCGCGTGAGAAATTCTTCGCTTTCCGCGCGGTCTGCCGTTCTTCCAGCAGGTCGAGCGCTTCCTTGGGAAACTCTTCCGCCTTTTCGCGCGTGAGCAGCCCCAGAACGCCGGTCAGTTCGCCGAAGAGCGCTTTCCCCGCCTTGACGGCTTCCTTGCCGCGCGGGTCGCTGACAAATGTATTTGCCGCGCGCGCAAACTCAAAGAGCACGCCGAGCGCGTCCGCCGTGTTCAGGTCGTCGTCCATCGCCTCGTTGAAGCGCGCCTTGAAGTCCTCAAGCTGCCCGACAAACGCCGCGTCCTCGGGCGTCGCCTCCGGCGCAATCTGCGCTTCGGCAAGGCGCTCCTTTGCGGTGCGCAGGCGATCCAGCGCGCTCTGCGCCTGCTGGATCATCTCGCGCGAGAAGTTCACGGGATTTCGATACTGCACGCCTAGCATGAACATGCGCACGGCCTCAAGATCGAATTCTTTTGCAATATCGCGGACGGTGAAGAAATTGTTCAGGGACTTGCTCATCTTCTGGTTGTCCACGTTGATATAGCCATTGTGCATCCAATAGCGCGCAAAGGGGTGCCCCGTCGCCGCCTCGCTCTGCGCAATTTCGTTCTCGTGGTGCGGAAAGATGAGATCCTGCCCGCCGCCGTGAATGTCGAACGTTTCGCCGAGAATGGACATGCTCATGGCGGAGCATTCGATGTGCCAGCCCGGCCTGCCCTTGCCCCAGGGGGAGCCCCAGCTCGGTTCGCCGGGCTTTTCCGCCTTCCAGAGCGCAAAGTCGAGCGGGTCGCGCTTGGCCTCGTCCGGATCCACGCGCGCGCCGTTTTCAAGGTCGTCTATGTTCTGGCCGGAGAGCTTGCCATATCCAGGAAAGCTGCGCACGGAGAAGTATACGTCCCCCTCCGGCGTCGCGTAGGCGTGGCCTTTTTCGATCAGCGTCTTGACGAGGGAGATGATCTCGCCGATGTGCTCGGTCGCGCGCGGATTGTTGCTCGCGCGGCGCACGCCGAGCGCGTCCGCGTCGTGGTAATATTCCTTGATGAAGCGCTCGCCGAGCTCTTTGACCGTCGTGCCCTCTTCATTTGCGCGGCGGATCATCTTGTCGTCGATGTCCGTGAAGTTCTGCACAAAGCGCACATTATATCCGCGGTATTCCAGATAGCGGCGCAGGGTGTCGAATACGATAAACGGGCGCGCGTTGCCGATGTGGAAAAAGTTATAGACCGTCGGTCCGCAGGCATACATTGAAATCTGACCCGGTACGAGCGGAACGAGCTCTTCCTTTTTGCGCGTCATCGTATTATAGATCTGCATGGTGGTTCCTCCGTGTTCTGTTCACTATATCATATTTTTCGAAAATCGTCGCGGCTTGGCCGTGTCATTCTTTGCTTTTTCCGTCCAGCGCCGCCTCCAGCGCGTCCAGGCGCTTTTTGAGCTGCTGCAGCTGGAGTTCCACAGGATCCGGCAGGTCGACCTGGTTGAGGTCGACGCCGGCCTCGCCGGCGAGGCCCTCCTTCATGCGGACGCAGTCCTCGGTGCCGATACACTCGCAGTTGCCGTCGTCACACCGGCCGACGCGCTCGCAGGGCACCTTGCATCCGTAGAGCCGGACGACATGCCCCGGCACGCCAACCACCGTGGAAAACGCGGGCACGTCCTTGAGCACCACGGCGCCCGCGCCGATCTTAGCATGATCTCCAACCGTCAGCGGGCCGAGCACCTTCGCGCCCGCGGATATGGTCACATGATTGCCAACCGTCGGATGCCGCTTTCCGGTATGCTTGCCCGTTCCGCCGAGCGTCGCGCCCTGATAGATGGTCACGTCGTCGCCGATGACGGCCGTCTCGCCGATTACGACGCCCTCGCCGTGGTCGATGAAGAGGCGCTTGCCGATGGTCGCGCCCGGGTGAATGTCGATGCCGGTGGAAAAGCGGCACCATTCGCTCGTCATGCGCGCAAAAAGGTGCATCCCGTGCCGGTAGAAAAAGTTGGCCCGTCGGTGCATGCGCACGGCGCGAAACCCCGGATAGCAAAGCAGCACCTCCAGCGCGGACTTTGCGGCGGGATCGCGGTGCAGCACCGCCTGTATATCGCTTCTGAGCGTTTGAAACATCATCTGCTGTCCTTTCGCAGGAAGAGGATACCCCCGCCTGCCCAAAATAACAAAATATACGCATCCATCATAAAGACGAATGCGCATCGCGGTTCCACTTTACTTGGAGAAAACGCATGTTTTCCCCCGCTCAATCGCTGTAACGCAGCTTCTGCGTCCGCCGATACTATTGCCTGCGCGTTTCGCTGGCGGGTTGTCGGCGGCGGCTTTCGGAAGGCACTTGGGCGGTTCTTTGTCCGGGTCGGCTTTCAGCCGGTGACCAACCCTCTCTTTTGACGCCTGCAATCGCTTACTCTTTTCCGATGCAACGCTTTTTTGTTTAAATTTATAGTTTAGTTTAGGGCAAACCCGGCGGCGTTGTCAAGCGAAAGCGTGACTTTCTCACCAAAGATTCAGCAAAATTCAATCTACGTTTTCCCGTGCCGCCCCTTGCCAAATCGATTATTCTACGCAATAATAAGATGTTTAACAAAAAAAGATGTTTTACCGGCATCGGGGAGAACGATTTTATGAAAATGAGCGAACTCATCGGCGAGCGCTACAAGGAAAAGCCCGCCGACTGCACAATTGAAAGCCACGCGCTCATGGTGCGCGGCGGCTACATCAAGCAGGTCAACACGGGCGTGTACACGCTGCTGCCGCCCGCGCGGCGCATCACGCAGAAGATCGAGCGCATCATCCGCGAGGAGATGGACGCCATCGACGGGCAGGAGGTGCTCTTCCCCGTCGTGCTGCCCGCCGATTTGTGGAAAGAGAGCGGACGTTTCACCAGCGTCGGCAAGGAGCTGGTGCGTTTAACAGACCGCATGGGCGCGGACATGGTGCTCGGCATGACGCACGAGGAGGCCGCGGTTCACCTTGCACGCGACGCGGCGAAGAGCTACGCCAAATATCCGTTCATGATCTATCAGATTCAGACCAAGTTCCGCGACGAACCGCGCGCGCGCGGCGGTTTAATTCGCGTGCGCGAGTTTACGATGAAGGACGCGTATTCCTTCCATACCTCGCAGGCGGATCTGGAACAATACTACAATCGCTGCTATGTCGCCTACGAGCGCATTTTCAAGCGCGCGGGCTGCAAAAACGTCATCGCCGTGCTTTCGGACTCAGGCATGATGGGCGGACGCGTGTCGCATGAGTTCATGCTGCTCACCGACATCGGCGAGGACACGCTCGTGCTCTGCGAAAACTGTGATTTCAAGGCGAACATCGAAGCCTGCCCCAGCGTGGTGGACAATTCCGCGCTGTCCCAAACCGAAGATCTCGCGCTCGTGCCGACGCCGGACATGGCGACCATCGAGGAGGTCGCGGGCTTTTTGCACAAGCCGCATAACGCAACCTGCAAGGCCGTCGTGTACCAGCGGAACGCGGACGACAGCTATGTCGTCGCGTTTGTGCGCGGCGATCTCGAAATTCACGAAACCAAGCTGCGCAACGCCATCGGCGCGGAGATCCATCCCGCCGTCGTCACCCCCGAAAGCGGCATCGTCGCAGGCTTCATCGGGCCGAAAGGGCTTGACACAAGCAAGATCACCGTGCTGTTCGACCGCTCGCTCGAGGGTATCGGCGCGCTGGTCTGCGGCGCGAACAAGGTCGATCACCACTACACCGGCTTCAACATTGAGCGTGACTACGGCAAGGTAAGCTATGCCGACGTCGCCCGCGCGATTCCCGGCGGCATCTGCCCCGTCTGCGGCAAACCCACGCTGCGCATCAGCAACGGCATCGAGGTCGGCAACATCTTCCAGCTCGGGGACAAATACACCCGCAGCATGGATATGCAGTATCTCGACGAGAACGGTGCGCTGCAGTATCCCGTCATGGGCTGCTACGGCATCGGCGTCGGCCGCCTCGCCGCGAGCGTCTGCGAAGAAAGCCACGACGACTACGGCCCCATCTGGCCGATCACCATCGCCCCCTGGGAGGCGCAGGTCTGCGTGCTGCGCGCCGATCAGGAGGAGCCCAAGCGCGTCGGCGAGGAGCTCTATGCCGCGCTGCAGAAGGCGGGCGTGGACACCATCATGGATGACCGCACGATCAGCGCGGGCGTGATGTTTTCGGAGGCCGACCTCATCGGCGCGCCGATCAGGCTCACCGTCAGCCCGAGAAACCTTGCCGCCGGCATGGTGGAGCTCACCACGCGCGACAAGCGGGTGAAGCGGCAGGTGCCCGTTTCGGAGACGCTCGCCGCCGTGCTGGAGCTGAAAAAGGAGCTCTTTGACCAAATCGAGGGCGACCTGGTCTGAATCAAGCGACCCTTGCAAAGCTAAAAAACACAGCGCCGCATTCTCGCGGCGCTGTGTTTATTTCTGCCAAAGCAGCGATTTCATTGCTGTTTGTCCGTCGTGCTGTGCGCGGCGTCTTTGCCGCGCAGCATCCAGACAAATTCCTCCGGCGGCATCGGGCGCGCGTAATAGTAACCCTGAATTCGATCGATACCAAGATTTCGGACGATCTCGTCCTGCTCCATCGTTTCCACGCCTTCGGCGAGCGCAATGACATTCAGGCTCTTCAGCCCGCTTACGATGGTTTGCAGCATCCCGCTGGATTTGGGATTGTTCGCAATATTGCGAATGAACCCTTTGTCAATCTTCACGCATTCAAACGGAAGCGTCATTACGTTGACGAGATTGCTGTAGCCCGTTCCGAAATCATCCAGATACACGCCGATCCCCTGCCTGCCCAGCTCATTCATCGTCGCACGCGCGCGATCCAAATCTTCGAGCAGCACCGTCTCCGTAATTTCAAGTTTGATACGGCCCGGATCTACACCGTAACGATCCAGCAGCATCTCCAGATGACGCGCGGTTTCGTCAAACTCATCCTGTTGGGACGAGACGTTGATCGAAAGCCAGCCGATATCCTCCTCCCGGTACTTTTGCAAGAACCGGCATGTCTTTTCCATAACCATCAGTCCCAGTTTCGTCGCAATACCGCTTTCGATGGCAAACGGGATGAACTCGCCCGGCGAAATCGGTATGCCGCTGTCTTCGTTGAGACGCAGCAGCACCTCGCCGCCGGCAAAACGATTCCGGGTTACGTCGTATACAGGCTGAATATTGAGGAAAAACAGATCTTTTCGAAGCGCTTTTTCCATCTGTGAAATCACGTAATTTCGTCTGATAAACGCTTTTTTCAGTTCGGCTGTGAAGCGCACCGGCTTTCCCTTGGCGTCCTCTTTGGCAAGCCGCGTGGCATATTCCAGCGAGGCGATCACGCCGTCTACATCCGCCGCATGATCGGGATACTTGACGTCGGCGAAGATTGCGTGCAGCTCGGCCTGTTCCGCTCCTGTTTCCCAGCGCTCATGAAACCGATTCATCACCGCGGAAAACAGTGATTCATACTCTTTTTCCCCAAGTTGCGTAACGACGAGCATAAACTGCACGCCGGAGGAGCGATAAGCCAGGGCGCACGGGTTCAGATGCGAGAGAAACGAGGCGAGAGAAACCAGCAAAGCATCCCCAGCCCGCTGCCCGAACTGTCCGTTGATCTGTTTAAAATTGCGCAGGCCGATGACGATAATCCGATACGGCTGCTTTTGCCGGCAGAGACGGTCGATGTCATTAAAAAAAGCTTCGCGATTGGGCAATTCGGTCAGCGCATCGACACGCGCGCGCTGCTGCTGTCCCGAAATCAGGAGCGTCAGGAGCGCAAAAGCGATGATCGTTCCCGTCAATATCGTCGTGGGGAATAGGTATTGAATCGCGCCGATGACGATGCCGATCGCCGGCAGCGTAAAAAATACAAGCCGAAAGAGCTTGCGAACGCGTTTCCACTCCAAAATGCCAAACCACAGTACGTTGATGATTGAGATTGCAAGAAACAAGAGTCCGACCGCATTCAGCGGACCGCGATGATAGGCCTTGTCCGCGTCGAAATAAAACAGCCATCCGGTCGCAAGATTTACAAGAACCAACGCGGTCTCGAGTATAAAATAAGAGAGCGATATGATGACGGCCACACGCAACCGCCGCTCTTCATATCTGCCCTCAAACATGGATACATATGTCGTAATGGAGACCATCGTCGTCATGACCGCGACGGAGAAAAAGTAAAACGAGTTGACATAGATGTTAAACGCCACGTGCATTCGCGCCGCGTTTTCGATCGCGTAAATTGAGACGATATTATTGACAGTTGCGATGATCGCGAATATACAGCTGAATCGAAATGTGAGTTCCTTGGGTGAGAGCGTCTTTTTGTCGGACAGCATATAGACGCAGATCAACGTCAGCAGAACGAAAGAGATATATTCCGGGACGATGTTGAATTTCACAGTCAACGAGCTCTCCAGTTCTTTTCTCACTCAACGACGGCTGTTCGGGGATCGACCGAACGTAATTTTAAGCGAACGCCACCGTTTTCAACGACAATTTACATATTACACCTTTGGTTAGATAATTTCAACCACGCATTAATAATGTAACACATTTCATCAGCAAATGTAGTAATTTCAGTTATTTTCATCTTATAATTGCGTAATTTTGACATATGTTGTTTAAAATAAGAAGAATCGCGTGTTATCATGTCACACGCGATTTGCTTATATGCGTAACTTTATTTGATTCGATCTAATCGCTTCCTTGCGCTACGCAAAGGACGGCGCATACATCCGTTCATAGTAGTTCGCGTATTCGCCGGAGAGCACGCGCTCCATCCAGCCGGTGTTGCTGCGATACCACTCGATCGTCTCCACGATGCCGCGCTCAAACGTGTATTGCGGCGCCCAGCCAAGCCTGGTCGTGATCTTCGTGTTGTCGATCGCATAGCGGCGGTCGTGTCCCGGACGATCTTTTACGTAGGTGATGAGGGATTCGCTCGCCCCGAGCGCATGGACGATCTGCCGGACGATTTCGAGATTTGCGCGCTCGTTATTGCCGCCGATATTGTACACCTCGCCGGCTTCCCCGCGCGAAAGCACCGCGTAGATCGCGCTGCAGTGATCGCTCACATGCAGCCAGTCACGCACCTGCATCCCGTCTCCATAGACCGGCAGGGGTTTGCCCTGCATGCAGTTGTGAATCATAAGCGGGATGAGCTTTTCGGGAAACTGATAGGGGCCATAGTTGTTGGAGCAGCGCGTGATGTTCAGCGGCAGGCCGAATGTTTCCGCATAGGCGCGGCAGACAAGATCCGCCCCCGCTTTCGCCGCGGAGTACGGGCTGTTCGGCGCGAGCGGCGTGTTTTCGGTGAACTTGCCTTCTTTGCCCAACGCACCGTAGACCTCATCCGTCGATACCTGTAAAAATTTTACACCCGGTCGGAATTCCCTGCTGTATTTATCCTCCGGCGCGGTTTTCCAGTGCTTTCTCGCGGTATCGAGCAGCGCCTGCGTTCCGATGATATTCGTGGTAAGAAACACTTCCGGGTCGACGATGCTGCGGTCCACATGCGACTCCGCGGCAAAGTTGACCACGTGCGTGATGTCGTATTCCGTAAAGAGCTCGTCCATCTTCGCCCGGTCGCGGATGTCCGCGCGGACAAAGCGATACCGCGCGTCTTTGGCAACATCGTTCAGGCTTTCAAGATTGCCGGCGTAGGTCAGCGCGTCGACGTTGACAATATCGTGCTCCGGCGCGTTTTGAAGCATCCAGCGGATAAAATTCCCGCCGATAAAGCCCGCTCCGCCGGTAACGAGAATATGCATCATTTCCCCTCCGCAGCCAGCGCAAGCAGATATTTTCCGTAATCGGTCATGCGCTGTTCTTCGCCGAGTTTCTTCAGCTGTTCCGTCGTAATGAACCCACGGCGCCATGCGATCTCCTCGATGCAGGAGATGTAAAACCCTTGCCGCGACTGCACCGCCTCGACGAATTCCGCCGCTTTGAGCATTCCCTCCGGCGAACCGGTATCAAGCCACGCCATGCCGCGGCCGAACAGCTCCACGCGCAGTTCGCCCATGGTCAGATACGCGTTGTTCACGGACGTAATCTCGATTTCCCCGCGCACCGACGGACGCACATGCTTTGCGATCTCCACCACGCGGTTGTCGTAGAAATACAATCCCGGCACGGCATAGCCGGATTTCGGCTGCTCGGGCTTTTCCTCGATGGAGACGACTTTATTCTCCGCGTCGAACTCCACGACGCCAAACGCGCGCGGATCCTTGACGGGATATCCGAATATCGTCGCGCCTGTGGTCTGATCCATGGCGGCGTTGAGCGTCGCGGTCAGATCCTGTCCGTAAAACATGTTGTCGCCGAGGATCAGGCAGACGGGATCGTCGCCGATAAACTCCTCGCCGAGGATGAACGCGTCCGCCAGTCCGCGGGGCGTTTCCTGTACCTTATAGGAAAAGCGCATGCCGAGCTGCTCCCCGCTGCCGAGCAGCCGCTCAAACATCGGCGTATCCTCCGGCGTTGAGATGATCAGCACGTCCTTGATGGACGCCAGCATGAGCACGGAGAGCGGATAATAGATCAGCGGCTTGTCGTAGACAGGTAAGAGCTGCTTGCTGACCGCCTTGGTGCTCGGATAAAACCGGGTTCCTCTCCCGCCGGCGAGAATGATGCCTTTCATATGCGTGTCACTCCGTTCTGTCGTCGGTTCGCTGACCATGCGTGCCGCCGGGTTTTTCACAATCTGCTCGATGACGCTCTCCTCCACGGACGGCGCAAAGGGATATTCACAAAGCCCGTCCCCCCGGTTGAGCTCCCCGAGATTCGTCACATCGAATCCCTCCGTGCTCTCCGGCATGAAGATCACCCGGATCGTCATAAAGATCAGCTGCAGGTCGTGCAGCAGCGAGCAGTTCTCGATATACAGCATGTCCAGCTTGAGCTTATCCTCGAAGTTGGTGTTGTATTTTCCATAGATCTGCGCATAGCCCGTAAGGCCCGCCTTCACCTTCATGCGATAGCGAAACTCCGGCATACGCTCGCAATAGAAGTCCACGTTTTCGATGCGCTCCGCCCGCGGACCGACCAGCGACATCTCACCGTGGAGGATATTGAAAAACTGCGGCAGTTCGTCGACGCGCGTTGCGCGCATGAATCTGCCGAACGGCGTAATGCGCTCGTCCCCCGCCTTGGTAAACTGCGCGCCGTTTTTCTCCGCGTCAACAATCATGCTGCGAAATTTCATGAGCGTAAACTTTTCATAGTTGCGCGTGTAGCGCACCTGACGGAAGAACACCGGTCCGCCGTCCTGCAGCTTGATGACCAGCGCGGCAACGAGCATGATCGGGCTCGTCAGCACGATGCCGACGAGCGAGATGGCGATGTCCATGAGCCGCTTGATCGCGAGCTGCTCAATTGAAAACGTGTGATCCTTGCATTGATATACGAGCGAATCGCCAATGACATTTTCATGCGCGTTGTGGAATATGATATCCTCCACCGTCGGGAGCACAAAAAGCCGCTTGTTGTGTTCAAAGCAGTATTCGGTCAGATCCAGCCGCAGTTCGCGTGAGATATCGCCCATAAACACGGTGGAATACGGCTCAAGGCAGCGCTTGATCGCCTCGGCGTCCTGGGCTTCGGTCACGAGCATACAGATCATGTGGCGTTCTTTCATCGAATCAATCTTTTTAAACACCGCGATCTCATGCTTATCTTTCGAGCATACGACGGCGCTCTTGCGCGCGGGATAGAGCGCGTAATAGAGCCTGTCCGCCCCGAAATAGAGCAGCAGCGCCATCCCCCACTGCGCAAGCGTCATAATCCCGAGCGGCGCAATCGTCAGGAGCTGCTTGGCCGTCAGCGCGAGGATGAAGTAAAAGATGAAGTTCGTCAGAAACGTAGCCAGTATGTAGGTAAAGGTCAGCTCCCGGTAGCGCATCGTGCCGATGTTGAAGCTGCGATAGGTCGACGCAAACGCTAGAAAAACCACGAGATACAGAAAGACGAATACCACAAACCCTTTGAACCAGAAATCCGTCTCGGGATAATAATGCAGCACCAAATACAAAAAGGCGCCGGCCGTTGCGGCCGTAATCGCCAGTTTACACAAAAGTATGAGGGATCCTTTGAACCGCTTGGGTGAAAATTTGGACAACCTGCGCTCCCCTTTATCCAACCGATATGCTAAAACGCCGGAATAATCGCCGACGCCGTGCCTGAATCGCGGCAGCCAAAACCGGCAAATCGCCGTTCGCCGCCGGATCGATTGTAGCATGCGCGCACAAATCTTGTCAAACCTGCGCAAAGCGAAAAACCGCGTTTTTCCCGCGCTATTGCGCCTCGACATCCTCGCTTGCCTGCACCCGTGATTCCGCAGCGGCGGCGGGCAAGGGTTCGCGCGCGGACACCCGTTTTTTGAAGTAAAATTCCAGCAGACTCAACGCAAGTCCAACCGCAAACAGCAGTGGGCACGCCCAGGTCAGACGCCCGCCGACCTGCGGCAGAACGAGCGCGACGGAGCCCAATACAAACCCGATGATGGCTGCGTAGGACGTTGCGTGATGGCGCGCCAGCATACGGTTGACGAGTTTGATGATGCCCAGCGACACGAGCGCAAACGCCGCAGCCATCGCAAGAAACGGAACCAGCGTTTCGCCGAATCTTCCGATCAACCCGGCGATGCCGCCGCTCGTCAGCGCCGAGATATCGAATACGCCCGCAATGGCCGCGATCACCGCGGGATACAGGCCGAGATAGACGAGGATGAACGATGAGCTGATGCCCGGAATCACCGTTCCGACGGAGAGCACCAGTCCCGCAATCAGCGCGCCGGGAATGGTCAGTTTCACAATCTGCGTGTTTTGCGTAACGCTCGATTCGCCAAGCGCGAAGAGAAGCACAAACCCGAGCCCTAGTATCGCCGAAACGAAATGCTTCCAGTTGATCTTCTGCCCGCCCAGACGTACCTCGCCAAACAGCTCCGGCAGACTGCCGAGCACCAGCCCGGTAAAGAGCGAAAGCAGTTGCACCTCATAGCGCTCAAATAGAAGGCTCAGCACATTGCTCGCCAACAGAATACCGACGCCGACTCCGGCGGCCAACGGTAGCAGATATGCTGCGTTTTTTCTGAAACTTTGAAAGATATTGCCAATCGCGAGCATCATCTTTTCATAGATGCCGAGGCTAATGGCAAGTATGCCGCCGGAAACGCCCGGCAGTACGCCGCCAATTCCAACGACAACCCCGCAGATGACGCGGTACAGGAACGATTTCAACTTCGCTTCGTCCTCCAGCTTCTCCAACGGTCTGCAAGGATCGCTCTGTCCGTCCCGCATCGTCAGAAATGATTGCTCTATTGCCGCAATCCTGTTTTGTTTCGTATCAATTCGGCTCAATTTGGCGGAATGTACGCCGCGTGAACCAGTGTGATCATTTCGTTTTCAGGCGATTCGTCCGTCAGCGCAGGCTGATCGGCAGATGCCTCATAGATATATTCCGGCGTGGCGTCGACGCTCGTCGCGCTGCCGTCGAGCTTGATTTCGCCCGAAAACAGCACCCGGTTTTTCCAGCGCAGCGTGCCTTCCACATAAAACCGGTAGGTTCCGTTTGCAACTCGTTCGCCGGTGTCGTCGGTTAAATCCCAGACATACTGGAGCGTTCCGGACTTTGGCGTCGCGCCTGTAACAGCGTCCGCGTCGGTCGCATTCGAAATTCCCGACCGCTCGACCCAAACGGGAATGGCGTCAGCTCGTTCCCGAAAGCCGCCCTTTGCGGTGAAGCGCGTTGCATACAGCGTCTTGATAAAAACACCGTTTTCGTCCTCAATCCAAACCGCAAACTGATTGGCGGCATAGCCGGACTGCTTTTGAAAATCAAAGGTAATCGTCACGATGTCGCTCTGTCGCATCGCTGTGTCCGGCGCCGCGGATGCGGCGCACCCGCCAAGCATCAGCATCCCGATCAGAAAGGCCGCCGTGATAATTGTTTTCATTCGCATATCGATTGCCTCCCGGCAAGCTTCACCCCGTTCGATCCGTTCCAGTCGCGCCGCCCGCTCGGAACGCGTCCAGCCAGCGAAGAGCGATCTGTGAAAAACCGTCACCTGATTATATCAAACGGCACGCGCAGCCTAAGTGAAATTTCAGCAAACTTTCCCGCATAAAGGTCGCTTGCCGAATGCTTTTTGCAATAAACATGCTCATTTTTGTACGTTTCCCACTGAAAAAAATAATATATTTTCGTTTTTTCAATACAGACCCCTACATATAGTATATACATCCCCGGTTTTCAGCTTAACAGCTTAAACTTGGTGTTGACAGACGCGGCGCGGTTGAATATAATGTAGTTGCAAGTTCTGGAAACGTTTCCAGTAACGTTTCCAATCATTTCTCAACGATCGTAAATTCCGGTTCAAAAACCGCCTGTTCGCAAGCCGCGGCAGTACCAAAGTGTTCTTCTCTCTGCCGAGCCGGATGAACGCGTAAAAGCGCGTGAACCGGCGCAAAACAAAAACACACCAAAGGAACGCTCTGATCAACATGACGAACATCAAGGACATTGCAAAATATTGCGGGGTCGCCATCAGCACCGTCTCCCGCGTGCTGAACGACCACCCGGACGTCAGCGGCGAGACGCGCGAAAAGGTGATGCGGGCGGTCAAGGAACTGCACTACATCCCCAACAACAGCGCGCGAAATCTCGTTCGCACGTCGTCGGACACCATCGCGCTTTTGGTCAAGGGCGTGAGCAACCCCTTCTTTTCAAAGCTGATCAAGGTCATTGAACGCGAGATTACGCAGCGCGGCTACACGCTGGAGCTGCACCAGATGGATACTTCGGACGACGAGCTGTTCATCGGCGAACAGCTGGCCAACGAACGCAAGCTCATCGGCATTCTCTTTCTGGGCGGACGCTTCAACTATTCGCCGAAAGAGTTCTCGCGCATCGATGTGCCGAGCGTATTTTGCACCTATACCAACACATTCGGCAATCTCGACGCGGCCTCCTACAGCTCCGTTGCAATAGACGATCGGCAGGCCGCGCGCTTCGCGGTGGACACCCTCGTTTCCCTCGGACACCGCAGAATCGCGATACTGGCTGACAACACGGACGATAAGTCCATCAGCGAACTGCGTTTTCAGGGCTACAAGGACGCGCTGGCAAGCCATGGTATCCCTTTCGATCCCTCTTTCGTCGCCTGTGCCGGTACGTTTTCCGATCTCGGCGCGGTATATCGCACAACTTCGGAGCTCATTGAGCGGAACAACTCCTTTACCGCCATCTTCGCCATTGCGGATCTGATGGCCATCGCGGCAATCAAGGCGTTGGCCGATCACGGCAGACGCGTGCCGGAGGACTGCTCCGTCGTCGCCATCGACGGCCTTGACCTCTCGGAATACACGCTGCCGACGCTTACGACGCTCGTGCAGCCCGTCGAGGACATGGGGCTTGCCTGCGCAAGAACGCTCATCGAGCGAATCGAGCAAAAGAGCGAAAACAGGCAGTTCACCTTTGAACCCGTGCTCCGCCCCGGCGGGTCGGTTCGGCAAACCGGTGTGTAACCTGCCAATCTCCCTGCGCGACAAAGCGTTCCGAGCATTGAAACGCACCTCATCCCCCCACCCCGTAACCAAGCGCGGCAAACCGTCCCAAACTCTTCCATATAAACGGAACCCGTGATCAAAACGGTTTGCATCGCCTGAATCATTCTTGGCGTACAAGCGCCGGAGAATACAAAACAAAAGGAAGGAAAGAATCATGAAAAAACTGTTTGCTCTCGTTCTGGTTGTTCTGTTGGCAGTTTCAAGCTTTGCCTGCGCAAAAACCGCGGAACCCGCCGCAACGCAGGACACCACCGCAGCAGCGGCAACCGCAGCGCCCGCGACGGAAGCGCCTGCGGCAACCGGCAAAGTCTACTATCTCAACTTTAAGCCCGAGGCGGATGCCGCCTGGCAGGCGCTGGCCGCGCAGTACACCGAACTCACCGGCGTACCCGTAACCGTCGTCACAGCCGCATCCGGCACCTACTCCGAAACCCTGACCGCGGAGATGGACAAGGGTTCCTCCGCGCCGACGCTGTTCCAGTGCGGCAACAAAGCCGGCGTGGACACCTGGAGTGATTTCCTCTATGACTTCAGCGGCACGGACGTCTACAAGCAGATGACCACCAACGACTTCAACCTCTTCAAGGACAGCGGTGAAGTCGCCGCCATCGGCTATTGCTACGAGTGCTTCGGCATCATCGTCAACAAGGCCCTGCTCGAGCAGGCGGGACATTCCCTCGACGAAATCACGGACTTCGCGTCCCTGAAAGCCGTTGTGGAAGACATCCACAGCCGCGCGGCCGAGCTTGGATTTGACGCCTTCACCTCCTCCGGCATGGACGGCTCTTCGAGCTGGCGTTTCTCCGGCCATCTGGCCAACATGCCCCTGTTCTACGAGTTCCGCGATGACGGTGTGACCACGCAGCCCGCGTCCATCACCGGTAAATATCTCGACAACTACAAGAACATCTGGGATCTGTACATCAACAACTCCGCAACCGACCCGACGCAGCTCGCAAACGCGACCGGCGACCAGGCCGAGGCCGAATTTGGCAAGGGCGAAGCCGTGTTCTATCAGAACGGTTCCTGGGAATTCAGCAACCTGACCGGCACGTTCGGCATGAGCGCAGACGATCTGGCGATGATCCCGATCTACTGCGGCGTTGACGGCGAGTCCAATGCGGGTCTCTGCTGCGGCACCGAGAACTGCTGGGCGGTCAACTCGCAGGCAGCTCCGGAAGACATCCAGGCAACCCTCGACTTCATCTACTGGGTTGTGACCTCCGACGAGGGCACCACCATGATGGCGGAGCAGTTCGGACCCATCCCGTTCAAGGATGCCAAACCCACCGCGAATGTGTTCTTCAACGACGCGAACCAGGATCTTGCCGAGGGCAAGTATGTCGTGACCTGGGCGTTCAACTTCACGCCGAACGTTGACAACTGGCGCGCAGGCGTCGTCGCGGCGCTGACGCAGTACTCCGCGGGCACCGGTTCCTGGGACGACGTGGTCACCGCGTTTGTCGCCGGCTGGGCCACCCAGTACGCCGCGCAATAACCGCTGACCCGGTCTGACAGCTCAATCGACACTGTGGGGGCGAGTGGAAACGCTCGCCCCCGCTTCTTCACACAGCACCAAGGGAGGTCGCCATGAAGCGCAGAGCAAAAAGCGGCAACTCGGCCCTGAGTGCCAAGTTGATCCGCCGTCCCATCCAGCGAATGTTTCCGCTGTTCCTTTTGCCGACACTCGCGGCATTCAGCATCGGTTTTATCTATCCGTTCTTCAAGGGCGTATATCTGTCCTTCTGCAAGTTTACAACGACGAGCAACGCCAGTTGGGTCGGAATTGAGAACTACCTCAAGGCGTTTAAAGACGCGGGCTTCGTGCACGCGTTCAAGTATACGGCGCTTGTGGCCATCGTCTCGCTGATCGTCATCAACGTGCTCGCGTTCGCCGTCGCCTACGCACTCACGCGCGGCATTCGGGGCTCCAACATCTTCCGTACCGTGTTTTTCATGCCGAACCTCATCGGCGGCATCGTGCTCGGCTACATCTGGTCGATGATATTCGACGGGATCCTCTCCCATTACGGAACATCCATTGTGCTGAGCACCACTTACGGCTATTGGGGTCTGATCATTCTGATGGCCTGGCAGCAGATCGGCTATATGATGATCATCTACATCGCAGGCCTGCAGTCCGTTCCGGGGGATATGCTCGAGGCCGCGAAGATCGACGGCGCGAACGGCTGGCGCACGCTCTGGAGCATCACCATCCCGACGATCATGCCGTCCATCACGATCTGCACGTTTTTAACGCTGACCAACTCGTTTAAGCTCTTCGATCAGAACCTTGTGTTAAACGGCGGACAGCCGTTTGTGTTCATGTCCGACGGCACGGTGATCAAGTCCACCGAGATGCTCGCGCTGAACATCTATAACACGTTCTACCTCAACGCCAACTCCCGCGGCGTCGGCCAGGCGAAGGCGGTTCTGTTCTTCGTCCTCGTGGCGGCAATTGCGCTCATCCAGTTCACGTCCACGCGCAGAAAGGAGATGCAGCAGTAATGAAACGAATCAATGCGCAGAAAGCCATGCTCACCGGCCTTTTTATCGTGGTGTGCATTCTGTATCTGATGCCGATCTTCACCGTGCTGATGAACTCCTTTAAGACCAACGCCTCCATCAACACAGACACCTTCGCGTTTCCAGGTTCGGATACGTTCACCGGCTTTTCCAACTACATCAATGGCATCAACGTCGGCGAATATCCGTTTCTGAAATCCGCCGCGTTCAGTCTCATCATCACGGTGACCTCCGCCGCGCTGATCCTCGTCTGCACCTCCATGGCCGCCTGGTATATCTCCCGCGTAAACAGCATTGTCGCACGGATCGTATACTATCTGTGTGTCTTTTCCATGGTCGTGCCCTTCCAGATGGTCATGTTTACGCTGGCCAAGACCGCGCACACGCTGCACCTTGACACGCCGTACACCATCCCGGTCATCTATCTTGGGTTCGGCGCGGGGCTTGCGGTGTTCATGTTCGCGGGCTTTGTCAAGAGCATCCCGCTGGAGATTGAGGAGGCGGCGGCGATCGACGGCTGCGGACCGATCCGGACGTTTTTCCTGATCGTGTTTCCAATGCTCAAGCCGGTGCTGATCTCCGTTGGCGTTCTCGAAATCATGTGGATCTGGAACGACTACCTGCTGCCATATCTCGTGCTGGACCGTACGAAGTATAAAACCATACCGATTCACATTCAGTATCTGCAGGGCAGCTACGGCCATGTGGATCTCGGCGCCGTGATGGCGCTGATCATCATCAGCATCCTGCCGATTATCGTCTTCTACCTCTCCGCGCAGAAGTTCATCATCAAGGGCGTGGTCGAGGGCGCGGTTAAAGGTTAACCGCGGGCGGGAAACTGCGGGTTTTCGCTGGGAATCCGCATTTTTCTGTTGCCCTTTTGGAGAAACACGATATAATGAAACGAAATTTGAAAAAAATCGGTGATCGTATGAACCGTTCTTCCGGCATCCTCATGCATATCTCCTCGCTCCCCTCCCCGTACGGCATTGGCACGTTCGGGCAGGAGGCGTATGCTTTTGTCGACCGTCTCGAAAGCGCGCGCCAGCGTTACTGGCAGGTGCTTCCGCTCGGGCCGACGAGCTATGGCGACTCGCCCTACCAGTCGTTTTCCGCGTTTGCGGGCAATCCGTATTTCATCGACCTCGACACGCTTTGCGACGAAGGCCTGCTTGAGCGCGACTGGATCCGTGCCCTCGACTGGGGCGGCAGCGGACGGCAGGTCGACTTCGGGACGATCTTCGAGCGTCGCTTCCCCGTGCTTCGCGCGGCGTTTGCGCGCGCAAAGGAGGACGGCGGACGCATGCGGTCGCTGGACGGCTTCGCCGCGGAAAACGCGGACTGGCTGAACGACTACGCGCTGTTCATGGCCCTCAAGGACGAACACGGCGGCGCACCTTGGTCAAACTGGCCGTATGAACTGCGTATGCGCGAAAGCGACGCGCTGCAGGCCGCGCGGGAGCGGCTTGGCGAGAGCATCCGCTTTTACCAGTTTATCCAGCAGCTCTTTTTCGAGCAGTGGTCGCGTCTTCGCGCCTATGCAAACGAGCGCGGCATCAAAATCGTCGGCGATCTTCCGATCTACGTCCCGCTGGACTCGGCGGACGTATGGAGCGCGCCGCAGGAGTTTCAGCTGGACGGCGAGCGCCGTCCGCGCTGCGTCGCGGGCGTGCCGCCGGACTATTTTACGGCGGACGGGCAGCTCTGGGGCAATCCGATCTACGACTGGGATTATATGAAGCAGACCGGCTATGCCTGGTGGATGCGCCGCATGCGCTCGGCCTGCACGCTGTTTGACAGCGTGCGCATCGACCATTTCCGCGGGCTTTCCTCCTATTGGAGCGTCGCGGCGGACGCGGCGACCGCGCGAAACGGCGAATGGATTCCCGGCCCGGGCAAGGATTTTGTCAACTTGCTGAAAGCAGATTTTCCATCGTTTGAAATCATCGCCGAAGACCTCGGATTTCTCACCGAGGATGTGCATACGCTGCTGGCGGAAAGCGGCTTTCCCGGCATGAAGGTGCTCCAGTTCGCCTTCGACGCGCGGGAGCCGAGCAACTATCTGCCGCACACGTACGACAGCCACTGCGTCTGCTACGCGGGCACGCACGACAACACCACCGTCGCCGGCTGGTTTTCCGAGGCAAACCCGGACGACGTCGCGTTTGCGCAGCGGTATCTCGGGTTAAATGAGAGCGAAGGCTATGTCTGGGGCGTTCTGCGTGGCGGTGCGGGCTCCGTTGCAGAGCTGTTCATCGCGCAGATGCAGGACTACCTCGGTCTGGACTCCGGCGGCCGCATGAACACGCCCGGCACGCTTGGCGGAAACAACTGGCGCTGGCGTCTGCTGCCCGGCGAATTCACGGACGAGCTCGCCGAAAAAATCGGCGGCATGACGGCTCTCTACGGCAGGGGCTGACATAATCGACAAAAAGTGCGGAGTCGTTCAGACTCCGCACTTTTATTTCGCGTTTGCTAGATCGCGGGTTTATATTCGATGTCCCGCTCTCCCTCTTTCAGCAGCTTCGCCGCAGCCGACGCGTCGCTCAGCCATTCGGCTCTTCGCTCCGGCGGCAGAATCAGCGGCATGCGGTCGTGGATGAACAAGATGCCCTCCGCCGCGGGCGCGGTGAGGATGACGAACACCGGCGTCTTTGCGCCCGCCTCCGAACGGTAAAGCCCCGCGAAGGTGAACATGCCTTCATTTGCCGGGCGCAGCTTATATTTAATCTTCTTTTTGTCGCGCGTTTCCCATTCAAAATACCCCGTCGCGGGGATCAGACAGCGCCCCGACAGCGCCCCGTCTTTGCCCGACACCGACGAGAGCATCAACGTTCGAAACATCGTCTTTTCCAGCGCGGATTCGCTGCGCGCGTTGATGACCTTTCCCTTGCCGTCGAACCGCGCAAATCCCCACTGCATCGCGCGTGGGCCGGTTTCGTCCAGCACGGGCACGAAATCCGTTGGAAATATTTCTCCGCCCAGAAACGGCGGCAGTTCCTGATTATCCCTTTGCTGCATCCGCTCCAGAAACCGGCGGTACAGTTCGTCTTCCAAATCGATGTAAAATCGTCCGCACATACGCCGCCTTCTCCTTACCCGCGTCCGCTCAGCCGAGCCACAGACCGACGCCGATGCCGAGAATCGAACCGATGAGCACCTGCAGCGGCGTGTGGCCGATCAGCTCCTTGAGTTCCCACTCCGGCAGTTCGATAATGGTTCCTTCCTTGAGCAGATGGTCGATGATGGCCGTGATGGTCACCGCCTGCTTGCCCGCCTCCTGACGCACGCCGCGCGCGTCGTGCAGCACGACGGACGCGAGCACGAACGATATGGCAAACTCGAACGACGCAAGCCCAAACTGCTTGGCTACCGCCGTTGCAAGGGCGCAGACCGTCGCCGCGTGCGAGCTCGGCATTCCGCCGCTTCCGACGAGCCGCTCCATCCGGAATTCACGGTTGATAACGGTGTATAGAATCGCCTTTGCCGCCTGCGCAATCGCCCAGGCAACCAGCGCAGCGATCAGTATTTTATTCTCCAGAAATCCTTTGAAAAACTCCATTTACTCTTCTTCCGAATCTTTCTGCGGAATGCGCGGCGGCGCCGCGCATTCCGTGGCTTGATTGCCGTATATTCCCGTAGCTTGATTATTGTATCGCAAGCAAGAACGAATTACAACCTTCCTGCAACAAGCGTAAAAACACGCCGATCATCAAGTATTTGTTAATATTTGATTTGCCGTTCTTGACAGACGGTCGGGACTTGCCGTACGCTTGATCAATGAAACGATATTTAATAAAACATCGGCTGTTCGGCATTGCCGCAGCGATCCTGATGCTCGGCGTCTCTCTTCTGCCCGTCTGGCAAAGCGCACGCGCCGAAGAAACCGACGCAAGCCGCCTCAGCTTCGGTGACGACGGCACCTTTACGGTGCTGATCCTCTCGGATCTGCAGGACACGCAGTATACCACAGACTTGGTCGTCAGCGGCGAAACAAACGCTATTGCGGACCACCCGGCGGATCTGATCGTGCTGCTGGGCGACCAGCTCGAGGGTCCCAGCCCGGTGCTTGACCTCGGCAACGGCGTCGCCAACTGTGAAAAAACGATCCGAACGCTTCTTGCGCCCATCGAGAGCAGCGGCATTCCCTTTGCCGTGGTCTTTGGCAACCATGACTACGAAGCGCCGATGCCCGTCAAACAACAGGCGGCGCTCTACGAAAGCTATGACAACTGCGTCGGCGTCTCCTATGGTGCAACTTCGACCGAGGACGGCGCGTTTGTGCTGCCTGTTTATCTCAAAGGCACGGACACGCTCGGCATGGCGCTGTATTTCTTCGACTCCGGCTCCTACATTGCAAACGGGGATTACGACACCGTCTCCGCCGCGCAGGTGGACTGGTACAACGAGCAAAGCGCCGTATTCAAGGCCGAAAACGACGGTCAGGCGCTGCCTTCCGTCGCGTTCTGCCATATTCCCGTGCCGGAGGTCTATGAGCTGCTGACCGAGGTGCCAAAGAGCACCAGCGGCGCGCTCAAGGGCGTCGGGGTCGGCAAAGGACACTATTACCTGCCCGACACGGACAAAATCTTCACCGGCGAGGTAAACGAAGCCCCTTGTCCCTCCAGCGAGAACCACGGGCTCTTCGACGCGTATCGGGCAAACGGGGACGTGTTCCTCACCGTCAACGGACACGACCACATCAACTCATTCATTGGCAGCGTCAACGGCATCGACATTGCCAATGCGCCGGGCAGTTCCTACACGAGCTACGGTTCGCAGGATATCCGCGGCGTGCGGCTCTTCCGTTTCAACGAATATAACGTGCGCAACTACGACACCATGCACGTGCTCTACAGCAGCTACAACACGCCCGCAAGCTACGGCTTTCTGCGGTACTATTTCAGCACCACGACCGGCATCTACAACGCCGTGAAGGTCGGAATCGTCATTCTGCTGCTCATCGCCGCGCTTGTCGTCACGATCGTGATGCTCGTTCTAAAAAAGAAACACCAGCGGAATCATCCGGTCGAATATGTGCCAAACGGTGAATTCGACGACGAACCGGAAACCGGCTCCGCCGAAGCCGGGACGGCAGACAAGAAATAACCCTGCTGTTACGAACAGCAAAAAATCCGCCCTTCGGCGGATTTTTTTATGCGCTTTCGTTTGGTTCAATTCTCTTTCGGCTTGAGCAGATCCGCCTGCGCGGTCGCCGCCGCTTCCCCTTCCGGGTCGCGCTCGTAGAAGTTCACGATGCAGTGCATCGGGCAAACGGGGATGCACGCGCCGCAGCGTGTGCAGGTTGTTTCATCGATGATCGCAACGCCGTTGATCACATGGATCGAGTCCGACGGGCACTGTTTTTCGCAGCGTTTGCAGCCGACGCAGGCGGTCTTGCACTGCAGCCGCGCGATGCGGCCGATGGCCTCGTTGCGGCACATGACAACGACGGTCTGATCCTTTGGCAGCATCTGAATGATGCTCCGCGGGCAGGTGGAAACGCAGACGCCGCAGCCGGTGCACTTGTCGTCGTCGATCACGGCGACGCCGTCCACAATTTGAATCGCGTCAAACGCGCAGTGCGCAACGCAGTCGCCAAGTCCGACGCAGCCGAACTCGCAGGCGCTCGGGCCGCCGGAGATGCCGCTTGCCGCGCGGCAGGACTGCACGCCGCTGTAGTCGTAACGCAGGGAAACGTTTTCACAGGTGCCCTGGCAGCGCACGCGCGCAACCAGCGGCTCCGCCGCCTCCGCGTCCACGCCCATGATGGCGGCGATGGCCTTGACCGTCTTCGCCCCGCCCGGCGTGCAGGCGGTGGCGGGCGCCTCGCCTTTGACGACGGCCGCGGCGTATGCGTCGCAGCCGGCATATCCGCAGGCGCCGCAGTTTGCGCCGGCAACCGCCGCGCGAACGGCCTGAACCCGCTCGTCCACCTCGACCGCGAATTTCTTATCCGCAAGGCCGAGCACCAGCCCGAAGAGGATGCCAAGTCCGCCAAGCGCGGCGATGGCGTAAATAATCGGCAGATATTGCGCCATAGCTTACATCACCCCCGCGAACATATTGGAAAAGCCCAGAAACGCAAGGCTCATGAGCCCCGCGATGACGAGCGAAATGGGAAATCCCTTGAGCGGCGCGGCGATCTTTGCGGACTCCAGCCGCTCGCGAACGCCCGCCATAAGCACGATTGCAACAAGGAAGCCCAGCGCGCCGAACGTGCCGTTGAGCACCGAATACAGCAGGTTGTAGCCCTGCGTGATGTTGAGAATGGTAACGCCGAGCACCGCGCAGTTCGTCGTGATCAGCGGCAGATAGATGCCAAGCGCGGAATAGAGCGACGGCGCGGATTTTTTGAGGAACATCTCGACCACCTGCACCAGCGAGGCGATGACCAGGATGAACGCGATGGTGTTGAGGTACGCAAGGTTGAGCGGGATGAGCAGGTAGTAGTATACGAAGTACGTAAACAGGCTCGCAAGCGCCATGACAAACGTGACCGCAAGTCCCATGCCAAACGCCGTCTCCACCTTGGAGGACACCCCCAGGAACGGGCAGACGCCGAGGAAGCGCGAGAAGATGTAGTTGTTGGTCAGCACGCAGCTGAACATGAATAGAAGAATCTTGACGATCGGGCTCATTCGCTCTTCGCCTCCTTCCGCTTACCGGCCTTCATGCTCACGGCGTTGAACAGCGCAAGCAGCAGGCCGAACACGATGAATCCGCCGGCGGGCAGGATCAAAAGCAGCATCGGCTGATAGTTCGCGCCGAACACCTGCGTTCCAAAGAGCGTGCCGTTGCCGAGCAGTTCGCGGATGCTGCCGATCAGCGTGAGCGCGATGGTGAAGCCGATGCCCATGCCGATGCCGTCCACCGCGCTGTGCAGCACGGGGTTTTTGCTCGCGAACGCCTCGGCCCGCGCGAGGATGATGCAGTTGACCACGATCAGCGGCAGGAAGATGCCGAGGCTTTGGTACAGCGCGGGCAAGAAAGCGTTCATGAACATCTGCACCATGGTCACAAACGTGCAGATGACGATGATGAACGACGGGATGCGGATCTTGTCCGGAATGAAATGCCGCAGCATCGAGATGACGATGTTGGAGCCGACGAGCACAAACGTCGCCGCCGCGCCCATGCCGATTCCGTTCGTCGCGCTGGTCGTCACCGCCATGGTCGGGCAGGTGCCAAGCACGAGCCGAAACGTAGGGTTTTCGGTGATCAAACCGTTGAAAAATACGCTTTTCAGCGAGGATCTCTGTTCCATAGTGTTATCCCTCCGTCGGCGGCGTCAGGCCGCCCAGCGCAAGCACCGCGGCGTTGACTGCCTTGGTCACCGCGCGGGACGTGATGGTTGCCGAAGTGATGGCGTCGATATCGCCGCCGTCCTTTTTCAGCGAGATGGGCGCGGACTTGCCGGTGTACTGTCCGCCGAACCAGGCTTCCTTTGCGCGCGCGCCGAGACCCGCGGTTTCGGCAAAGGCCGAGCCGCCGATCGAAACGCCCGTGACCACGCCGTCGTTGTCAACGCCGACCGTGATCTCGATTTCGCCGCCGTACCCTTTGGCGACGATGGTGCCCGTTTTGCCGACGAGCGCGCCGTTTGCGTCATAGCCTGCAAAAGCGTCCTTGAGGCCTTCCGGCGCGGTCTGTTCGGTGAATTTCTGCGCCGCGGGCAGCACCGCCTGGCGCGCCGCCTGCGCGGCCTCCACCTGCTGCTGCGCAATTGCCGAAGCTGTGACCATGTTGGTCAGCCCCAGCGCAAGCGCGGCCACCGCCGCAATCGCAAACAGCTTCAGCCCGAGAATGAGTACCTTACGCACGAGCCTTCACCTCCCCGTACATCCTGCTGTGCGTCATGCGGTCGATGAGCGGCGTGAGCACGTTCATGATCAGTATAGCGTATGTCGTGCCTTCCGGATATCCGCCGTACGCACGAATGAGCGCGATGAGCAGGCCAGCTCCCGCGCCGAAGATGATCTTTCCGACATGCGTCATCGGGCTTGTGACATAGTCTGTCGCCATGAACACCGCGCCGAAGAGCACGCTGCCCATCAGCACGCCCTGCAGCGGATCGCTGCCGAACATCCAGGTAAAGAGCATAAACGAGGCGATCATAGTGATGGGGATATGCCAGGAGATCGTCTTTCGAATCAGAAGATACACAAGGCCGATCAGGATGGCGAGCTTGCTCACCTCGCCGATGCAGCCCGGGATACGGCCGATGAACATGTCCAGCATGGATGGCGGGACGACCGTCGCGCCGGACACCGCCTCCGCCGCGCTGCCAAAGAGCGCGAGCGGCGTCGCGCTGGACACCGCATCAAACGGCGCAACATACGCGCCGCCGCTCATCAGCGCCGGCCAACTGGCCAGCATCACCGCGCGCGCCGCGATAGCGGGGTTGACGAAGTTATCGCCGATGCCGCCAAAGAGCTGCTTGACGAGCAGAATCGCAACCGCGCTGCCGACGACGAGCATCCACCACGGCGCGGTCGAGGGCACGTTCATCGCGAGGATGATGCCGGTGACCACGGCGGAAAGGTCGTTGATGGTGATCGGCTTTTTAAAAGCGACTTCCCAGAGGAACTCAAATCCGACACAGGACGCAACGCAGATGAGGATGACGCGCGCGGCGTCCCAGCCAAAGAGCCAGATGCCCGCGGCAACGGCCGGCATGAGCGCGGCAACGACGTCCAGCATCAAAGTTGCGGTCGTGTCCTTTGCGAAGATATGCGGCGCGGGAGACACCGCGAAGCGTTTCTTTTCTTCCATATCGGTCACCTCTTCGCCCGCTTTGCGGCCAGCTCTTCCCTCGCGGCCTTAAAGCTGGAGGTCAGATACCGCCGCGCAGGGCAGATATACGAGCAGGCGCCGCAGAGGACGCAGTCCATCAATCCGTGTTCTTTCGCGCCGTCGAGATCAAAGCGATCCAGATCCGTGCGCATGAGATACGGATGCAGCCCGATGGGGCAGACGCTCACGCAGCGCGTGCAGCGGATGCAGGCGGATTCCGTAACGGCTTTTGCCTGCTTCTCGTCAAACACGACGATGCCGTTTGTCGCCTTTGTCGCGGTCGCTTCAAGATTCGCGGCGCAAAGGCCGGTCATCGGACCGCCGGCAAACACCTTGCGCGCGCCTTCGAGCAGGCCGCCGCAGGCGGCGATTGCGTCTTCATAGCGCGTTCCAACGCGCAGGCGCAGGTTGCCCGGCTCCTTTACGCAGCCCGTAACGGTCGTGTTGCGCTCCACAAGCGGCTTACCCAGCGCGACGGCGTCGTAGATCGCCGCGGCGGTGCTGACGTTGAAGACCAGCGCGCCCGCGTCGATCGGCAGTTTGCCGCGCGGAACCTCTCTGCCGGTTACAACCGAGATCAGCTGCTTTTCCGAGCCCTGCGGGTATTTCGTTTTCAGCGGCAGCACTTCGATATCGCTCTCGCCCGCCGCCGCGTTCTGCATGGAAAGGATCGCGTCCGGCTTGTTTTTCTCAACGGCGATGATGCCGCGCGCTACGCCCGTCACACGGAGGATCAGCTTCAGTCCGGCAACGATGCGCTTCGGGCTTTCCAGCATCAGCCGGTGGTCGGCGGTCAGATACGGCTCGCATTCCGCGCCATTGAGAATCACCGTGTCTGCATGCTTGCCTTCCGGAATCGAGAGCTTCACGTGCGTCGGGAACGCCGCGCCGCCCATGCCGCAGATACCCGCGTTTTTCACGGCGGCGATGATCTCGGCCGCGCTTGCGTGTTCCGCATCCAGAGGCGTGAGTTCGACCCAGTCGTCGAGATGATCGTTTTGAATGCCGATGCAGATCTCCGGTTTGCTTCTGAGCATCTGCCTCTCTTCAACAAACAGCACCTCGCCGGAGACACTTGCGTGTACCGGCAGGCCAAGTCCGCCGACCGGCTTTGCGATCAACTCGCCAAGCTGAACGTGCTGCCCTTTGACCACGCACGGCTCGCTCGGCGCGCCGAGATGCATTCCCACGGGAATTACGACGATATCCGGCGTAAGCACGCGCGCGGGTTTGTCCTGAGCCAGCGGTTTCCCTTCGCCGATATGGCGAAGCGGGTGCACGCCGCCCCGAAACGATTTCCTCAATCCAATCCACCTGCCTTACATATTTGAGGCGTAGCGATAGTCAGCTACGCCCAATTGCCAAACTTTAGTATACGAAATTAAGCTTAAAATGTACAGATCGATCCCGCAAAAAAACATTTGTATCGGCAAAAACAGCCGAATTTTAATCGACATTTCTTTGATATTTCTTTCCGCGCCTTTCCAGCGCCGAAAAAAGCCGCCCTTTTCGGCGGCTGACTGCGTTTTTCTGTTTATCCGTTTACGCCCAGGTATTTCAGGATACCGTTGACAATTCCCTTCGCCATGGTCTGCTGGAAGTCGGCGTCGTTGATCTTCTTGTCCTCGGTCGTGTTGCTGATGTGCCCAAGGAAGAGCGTGAATACCGGCGCGTCCACGTCGTTGAGGAAGGTTTCATCGGACTTGTCGATAATCGATTCGCCTTTGACCTCGCGCAGCGGCAGCCCCGTCGCGTCGATATAGGCCGCGAGCACGGCGGACGCCAGCTTGTCGCATTCGGATTTCTTGTCGTGCTTCTCCGGCACCCAGGCCATCGCGCCGCGCGTGTCGGCCGAACTGACGGAGTTGCAGTCGATGCGGACGACGAGTTCCACCTTTGCGTCGTTAAGCAGCGTTACGCGGGCGGCAGTCGTTTTATCGTCCTTCACGTCGGAAAGCGTGAAGATAACCGTTGCGCCCTCCGCTTCGAGCTTCTCCTTCACCAGCGTCGCGACGGCAAAATTCAGCCGGTTTGCATAAATTTTCGTCGATGCGCCGCGAATCTGAGAACTGTAGCCGCGCGCGGGATCGATGCCTATGACATGCCCGTCCAGCGCGCCTGCCGGTTCAATCGTCGGCGTCGGCGTTGCGCCGGGCTCCAGAGACGGGGACGGCGTCGGCAGATCCGGATTGACCGTCGGAGACGGCGTCGCGGTGACCGGCGCAACCGTCGGAGACGGCGTCGGCGTTGCGTTTGCGACCTGATAGCTTACGATTGCGGGAGAAATAACGCCCGCAATCAGCGCATAGGTTACGCCTGCGAGCAAAATCAGGATCATAGCGCATAGAATACCGAACGCGAGCGGGTTATTGACTCGAAAAGTTCTCCTGCGCTTAACGATCTTCTTCATGCTCTCCACCTCAATCGTGCTATCATTGGTATTGTAACACGCTATTCTTGAAATGTACCATAGGTAAACGCAAGATTTTCAAATTTTCTACGTTTTTGTTGGAAAAATTTCATGACTTTCCCCTTTTATCTTCGCTTCACCGTTTCTTGCGGATAGCCTGAAAAGCGCCGCGTTCTGCGGATTTTTTCTGTTTGAATGTCCTGTTTCTTTCCGGTTACCCGCCGTCGGGCGCGTCTTTCGTGTTTTCTGGAAGTTCAAAATTCCCGTGTTGAAACTTAACGTGTACCGAACATGCCCGCCGCCGGTCGACTCCGTCAGAATGCGTGCCGGAACTGACTTGAATTGTTTTTTGGCGCAGGGGTTGAAGCCCGCCGCTCGGCGATCGTATAATACGGGTATGCCGTATAATTTTACACATGCGCTGGTCGGACTGACCGCGCTGGAACAATCGAACGATGCCGTCCGCGCGCTTATAGCGGCGAATCAGGGCGAATTTCTGGCCGGAACCATGGGCCCCGATCCGTTTTTCGGGGACTCGCGGCCAAAGCCGCTCTTTTCGCCCTGCCATCTCGACGCGGCGACGCGCCTGCATGCGCTCGACGCGCGCGATCTCTTTGCCGCCATGTTTCCGCTTTCCGGAACAAGCGACGCGCAAAAAGCCTATACACTCGGGTTTCTGTGCCACTTTCTGCTGGATACCAACGCGCATCCCTACATTGAGGCGCGTTTCCCCGGCGCGCTGCACACCCCCGCCGAAATACAGATCGACCTGATGATGGCGGACCGGATCGGCCGCGCCGATGTTCCGCAGAAACCGCGTATATTCTATAGGATACATCACCTCAAAGAACTTGCCGCGCTGCACCGGGCACTGTCCGTTCGGCTCTTTTCCATCGACATCGACAATGCGTTCGCCCGAAGCTGGCGCAAATGGATCGCCGTCAACACGATTTCCTACGACCCGGCCAACCGAAAGCTGCGCTTTTTCGGCGCGCTGGAGCGATTGCTCGGCATCCCCGGAAAGCTGACGGGGTTTCTTGTTGCGCGTCATTCTGATCCCGAAGACCGGCTGAACCTGAACCACGCCGTCTGGCGCGCGCCTTGGAAACCGCAGGCGCCGCGCACGGAATCGTTTGCCGAGCTATTTCAAAACGCCTGCGCGGAAGCGCCGGGATTGATGAACGCGGCTCTTTTCGCCATGGAGACCGGGGACGATTGCGACGCGCTGGCGCTCATCGGCGCGCGGAGGATGGATGCAACGCCCGTTTGACCGCGCAGCCGGCTGCTGCTTTACCGGGCACCGCCCGAACGCGCTGCCCGCGCTGGGGGATGAACGCGCGGAGGAGATGCAGACGCTCGTATTCCTGCTCGGTCGCGCGGTGACCGCCGCGCTGGACGACGGAGCGAGCTGCTTCTACGTCGGCGGCGCAAAGGGGTTTGACACGCTCGCGGCGGAGGCCGTTTTGCGGCAGAAAGCGCAGTGTCCGGATATCTCCCTCCATCTTGCCCTGCCGGGAAAGAATCAGGCCGAGGGCTGGGGCGACAGCGACCTGGCGCGGTATGAAGCGATCCTCTCCGGCGCGGATAGTATCTGGTACGCAGCCGAGCGCTGCTCGCCGGAGTCCATGCGGCGCAGAAACCGCTATCTCGTCGACCACGCGTTCCGCTGCGTCGCCTATCTTCGGCGCATGCGCGGCGGCACGCTCTACACCGTCAACTACGCGCTCGACAGCGGCATAGAGGTAGATAATCTTGCCGAACGTATGCTGCTGCTATAAAATATCTTTATGCACCTGTAATCTTCTGCTTAGATTTCTTTGGGCTTTTTTTGTTATATAAACTGAATTTTAATCGCGCCGTCTTAGCGGTGTGTTGATTTGCTTGCCACGATTTTTTATTCATGCTACAATCCATATCATTATGGAACAAAATCCGGAACTGCAATTCAAAGCCGCCCCCGCGCGGATCAACAAGATGGCGATCCAGCCCGAGGGTCGGCTGCTGTTTGGCATGGGTGCGCCGCTTGCGCTCTCCATGCTCATTCAGGCGCTCTACAACATCGTTGACAGCATATTCGTTTCCTATCTCGGCGAAAACGCGCTGACAGCCGTATCCCTGTCATATCCCATCTTCATGCTCATGATCTCCGTCGCGGTCGGCACCGGCGTCGGCATCAACTCGCTCATCTCGCGCAGACTCGGCGCGCGGCGGCATGACGACGCGGAGCGTGCGGCGGGCAACGGACTTGTTCTGATGCTCGTTTCCATGCTGGTGTTCGTACTCTTCGGTATCTTCGGCGCGCGCCCGTTCATCGCGGCGTATACCGCCGATCCCGATACGCTCGAATATGGAGCGACGTACCTTTCAATCATCATGACGTTTTCCGTCGGACTGTTTCTGCAGATTTTCTGCGAGCGCATTTTGCAGTCCCAGGGGAAAAACATCTACGCCATGATGATTCAGATCTGCGGCGCGGTGTTCAACATCATATTCGACCCGATTCTGATCTTCGGCCTGCTCGGCTTTCCAAAGCTCGGCATGGCGGGCGCGGCAATCGCGACCGTCGGCGGGCAGATCCTTGCAATGCTGATCTCGTTTATCGTCATCTTCAGCAAGAAGAACGACGTGCGCCTGCGTTGGAAATACTGTAAGCTCAGCGCGCCGATCGTGCGGGATATCTATGCCGTCGGGGTTCCGACCATTGTCCTTCAGGCGATCGGAACGGTCATGACGCTGCTGCTCAACGGCATCCTGATTGCGTATACCGAAACGGCGGTCGCCGTGTTCGGCATCTATTTCCGGGTGCAGTCCATCGCCATCATGCCGCTTCTTGGCATGACCAACGCCGGCATGAGCATCATCGCCTTCAACTACGGCGCGCAGAATAAAAAACGCATCATGCGCACCTGGAAGATCATGCTTGTATCGGGCATCGTGATGATGGCGCTCATGACCGCGGTGTTTCTTCTGCTGCCGGATCAGATTCTGGGGCTGTTCAACGCTACGCCGGAGATGCTGCGCATCGGCCGCGCGGCGCTGACCATCATCCCCTCCTGCATCGTGCTTTCGTCGGTCAGCATCAACTGCTCCGTCATGTTCCAGGCCATCGGAAAGGGTTCCTACAGCATGTATCTTTCGCTCGCGCGGCAGCTCGTGGTGCTGATTCCCGCCGCATGGCTGCTCTCGCGCCTGTTTGGCGAGGTTACCGCGGTCTGGTGGGCGTTCCCCGTCGCGGAGGTGTTCACCATCGTCATCGCGCTGACGATGTTTGGCTACATCTACAACCGCCGCATCCGCATGCTTCCACCGGAACCGCCGGAATTGACATAGATTTCTTACGGGCGCGAACATAACGCGCCTGTTTTTATGCACACAAGACGGAATGCGGCGTTGACTGCGTCCGCCCGGTATGCGAAAATATGAAAAAGGGGGAGTTACAATTCATGGAACGCATCGGAAAACAGGACTACTATCTGTCCATCGCCGCCGAGGTTGCAAAGCGCTCAACCTGCCTGCGCCGACAGTACGGCGCGGTGATCGTAAAAAACGACGAAATCATCGCAACGGGCTATAACGGCGCGCCACGCGGAGAAGAAAACTGCTGCGACGTCGGCTCCTGCTGGCGGGATCGGCATAACATCCCCCACGGCGAACAGTATGAAAAGTGCGTCGCCGTACACGCCGAGGCAAACGCCATCATCAGCGCGAGCCGCAACGAAATGCTCGGCAGCACGATCTATCTTTCGGGCTTTGAAGGGTTCGACCGCCCGATTGAGAATCCGACGCCGTGCATCATGTGCACCCGGCTTATCAAAAACGCGGGCATCGAAAAGGTCATCAATCAACAGGGAGAAGTCAAGCTATGAATCAAATGCGGGTCGGGGACGGAACCGTCGTTCTCCTCGCGGGCGGCGGAAAGGTGTATACCGACGTGGCCGCGCGCTTTACGCGCAGCGAACGGAGCCTGAGCGAGATCATCGCCTCGCCCTACAACGCGGATCTCGTTCGCAGCATCATCGAAAAAGGGCACCTCGCGGCGACGGAATTCGACTATTTTCTCTTTGGCGTGGAGGGCTATTCGCGCGTAACCGAAGTGCAGCTCGTTCGCAAGCGCCTCGCGAGTTATCTCATCAAGAGCGGACGCGTGCAAAAGGGCGGCAAGCGCGGCTACGACGTCGTTCTGCCGGACTCTATCCTGCCGCACCGCGCGGCGTGCACCCTGCCGGACGGAACGAAGGTTTCTCTCGACGCGGCGGAGCTTCTCGGCATGCTCGAGGAGTGGTATGATTCCGGCGTGGACGCGGGCTATAAGGAAGAGGATCTTCGCTATCTCAAGCCGCAGGCGACGGAGTTCAAGGCACTCATCGGCATGAACGCGCACGCGCTGCTGGACTGGTTCAAAATCCGCTGCTGCATGAACGCGCAGGCGGAGATTCGCGATCTGGCAAACAAGATGCTGCGCCTTTGCAAGGAAGCCTCCCCCGCGCTCTTTCAGGACGCGGGCCCGAGCTGCGTCTCCCTCGGGTACTGTCCCGAAAACGAGTTTCAGAACCCCGCCTGCCGCGTCATCCGCAAACAGGAAGCGCTGGAGCTGTTGAAGCATGCCGCAAAGCACTCGTAAAAAATATACCGTATGCCGGAAATGCCGCACGCGCTTTACGGGCACCTACTGCCCGTACTGCGGCGCGGAAAACGGCTTGAACCACGCCCGCCGCGGCTGGGGCGGCTTTTTCGGCGGGCTGTTTCGTTTTGCGCTCTCGCTTGCCGTGCTCGCGCTGCTCATCGCCGCCGCGTTCGTGGTGCTCGACTATGTCGCCTCCGCGGGCGGAGACGGCACCTCCGCCGCGCGCGCCATACTCGACAGCGCGCGAAACGCTATTCCGCGCGGCGTGCTGGACGCATACGCGGCGTTTAAAGCGCAGCATCTGGACGCATGGGTCGCGGCGGTCGTCGGCTTTTTCAAGGTTTTATTCAGCTGATTTCAAGCCAACTGCAAAGTTTCAGACAAAGAACAGGCCCGGCATAAGCCGGGCTTTGATTTGTCACTTGATTCAGCGCTTGATTCGCTATTTTACGCTATGCTGTTCCAGCCAACGATGAGCATGGCAAGGATCAAAAGCCCGATCACCGCGGCGATGATCATGCCCTTCATGCCGAGCTTTCGCACCTTGATCTTCATCAGAAACGCCGCCGCCGTCGCCAGCAGGCAGAGCGCGTAGAGCAGCAAAAATCCGCTCTTCATCACAGGGCGAAGCGTGTAGATCAGCGGGATGATGAGCGCGGCCGTCGTCACCGGCAGACCGTCGTAATATACCCGCCGCGTGTTCTCCGCAAACTCCAGCTCGTCCTCCGTCACGTTGTAGTACGCCAGCCGAATCAGCGCGGCTAACACATACACGATCAGCGCCGCGGCTTCAAACCAGCGCGTAAGGCCGACCGAAAAACCGATTGCCGCGGGCAGCACGCCAAAGCAGATCATGTCCGCCAGAGAGTCGATCTGAATGCCAAATTTCTTTTCGCTCTCCGTGCGCTTGCGCGTGCGCGCGATGGAGCCGTCAAAGAGGTCGCAAAACCCCGAAATCATGAGGCACACGATGGCCATGGACGTATGCCCGTACATCGCAAGCCCGATGCCCAGCACGGCGCTGACGACGCCGAGATACGTCAGAACGACCGTATAATTATAAAAACCAACCATCCAAATCCCATTCCGTTTCAGAATAAAGTACCCATAACGAACTTAATACGTACTGTGTCAGACGCATTATGACATTTTATGACAGCAAATGTAAATCAAATTATTTGTAGTATGTTTGATACCATGCGACAAAATGGCGAATTCCTTCGCCAATCTGCGTTGTCGGCTCAAAGCCGAAGTCCCGCGTCGTCGCCTCGATATCGGCATACGTCTTCTCCACATCCCCTGCCTGCATCGGCAAAAATCGCAGTTCGGCGTTCTTGCCGAGCGCGGTCTCGATTGCGTGGATGAAATCCATCAGCCGCTCGGGTTTGTTGTTGCCGATGTTATATATCGCGTACGGCGCGCCGGTTTCGTCCGGCTTCGGCGGGGCAAAGAGCATCCGCTCGATGCAGGATATCACGTCGTCCACATAGGTAAAATCCCGCAGCATGTCGCCGCCGTTGTAAACGTCGATCGGTTTCCCTTCCAGAATCGCTTTCGTGAACTTGAAGTAAGCCATGTCCGGTCGGCCAAACGGACCGTACACGGTAAAAAAGCGCAGCCCCGTCGCGGGTACGCCAAAGAGATGCGAATAGGTGTAAGCCATCAGCTCGTCGCTCTTCTTCGTCGCGGCGTAGAGCGAAACGGGCTTGTCCACGCGGTCCTCCACCGAAAACGGCGTCTTGTCGCGGTTGCCGTAGACGGACGAGCTGGACGCATAGAGAAAATGCGACACAGGACGGTTTCGAACCGCCTCCAGTATATTGAAAAACCCGACGATGTTGCTCTGGATATACGCGCGCGGGTTTTCGATGCTGTATCGCACGCCCGCCTGCGCGGCGAGGTGCACGACGACCTCCGGCTGCGTTTCAGCAAACAGCCGTTCAACGACGGCTTCGTCGGAAATGTCGCCCTCGGCAAACGAAAACCGCTCATACGCGAGCAGCTCGTTCAGCCGCGCGCGCTTGAGCGCGGGGTCGTAATAGTCGTTCATGTTGTCCACGCCGGCAACACGCCGCCCGCTTTCGAGCAAACGCCTTGCAAGGTGGTAGCCGATAAACCCCGCCGCGCCGGTGATCAGTATCGTTTTTTCGTCCCGCTGCGTCAAGTCTTCGTCCCTTCTATCGTCCTATAGAATAATATTCCACGCCGCCGCGCTTCATGTTCACGGGATCGAAGATATTCCGCCCGTCGTATACGAGCGGCACGCGCATCTTCCGGCGGAACACCTCCGGCGTCAGGCGCACAAACTCCTCCCACTCCGTGAAGATAAAGCAGCAGAACGCGCCGTCGAGCGCTTCTTCCACGCTGTCCGCAAGCGGCACATCGGGAAATCTCTTTGCGAAGTTTTCCGCCGCGATCGGGTCGTAGCAGGTCAGCTTCGCACCGTGCTCCAGCAGCAGGCGCACGTTGTCCAGCGCGGGCGCTTCCCGCAGGTCGTCCGTCCCCGGCTTAAACGCGAGTCCGAGCACCGCGACCTTCATGTTTTCAAACGTCATGAGGCGTTTTTTCGCTTTTTCAAACAGCTTCGTCTTCTGCGCTGCGTTGATCTCCACCGCCGCGTCGACGGTTTTCAGTTGCGCGCCGTGCTGCCGCGCGAGAAACGTCAGCGCCTTTGTGTCCTTTGGAAAACAGCTGCCGCCGTAGCCCACGCCCGCTTTGAGAAATTTCGCGCCAATGCGCGGGTCGTAGCGCATGCCCTCCGCCACGTCGTCGATGTTCGCGCCGACGAGCTCGCAGAGGTTGGCGATGTCGTTCATATAGGAAATCTTGAGCGCGAGGAAGTTGTTGCAGGCATACTTGATCATCTCCGCCGAGCGGCGCGAAACCGAAACGATCGGCAGATCGAACGGCGCGTATATCTGCTGCAGCATCCGCTCCGCCTCGTCGTCGTCCGTGCCGATGATGATACGCGTGGCGTGCATCGTGTCGTGCACGGCGTTGCCCTGCGCCAGAAACTCTGGGTTGCTCGCGACGCGAACCTTTACGTCCCGCGCGAGGTTGTCCTTGATGTACTGTTCGACTTTATCGTTTGTGCCGACCGGCACGGTGGACTTCACCACCACGAGGCAGTCCCGCGTCACGCTCTGCGCAATCTCGCGGCAGACCGCTGCGATGTAGCTTAAATTCGCGCTGCCGTCCGGCAGCTCCGGCGTGCCGACGCCGATGAAAATCGCGTCCGCGTCCGCATAGGCGCTCTCGTAATCGGTCGTAAAAAAGAGCCTGCCCGCTTTGATATTCTGCCGCAGCAGTTCCTCCAGCCCGGCTTCATAGATGGGCGAAACGCCCTGCCGCATCCGCGCGATCTTCTCCTCGTCCACGTCCACGCAGGTGACGCTGTGTCCCACCTGTGCAAAACAGACGCCCGCGACCAGGCCGACATATCCCGTTCCGGCAACCGAAAGTTTCATACGCTGTTTGTTCCTCCATGATCTAAACACAGTTGCGCGGGGAATTATTCCGCGCGCTTTTTGCAGGTCGACTTTCTCCGGATTATAGCGGAGTCGAGTCGCAGGGGTCGTCCGGCCCGCAGGACGGTTTGTTCCGATTTTTCGTGAAATATTCTTTCATTGAGTGCCAGAGGTACCGGAAACTCTCCAGCTTTAATAATACCGCCAGCGCGAGGTATACCGCAACCCCGCAAACGATCTGAAGAATCAGACTCGGCAGCTCCGGCATCGAAATGCGCGAGACCGCGAAAACCACGCCCCACATGACGGCGGAGAGCAGTACGGGCGGCGTCATGTCCCAAATCTGATCCCGCCAGCGATAAGCAAAAAATTTCTTCATGTACGCCATAGTCACAATCATGGAAAAAATGCCTGTGAGCACAAGTCCCCAGGAGATTGCAAGCGGTGTTGTGAACGCGAATACGGAGATCGCCAGCACAAGAATGCCGAATATTTTTTTGATGATCTCCGTTTTGAGGTAGAGGTCGCTGCGGCCGATGGCGTTGATGGCCTGCAGATCCGTCGCCTCCATCGGGTAAAACGCGGAATAGATGCACATCATCTGCAGATACGGTACGGTCGGCAGCCACTTATCCGTCAGCAGCACGTGCACAAACGGCGTCGCAACTGCGGCCAGCCCCGCCATCATGGGGAAAATCATCAAAGAGGTCGAGCGGTTCGTTTTGCGTACCATCTCGCGCACGCGGCTCATGTCCTCCTGATGCCGCGCGTAGGCAGGAAACAGCACCGACAGCGCCACACTGTTTAGGTTTTCCGAAATCATGCTCGGATACTGTTTGCCGCGGCTAAAGAACGACAAAGACGCATCGGCAAATCTTGCGCCGATGATCAATCCGGAAATATTGTTATACCCTTTGTCCAGCAGGCTGGAAAGCAGCAGTTTCCAGCCAAAGTTGAAGTGCGATTTCGTTTTCTCCAGTGAGAACACCATCAGGGGCTTCCAGCGATCCAGCAGCCAGAGAATGATGACATTGCTGAATGCGCCTATGCTCTGCTGGGCGACCAGCGCCCAGACGCCATAGCCCGCATAGGCCATATAGATGCCGATCGAGCCGGAGAGTAACGTCGCACAGAGCGTCGCGATGCAAAACTTTCGAAACTCCAGTTTGCGCTGTATGATTGCGCCCTGTACCGAGTTGAACGCGCCAAAGAACAGAGAAAGTGCGATAACGCGCATGGCAGGAACAAACGCGGGATCCGTGTACCCCTTGCCAAGCAGAGGGCTAAGCAAAGGAGCGGCGAAATAAAAACCCGCGTAAAAAACACCGGCCAGCGCAAGCATGATCCACAGTACGCTGGAAAAATCCACGCTATCCGCGTCCTTGCGCTGAATCAGAGAAGTGACAAAGCCGCGTTTCACGATCACATCCGCGAGATCGATCGTCATGATGATCGCAGTGATCGTTTTGTAGTTCTGCGGGTCGAGCATACGCGCCAGCACGATGGAGATGATAAACTTCACGGCCTGGTTGCCGCCGCTCTCCATTGCTTTCCAGATGACGCCCGATATGGTTTTATTGCGAAACGTATGATCCATAAACCCTGTTACTTTCTGTGGCTGCGCTGCCACGCGATGTATCGCGTGGTGATGCCGGTAAGATACTTTTCGCCCCAAAGACGAATCTTTCGCTTGGTCGAAAGCCGATCATAATAGACCCGGTAAGGCGGCTGCTTCGCCTCCTTGAGCTTATGCCGATAGGTCAGGATCAAAAACTCCTGATAGCGGATCGCGTAGACAAACGCGTCGTGATATTTCCCGCCGGAAAACGCGTCGTAGCCTTCGTTGAGCGCGATGAGGTCGCGGCTCGTCCTGATGCGCGTCTCCATGGCGGAGGCATACTGTCGCGTGGACCACGAGCCGGGCACCGCAATTCGGTATGCCATCAGCGTATCCGCGATATACCAGGCATAGCCTTTCAGCGCGCCAAGCAACTGAAACGGAATGTCCTCCGCCTCCACATGGTCGGCAAACTCCGGCAGGTCCTTGAGCAGCTGCGTCGGCATGACGATGGTATTCGTCGCGTTAAACCCGCCGCCGCCGCGGATCATGTCCGCCGGATCGACGACGCGGTCGGTTTCATACGGCCTGACATGGCCGATCACCTTGTTGTCGACGTCCACCAGATCCGCCCCGCCGATGCAGAGCGTGCAGTCCGGATGTGCCTCGAGATAGTCGATTTGCTTTTGCAGCTTGTCCGGGTCGGTCCAGTAGTCGTCCCCGTCGAGAATGGCGGTGTATTTCGCGCTAACGCGCGGAATCAGAATATGGGACTGGATCCGGCGGTCGATCGAATATTGATTCACGCTCTGCGCAATCAGCGTGATCCGTTCGGGATATTGTTCGGCATATGTTCGGCAGATATCCGCCGTGCCGTCGGTGGATGCGTCGTCGTGCAGCAGGATGTCAAACGGGAAATCCGTCTTCTGCATGAGCACGCTCTCGATCGCCTGCGCGATAAACGGCGCGTGGTTGTGCGTCGGCAATATAACCGTTAACAGCGGCTGTTCCATCGTTATTTCTCCTTTCGCGCGTTGAGAAGGCCCAGATAGGCCAGCCACATGCGCAGCCTTCTGCGCGGCGGAAGTTTTTTATACTGCGCCCGATACGGCGGTTTTGACAGCGCGACGACGTCGTTTTGCAGCCGCAGGATCTCGTAGCGCTGCTGATGCGTCACGCAGAAATCCACCGCGTCGTGCCAGCGCCCGCCCGTCTCAAGATCAAACGCCTCCAGCGCGCGGATCAGCCCCATGTGGTGCCGGATGCGCGCGGCGTGATTCGAGGCGAAAAACGTCTCCGTCCAGGAGCCGGGAACCGACTGGCGATAGGCGCACATCGGCTCCGCGAAGTAATGTGTCGTGCCGTTTGCCGCAAACCAGATCTGCAGCACCGCGTCGTCCACGTCCGAAAGATCGCAAAACGCCGCGCGGTTTTGCGCCAGGCGCGTCGGCGCAACGATGGACGCCGTTGCGATAAACCCGCCGCCGCCGCGGATGAGTTCATCCGTCGGCACGTCCGTGTCCTCGCCATAGGGCGCAACCATGCCTATCCGGTTCCCCCGCGGGTCGACCAGCTCGCCGGCCGAGACGCAGAGCGTGCATGCCGGGTGCGCCTGCATATATGAAATCTGTTTTTGCAGCTTGTCCGGGCTCGTCCAGTAGTCGTCCCCTTCGCAAATGGCGATATACTTGCCGCGCGCGAGCGGGAAGACATAATGCTCCAGAATCTTCGGGTCGCGCGAATAGATGTTCTGCGTGCGGTAGACACAGCGAAACAGCGCCGGATGCGCGCGCTCGTATTCGCGGATAATGTCCGCCGTGCCGTCCGTGGACGCGTCGTCATGCACGATGATCTCGAAAGAAAAATCCGTCTTCTGATTGAGAAACCCGTCCAGCGCATCGCGAATGAACGGCGCGTGGTTATAGGTATCGCAAACGATGGACACAAGCGGTCTTTCAGTCCCCATATGCGGCCCTCATTTTCATGGTGCCGAGTATGCCGATGCACTCCAGCACCATTTTATGCTTTTTTGTCAGCGCCCAGATCTGGACGCGCTGCGAAAGCGACAGAAAACGGTTGTTCCTGACTGCCCCACCCGTCCGGCTGATGTATGCGTTCCAGTTATGATCCAGCACCGTCCGTTTTTGCTCGCTTGTTTCGGCAGCGCGGAAATGCTGCCAAAATACGATGAGCAGGGAGGACAGCCGCCGCGCCTGAAAGCGTTCCAGATATTCCTGCGTGTCCAGTCCCCAGATCGACATATAGTGCTTGAGTTGATTCGTCACCCGCTCGTCCATCAGTTGATTGATTCGTCCTGCATCCAACCGACGCGTAATGCTTCTGCTGTGGCGGCGATATCGATAGAGCACACAATCGCGGTACACAATATGGTTCGCATGCGTAACAGGATAGAGCGTCTGCAGCAGATCCTCTCCGTGCGGGTTATCGGCATAGAAGTCATAGGGCGTATCGTCCGCCTGCAACAGCGGCGTTCGGATGGCTTTCATCCAGATGTTGTTGAGTCGATTGGTGGTCAGGAGCACCTCGTAAATTGCGCGCCTGCCCTCGCCGATAAACTCCGTATTGTCCGCAAATACGGGCTTGTTCGGCTCCGTCATCCGCTCCGTTTCAAAATAACTGTAGTTGTTGTATATAACGATATCCGCGTCTGTACGCTCGATTGTTTCGCGAACGGTCGCAAGGCACTCCGGTTCCAGCGCGTCGTCCGCGTCCAGAAAGACGCAATAGTCCCCTTTTGCAATCGCGATACCCGCACGGCGCGCGAGTATGAGGCCTTTGTTCGGCTGATGCACAACGCGAATACGGTCGGGGTACATGGCGCGGTAACGATCGCACAGCATTCCGCCGCCGTCAAGCGATCCGTCGTTGACCAGCACGAGTTCAAAGTTCTGCTCGCTCTGGTGCAGGACGGAATCGACGCATTCATTCAGATATTGTTCCGAATTATAGACCGGCACCAATATGCTAAAGAGCATGTCCAGTTCTCCTTTTCGTTGTTGCCAAACGCAATCGCCCTGTGTCAGGCAAAGTTAGGCGGATCGATTTCCCCGCGCGGCTGTCATTCCAGGTTCAAATAGTCCCCCAAAAGGCGATCCCCTGTTTCAAGCAGCGTCTGGCTCAGTCCGCTGGAGCTATGCAACGTCAGCTCGCCGAAGCGGATGCCGTCCGGCGTGTCATACAGATCGACGCGCATGTGCTTGAAGCCTTTGGCCAGCTTTTCGACAATTTCGATCATTTCGGCAAAATGCGGCGGCCGTTCGGGTGTGAAATCCGCCGGTCGGTTGCTGCCCGCTCTATAGATGCTGACGGGTTCAAATTCCATGTTGAACGTGTAGTTTTCCGCATGCGCGCCATGATGGCTCACACACACGAGCACAATGCGCGCTTTCCCGTCGAAACAAAAAAACTTGTAATCGACCGGCGGCGTACCGTCCGCTGACCCAATGTACGACTCCGCCAGAATGCGCCGCGGCACGTCCTTGTATGGCCATTCCCGTCCGGGAGCGGCATAATCTTTGGCGAGCAGTCTTTTCAGCGTTCTTCTGGTTTTTGCTTCATCCAGCGCGGCTTTATCGTAGCAAAGGATCGCGCTGCCCGAATCGTGGGAGCACTTGAGAACAAAACGCTCCGGCAGCGCGGAAAAGTCGATGTCGCGCGGGTCGCTCCAGACCCCGAGCAGCGGATTGAGAAGCTCTCCTCCCACGCACTCTCGCACAAACTCCCGAACGGCGAGTTTGTCGACCAGCTTCGGATAAGCCGGGTTTTTATCGTGGAGCTTGAGCCACTGCATCTTCTCGTTGTAGGTCTCGGGCGGGTCAAGGCGCAGCCGCCTCCCGGTCACGCCGCGATAAACAAGACGCAGGTATGGCTCGTCCGCTATATGCGTAAAAAATCCGTAATGCGTGAGAATCACAAACAGCTTCCAAGGATTTTTCCAAAGCGATTTGATCGCCCCGGCCAGCGGCTGTTTCAAGGACTTCCCCCCCTTGTCAGCGCGAAACGTCGGTGTGATCAGTGCTCTGCCGGCAGAACATCGCGCTGCAGTCCACGAATGATCAGCTCGCGGACGGACTCACAGCGAAGCGAGTGGAGGATGTTGATCTTCGTCTGTCGGTCGTATACGCGCGTCGGCCTCCGGCCATTGAGCATGTTCAGCGTGCGAATCAGCACGCTGCCGCCAAGAAAGACACGTAGCAGCCCGTCCTTTTGCTCAGCCGCGTAAGATTCATATCGCGCGGGGACGAATCCTTCGATGCGGATGCGCGTCGAACGCTTCCGGAACCCTTCGAGAATCTCCGCCGCCGTCGCCTCGTTTGCCAGACCCGCTCCGCCGTCTTTACCGACGATCGGCACAAATTCGACTTTATCCGCGCCGTAGTCGCCGACGGTGTAGCGCACGAGCAGCGCCGTATCGGCGCTCTGCGCATCCCCTCTGCTTTCGGCAAGGAAATCGCCCTGACCGTAGACGAGGGTAGCGTTGTTCCAGTGCTCCTGACTGCCGACGCTGTGGCTGCTTTGACAGATTACGAGCGACGCGCCGCAGTCCGCAATTTTCCGGCAGGTCTTCTGCACGTCCGGAGACGGATAGGGGTATCCTTCCCGTCCGCCATAATAGAGCACAATAAGCCTGTCGCAGGTGGATTTGATCTCGCGCACGCGATCGCCAATGTTGATGAGATCGAGCGGATTTGCGCCCGCCTTACGATCCGTGGCAAACGAAAACGCATGCTCGCAAACGGCGTAAACGCCGATGCGCACCCCGTGTTTGGCAAAGAAAAACGGCTGATCCGCCTCGTCCAGGTCTTCTCCCGCGCCAAAGGAAGCGACATGCTTTTTCTTCAGCGCCGCGCGGGTGGAAAGCAGTCCCTCCTCGCCGTAGTCCATAATATGGTCGTTGCAGAGGCAGACGCTCGTCGGACTCAGCGCTGCGAGTCCTTCCGCGCAGGAAAGCGGCGCGGAATATGCCGGGCCGCATATCTGCGTCGCGGCTGCGTCGTCGATCAGCGGTGTTTTTAAATTGAAAATACGCGCATCCGCCGCATCCCAAACCGCCTTTAAGTCGGCGGAAAGCAGATTCGATGCGCTCGCGTCGGACCATTCGGCTCTTTTCGCGGTTGGCGCAACATCCGCGCCAATGATAATTTCCAGACTCATGATGGTTCCTCCAGTTTGTTTCGCCCAATCCTCGTCCCCAGGCGTTCCGAGCGGACGTATTTTTGTTATCTTACAGTTCGACGGATGCGAGTTCGCCGCTCAAGTCGAGAAGCCCGCCCAGCTTGCGGTCGAATTCATCGCAATACGCATCGATAAAGCCGCTCTGGTCATAGAGCGTGATCTCGCCGAACCGCACGCCGTCGGGTGTATCATAAAGATCGACCCGAACATGCGTCAGTCCCTCGGAGAGTCGCGCCGCCAGCTCGAGCATCTGCGCATAGTGCGGCGAACGCAGCAGCGCGAGCTGTTCGAGCCGCGCGGATCGAATATTCGTCCAGATCGGCTGCTCCTCTGCGTCATACACGATATAGTCCGCGCCCGACTTGTGTCGGTTTGTACAAAGGCAGCTCCAGAGCACCCTTCCGCGCACACAGTAAAATTTATAGTCGTCCGGGAGAGCACCGTCCTCGTTTCCGATAAACGCTTCCGCCAGCACGCGGCGCGGCACCATTTGATACGGCCACTCCCGCCCGAGGCGTGAATAATCGCGGCTGAGCCGCTTTTTCAGCGTCCGTCGCGCGCTTTCCACATCCAGCGCGGACTTGTCGGTACAGATGATCACGCCCCCGGAATCATGCGTGCATTTCAGCACGAATTGTTGCGGCAGAGACGAAAAATCGATGTCGCGCGGATCGTCCCACACACCCAGAATCGGAACAAAATACCGTTCTCCCGCGCGTTTACGCACGAATTCCCGCACAGCAATTTTATCGCAAAGCTGCGGGTAAAGCGGGTTTTTATCGTGCAGCTTGAGCCACTGAATCTTTTCATTGTACGTTAACGGCGGATCCAGACAAAGCTCCCTGCCAATCACGCCTCTGTAGAGAAGACGCAGATATCGTTCGTCGTCCATTCTTTTGAAAAATCCATGGTGCGTGAGCATCACAAACAGCCTGTATGGATTCTTCAAAAACGCAAAAAACCGCGTTCCGTCCTCATCCTGCTTTCGATACAGACGCGTCGCGACGATCAGCAGCAGCGGGGCAACCGCCAGCACCCGCTCATAATAGGACACGGAACCGTAATCCATCAGCACCTGTGCCGGCACGAGCAGCATGAAAAAATCAAGATTGGCGCGCGCTTTTGTTTCGTCCGAAACCGCTTTGCCGCGGCGGAAACGCACCGCCGTGCGCGCGGCGAGCACAAACGCGGCGATCTGCGGCAGATAATACATCGCCAGCATCACCCAGCCGCCGGAAACGATCAGTTCCGCAAAATTATTGTGCGCGTATGTTTCGTCCGCCCCTTCGAAGAGGCGGAAACTCCTGAATCCGTACCCGCCAAGCGGTCGCTCGCGAAACATTCTGAGCGCAAGATCGATATATCCGCGTCTGATTCCGGCGGAGCTGGAGGTGTCGGATCCGTCTACATAATACCGCGCCATGGCATGCACCCGGTTTAGGATGCCGCTGCTGAGCGGGTTGTCCAGATAAACGATAAAATACAGTCCCGCGGCAGTCGCGGCAAGCAGAACGGCAAGCTTGAGCCACCAGCGCTTTGGATAGAGCACCAGATATCCGCCGCAGACCATCACAGCCGCCATCACAGCCGCCAGCGTAGATTTGGACAGCAGCACGACAGGCAGCAGCACGGCCAGCGGCAGCAGCCAGTATATCTTTTTGCGCTTGGCCAGTATCAGGCAAAAACCGGTCGAAAATGCCGCAAGCGCACCAAGACGGTTGGGATTGATGCCGGCTGAAGTGCCGACCCGCGACAGGTGAATGTCATACGGCAGTTCTCGTACAAACGCATACAGACTGATGACGGTCACCACGACGGCGAACGCCGCCATATAACGCCGCGTGTCGCCCTGCAGCATCAAATATTGAAACAGGAAAAAAACGAACACCAGATTGACGACCAGCGTTTTGACCATGACCATTGAAGCCGCGCTGTCGATCGCCCAGCCGAGCGTAACAACCAGCCCCCATAGCAGAAAGAGCGCGAGAGATACAAACCACCAGGTGAAATACAGTCGCTTTCTCCGTATGCAGTACGCCGCCGCCACACCAAAAAAGAAAAGCATGCAGATCTGCGATATGAGACTGTGCGCGAAGATCAGTTCGGCGGCAAGATACAGCGCAAACGAACCGTCCGCAAGCAGCGGGAGCGCTTTATTGATCGGCGATTGTTTCAAGATATTGCCTCCATTTTGCGGCGACGTTCAGCTCGTCCAGCCGTTCACGAATCTGGACGGCGTTGCGTCCGAGCCGTTCGGCCAGCGGCGCGTCGTCCGCAAGCGTCGTCATGGCATGCACCAGCGCGCGCTCCGAACCAACCGGTATCATCAGTCCGTTTTCCCCGTCCTCAATCAGCGAGCGCACCCCGCCGATGGGGCAGTTCGTCGCAACGCAGCTCAGCCCGCAGGCCATCGCCTCGATCAGCACGTTCGGCATGCCCTCGTAGTCCGAACTGAGCACGAACATCGCGCAGTCGTCGATATCCTCGAGCAGGGTTTTGCTTTGTCCCGGCAGTTCTACGGCGCCGGCCACGCCGAGTCGGCTGGCGGTCGTCATGAGCCGTTCCCGCTCCGGTCCTTCGCCGTAGATGACCAGCGAATATTCATGGTGGTCCTTATAAAAGCGCGCAAACGAGCGGATGAGCAAGTCGAAATTCTTTTGCTCGTGCAGTCGCCCCGCCGCGGCGACGACGCGCCGCCGCTCGCCCTTGAACCGAGCGGGGATGCGGCTCGTGTCCAGCGGGTTGTCGAGCACGATGCCGCGCTTTTGAATCGACTTCGGAAAATATGCCGCCGCATCCTGCGTCTGGAAAATAAACCCGCCCGCAAACGGGTAGACCAGCCGCCGCAGCAGTCGCTTGAGCTTGTTTTCCGGGTGCTTATGCGGGTCGTTGCGTTCGCTGACGACGACGGGAACGCCCGTGCCGAGCAAAAACAAAACCGCCCAGACATTCACCTTCTCCGGCATGGCGAGCACGAGATCCGGCTTTTCCTGCTTGACGAGCTTTCTCAGCTTTTGATACGCCTTTGGAATTTTGGAAGCGGGCAGCGTGTCTCCAAAGGTCAGATAGACCTGCTCGACAGATTCCGGCAGATCGTAAAACGACGGCACGCCGCACTCCGTAACGAGCTTGCACTCCATGCCGTCCCGCGCAAAGCAATGCAGCAGCTGCGCAATCACGCGCTCGCAGCCGCCCCCGCTCATCTTGTGCGTAACGATCATGAGTTTCTTCATCGTTGCCGTTTCCTCGATTATTCTATAGTATCGCTTTCAGTGTCAGTTCCGCGCCAGCCGTTCGTAGAGCCGCATAAGCGCCTCCGCGTTCTGCGAAACATCGTATCCCGCTTCGCGCACGCGATGAATCGCCTCGTCGGACGCCGTCTCGCGCGCGGCTTGTTCCACATTGGCGAGCGCTTTTGCATATACATCCGCGCGTTCGATCGGCGCAAAGGAGACAAGATTCGTCATCGCCGCTTCGGGTGTGACGCGATCCGAAACCACGCATGGCAGCCCGGCGCACTGCGCCTCCACCAGCGTCAGCGGCAGTCCCTCATGCAGCGACGGCAGCACGAACGCGTCCGCCGCGGAGAGCAGCGCGGGAATGTCGTCCCGCAGGCCTAAAAACTCAACACGGTTTCTAAGGCCCAGCGCCTCCGCGCGCGCCTCGGCGGCCGGTCGCCGCTCGCCGTCTCCAACGAGAAACAGCCTGCGCTCCGCGCGTGTTTCTGCCAACTGCGCAAACGCCTCAATCAAAAACGCCTGATTCTTCTGCGCGTTGAACGTGCCAACATGTAAAAACACAAACTCTTCCGGCGCAATGCCGAGCGATTCCCGCATCCGCACGCGCGCCGCCTCGTTATAGCGAAAGCACTCCGCGTCAACGGCGTTGTTGAGTACCTCCCGCGGCCGATCCGGAAAAAGCCAGTCCCCCGCCGCCGTGGAACAGGCGACGGCCCCGGTGCTCAGGCGATAAAACGCGCCGCGCAGCAGGCGGTCGGCGAGCTTCATCTTGCAGGTCGTGTTGTGCGAATGCGGCAGGCGGATATCCGCCCCGCCGCGCTTTGCCGCAAGCAGCTCGGCTGCCAGCGTCGCGCTGTTGCCATGCGCGTGCATGATCTCTTCCCCGCGCGCTGAAACAATCTTTGTCAGCGCGCGCATATAGGCAAGCGGCCTTTTGTTTCGCCCGGGCAGTGCGAACACCTCGCCGCCCGTGCGGCCGATCGCGTCGCGCGCCTCTTTTCCCGGTTCGTTGGGGCAGACGAGGTCGCAGCGCACGCGCGCGGGATCGAGACGGGACACATAGTTCATCACACAGTTTGTGATGCCGTTTTTGCCAAAGCGCACGGTGATCACCATGAGCACGCGAACGGGGTTTGCCATTGCCGCGCTCACTTTCCCAGCGCGCGGAGTTCGCCGCCCGTCACGCCGGTCTTGCGGTATTCATAAATCTTCGCGTCAACGAGGAAGCGATACCAATAGCTCTCAAAATAATGGTAAAGATAGCCCTCTTTCCCGTCCAGAAAGCCCAACCGGAAATAATAATTATACACAAACCACAGCCACGCGCGAATGAACATCGGCGCGCGGTAGTAGATGGTGAACTTCTTTTTGCGGTGTTTGCGGAGCTTTTTATCGGTGTTTGCGTCGAACGAGGCGCCCTGTTCAAAGGCGATGTAATCGTTCAGCTCGCGAATGGCATACCAGTTATAGCGGGCGATGTAGCTCGTCAGGTCCTTAAAGTCATAGTGCAGATAGCGCTCCTTGATCGCGACTGTACTCCCGCAAGACAGGATCGTATGCGCGTCCCGCTTGCGGTCTTCAATTCTGCCGATTCCGGTTTTAAAGAGCATGATCTTGCGCTTTTTGCTGCCGCCGTGCTTCATCTGCCTGCCAAGAAAGAAAAAGTCGCTCTCCATGACGATGCCGTTCACGTCGTCCTGCGCATGCTCGGCCATCAGCGTTTCGCAGTGCGCGATGACGGCAGGTGTAAAGCGCTCGTCCGCGTCAAGGCGAAGCGTCCATTTCGTGTCGATGCCCGCGTTGTCCACGCCCCAGTTGTACTGCGCGGCGTAATAGGAAAACTCGTGCTCGAGGACGTCCGCGCCGTATTCGCGCGCAATTTCGAGCGTGCGATCCGTGCTGCCGCTGTCGAGGACGACGACGCGCCTGCAGAATCCCGCAACGGATTTGAGGCACTCGCCGATATTCTTTTCCTCGTTTAAGGTCAGCACAATCGCCGTAACGTCCGCCATCGCGCGAGGTTCCTTTCCACATTCGGGAGGGTATAGTTTCCCGTTTACTACACCGTATTGATCTATCGTAGTGTACCATTTGGCAGGGGGTCTGTCAAACAGAGCAAAGGGCTGGCCGCGGCAATCCGGTCGGCGCCGTTTGACGTCTCCATCCGTTGATAACGGCGCCGGAGTGTGCTACACTGCACCTCATGAAACAACGCATTTTAAACGATCTGAAGCGGGAGCGCATGGCCAATATCGACATGATCGAACTGCTTGAACTGCCGGGGACGGAAGTGATCCGCACGGACGAAGACGGCATACTTCTGCGGTATGACGATCTCTTCCTGCTCGCCGCAAATCCGGGGCGCGCTTTGTCGTTTCTGCCGGTTCTTTCGCAGTATCTGGAGGCCGACAAACTGCATATGATCGTCATACGCGGCGAAGAACTGCTATCGACGCTGACGTCCCTAGGATTTACGGAAGGAATGAACTGCTTTCATGCCGTCTATCCGTCGACCCGGCCCGTGCCGTATCCCTTGCCGGAGGGAACCCAAATCCGTCCGCTTGATAGCAGCCACGTCGCCTTTGTCCATGAGCACTACCATACGGTGGACGATTTGGATTATATTCGCGAGCGCGTCGCGGCGGGCATGTTCGGCGCGTTTGTCCGCGGGGAACTCGCGGGCTTTGTCGGCACACACGAGGAGCGCTCCATGGGTCTACTGGAGGTCGTTCCCGCCTACCGGCGGCTTGGGCTCGCGTTCGCGCTGGAGGCGCATATGATCAATCACCTGCTCTCCCTCGGGCTCACGCCTTTTTGCCAGGTTTCCGTTCAAAACGAGCCTTCGATCCTGCTCCAGAAAAAGATCGGCATGACGCTTTCGGACACGGTGATCCACTGGCGTTTCTACCGTCATCCATAATCAAAGCCGCACAAAACAGGCGGAGGATTTCCCCCGCCTGTGTTTGATTCTGTAAAATTAGTGAATATTGCTTTCTTTCTGAATGTAGATGGGACGCTGCTTGACCTGCATATAGGTGCGCGCGACGTATTCGCCGATGATGCCGAGCGCAAGCAGGATCAGCCCGCCGAGAAAGAGCATGATCGCCAGCAGCGAAGGATAGCCCGCGACCGGATTGCCCCAGATCAGCGCGATGACGACGCGGACGATCATGTAGACGAGCGCGATTGCGGAGGCCGTGCTGCCAACCGCGGTCGCGATGCGCAGCGGCGTTGTGGAAAACGAAACGATGCCTTCGATGGCGTAGCGCGTGAGCTTCCAGAACGACCATTTCGTCTCCCCGGCGGCGCGCTCAACGTTTTCATATTCCAGCCAGACGGTGTCGAAGCCGACCCACATGAAGATCCCCTTGGAGAAGCGGTGATATTCGCCGAGCTCAAGCACCGCGTCCGCCACGCAGCGGCGCATCATGCGAAAATCCCGCGCCCCGTCGACAAACTCCGTATCCGAGATGCGGTTGATCACGCGGTAAAACGCGCGCGCAAACACGCTGCGGATCTTCGGCTCTCCCTTTCTCGTTACGCGGCGCGTGGCGACGCAGTCGCAGTCTTCCTGCGCCAGGCGTCGAAGCATCTCTTCGATCATCTCCGGCGGATCCTGCAGATCGCAGTCCATGACGCAGACAAAATCACCCTTTGCGTTTTTCAGCCCCGCATACATGGCGGCTTCCTTGCCAAAATTCCGCGAAAAAGAGAGGTATTTCACGCGCTCATCCAGCTTTGCCAGCGAGCGAAGGATATCCAGCGTGCCGTCCTTCGAGCCGTCGTTGACGAGGATCAGCTCGAAGTCGTAGTCCGTAAGCGGCGTCAGTACGCGGCCGATCATCGCTTCGTAATACAGCGGCAGCATGGCCTCCTCGTTGTAGCAGGGACAGACGATGGATACGAGCGATCTGTGTTGCATGATTTCCTCCGGTTTCTCAGGCGGGGTTTGCAATGATCGGCACGCCGCTGATGAGCATGAAAGCGGCATAGGCCACCAGCCATGCGGCAAACGTGATGATCAATGCGATACGTCCCTTGCGAATGCTTCGCTTGACGCGTTTCTCGATCATGTTTGGCACAATCAGCGCAACAAGCAGCGCACCGATGGTGCCGTACATGCCGACGGATTCATAGGAGCCGACAAGCGTCAGTAAAAGGCCGCAGACGATGCCCAGCACCCCGCCGCCGAGACGCTGATAAAGCGTCCACTGCTCTTCCGGAAAGCTGCGCACCTTGGTCTGCAGTTCGTCGAGTTCCTCCGCCGGCTGGTCTGTCTCCCGCTCCTGCGGGGTCTGAAGATTCGGGTCTTCCGGCTGCATGCGCGGTTCGTTGGATTCCAATTTATTCTACCTCCGATGTGCAGTGTGGGCAGCGCGTCGCGTCTATGGCGATGGTCATCTTGCAGTATGGACAGGTCTTCTCCGTCGGTGCGGGGGCCGCTTCCTGCGCGCCGCGCTTGAATTTTCCGCCGATCGTGCGCGAGGCGTTGATCGCCTTGACGATGAGAAACAGCACGAGCGCCATGATCAGGAAATTGATGATCGCGGTGATGAACGCCCCGTATCCGATCGACACCCCGCCGACCTGCCAGACGAGATCGGTGAAATTGGTATCCGCGACGAGGCCGATGAGCGGGGAGATGATGTCGTTGACCAGCGAATCCACAATGCCCTTGAACGCCGCGCCGATGATGACGCCGACGGCAAGGTCGATCACGCTGCCTTTGGCGATGAACGCCTTGAATTCGGAAAAGATTTTTTTCATGAAAGAATCTCCTTCAGATGAATCCATTTTGATTTGTAAACTCTGCCGATCACTGTGATTTCCTGTTGAGTATACCATCTTATGCGGGCGGATTCAATCGCCGCCGGATCGCGGCGAATCCGCTTTGCCAGCGGCCGTAAGCAAAGGGCAAAATCCCGCATGGCCGCGCTTGCAATGCAAAGGCGCGTATGCTAGAATAGTCCCGCTGGCCGGTGTGATGGAATGGCAGACGTGACGGACTCAAAATCCGTTCCTGGCGACAGGGTGTGGGTTCAAGTCCCACCACCGGCACCAAATCAAAAAGGTCATCCAGTACGGATGGCCTTTTTTTGATTTGGCATTTGTTTAAAAGGGACTTGAAGCCGTGACCGTCGCGCCAGCGGCGGATCAAACGCCGCGGTGTCGGCGTTTGAAACGGCGGGCTTTGCGACGAAGATCGTTTGCGCCGCATGCAATGCAAGCAAACGTGTCTGACAGGAGCAAAGATGTCCCACCACCGGCACCAAAGAAGAGAACCACCCATTTGGGTGGTTCTCTTCTTTGGCCTGCACTTTAAGAGGGACTTGAAGCCGTGGCCGCCGCGCCAGCGGCGGATCAAACGCCGCGGTGTCGGCGTTTGAAACGGCGGGCTTTGCGACGAAGATCGTTTGCGCCGCATGCAATGCAAGCAAACATGTCTGACAGGAGCAAAGATGTCCCACCACCGGCACCAAATCAAAAACCTCCAAAGGGGTTCCTTTGGAGCTTTTCTATTTGCTTTCTCGCCGATTCCTAGTTTTTCAGGCTGTTCAGCGGCGCGGGGATGCGCCCGCCGCGGCGGATGAAGTCGGCGCCGGATTCGGTGTGCACCGGCATGACCGGCGCGCTGCCGAGCAGGCCGCCCATCTCCACCATATCCCCGACCACCTTGCCCGGCGCGGGGATGATGCGCACGGCGGTGGTCTTGTTGTTGATCATGCCGATGGCGGCCTCGTCCGCGATGATCGCTGCGATTGTCTCCGCGGGCGTGTCCCCCGGCACGGCGATCATATCCAGCCCAACGGAGCACACGCAGGTCATCGCCTCGAGCTTGTCTATGGTCAGCGTGCCCGCCTGCGCGGCGGCGATCATGCCCTCGTCCTCCGAAACCGGAAT